>NC_013511.1 GCF_000085865.1 Metamycoplasma hominis ATCC 23114 | reverse complement strand
AATAACTAATTTTAAAAAGCCATGTTTAAAACATGTGCTTTTTAAATGCTCTTATTTTTTAATGGAGTAAAATTTTAACTATGAAAATTACTTTACCTATAATACTTGTAATTGTTGGTTATATTTTAATTACATACATATTAACAACGTCAATACTATTGATGAAAAAGCCACAATTAATAACTAAACGCCACACCTTAATTTCGCAAGTTGCAATAGCGTTTATTCCAACATTAAGTGTTTATGCTATAACTTCATTGGATAATTATTTCATCCTATGAAATCAAAATGGTTACATAGCCTTATCTTGCTTTTTTATAATCTTTATAAGCATTGCCATTCCTACATTAGTGTTTTATATAATTCTATTTACACATCGCCAAAGAAATGCAAACAAAATATCAAAAGAAATTAAACAAAAAAACCTTGAAAATTAATTCAAGGTTTTTTTCTATCCTGCTATAGCAACGTTTTGAAATTGGCTTTTTTTATCTATATAAATTTCTTTTAGCTTAATCGAAGATACAAAGCTTGCTACCAATGCTACAAAAAATAATAATGGAATTAGCGAAATCAAATAGCATTTTCTTAATGATTCATTGTTTAATTTGATTGCTAGTTTATAACCCATTACATTTATTGTATACATTCCAACTATCATTGCTATGCAAAGAATTATAAATATTATAGATAATGGATATTTCACCATTGAAGATGAACTTTTAGATTCAACTGCTCATATTAAAATAGCTATAACTCCTAAAATAAAAAATAATGATCAATAACTAAAATGTCAACCATTTTTTGATATTTTCTTTATATTTTCTATTTCTTTTTCTTCTGGAGATAGCATTTTTTTATCTTGGTTTTTTGCCATACTTATTCTCCTTTATTATAAAACATGTCTTTAAAAAAGATATTTTAACAATGATTTATTATTTTATAACTTTATATGATTTTATTAATTAATTTTGTTTAAAATTTTAATAAGAGGCTAATAATAATTTATTAAATTATTATAAAAAGGAGAATAATGAAAAAAATCAATTTGAAAGATTACATTTCAATTTATTTTTACAAAACTCAAAAAATATCAAAAAAGTTCAAAAAAGATCAAAACATTACTCTACAATTCTTTCAAAGACATAATGATGTCAAATTATGTGGAATAAATGAAGCAATTGATATTTTAAAACAAAACACTGATATTTCTAAATACACCATAAGATACATGCCAGAAGGCAGTATAATTCACAATAGAGAAGTAGTTTTAGAACTTGAAGGCCCTTATTATGAATTTGGTATATGAGAAGGAATCATTGATGGCATTTTAGCAAGGCAATCATCAATAGCAACCAATGCATATTGAGCAATAAAAGCAGCAAATGGCAAAAAGATCGTAAGCATGGCAGATAGGGCAGATCATTATATAAATCAACCAAACGACTCATATGCAATAAGAATAGGTGGTATAGAAAATCACTCGACTTTTCTAAGCTCAAATTTTGATCCAAAGCATACTTTTGGAAGCATGCCTCATGCATTAATTCAAATGTTTGACGGTGATATTGTAGCTGCTTGCAAATCATATAAAAATGTTTTTCCAAATGATGATCTAGTTGCCCTAGTTGATTTTCACAACGATGTTATAAGCGATTCATTAAAATGTTTAAAGACTTTTGGCAAAGACTTAAAAAGCGTAAGAATAGACACATCGAAAGCGCTTATCGATAAAATGTTCAAAGAAGGCGAAGCAGAATTTGGCGTTACACCAAATCAAGTAAAAAGGCTAAGAGAAGCATTAGATAATAATAACGGCAAGCATGTAAAAATAACTGTTTCAAGCGGATTTGACGCTCAAAGAATTGCTGAATTTGAAGCCGAAGAGACTCCTGTTGACACATACGGCATCGGTGCAGCACTGCTAAAAATTTGAGTAAATTTTAGCGCCGATGCAACAAGATTAAATGGCCATAATATCGCTAAAGCTGGAAGGGGATATTTAAAAAATCCTCAACTAATAACTTATAAGGAGGCTAAATAATGACATCAAAAGAAAAGAAAATGAAAATAAAAAATGTTATATTAAACATTATTGGTTTTCTAACCGTTGCTCTCTTTCTCGTTATTGCTATCTTGCTATTTTTAGCAGCAAATGGCATTATGGGAACTATATCTAAAAAATCAAGTATTGTTTGTTATGTTTTTGGTGCAATCTTCTTAGCTATATTCATTTTAATTGTAATTAAAATGATATTAATATTAAAAAAAGAAAATGTATATATAAAAAATGCAATTGATACAGATAAGCTCTTTGCAAATGCTTCTCTAAGCCCTGAAGAAAATGAAATTCATAAGCAATTTATTGAAAAATTTAAACAATATCAACAAAGTAGAAACATATACTTCGGATATTTATTTACTAAAGCATTAAGCTCATATAAAAGAGATAATATTGATATCTCAGACCACGAAATAAATTCATTAATTGAAAAAATGATTATTGACTGCCATAATGAATTTGGAATCTTTGATGTCTATTTAGCAATTGATTTAGCAAATTCATTAAATAAAAAGCTTGTTTGAAAGGGAGATTTTAAGAAATACAAAACTTATTTTTCTTTTATTAAATCAATAAACAAGAAAGTTGATAATTATATATTAGATAATTTTATTCATAACTAACATTTAATTCTAGTTAAAAACCAAGATTTGTTGTATTGTCAAATCTTGGTTTTTAACTTTTATTTTTTTTCTTCTGTAAGAAGGTTGTATCTTTTAAATAATGATTATGTTTTCTATTTAATTCTGAGTTTTTTGCATTTACTCAATCTAAATTCTTTATATCGTTCATATCTAAAGAATTTAATCCATTATTTATCTCTTCAATTAGTTTAGATAAATCCTCATAGCCTTGTTTTCGTTCAGGGTAGATTTTAAAAAAGATGATTCTTATTTTACAGAATCATCTTTTTTAACAAATTATTTCTATTTTTTATTCATAATCAGCAAGGTTTTTTGTTTCTTGTTCTAAATCTTTAATAATCAATGGAATTAAATTAGGATCAGAAATTTGAGCAACTGATGCACGTATGTGTCCGCCCCCACCTCATTTAATTGCTACATTTCTTACATTGCAACCGTTTGATCTAAATTCACAACGAATTTGGCCGGGTTTTTCTTCTGTAAAGAATACTCATGCCTTTGTATTGTCGATTGAGCCAAGAACAAAAGGTCTATTTGCTTTTAATGGATCTTTAATTCCTAATTTAATTTGTTCAGACAATGGGAAGTAAAATGAAACGACGTCGTTTGCTATTTTCATGTTTTGAGATATATATGTATTTATATTAATATCAAACAATGTACGCTTAGAAAGTTCTGTATGAATTAAGTCTTTTTGGCTACCATTGTCTCACAATCAGCTTACTAACAACATTGTCTTTGCTGTTGTTGTATTGGTTGATAATTTAACTGAATCAGTATATATACCCAAATATAAATAAGTTGCAGCTTCTTTGTTTAATTTTCAACCCAATTCGTATGCTATTTCAGTTACTTGTTGAGCAGCAGCTGGTGCTTCTGGTTCAACCCATCTTAATGAAGCATCCAAATCGTCATCATTTGGATGGTGGTCGATTCTTATTACTTCATTGAAACAATTATTGTCTAAATATTCTCTACATTCTAAACGTTCTTTAAAGTTAGCATCAACAATAATTGCTAATGAATCATCTAACTTTTCTAGTGGTAATTTATCCATTTTAAATTCTAAAAATGAATAAATGCCTTTGGAATCACCAATTGTATACACTGTTTTATCAGGGAAATTTACCTTAATTAAATTCTTCATTCCAAATTGAGAACCCAAACAATCTCCGTCGGGTCTAATATGATGATATATAACTATATTTTTGTGTGCTTTAATTCTTTCTTCAATTTTCTTGAAAATTGCTAATTTTTCTGCACTTATTTTATTCATATTTTAATACCTCTGCCTTTAAGTCTTCTATTAAATGTTTCATAGATTTTTTATTAGCGCAAGTTGCTCCTGAAGCAACTTCGTGACCACCGCCAGGGTAATATTCAGGTTTTGCACAAATATGATTTATTCATATTCCATTGCTTCTTACTCTTGCTCTAATTTTACCATTTGGTTCATCAATGAATAATACTCAAATTTTAGCATCACCAATATTTGCTAAAATTCCCACATCATTTGCTTCCTTTTCATTTAAACCAAATTTTCTTTGAATCTTCTTGTTTGCATAGAATCAAAGTACTTTGCCTTCATTTTTGTAATGTAAAAGAACATAGGCATTGAATCTAACTTTCTTTTCTTCACGAATTGAAAGAGGGAAGTTAATGTCTCAAACTTTAAAATCATTGCCTTCATGAAGATAACTTACTACATCAAATGTTCTTTTTTGAACGTAGTCATATTGAAAACGATTAGAGTCTGTGTTTATGCCTAAATAAACGTATTTAGCAGCTTTTGTTGTAACTCTTCATTTTGCCATCATTGCGATATATCCAACTTGTTCAGCAGCTGCTGCATATGTTGCGTCTTCCCAAGTATAGTCATAATTAATATCTGGATCAACTGGATGGTGATCTATTCTTAACATATGGGTAAAATTACCATCTAAAATATAATTAGCAAATTGAATTCTATTTGAGCAGTTTGCATCAACTACTACTCCTAAAGAATTCTTAAGATATTTTTTATCAATATTTTCAAAATTATCAAAATCTCATTCTAAAAATGGAAAGATTCCTCCGTTATCCCCTAAAACAAAAACGTTTTTTTCAGGATAATTTTCTTTTATTAATTCTCTCAAACCAAATTGAGAGCCTAAACAATCTCCGTCAGGTCTAATATGATGAAATATAAAAATATTATCGTGTTCTTCAATTGCCTGTTTGGCAATTTCTCATGTATTTTTTGCCATGTAAACTCCTTTCAAGAATTTATTTTTTAAATTTAACATGGTTACATTTAAATTATAAATGTTTTATTCCTTTTAAATAAAAAAATAAGAAATAAAAAAATAGACTTGTTTTTTAAAATAAAAGCCTATTTTATTTGTGATATTTTATGTTGTTTTTTATACTAAATCCTCGATAAATTTGTTCAATTAACATTATTCTAAATAATTGATGAGGAAATGTCAAATCTGAAAAACATATTTTATTTTTAAAATATGTTTCATCAACTCCATTGCTACCGCCTATTACAAAAGTAATATTATCTTCAATAAGTAAATCCGAAAATTCATTGCTATCAAGTTTCTTGCCTCTTAATGATAAATAATAAACTTTGGAGTTTTTAGGAATTTTTTCTAGGATTAATTTTGTTTCTTCGGCTATTTTTAAATCAATATTTTTATTAACTTGTTCTTTTATTTCAATCAAATTTATTGAACAAAAAAAACTAATTTTTTTAAGATATTGATCATAGATAGTTTTATATTCCTTGCTTAGAGAACCTACTGCTACAATATTTAATTTCATTACTAACGCTTATTGTTTAAATAAAATATTAGCATTTGAATATCAGCAGGATTTATTCCACTTATTCTTGCTGCTTGGCCAATTGTTTCAGGTCTTATTTTATCTAATTTTTGTCTTGCCTCTGTTGCTAAATTATCAACACTTCAATAATCAATGTCTTTTGGTAATTTTAATTGTTCCAATCTAAGCATTTTATCCGCTGCTGATTCTTGTTTCTTTAAATATCCATACAAACGAACTTGAATAGTTATTTCATCAATATATGGAAAATTTGAACCTAAAATATCAACTGGATCTACTTCGGGATTTGAAAGTAATTTTAAATATGACATACCATTTGTTACATTGTACTTTTGACCAACATCACTTTTAGAAGAAACATATTCATTTTTTAATTTTTCTACTGTTTCAGCAATAATTTTATATTTTTCTTCAATCCTATCATGTTCTTCTTTGCTTATCATTTTGTTGTCATATGCATACTTATACAAACGTTCATCAACGTTATCGTTTCTCAAAAGAAGTCTAAATTCCGCTCTACTTGTTAGCATTCTATAAGGTTCGTTTGTGCCTTTAGTTACAATGTCATCAATTAAAACGCCAATATAACCGTCATTTCTTTTTATGATTAATGGTTCTAAATTATCAAGTTTATTAGCAGCGTTAATTCCTGCTATTAATCCTTGAGCTGCTGCTTCTTCATAACCACTCGTTCCATTTGGTTGACCTGCTGAAAAGAAATTTTTTAAAATTTTGCTTTCAAGAGATTTGTATAAATTCAAAGGGTTAATTGCATCATATTCAATTGCATAACCATATTTTTGAACTCTTGCATGTTCAAGACCTGGAATAGATGCAATCATTTCATCTTGAACATCTTCAGGCATTGATGTAGACAACCCATTAATGTACATGATGTCACCACGTGCTGTTTCTGGTTCAAAGAAAATATGATGTGTATCTTTTTCTTGAAATCTAACAATTTTATCTTCAACACTTGGACAATAACGTGGACCAATTCCAATTATGATTCCAGAATATAATGAACTACGTTTTAAGTTTTTTAAGATTATTTCTTTTGTCTTTAAGGTTGTGTGTGTTAAATAACAGCAAGTTTGTTCATCTAGTTTTTTATTACTACGGCTTGAAAAACAAAGTTCATTTTTTTCTAAAACTTCTTTTTCAACTTTTGAAAAATCTATTGAATCTGTATAAATTCTGCAAGGTGTTCCAGTTTTTAATCTTATTATTTCAAAACCATATTTTTTTAAATTTTTCGAAAGTGTTGAACTTGTCTTTTCTCCATCGGGTCCATCATATTTTATATTTTCACCGCGCAAAATTCTTGAATTCATATAAACACCAGTTGTCATAATAACAACTTTTGAATATAGTTTACCATGTTCAAGTGTTTCAATTCCAACACAAGTTCCATCTTCAACAATTAAATCGCTTGCTTCATCTTGAATCAATGTAATATTTTTTTGTTTTTCAATGTCTTTTAAAATTATTTCCGAATACTTTTCTTTATCGATTTGGGCTCTTAATGATCAAACTGCTGGGCCTTTAGATGTATTTAGCATCTTAATTTGAATCATTGCATTATCAGCAAAAAACCCTTGAACTCCGCCAAGGGCATCAATTTCACGTGTTATTATTCCCTTTGCAGAACCGCCAATTGAGGGGTTACAAGGAAGCATAGCAAGTCTATTAATGTTTAAAGTTACCAATGCGACTTTAAAATTTCTTTTTGCCAAAGCATAAGTTGCTTCTATTCCAGCATGACCACCGCCAATTACAATAGCGTCAAAATTATTGGTCATATTTTTCCTTTGCTTTCTAATTAATTATTTTTTTCTTCTTCAATCTTATTTAGAATTTTATCGATTTTAGCTGCGTGTTCTTCTACAGTATCAATTTCAAAAATTAATTCTGGTAGAACTTTATATTTTCAATTCTTTGCCACAACCGAACGAATAAATGGTGTCATTGTGGTTAATTTTTCTAAATATCTTTTTTGATCTTTAAATAAGGTTACATAGATCTTGGCATGAGAACCATCATTTGATAATATAACATCATTTATTGAAATGTTTGTTACATCAAAATCTTTTAATTCATAAAAACTATTTCCAATCAATTCTAATAGTAATTGTGTTTTTCTTTCGTGATTAATTGTGTTCATTGACTAATACATCCTCATAAAATTTTAATTCATCATCTACTTCTATTTTATCAAAATCCTTGACATGAGTTCCAAAATCAAAACCCTTTTCAACAGATTTGACATCATTTTTTCCTCTTTTTAGAGAAATAATTTGTCCTTTAAAAATTAATTTATTCCGTCTATATACCTCAACCTTACTAAATTCCTTAACAATGCCTTCTTGCATCATGCATCCTGCAATTTGGCCTATTTTTGAATAAAAGAATAGTTGTAGGACGGTTGCAGATCCAATTAGTTTTTCTTCATAAACAGGTTCTTTTAAGGTTGTTATTAAAGTTTCTAATTCCTCAACCATTTTATAAATGATATTATGTTTAAAGATTTTTATATTCTTTAATTCGGCTGCCTTTTTAATTTCGTTATTTATTGTATTGTTGAATAAATAAATTCTTGCATTAGATGTTTCAGCAAGCAAAATATCTGCTTTTGTTACTTCGCCAGAGGTTGCTCTTATAACATTAACTGCGATTTCATCATTTCTGATTTTTTGCAATGTTTGCTTAATTGCTTCTGCTGTTCCTTGAACATCTGTCTTAACAATAACGTTTACAGTTTTTATTCCATCTTGAATAGAAAATGCATTTTTTTCATTTAATTCTTTACATTTATCTAAATATGATTTTTCAGATGCTAATTTTTTGGCAAATTTTTCATCGCTAATAGCTACAAATTTATCACCCGATTGAGGGTTTTTGCTTAAACCAGTAATTATACATGGAGTACCAGGCAATGCTTTTTGTATAGGCTTACCATCAATAGAAGTTAAACTTCTAATCTTGCCATATTGCCCTCCAGCTACAATGAAATCACGAGGTAGCAATGTTCCACTTTCAACAATAACAGTCGAAACAACTCCACGTCCTTTGTCAATTCTAGATTCAATAATCGTTCCAATAGGATCTCTATTTATATTAGCTTTTAAATCAAGTAAATCAGCTTGTAAAAATATTGCTTCAAGTAGTTCATTTATATTAGAATTTTTTAAAGCCGATCCATAAACAAATTGGTAGTTTCCACCTCATTCTTCACATAAAACATTGTTATCAGCAAGTTCGCTTTTTATTCTTTCAATATCGGCTCCTTGCTTATCCATTTTATTAACAAAAACAATAATTGGCACATTGGCTGCTTTTGCATGGTCTATTGCTTCTATAGTTTGGGGTTTAACTCCATCATCTGCCGCAACTACAATGACTACTATATCAGTAATTTTTGCTCCCCTTGAACGCATTTCAGTAAAGGCCTCATGACCAGGTGTATCTAAAAATGTAATTTTGCGTCCTTGATATTCAACTTGATATGCTCCGGTGTGTTGAGTAATACCACCGAATTCTGTTTCAGTAACATTACTATGTCTTATTCTATCAATTAATGTAGTCTTACCATGGTCAACATGTCCCATAATTGTTACTATTGGGGGTCTAGAAGCTAAATCATTTGGGTCTTCAACAATTTCAAGCTTATTAAATAAATTTTGAGCATCAACATTTTCTTCTTTTTTAAAATCTAAATTAAATTCAAAACAAAGTTCTGCTATTTCATCTTCGCTTAATGTTGTGTTAATTGTTTTGATTATTCCTTTTTTAAAATAATAGGTCAATATTTCAGTAGGGTTTTTATTTATTTTAAGAGAAAATTCCGAAATTGTCAATGGCCCATTAAATATAAAAACTCCATCTTGTAATTTTGTTTCACCAGCAGTTAATTGCTCTTTTAATGAGCTAACGTTTGATTTTCGTTTTTGGATATTTTGTTTACTCATTCATCCACCTCTTTCCTTATTTCATTGTATTTTTGAATATCTATATTCTGCTTAAATGCTTTATTTAATAATCTTCTTTTAAATAGAATTTCAATTTGTTCACTATCGTTTAGACAATATGCGCCTCTTCCGGGGTTCTTTTTGTAAGGATCAAAGCTAATTAAATTGTTTTTATCTTTAGAAAATCTAAGCAATAAATCTATATCATATATTTTATTATCAACAATTGACTTTCTTTGTATAGGCTTTACCATTTTTCATCATCCAAATCACTTAAATCAATGTTTTCTAATCCACTGCTTAAATCTTCATCACGTTTAAAATCTTTCATTTTGGTTGCTGTAATTTTTTCGTAATCCTCTTCTTCATCATTTTTTTGTTCATTTAATTCATCAAAAGATTTTGAATAAGGATCAAGGTCATTTTCATCAACATTATTTTCTTTGTCGTCATTTAGTTCTGATAAAGTTCTTTCTAAATCTTCATCTAGACTATTTGAAAACATTTGTCTTTCAAAGATATTATCATTTTGTTGAGCTTTTCTTCTCATTTCGGCAAGGTCTTCATCAAATTCATCAATATTAAAACTATTTTCAAACGTATTAAATTTGTTTGTAGCATTTTTATTACCAATAGTTTTTGGGTGTTTAAATGAGTGATGAAGTTTTTTACCACTTTCAAGTAATTCAATTTCTTCTTTTGTAATATTGCCATTTTCAAAATTGTATTCAATGCCTCTTTCGTCTGCTTGTTCTTGGCTTAAAATATCTAATTTTGCTTTTACTAATTCAGAAGCTAAAGAAACATTTTGGCCTTTCTTTCCAATAGCAAGCGTATGTTGAATTGTTGGAACAATAACATTAAATGAAGGATAAGAATTTTTTGATGGAACTTCAATTAAATCAATAACCTTTGCTGGGCTTAATGCATTTTTAATGTATTCTTTTATATCATCCGAATATAAAACTACATCTATTTTTTCTCCATTAAGTTTTCTAGATATTGTTGAAATTCTTTCAGAATCACGCCCCATTATTGCGCCGATTTCTTCCATTGTTTCAGGAGCATCATTAGATTTTTTAATAGAAACCTTTGCTCTTTCTCCAGGAATTCTTGCAATATTAACTATTGAAATTAAGCCTTGTGAAATTTCAGGAATTTCAATTTCAAATAATTTTTGAAGTAGTCTTGATTCAACTGACGAAACAATTATTTGAGCATTGCTGTTTTCTTCTTTTACTTCTTCAATTACAACATCAATTCAATCGCCTGGATTTAATTTTGAAATTATTCTTTGGTTTACAAAATTAGAAGGCATAAATGCCAAAGTTCCATCTCTTAATTCAAGATTTACTTTTCCTTTGTTAACAGAAACAATTTTTGCCTTAGTTGAATTTCCAACTTCACTTGCATATTTTTCACAAGTCATTTTTCTTTCTAAATTTTTAATGTCTTGACTGAAATTAGCAAGAATTTTGTTATAGTCTTTTTTACTAAAATATTCAAAGTTAATTTCTTGAGAAAGAGAATCTCCAATTTCTACATTTGGATCTATTTTTTTAGCATCACTTAATGGTATTTCTATGCATCTTGTTAAGCGATCTTTTTCTTCGCTTGTTATTGGATCGCCAACGACAACTTTATTATGATTAATAATTGCAAAATTGTCATTTTCTTGATCGAAAATAAATTCAAGATCTGCTTCTTCGTCATAAGTTTCAGTTATTAACTTTGTAACTGTATTTTTAAAAGCTTCAACAACTTCTGCTTGATCTATTTTTTTAATTTGTGAAAGGTTATAAATTTGTTTGTAAATTTCTTTTGCTGTTAATTTTATTTCACTCATTTTCATTCCTTTTTTATCTATTTTAAGTAAAAAGGGAGGCATTTAGCCTACCCTTTATATATCAATATAAAACGTAACTATATTATAAACCAAAAACATTAGAATTTAAATATAAAATTTTTGGAAATAATTTTCAAGTTTTTCTAAAACTGCCTTCTTTTTAATAGATCTTTCTTTTCCTTTTGAACCAAATAATGGCATTTTAGGCAATAAATCTCCAATCTCACTACCAGCAGTTTTTATTTCTCCTAACTCAAACGAATCATCCATAAATTTATGGGTTTTATCAAAATCTAAATTTTCTTCACTAATAATTTTGTCAAGCTCTTTCTTTTTTTCTAGTTCCATAAATTCTTGAAATTTAGTTGGGATATCTTGTTCATTATTATTAATTGTTGAAACGAATTTTTCAATTAATTGTTTTTTACTTCTTAATTCAGGCGATGAAGATGAAGCTAAAGATATTTCATTTCTTAAATTGTTAATTTCAGCAATTGTCTTTCCTCTAAACTCTTCTACCTTTTGCAATATATAATCAATATTAACTTCGTAAGTCTTTAATAATTCAGTTTCAAAAATTACATCATCATTAATTGAAGCAATTTCTTCTTTATATATCTTTTTAAATTCATCTTTTATATCCAAATATTTGCTTGAATAATTTTGAAAATCTCTAACGTTTAAGATTTCCTTGCCAATGAATTCATCAAAAGAAGCAAGAATATTTTTTAATTTTAATACCTTACCAAACAATATAATAAATTCTTTATTCTTTTGTTCACTTATTACATTTCAATTATCTAAAGGAAATTCATTATTTAATTTTTGAATATAATCGCAATAGCCATTGTGATGCACTTGCTGACTATCATTATAGCCATAATAATAGTCAACGAAATTTTTGATTTTAACAATTCCACTGGCTTCTCCATCGCCAAATATTGAAATTGCTTGGTCAGTTTCTTTTTCTAAATTTCTAAAACATACAATATTTCCATATACCTTTTTATCATTTAGAATTCTATTTGTTCTTGAAAAAGCTTGAATCAAACCGTGTTCTCTTAGTTTCTTATCAACCCATAATGTATTTAATGTTGGGGCGTCAAAACCAGTTAAAAACATGTTTACTACAATCAGCATGTCTAAATCTTTATTTTTTAGTTTTAAAGAAACATCTTTATAATACATTTGAAATTGTTCACCTTCACTATTAAAGTTTGTGTTGAACATATTATTGTAATCTTTAATAGCACCATCCAAAAAATCTCTATCTGGCTTACTTAATTGCAATGTATTTTCATTATCCTCTTCATCGATTAAACCACCATATGATTCTTCGGTATTAACCCCATATGAATATATTAAAGCAATTTTTAGATTGTTTTTAGGATCTTGAACAAGCTGATTTTTAAATTCTAAATAATACTTTTTAGCCATTTCTATTGAAGAAACCGCCATAATAGAATTAAAACCGCTCACGTTTCTTTTAATAGTTTTATCTAAATTATCAGATATTGAATGGTTATAAATTATATTGGAATTTCTCCTAGTTTTTTGATCGAAATGTTTCAATATGTATTCAACAACTAGTTTAATTCTTCTTTGATCTAAAAAAACACTTTCCCGATCAATATCTTTTACTTTTTGATCCTCTTTATCGTTTAGCGATTTATCAACATCAATTGTTTTAATATATTCAATTTTAAATGGCAAAACGTTTCTATCATTTATTGCATTTATTATTGTATAAGTGTGTAATTTTTGGCCGAAAGCTTGTTCGGTTGTTTTAATCACTTCTGGACTTGATTTATTGATATTAGCTGCAAAAATTGGTGTTCCGGTAAAACCAAATAAATAATATTTTTTAAAATTTTTAATAACAGCTGTATGCATTGCACCAAATTGAGAGCGGTGACATTCATCAAATATTAAAACAACTTCTTTATCAAAAACAGGATGATTTCTATTATTTTTTATAAAAATTGATAATTTTTGAATAGTTGTAATTATTATTTTCTTATTAGGGTCATTAGATTCTAGTTGTCTTTGCAATATTAATGTAGAACGATTTGAATTTGCAGCGCCTTTTTCTAATTTATCATATTCCTTCATTGTTTGATAGTCTAAATCTCTTCTATCAACAACAAAAATTACTTTATTTATATAAGGCAATTGTGATGCTAATTTTGCAGTTTTAAAAGAGGTCAAAGTCTTACCACTTCCTGTAGTATGTCAAATAAAGCCACCCGCTGCAATACTTCCATATTTTTTATAATTGTGTGAAATATTTATTTTATTGATTATTTTTTCGACAGCAACAATTTGATAAGGTCTCATTACTAGCAACATTTCTTCAGATGTAAATATACAATATTTGGTCAATATATTTAAAATTGTATGTTTTGAAAAAAAGGTACTTGTGAAATCAATTAAGTCATGAATAGGGTTATTTTTTGAATCAGATCAAAAATGTGTAAATTCAAAACTCTTAGAAGTTTTTGAATCTATCATATCTGATTTTTTATTAACATGTTGTAATCTTGTTGTATTTGAATAATATTTGGTATTTGCCCCGTTTGAAATAACAAATACTTGTACATATTCATATAAGCCGTTGCCAGCCCAAAACGAATCTCTTTGATACCTATTGATTTGATTAAAAGCCTCTTTTAAAGCAACACCTCTTCTTTTTAATTCAATATGAACCATTGGAATGCCATTAACCAATATAGTAACATCATATCTATTTTTATAGTTGCCTGTTTCTTCTTCATATTGATTTATAACTTGAAGTTTATTATTATGAATATTGTCTTTATCAATTAAAATAATATTCTTATGGCTTCCATCATCTCTAGTTAAAAGTTGGCGATAATCCTCTTGTATTATTCTACTTTTATCTTTTATTGAAAAATTTTTATTTGCGATATTTTCATTAAAAAATTTTTTTCATTCATTATCTGAAAAATTTATTTTATTTAGCAATTCAATTTGTTGTCTTAAATTATTAATTAAATCTTCTTCATTATGAATATTCAAATACTCATATCCTTGACTTTTAAGCATTGATATGAATTGACTTTCAAGTTCACTTTCTGTTTGATAATCTTTTGCTTTATTTGCTAGAGGCTTATATTCAGAAACAACCGTATCATTCTCGTTTTCAACAATAATGTTATATTTTTCCATAGTTTACACCCTTATTTAATATTGCTACTAATTAAATTTTAGTATTCTTTTCTTTAAAGTTCAATAATTTATCCCTGTAATGTTCGTATTGTTTTTTACGTTGATCAATTTCAAGAGGAAGACCAGTTTGAATGTCTTTGGTATAGGCTTGCAATTTGTCAAGAATTTCAACAATTTTGTTTTGGATTGAAATGTGAGGGATAGGGATAACAAAATTTTGTAACATCGGAAGTGTAATGTAAGGAATTCCAGAATCTAATTTATAAACATTAATATAATTTTTTAAGTTACTTTTTAAATAAAAGTAAGCGTATTTTCAAAGAACAAAATGGTTTATTTTTAACAAAATATATGTTCTTTGGTATGCATTAAATTTCCCATTATAAATATTGACGTGACCTACTTTACTTCCATTTCCTGATATTAATATTGCCATTTCATCAAAGGCATATTCATCTATTAATTTTGGTCTTTCATCACATGTTCAAAACGCATATTTTCCATTTGGAGTTTCTGCATTTGCGTTTAATTTTCCGGTTTTTATTTCTCTAAAAATTTTTGATATAGATAAGCACTCAACTATATTGACAATTTTGTCTCATAGTTCATTTAAAAGCAGTAAATAATTTTTACTTAATACCCCCCCCGCAAGGTCTTTGAAGTCTAACAACTTATCTCTATAATATTCGTATTGTTTTTTACGTTGGTCAATTTCAAGAGGAAGGCCAGATTGAATGTCTTTTGTATATATTTCAAGTTTATCTAAGATTTCAACAATTTTATTTTGGATTGAAATGTGAGGGATAGGGATTTCAATATTTTCCATAATATTGCTCATAAGTTTAGGATTTCCACTTGCCTTGTTTACAAATTTTTTTGTCTGCATAGATAAGCAAGTGCTTAAATATTTCACATTTAATTTCGATTTATTTAGAACACTCAATATTCCACACACATTAGTTATTGAAAATCTGCCAATTCTATAAAATACTGTTCCAGCATATGCTCCATCCGTAGTTCATGTTACATATTCACCATCAAAATCATATTTATCAATTTTTCCTAAAATTCCATCATTTAAACTTTGAGATGAATAAACAGGGTATTCACCTTTATTTAATTTTATGAATTCTTTTGAGTAAACTTTTCCTCGCTTTATTTCACACAAGTTTTTAATTAAATCATATTCAACTATATTGACAATTTTGTTTCAAAGTTCATTTAAAAGCAGTAAATAATTTTTACTTAATACCCCCCCCCCGCAAGGTCTTTGAAGTCTAACAACTTATCTCTATAATATTCGTATTGTTTTTTACGTTGGTCAATTTCAAGAGGAAGGCCAGATTGAATGTCTCTGGTGTATGTTTCGAGTTTGTCAAGAATTTCAACAATTTTATTTTGAATTGAAATGTGGGGAATGGGGATTAAAAAATTGTCAAATATTTTGTTTTCAAATTTTCGGTATGTTGATGATTCAACATAAAATTTTTGACTGTTAGAAATTAAAAAATAATATAAAAATTTATTTAATAAAATAGATGAATCTTTTGAAGCTATGGTAATGTTGTTTGAACTTAAAAAATATCCATTTCAATATTTCACGTTTGAATATCTAGCCCTGCCAAAAGTTATAACTTCTCCATAATTTAAATAAAAATTATCAACATTTTTAATACTACAAAATCAGTCATAATTTTTTGAGCTTGGTAATAATTTTACTTCTCCTTTGCATTCATTTAAAGAAGATAATAATTCTGCGTCAACTTGTTTAAAAGAATTTTTTAATGTAACTTCTTCTAATTTTTTATATTCAACTATATTATTACTGTATTGTTGATTATTCATTATCTTCTTTAATAATTCTTTATTATTATCAAAGTCTAGTAATTTATTTCTATAGTAATTATATTGTTTATCTCTATAGGTCAACTCGGTGGTCAACTCGGTGGTCAACTCGGTGAACTTGTCTAAAATATTAACAATTTGATTTTGGATTTCAAGAGGAGGAAGCGGAATTTTCAAATTTCATAAGTATTGTTTATCTAATTTAGGTAAATTTCCTCCATAAATGTGTTTTTTTAATTCATTTTCTCTTAATTTTAAAAAATGATATAAAAATTTAATATTTGCAACTTCATATTTTTCAGACACAACAAAACATACATCAGTAGCCCAATATTTTTGGCTCACTCATTTTACTGATCCTGCACTTCCTGCTCTTGAAATAGCTATTGAATGTTCATTATTGAAATCATTATAATATCCTGTCGGAATTGTTCCACCACCATAAACAGGATATTTTTCACTTTCATTCATCATTGATTTAGTTATTCTACTACCAACTGATATTATTGACGAGTCACATAATTTTTTATATTCAACTCCATTAGGACATAGTTCCCTAATTAACTTTTCTATTTTATTCATAACTATTCCTCTAATTCAGCAACTATTTTGTCAATTTCGCTTCTCAATGTTTCAATCTTGGAAACTGTTTCTTTTATTTGAGAGTTTAAGACATTAATATCTATTTTTTCTGAAGTGTCTTGTTTTTCAACGTAACTATTGACTGATAAATTATATGAATTAGATTTAATGTCTTCAACACTAGCTAATTTTGAAATATAAGAAATGTCTTTTCTTTGGCCATAATAATCAATAATATTGTTAATATTTTGACTAGTTAACTTGTTGTTGTTTGTTACTTTTAAAAATTCTTGAGATGCGTCAATAAATAAGATATTGTTGTCAATTTTTGATTTTTTCAACACCATTATGCATGTTGAAATGCTTGTTCCAAAAAACAAGTTGCTTGGAAGTTGAATTATTGCATCTATAAAGTTATTTTCAACTAAATATTGTCTAATTTTTTGTTCAGCGCCCCCACGATACATAATGCCTGGAAAGCAAACTATTGCTGCTACGCCATCAGTTGCAAGTCAAGAAAGGCTATGAAGTATAAAAGCAAAATCAGCTTTACTTTTTGGAGCTAATATTCCAGCTGGCGAAAATCTTTGGTCATTTATTAATAAAGGGTTATCTTCTCCTTCTCATTTAATTGAATAAGGAGGATTTGAAACAATAACATCAAATGGTTCTTTGCGTTGATGTTCAGGGCTTGGAGATAGTAATGTGTCGCCGTTATAAATATTGAATTTATCAAATCCTATATCATGCAAAAACATATTTATTCTACATAAGTTGTATGTTGTTAAATTGACTTCTTGGCCATAAAATCCATCCTTGATGTTTTCTTTGCCAAGAACCTTGATTGTTTGTAAAAGTAAAGAACCCGATCCACATGCAGGGTCATACACTCTATTAACTTTTTTCTTATTGAAAACTGCTATTTTAGTAAGTAATTCTGAAACTTCTTGGGGAGTAAAATATTCACCCCCTGATTTTCCGGCATTTGATGCATACATTGACATCAAATATTCATAAGCATCTCCAAATGCATCTATTGAATTATCTTGATAATTGCCTAATTTCATGGCTGCTATTTCTTGCAATATTGCTGCTAATTTTTTATTTCTTTCATTAACACTACGACCTAATTTTTGAGAATTAACATCAACGTCATTAAATAAACCTGAAAAATCATTTTCACTTTGTTGCCCCTTTGCCGATGATTCAATATTTTTAAAAATATTGTCCAACGTTTCATTTAAACAATTATTTGTTGTAGCATTTTTAACAACATTAATAAACAATTCAGAAGGTAAAATAAAAAATCCTTTTTCATTGATTAAATCATCTCTGCCTGTCAATGCTTCTTCATCTGATAAAGTTGTATAATCAAAGTCTTCAATTCCTGCTTGACGTTGGCGATTGTTGGCATATGTTGCAATATTTTCAGAAATATATCTATAAAACATAATTCCTAAAACATATTGTTTAAAATCCCAACCATCAATTGAACCGCGTAATCTATTTGCTATATCTCAAATTTTTTTATGTAATTCGTCACGTTCTTGATTATTAATAGCCATAATTTCCCCCAGTGCAATAAATAACTTTTATATATAAATTTTACAAAATTACAATAAAAAACATTGCTATTTTTTTTCAATAGCAATGTCGCAATATTGATTATTAATTAATCTCAAATAATTTTTCCTTGAATTTTATTGTGTTCTTTGTCAATGGAAATTATTTGTATGTTTACATTATCACCAACATTTAATACATCTAAAGGGTGTTTAATAAATTGATTTTCTTTCTTCTTCATATTGGTTATATGTATCAAAACGTTTTGTTTTAATCCAATAAACGCAAAGGCTCCGAAATCGGTAACATTTTGAATTTGACCCTTAATTATTTGACCTTGAGTTATATCATCAATAGTTAAGACTTTATCTGATACTAAAAATCCTGGTTTGTCATCTCTAATATCTTTTTCGGGTGCAATCAATGATTCTATAATTAGTTGAATGCTGTATTTATCAGAGTTTAATTCTTTTGCAAGTTGTTCTTTGTCAACGGATAATAATTTTTCTTTGTCAATATTGTTCAAATCTATATTTAGCTTATTAACAATGGTATCTGCTAATTTATAACTTTCGGGGTGAATATTAGTCTTGTCATAAAAATTATTAGAATCATGTATTCTTAAAAATCCAACTGATTGTTCGTATGCTTTTGGCCCAAGTCCTTTCACTTTTTTAAGTTCTTCGCGTGATTTAAATGAACCGTTTTCTTCTCTATAGTTTACAATATTGCTTGCTATAGTATTACTTAATCCTGATATATAAGATAAAATCACTTTTGTTGCTGTATTTAGATCAACACCAACTAGGTTAACAACTTTATTTAATTTTTCGGTTAATTGTTTTGATAATTCTTTTTGGTTAACATCATGTTGATATTGTCCTATTCCAATTGATTTAGGATCTATTTTAATTAATTCATTTAAGGGATCTTGGAACTTTCTGCCAATATGAATTGCTGATCTATATTCAACATGTAATTGTGGAAATTCTTCTTGAGCAATTTTTGAAGCTGAATAAACAGAAGCACCAACTTCACTTACAATTACAAATTTGATTTTTTCATGAGGATTTTTTTCAAGTCTTTTTTGCAATAATTTATCAATAAACGATTCAGTTTCTCTACTTGCTGTTCCATTACCAATAACAATTAAATCTATTTTGTATTCATCAATAAATTTATTAATTGTATTAATTGCCTCAAATCATTGTTCTTGATTGTGATTATGAGGATAAATTATTCCTTCTTTTAAAAAGTTACCATTTTGATCAATGGCTGCAATTTTACATCCATTAACATAAGCAGGGTCTATTGCTAAAATTCTTTTATTTTTAGTTGCTGGACTCAATAACATTTGTTCAACATTTGAAGCAAATACTTTAATAGCTTCTGCCTCAGCTCTTTCAAATAATTCGGTTTTAATTTCTCTAATTATTGAAGGAATAATTAGTCTATCTAATGCATCTAAAATACATTCTTGAATACATTTAGCAGTTCGTTTTGATTTGAAATACTTTTGATTTAGATCATAAATAATTTTCTTTCCATTATAAGTAATATCATATGAAAGAATTTTTTTATCTTCCCCTCTTGATATTGCTAAAATTCTATGATTTGGAATTTTATTAACTCTTTCAGAGAAATTATAATATTGTTTGAAAGTTTCATTTTCATCAATTGCATTCCTCTTTAATTTAGTTTCAATAACTCCATAATCTCATAATTGATTTTTTACATATTCTCTTGTAGAAGGGTCTTGAGAAATATTTTGAGCAATGATAAATTTAGTTTGTTGTAAGACTTCATCTTCAGTTTTTAATTTATCACTAATATATTTCTTAGCAGCATAATAAAGATTATAGTTGTCATCATTATTATTTAAAATTTCATCAGCCAATGGACTTAAACCAAGAGCAATAGCATCTGATGCTTTTGTTTTTTTACCTATTTTAAATGGTTCATAAATATTTTCAACTGCTTGTTTTGTATCAGCAGCTTCGATTTTTTGTTTTAATTCATCATTTAATAATTTATTTTCGGCCAATATATTCAATATGGCTTCTTTTCTTTTATTTAGTTCAACATCATACACATATAAATCATTTATTTTAGTAATTTGGTCTTCGTCTAAACCACCAGTTATATTTTTCCTATATCTTGAAATAAATGGTACTGTTGCCCCTTCTGATAACAAAGATAATGTATTTTTTACTTGATTTTCGCTTAAATTTAATTTTTTAGCAACGTTATTTATTGAATTCATTTCTCTCCTTAAATGTCTTTTTAAATTATAAGAAATATTGTATTTATTGTTTCACAATCTTTTAGTAAAATAAAATAAGCAAACGCTTATTTAATTGTTTTAAAGTATTCAGTTGCCTGCATTAATGCTTCGTTAATATGTCCGTCACGACCTGAATGGCCTGATTCTTGAATTATTCAAAGCTTTGACTTTGGTAAGGCTTTATGCAATAAATATGCGCCAACTGGGCGACAATCCATATCAAATTGACCATGAATCAATATTGTTGGGATTTCTTTAATCTTGCTTGCATTATTTAAAATAAAATTATCGTCATTTAAAAATATTTTATTAACAAAATAATAATTTTCTAATCTTGCTAATTCTAAATTGCTTTTTTTATCGGATAAAATTTCTTCTAAATTAGGCAATTTTTTCATTGTTACCAATCCAAGTTCCCATTTGCTTCAATGATATGCTGCTTGCTCTGCAACATTTTGGTCACTTGAATTTAAATATTTATAATAAGCGTTAATTAAATCGCCTCTTTCGTTTTCAGGGATAAAGTTTGAATATTCTTCATATTCAGCAGGAAAATAATAAGAAGCGCCTTTTTGATACAATCAATAATTGTCTTCATCCCTACCTAAAAATATTCCCCGCAAAATTATTCCTGAAACGTTTTGGGGATAATTAATTGCATATAGTAAACTTAAAGTTGAACCTCATGAACCCCCGAATAATATTCACTTGTCAATATTTAAAAATTTCCGTAATTTTTCAATATCTTCTATTAAATCTTGAGTTGTATTTTGTTTGATTTCGGCACTAGGTATGCTAAGTCCACATCCTCTTTGATCAAATAAAATAATTCTATAAAATTCAGGGTCAAAAAATTGACGACATGAAGGTTTGGTTCCCCCACCTGGGCCGCCATGAACAAACAAAATTGGCTTGCCATTTGGATTTCCTGATTCTTCATAATAAATACTATGAATATCACTAACCTTTAAATGTCCTGAATTGTATGGTGAAACTAAATCATATAACA
The DNA here is from genome assembly GCF_000085865.1 of Metamycoplasma hominis ATCC 23114. Classification (NCBI taxonomy): domain Bacteria; kingdom Bacillati; phylum Mycoplasmatota; order Mycoplasmoidales; family Metamycoplasmataceae; genus Metamycoplasma; species Metamycoplasma hominis. The sequence goes on along the minus strand of NC_013511.1, from coordinate 643,624 downwards.
TCTTAAATCTCCTTTTTATTGTTTATGAACAATATCGTGTGTTGCTGTTGCTTCTGCTATATTACTTGGAAAGTTTGGGTCTTGTTTTTCAATTTCATTTGTAATGTTTCTCTTTCAATCAGTCTTTAATGCCACTATTTCAAACATCAATCATCTAATAAAGTCAAATGCAAATAACATAAAATAAGCAAGTTCTAGAGGAATTGATAAATCACTATATCCAGTATAAGTTTTATGCAATGGAATAACAATTCCATAAGTAATAATAATTAATCATATAAATGATGCTCATTGTGTTGCTAATATTGTAATAGAACCAATTATATTTCTACCGCCCGCAGCAGGCAAAGCGGCGCTTGTATAAAATCAGCATCATATAGGGTTAAAGAAAATAAAGGTTGCGCTACATAACAAAAATGTTTCTTTGAATTCTTTTGAAGTTGCCAGTACTGCGCTTGCCACTCATTGATCATAAGCCAAATTTTGACCTTTTGTGAATGTAAAATCATTGCCAAGTGAGTTTAATAAATCACTATTTTTTAAAATATCAGATTTATTTAATATTTCAATAATGTAATCTTTTCTTTGCACATCATAAAATCTTTGAGAGACACCAATACCAACACCTTTTGTTGTAACAGGAGAATATGCAATTCCAAAAACAACTGCAATCATTAATAGAGACATACAACATCCGGCCAGAGCATGAAATCCGCGCAATGAATGAGCATGCTTATCTGCACCTTCAAAATCAGACTCTCCTAATCTTGTGGCAACAAAAAACGAAACATTGCTTGCACAAACAGAAGTTATTGCCGAGGCGACGGACGAAAGGCTTTCGACTAAACCAAGTATTGTAACAGCATTAATTCCCATTCATTTTTCACCAATTCCTGAACCACCTGATAAATTATCAGGATATGCATGGCTTCAAATAATCATTCTTGTAGGTAAAGTTAACATTCCAGCAATGGCAATTAACATGGCGGGAATTCTTTTTAATAATTGCTTTGCAATTGGTTTTGTAATGTGAAACAATTTAAATACATTAATAAAAATTTTTCTTTCTTTGTAATATGTAAATAAAGAGTCACTTGTAAAGCAAACTGTCGCAGCAATAATTGAACCAAAAGCAGCATAATATGCAGGTTTATGAAATCCGTATAAACAAATAGAATTAATCGAAGCATTCGTTAGCATTGTTAGACACGCCGAAACAAAAGCATATTTTGAATGTCCGGTTTCATTTAGCAACATATTTGTATTAAAATTAAAAGAAGTCAAAACTCAGTTTATGGCAATAAACATTAAATAATATGTAGATGCTAATTCAGATTGAGGTTTTATTCCTTGCCCACCAATCAAGTGAACCATTTGCTTTGCTAATGTTCAAGCAGGAATTGCAAAACTTAAGGTAATAATTAGATTCATTCAAATTCTTAAATTCATTATCTGCTTTACTTTATCAAAATCTTTACGGCCATAATATTGACCCACGAACATTGCCCCGATTGCTTGAATAGAAAAGAAAATTGTATAAATTATTCCCGTATATGTATTAGCATAAGCCAAGGCATCAATTCCACCATCAATATGGCTAACCATGAAATTGTCAAGTAGCCCATTTAAATTAAATATAATTTCGCCAATTATTATTGGCAATGTTTTTATAATATAAATTTTTCAATCAAACTTGCTTTGAGGGAAAAATTTTTTAATTGAAAACTTACCTTTTTTTTCAATAAGCTTATTTTTCATAATATCCTTTATTTTCAGAAATTATAATGTTCAAATTTTTTCTTTAATTTCTTTAATTGTTAAATTGTCATCAAGTTCCAAATTTTTTATTTGTTTTATTAATTCACGTTTGTATAAAAGTTCCTTTAGTAACGTTTCTGTTTCATCAGGATGGGAAACAATATAAAGCATTTTGTTGACATCGTCGTGAGAATAACGTTTTAATTCTTTTAACAAAAGATTTTTATTCATCTTAATTAAAAATCTTTTTCTTCTGTCATTTGCTCGTAAATTTTTAATTGATTTTGTATATAATCAATACCCAGCAAATGCGGCAATTACACCATTTCTATCTTTAATTCTCATATTAAGTTCGCTATCACCAGAATCAGCGATAATTTTTTTTATTTTATTAAAATATGGAATGTTAAAAATTTTTCCTGTTAATTTTGACAATGACACAATTGTATTGGAAATTAAAGGTTCAACATTATTTTCAGGAAATAATTTTTTTAAGCATTTATTTTCTAAAACAGGATTGTGGCCTACAAATACAACTTCCTTTAAATTCACAGTATTGTTGATCTCTAATATGTCAGAAACTATTGCATTTTTTATAGCAGTTCAAATTGAATTTAAATTATGATGTTCTTTAAAATCAATAATAAATGTTTTAATTTGATATTGGCCGTGAATATTTAAAAGACCTAATGTATAGGCATAAGGAGTTCCACTTGGCAAATTTACTAATCTTGCAAAAGGATTGGTAATTGCTTCAAAATCTATGTAAACTTTTGTTGTATTCATAATTATCTAATTATATTATTAATTACTAATATTTATAAATAATATAAATAAAAAACCGCCTGAAATGGCGGTTTACATTTTCTAACCCTTACTAAATGTGAAAGTTTTTAAATAAATTTGCTAGTTTAAGTATGCAAATGCAAAATCATATAAACACAAACTTAAAACGAAGGTAAATAATATAGAAATCTATAACAATAAACAAAAAATTATAGAAAATAATGCAAATTTATTAAGGAAAGTTAATTACTTAACTTCAACTAATGTATTAATGTTTGCGCTATCAATTGCAATTTGAATTTCAGAAATTTCTTTGTTCAATTTTCTAAGTTCAATTGCAACCATTTTAGGGTCAAAAAGATATTCAGTATATTCGTTTTGGCCATCGTTTGTAGTAACCCTAGAAATTTTTTTGCAATCGCGCATTTCTTGCAATCTTTCTAATTGATTACTTTTTTGAGCTAATAAAATAATTAATTCTGATATAGAATGTTTTTTATATGATGTTATTGTGTTTATATTAGTTACTTGAACCAATGTTCTTAACTTAAAAATCTCATTATATAAATTTTTAATTTTGTTTGAATAATCTTGATAATCATATTCAATGTTCGTTGGTCTTTTGTTTTCTAAATAAACAATGAAGTTTTCCTTGGATTCTTCTTTTTTTAGATCTTCAAGATCCAATTCAAGTAATTTAATTTTTTTAATTATTTCTTTTATTGAAAGTTTCATTTCTTATCCAATATTTTTTTAACTATTTTGTTAATTTTCCAATATGTCTTAATGTTCTAACATATTGAGCAACGAATGATGATTCATTGTCGTATCATGCATAAACTTTGTATAGTTTTTTGCCTTCTACTTCTAACACACTTGTTAAAAGTGAGTCAAATATTGAGCCTGCTTTTGCACCAATAATATCACTTGATACAATTGGTTCAGTAGAATATTCTAATGATTCAGAAGCAGATTTTTTCATTGCTTCATTAATTTCTTGAACAGTAGCATCTTTCTTTAATTCAACAGTTAAATCAACGAATGATCCAGTTATTGTTGGAACTCTTAAAGATAGTCCATTTAGTTTTTTATCCAATGAAGGGATAACCTTTCCAATTGCTATTGCAGCACCAGTTGTTGTTGGAACCATGTTTGAAGCAGCTGCTCTTGCTCTTCTTAAATCTTTGTGTGGAGCATCTTGTAATCTTTGGTCTGCTGTATATGAGTGGACTGTTGTCATAAATCCTTTTTCAATACCAAAGTTTTTTTCCAATACGTTGGCAATAGGAGCTAAACAGTTAGTAGTACATGAAGCGCCTGATAAAATTTTATCTTCTGGCGTAATGATATCTTCGTTTACTGAATAAACAACTGTTTTAACACCTTCGCTTTTAGCTGGAGCAGTAATAAACACCTTTTTAGCACCTGCTTGAATATGTAATTCAGCACCTTCTTTTGTTACATATCTTCCAGTTCCTTCAATAACTATATCTACGTTTAGTTCTTTTCAAGGTAGGTTTAATGGATCTTTTTCACTATAAACACGATATTCTTTGCCATTTACAACAATAGAATTTTCTGTGTGTCAAATATTTTCATTCATTTTTCCATGAGCTGTATCGTATTTCAATAAGTGAGCTAATGTAGCTGCATCTGTTAAATCATTAATAGCAACGATTTCGAATTCAGGGTCATTAAAAATTTCTCTAAAAATTAGACGACCAATTCTACCAAAACCGTTGATTGCAATTCTAGTTTTTTTCATCTTTTCTCCTTAAAATTTATATAATTAAAAATTATTTATATAACAATATAATTATATAAGATTATGCAATTATGTAAAAAATAATTACTCGTAATTATTGAAAAAATGAGGTGACATTGTGAAACTATTAATTTTAAGTAGGCATGGTTTAAGATATCCGTTTTTTACAAAAGAACGTTCAATTAAATATTTCAATAAGGATATTGTAAATTGAAACATTGATAATTTAGGAAGTGCATTTTTAACAGATAAAGGAGCACTTTTTGAACTAAAAATGGCTCAAAAGATTAGAGAATTTTTCAATATAACAAATGATATTGATGTTAAGGTGATGGCAAATTCAACGCAAAGAACTTTTCAAACTGCGCAGTTACTTTCAATTGGTCTTTTTCCCGCTAAAAAGGTTGACATTCAATGTCAAGACTATTCATTCAAAAACGAGAATGAATGATATGACATTAACACTGACGATATTAATCTCGTTGATTATGATTTGTTATGAAGATATGAAGCAAAAAGTAAAAAAATATATCAAAAAATTATTGACCTTTTTGATCTAAAAAATTGTTTATTTACAAATGAAGAAACCAATATTACATTGAATGAAAATAAAGATGGAGTTTTTTGAAGAGGCAAGTTCTTTATGGCTTGTTCTTTAAGTGATTTATTAGTAGTTAAATACTACTTCAACGAACCGTATGATTCAATATTTAAATCTAATAATTTTATAAGAGATTTAAGATTAATAGGCAAGGCTAAGGATTATGTTATTGACTTTGCTTTTTGCGACAAAAATGTTATAAATTCAAATAAAAAAAATATATATAAATTAATTAAAAAAGAATTCAACAACGGCAAAGATTTAACATTGATTGTAGGCCACGATACCAACATTGCTACGACCTTGGCAATGTTAGACGTCAAAATGCCAGATCTTAAACAATTAGAAAAATATCCAATTGGGTCTAAATTAATTTTTGCAATTAATGATGACAATAGTTTTGATTTGTACATTGCTTTTTTTGACTTTAAAGACATTAGAAACTTTAATCTTTCAAATCCACAAATTATAAAAATCGCAAGCAAAATTTTTCTAAAATAAGTCTCTTATTACTTTAAATAGTTCAAGAGATTTTTTTTCTTTATAATTTAGATATGAGTTTAAATAATTACGAAGCTAGCGATTTAAAAGTTTTAAAAGGATTAGATGCTGTCAGAAAAAGACCGGGAATGTATATTGGGTCTACTGATTCAAGTGGGCTTCATCACTTAATTTGGGAAATTTTTGATAATGCTATTGATGAAGCGTTGAGTGGGTTTGCAAATAAAATAATTGTAACTTTAAAGAAGGATTCTTCTGTTATTGTTGAAGACAACGGTAGGGGAATCCCTGTCAATAAACACGAGTCTGGAAAAAGTGGAGTTGAGCTCGTCTTTACTGAGCTTCATGCTGGTGGTAAATTTGGCGATGGTGCTTATAAAACAAGTGGAGGATTACACGGAGTGGGTTCCTCGGTTGTCAATGCCTTAAGTTCTAAAGTTGAAGTTACGGTTTGAAGAGATAAAAAAGCATACTTTACAGCCTTTCAACAAGATACAATTATTGAAAAAACACATGAGATATCTCCAACTACAAAACAAGGAACAAAGGTTCAATTTTGAGCCGACTTTTCAATATTTAAAAAATCAAAATATTCACCTGAAATAATTAAAGAAAAATTAAGAGAAGCAAGTTTTTTAATGCCAAATCTTACTATTGAATTTTATAATGAAAATACCGATGAACATGTAACATTTAAAACCAAAGATGGCATAAAAGAATATATAAATTTTGTTGGTGAAGGCAAAAAATTTATTAGTGAAATTTTTTATGCATCTGGTATGTGCAATTACGGCATTGAAATTGACTTGGCATTAGTATATACTGATGGATATAGTGAATCAATTTACAGTTTTGTAAATAATGTAAAGACTCGTGATGGTGGAACACATGAAACAGCACTTAAAACCGCATTAACTAAGACAATAAATGATTATGCTTCTAAAAATGGTTTAGCTAAGAAAATAACTTTTGAAGGCTCGGATGTTAGAGAAGGAATAATTGCTGTTATTTCTTTAAAAGTCCCAGAAGAAATATTAGAATTTGTAGGTCAAACGAAAGATAAATTAGGTACGCCAGAGGCTAGAGAAGTTGTTGAAGATTTTGTAAGTCAAAAGTTTTATTTCTTTTTAAATGAAAACAAAATTGAAGCAGAAAAAATTATTTCTAAAATTAAAAAAGCATACGAAGCAAAAGTTGCAGCTAGAAATGCAAAAAACGAAGCACGTAAGATTAAAAATAAATTTGAGAATAGAAAGATTCTTTCAGGAAAATTAACTCCTGCTCAAAGTAAAAATCCTGCCGTTAAAGAATTGTTTTTAGTTGAAGGTGATTCAGCTGGCGGTTCTGCTAAATTAGGAAGAAATAGAGTTACCCAGGCAATATTGCCACTTAGAGGTAAAGTTATCAACACCGATAAAGCAAAATTAAGCGATGTTTTAGCAAATGAAGAAATTGCAACAATAATTAATACAATCGGAGCAGGTATAGGCGAAGACTTCAATTTAAAAAATGCTCAATATCACAAAATTATTATTATGACAGATGCTGACACTGATGGTGCTCACATTCAAACATTACTATTAACATTCTTTTGACGTTATATGAAAAAACTAGTTGAAAACGGTATGGTTTATATTGCTTTGCCACCTCTTTATAAGATTTCAATAAAATCAAAAAATACACAGCCCCTTTATGCTTGGGATGAAGATCAATTAAAAGAAATTACTTCAAAATATACCAACTATGAAATTCAACGCTACAAAGGGCTTGGCGAGATGAATGCTGATCAGCTTTGAGAAACAACAATGAACCCCGAAACTCGTTCAATAATTAAAGTTGATGTAGAAGATGAAATTTTAGTCGAAAGAAATGTTTCAACATTGATGAGTGACGACGTAATAGCAAGAAAACAATGAATAAACAATAATGTTGATTTTTCATCAGAAGATGATTTTAAAATAAATAATAAGTAGGTCGTATGAAAAAAGATAGAAAAGAAGAAATACAAGAAGTTACTGAAAACATTATTGAAAAAAATATGGCCGATATAATGTCTGATAGATTCGGACGTTATTCAAAATACATTATTCAACAAAGAGCAATTCCTGATGCTCGTGATGGACTAAAACCTGTTCAACGTCGGATTTTATATTCAATGTGAAATTTACATTTAAAAAATAGCGAACCTTTTAAAAAATCAGCTAGAATCGTTGGGGATGTTATCGGACGTTATCACCCTCATGGAGATAGTTCAATATACGAAGCATTAGTCAGAATGGCTCAAGATTGAAAAAGCAATTTCCCATTAATTGAAATGCATGGTAATAAAGGTTCAATTGATGATGACCCTGCCGCTGCAATGCGTTACACTGAATCAAGACTTGAAAAAATTAGTGAACTGATGTTGAAAGATTTAGACAGAAAAGTTGTAAAAATGGCTCCAAACTTTGATGACTCTGAATACGAACCAATTGTTTTGCCGGCCTTATTTCCTAATTTATTAGTTAACGGTGCTAAAGGAATTGCTGCTGGTTTTGCTACAGAAATCCCACCACATAATCTAGGCGAAGTTATTGATGCAACAATTGCATTAATCAAAAATCCTACAATATCAATTGAAGAATTAAGTGAAATAGTTAAAGGACCGGATTTCCCAACAGGAGCAATTATTAATGGTATAAATGAAATAAAAAAAGCTCTTTCAAGTGGGCAAGGTAGAATTACAATTTCTTCGAAATATCATTATGTTTATGATAAAAAAGATGAATCGAAAATTATTGGCATTGAAATAATTGAAATTCCTTTTGGGGTTGTTAAATCAAAATTAGTTGCCGACATTGATGCAATTGCAATAGATAAAAAAATTTCTGGTATTAAAGAAGTTTTGGATCAAACAGATAGAAACGGAATTTCAATATTTATTCAATTAGAAGACGGTGCAAATGCTGACGCAATAATTGCATACTTAATGAATAAAACCGAACTAAGTATCTCGTATAGTTATAACATGGTTGCAATTGACAATAACCGTCCAGTAATTCTAAATCTCTATAGTGCTTTAATTGCTTATTTAAGTCATTTAAAAGAAGTTAATATAAATGGTATTAATTATGATTTAAAGAAGTTTAAATTAAGACTTGAAATAGTTGAAGGGTTCATTAAAGTAGCTGAAATTTCTGATGAAGTTATACATTTGATTAAAGAAAGCGATAACTCAAAAAAAGGTGTTATCCTTGCATTGATGAATAAATTTAAATTTAGTGAATTGCAAGCAACAGCGATTGCTGAATTAAGATTGTATAAGCTTTCAAGAATGGATCAAATTGAATTTCAAGAAGAAAAGAAAAACCTTGAAATTCAAATTGAAAATTGCAATAAATTATTAAATGATAAATGAGAATTTAATCAATATTTAATAAAGCAATTGCTTGAAATAAAAAATCAATATTCAAAGCCAAGATTAACGGAAATTTCAGATCAAAAAATCGATAAAGAAATTGATCATAAATTATTGACAAAAAATGAAGATTTTTATTTATATATAACCAAAGATGGATATTATAAAAAAATAAGTTTAAAAGTTTATACTAGCAATGAATTAAGCACGTTCAAATTAAAAGAAGAAGACAATGTTTTCTATTTTGATAAAGTAAACTCATTATCAAAGATATTATTCTTTACAAATTTAGGGAATTATTTTATTATTGATTGCCATTTGTTTAAAGATTGCAATTGAAAAGATCTTGGCCAACATATTTCATCAATAGTAGCTCTAGAAAGCTCAGAAAAAATTATTAGAGTTATAGAAATTACGTCATTCAATAATTATGCAAACTTTATTTTAATGTCAAAATTAGGATATGCCAAAAAAGTTAATTTAAGAGATTTTGAAAATAAATCTTCTCTTAAAACAAAAACGTGCATGTCGTTTAAAGATGATAATGATGAATTAATAGATGCTCAAATTTCTAATGATGAAAAAATGCTATTTATTTTACTAAATAATGGTATGTATCATTTAGTTTCGGAAAACGAACTAAAGGTTGGAATTTCTTTGAAAGCAAGAGGCATTAGACTTCTTTTAAACTTATATAAACATCCTCAACTTCAAGTAAGTGGTTTTATAACAGTTTCAAAATACAACAATATAATTTATTTAACGCAAGGTGGCTATATAAAATGTTGGGATACTAGCAAATTAGAATCAACCACACGCAATACTCCAAAAATGTTGTTTACGCCACTAAAAAATAATATTTTAGGTCTTCAATCACTTGCTGTTACATTGAGCAATTTAAAAATGTTATACACTGATAATAATGGTAATTTGGCAGAATATGATTGAAAATTTATATTAAAAGATAAGACTAAGGAAAGTAAACTTCTTAAATTAGATTATTCATTTACTAACCCTGGGTATTTTATTACGCCAATAAAAATTAATGAATTAATTGAAGTTGATGAAATAGAGCAAGAAAAAATAAGACAAGAATATCAAGGATATATTGATAAAAATATTGAATTGACCGCTGAACATGCTTTGATTAAAAAATCCTATAATCAAGATATTCAACATTTAAATAATGAAGAACAAGAAGAACTATTTCAAATATCTACTGAAGATATTGAATTACCAAATGTTTCAAATAACGTTAATGACAACCAAAAAGATAAAAAAAATATAGCAACAAAAGAAAGCGTTAGTCAGAAAATACAAGAAATTGAAAAAATAGATCTTGAAACAATAATGCAAAAAATTAAACAAATTAAGAAAAAATAGATATAATTATTGCTTGAACAAAGCAAAGGAGAAATTATGAGAAAAGACGTTAGATTAGCTAACAAGGTAAAAGCAGCTAAAAGAGAACATAAATTAGCTTTAGAAAAAGCCAGAGCTCGCCGTAGACTTGCTAAACAACAAGCTGAATAAGATTTTCTTTGCAAACTCTTTGTTAAACATTAAAAAACACTTATAGGTGTTTTTTTATTTGTTTTTTTGAAAATTATTATTAATTTGAATTGACTTATTTAATTCATATGATAGATTTTTATTAAATACAAAAAAGAAAGCGAAATATATAAAATAATGAAAAAATCCAAAAAAATATTCCTAACTATGGGTGCTATTTTACCTTTGCTAATTTCAGCGCCATTAGTTGCTGCTGGATGTGTAAAACCAAAGAACCCCGAAGTTAAACTAGAAGGTGAAAAACCCGGAACAACCCCTGAAAAGAAGCCTGAAGTTAAACCGGAAGGTGAAAAACCCAAAACAGCCCCTGAAAAGAGCCCTGAAGCTAAACCGGAAGAGCCTAAGAAACCTGAAGCTAAACCCTTAGATAATAAGATAATTTATGATAATTCAAATAACTTTTATAAATCCTTAAATGGCTTAAGTGGACAAAACCTAAGAGATAACTTATTTGCATTGCAAAAAGCTCATAGAAATCACTCAACAAAATATAAAGACTTATTTAATACATATAAGGATGCTTTTGTTGATAAATATTACGAAAAAGATGGATCTGTTTTAGATATCTATGAAGAAATTCCAAATAAAGAAGATGTTTTTACTAATTGACATGGAAAATATAGAGATCAAGGCAAGTATGAAGGCGATGGAATGAATAGAGAACACTTAGTTCCACAATCATGATTTGGAAAGTCTGCCCCAATGAGAACTGATGCTCACCATGTTTGACCAACTGATAAATTAGTTAATGCATGGCATGCAAATTACCCTTATGGAACAGTTAAGGAATTGCAAGGTAATAAAATATCCAAAAATGGTACAAAAACTGGTTTGTCAGTTGAAGATGGTGGACCTGTTACTGAACCTATTAATGAATTTAAAGGAGATGTTGCTAGGGCATATTTATACTTTTGTCTAACTTATAACGATTTAAATATAACATAAAGTGATCAATCAACTCGTGTATTTAAAGAAATTAATAAAAAAAATACTATAACTCCTATATTTTTAAAAACGTTTTTAGCTTGAAATAATTTAGATAAGGTTTCAAAATTTGACATTGATAGAAACAATGGAGTATATAAACATCAAGGAAATAGAAATCCTTTTATTGATTATCCTGAATTAATTGATGTTGTATATAACAATAATAATGACTACGTTTTTAAAAACAAAGGTATTGCTGTTGGATTAAACAAATAATAAGGCTACGCCTTATTTATTTTTTTATTTGGATTAAAATGTATAATATATTAAAAAAATTAATAAGAGGTAAGAATGAAAAAATTTATTACTTATAAGCAAAGTAAAGAAGACTTTGATGAAATGATTAAAAATATTGCAAACATTTGTGCAATTCCTTCGATTAGTGAAGAAGATTTTAGTAGTGAATTTCCTTTTGGAAAAGAAACTGACAATGCTTTAAATTATGCATTAAATCTTGCCAAAAGTTTTGGATTTAATATTTATAAAGATCCTAAAAATCGTTATGGGTTTGCTGAATTTGGCAATGGAGATAAGATTATTGGAATACTAGCCCACCTTGACGTTGTTCCTGCAGGAGATGAAAGCCAATGACGTACAAGTGCATTTGTCCCAGTTATAACAAATGAATCAATTATTGGTCGTGGCAGTTTAGATGATAAGGGACCTGCTATTATTAATTTATATGCAATGAAATACATTCATGATCATGGCTTATTATCTAACGAATGAAAAATAAGAATAATATTTGGAATTTCAGAAGAAACCACAATGAAATCAATGAAGTCTTATTTGGCTGACTTCAAAGATCCTTATATTTCTTATACTCCTGATGGTGAATGACCTTTAATATATGCTGAAAAAATGATCTATGTAACAGAAATTCATTTTCCAAAGGTTCCAGGAGTTGAATTAAATGGGGGCGACGTTGTTAACCAAATTCCTGATTCAACATCTTTAGTATTGAATGAAAAACCTAATATTATTAAGGGAATTGGTGGACACGGCTCAACGCCTGAAAAAGGTGACAATGCGATAATTAAAGCCATTAATATAGCAAGCAAAGAAAATAAAGAATTTGCTAAATCTAAATTATTTAAATTTATTAAAGAAAATTTAAATAGCAAATCATTTAATTTAAGTAATATTTTTAAAAACTATAGTGATTTTTCGGGCGAATTATCTGCAAATTTAGGCATTATTAGAACCTTGAAAAATGAATATGTTTTAACTTTTGATTTTAGAGTCCCAGTTTCTCATAAAATTGATGATGTAACCAAAAGCTTAAATGATTATTTAAAAGATGAATTTGGCGATGATGTATTTTCAAAATTGCAAGGATTCAAAGAACCAAAGTATATTGAACAAGATTCTCCAATTGTAAGAATTCTTATGGATACATATAATGAAGCGATGAATTCAAATGAAAAACCTTTAGCAATTGGTGGCGGTACATTTGCAAGATTAATAAAAACTTGTGTCGCTTTTGGATCAACTAAATATATGCATTTAATGCATGGACCAAACGAATATTTTACATTTGATGAAATAAAATCATCACTTGAAATTTATATCAATGCATTAAATAGATTACAAGATTTGGAAAAATAATTTATGCTATATATATTTTATAATTCTCTATCAAAGAGTGGAAAATGTCAAAGAAAGATGTATGACATAGTTTCTGACGCCATTAAAGTATTTTTACAACCTGAGGTAAAAATATTTGACATTATAAAAATTAAAGACAGTCAAAATCTAGTTTCTCAAATGGATATAGAAAAAGATATTGTTTTATTAATCGGCGGTGATGGAACATTAACCAATATCACTAATAAAATTCACAATATAAAACCTTTACCCAAAATTTATGCATATAAAGCAGGAACGGGCAACGATTTTCTAAGGTCTTTAAAAATAAAACAAGATGTTCAAATAATACATAAAAAATATTATTTGATATCTCCTTACATTACCAACTTACCAACAATTAAATTTAAAAACGACCAAGATGAAAGATCTTTTTTAAATGGCATTGGTTTTGGTATTGATGCAGTTATTGCAAAAAAAGTTAATGATGAAAAAATGCTTAAAAATAAATCGTCATTTGCTAAAGTAACAATAAATGCATTTAAGACATTCAAGACAATTCCTTTAATAAAAATTAATGTAGATGGAAAAGAATTAGAATTTAAAAATGTTTGATTAGCTTCAATTATGAATAATTGTTATTTTGGTGGTGGAATGAAATTAGCTCCTAATTGTAACAATACAGACAAATTAAATTTAATCATTATTAATAACGTCTCTAAATGAAAATTAGCATGATTATTCTTTTCGGTATATAGTGGAAAACATTTACGTTATAAAAAATATGTACATGAAATTCAAGGATATAAATTTAGCATGGAATGTAAGGAAATGCACTTTATGCAACTTGACGGCGAAACATTTGATATAGAAAATAAAATATATATAAGCAAAAAGAATAATTAATTAAATAAAAAACATCCCAACAAGAATTGGAATGTTTTTTTATTGCTTTATTGTGTTATATTTATATATAAAATTAATTAAAAAAAATAATTTTTATGCATTTTAGTAAGAGGAGGTAGTATGAATTATTGTCCAAATTGTGGAACTAAATTAAATAACGCTAATTATTGCCCAAATTGCGGAAAAAAGGTGGAAAAAGATGCATATGTAACAACACAAATGAATACAACGCAACCATCTCAACCTTATTTGCAACGTCAACAACAAATCCAAAATTCACCAACTAATGGATTTGCTATTGCCGGATTTATATTGTCATTTTTCTTTGCAATGTTAGGTTTTATTTTTAGCTGTATTGGGCTTAGCAAGTCAAAATCAATGAATGATTCAGGAAGAACTTTGTCAATAGCAGGAATTATTATTTCTTGCTTAACTATGTTTTTTGCCTTTGTTGTATTTGTTACTGTAATGAGCGTAAGCCATTAGTCTTGTTACTCAAGTAACAATAAATTGCATAATTTATATTGCAATATAAAAAATGTAGATTTCTATAGATCTACATTTTTTTAATGTCTTTTTTGATTTCTTTTGACTTGCTTTGGAGGTAATATCATTTTAAATTCTGTAATTTTATTTTCTTTAATTTTGTTTTTTTCAATTAAATATATGATTAATTTATGAATTGAATATATTGGAATAATTACTAATGGTAATGCTAATCCTAGTGCCAAAAGTTCGGGCTTAGAATGAATTTCGGTGTAGCCTCCGAACACTAGATTTATATTTTTTACAAATACTACTATCAATAGAAATGCTAATGAAAAAATTACTGAGGCATAAACTTTTCAATAATATAACGGATTTGATATAAAGATTGATTTCTTTGTCATTAAGTTTATAGAATTGAATGTAGCAGATATACCTAAAACCAAAAATGAACAAGTAGATGCTGCTTTTAATATATCTTCTGCATTAAATCCATTATTTCTAGCATATAACGCTGCTAAATAATAAGTTATTAATGATAGTATTCCAATCAAAATTCCTTTTCACAAAGTGTTGAATCCCATTTGATTTGCAAATATTGACTCATATTTTGATATAGGCCTTCTATTCATGTAGTCTTCTTTAGAATCTTGCAGTCCTAATGCAATTGCTGGAAAACCATGAGTAAATAAATTGATTCACAATAATTGAGTGGCTGACATTATATATAAATCACTTTTTCCTAATGCCACTTTTCATTCAGCGCTTGAAAAAATCGCTTTAAACAAAAATAAACCTATAAATAATAAAATGATCTCCGCAATCGATGTAATCAATAAACTTTGAATTACGTTTTTAATTTTTTGATAAATTGATCTTCCGTTTGCTACTGCTGAAACTATGGTGGCAAAATTATCATCTGCCAATATAACATTTGCAGCCTGCTTAGAAGCTTCAGTTCCTGTTATACCCATAGCGCAGCCTATATCTGAAGCTTTTAATGCTGGAGCATCATTAACACCATCACCGGTCATTGCTACAACTTGTTTTCTTTGTTGTCAAGCATTAACAATTCTTAATTTATCTTCTGGTTTAACTCTGGCATAAACACTGTATTTTTCAATATTTTGAACTAATTCTTCGTCAGAAATGTTTGAAAGTTCAGTTCCTGTTATAGCGCGGTCTTGATCACTATATATACCAAGATTTTTTGCTATTGCCTTTGCTGTATTCAAATTATCGCCAGTAATCATAACAGGTTTTATTCCCGCTTGTTTACATAATGTAATAGCATCCTTTGCACTTTCTCTTGGAGGATCAATCATTGCAACTAATCCAACAATTTCTAAATCATTTTCTACATGCTCTTGTAATTTAGAAATTGATGATTCATTGAATTTCTCAATAGTTTCCTTTTTTAAGGATTTTCTTGCTATTGCTAAAACTCTATAAGCATTATTTGCCCATTGATTATTTATTTGTAAATATTTTTCTTTTATTGAAGGCGAACCAAAATTACATTTTTTCAATTATTATTTCAGGAGCACCCATAACCGTTGCTCAATAATTGTTGTCGTTTTGATTTATTACTGATTTCATTTTTCTATCTGAATCAAATGGGAACAAATGCAAACGCTTATATTCTATTTCTAGGTTGTTTTTGTATTTAAAATTAGAAAATTTTTCAAGTTCATATAAAAATGCTATTTCTGTTGGATCTCCAACTACAACATATTCATCTTTTTCATTGCGAGTCAAATTTGCGTCGCAACATAACGAACCTAATTCAATAATATTTAAGAAGTTTTTAATCTCACTATTATTTGATAGTAGTTGACTTCCATCAAAAGCATCTACAATTGTCATCTTGTTTTGCGTTAATGTTCCTGTTTTATCTGAACATATTACTGCACAATTGCCAAGAGACTCAACAGCCATTAAGTTCTTAACAATCGCATTCTTTCTTGCCATTCTTTGAACACCAATTGCTAAAATAATTGAAGTAAAAGCAATTAATCCCTCAGGAATGGCAGCAACTGCTAGTGAAATGGCTCCAACTATTGCATTGCCTCAAAACATTGTATCAGCAAAAGAATTTCTTGATACCGCATGGAAAACTATTTGAGTCACTAAACTTGCTAAAAATAATGCAAGACCTGAATATCCAAATATTTTTCCTAATTTATTGATTTTAATTTGTAGAGGAGTCATTGATTCTTTTTGTTGATTAACTAATTTAGAAATTTTTCCGATTTCGTTATTTTCACCTACCGATGTAACAACAAAATAAGCAGTTCCTGTAGCAACTACAGTTGAAGAATAAACCATAAATTGTCTATCTGCCATTGCTAATGTTAAATTTCTCTTAGCTTGGTAATCTTTTGTCGCCGGTTCACTTTCGCCTGTTAATGCACTCTCAATAACAGTTAAATTTGAACTAAACAACAAATAACCATCAGAAGGTACAACATCACCTGATTCAATTAAAACAATATCGCCAACGGTTATATCACTTGATGCTAACGTTATTAAATTGCCATCACGGACAACCTTAGCTTGCAAGGGACTTAATTTGCTCAATGCCTCAACTGCTTGTATGCTCTTAATTTCTTGAATAGCACCTACTAGCGAATTAGTAAGAACTACAAATAATATAATTGTAGGTTCAATAAATTCGATTAATAAGCGATTACCATTGATAGATCAATTTCAATTATTTTGAGTTCCTGAAACAATCGCAAGAGCATAAGATATTATTGCCGCAAATAATAATATAATGACCAATATATCTTTAAATTGCTCTAAATATATTAAAAATGGATTTATTTTTTTTGCTTTATGCAACTCATTTTTTCCAAACTTGTTAAGTCTTAAGGTGGCCTCTTGTGAGCTTAGGCCGGTTTTTAAATTTGTGTTAATCAATGTTTCATCTAAAACATAAGGAATATTGTTAATCTGTTCTTTACTATTTTTCATTGGTTACCTTTATAAAATAATTATCTTTACATTTTAACATTAAAATTAAGTTTTTGATTGAATATTAAAAATATAAATAAAAACCAGTGGGAGTAACCCACTGGTGAAATAGCAAATTATTATCTTGCTTCAGCAAATGTTTTTAGAACCATGTCATTTAGTTCAGCTTTTTCTTTTAATTCTTCTAATTTGCATGGGCATCATTCTGGAACTTCGTGTGCACAAATGTTTCCTGAAAGAACTCTATCAAATTTAATCTTGTTAGATTTAGCAATTTGTCTTTCAACTGGAGCGCCTAAGAATGAAACTGCTGCATATATTATAAATAGAACTGATGTAGCAATGTTTCCTACTAAGCCGTTTCTGTTGTCTTGTGTTTTATCTGCAACGTATTGAGCTGCTGATAGACCTATTGATATGAATGGGTCAATTGCTAAGAAGAACATAACTGATAAGATGAAGATAACTGATACGTATCCTGTTCATTTACTGTGTTTTCCTTCAACAACAGCAATAAAGTGTTTCTTTCTGTTTTGTAACATTCCGATAATTGATGTTGCAATGAATGCGAATGCGAATACAGCCATTCAGTTTGCCATCAAGTCAGCAAATGTTAATAGGTTATCAATTTGGTAACCGTAGTCTGTTGAATATCCTCCACCAAAGTATGCGTAAGCACCAATAGCAGTGAAGATAACCATAAATGGTAGAGAAATTAATAATACGAAGGTTGCTCCAACTCATGGAACTTGTGAATGTTTAATGTATCTGTAAGCTCTTACAGGCACGAACATTTCACCTTCTCTAACTAAGTCTTCTACTCATCTTGTAGCTCAAGCGGTAAAACCGTTTAAAATACCAATAATACCGATTGAGATTAAAATGTTAATTACACCAAATACTCAACCTGCTTTAACAGCGTTTAATTCATCTCCAAATCCGTAGAATGAACCGTTGTTTCCACCTAATGTCATTGTAACAGCAATTAACATGTATAGAACAGTCATTGATGCTAAACCAATAACAATAGCAGCAGGGGTTTTTTCTGGGTGTTTCATTTCTGATTGAATACCAGCGGTTACATAGAAACCGTCGAATGCAAAGAAGATACCACCTAGTGAGCTAAATACAGTTAGGAATGGTGTTAATCCTAAGAATGATGATGAACTCTTGTTGAATAGGTCAGCTGATGTTATTTTGTGTCATAGTGGTGTAACACCATCATCAACTCCAGCAACGAATCCTTCTTTTCCTGTACCTTTGTATACAGCAAAAATAATACCCAAAATAATAACTACGAAAATAGGAATTAATTTTGCAACTGTAACTATTCAGTTTTGAATGTTTGTAGCACGGCCACTAATACCGGCTGAAAAAATCATTCATAATGTAAGTGCTAGACCTATTGCAAAGTAGATTCATGGAGCACTTGTAGAACCACCAAATCCTACTTTGCTGTATCCTACGAATCCTGCGATACCGTCTTGGAATTGAACGATAACGTAGTAAGGCATAAAGAAGTAAGTAAATGGTAGATATAGATAGGTCATAAAGAACTTAGTACCTTTGTATAGACTTAATGTACTAAATGCCTTGGTTCAACCTATAACACCTAAGTTGTCATTACGTCCTGATGCAACTTCAACTAATGCAATACCCATGGTAATTACGGCAAATCCAGCAATTAATCAAACGATCAATGCTCATACGACGTTGTTAGCTGAGTTTTGTAAAACGTTCTTTGAACGTAGGAAAACCCCAACACCGATAGCCGAACCCATAACGATAAGAATAGCTGAAAAGAAGCCAATCTTTTTCTTAAGACTTGAAGTAACAACTAATTGTTCTTCGGCCATTAGAAATCCTTTCTTATATATTAAAATAAATAAAATTCGAACTTTAGATACACCAACATATAATTAAAAATAAATGTCCCTCTAAGATGTATCCGTTATAATTATACAATAATTAACAATTTATATGACAATACAAAAACATTGAAAAATGAAAAAGAAGGAGTAAACAATATGAAAGCAATTTTTGTTGTTGATATGGTTAATGGTTTTTGCAAAGAAGGGGCACTATATAGTGACAATATTGAGTCAATAATTGTTCCTATAAAAAATTTTTTAGAAACTCAATATAAAGACAATGATATATATTTTTTAAATGATGCTCATAGTAGCGATGATATTGAAATGCAATCATATCCAATACATTGCTTAAAAAATAGTAAAGAAAGCCAAGTAGTAGATGAATTAAAAAAATATGCAAAAAATATAATTGAAAAGAATTCTACTAACTCCTTTTTTACATTAAAAAAGGAAATTTTAAGCAAGTATGATTCTTTTGAAATTATTGGTTGTTGTTCAGATATTTGCATTTTACAATTTGCAATAACTCTAAAAACTTATTTCAATCATTTAAAGCAAAATAAAGAAATTATTGTCTTTAAAAATTTAATTGCAACATTTAATATTTCAAATCATAATTCTCAAGAATATCACGATTTTGCTTTAAATTTAATGGCTAATGCAGGCATAAAAATTAAATAAAGACTCCTATATAATATAATTTAATATATTAAAGGAAAGAAATCATCTATGGAGAATAAATCTTTTAGTCAACTAGTAAAAGAAGAAATTATGTCTTTTCAGTTAAAAAAACAAGAAAAGTTTTTTTTGATGGCTGGCATAATTTATTGTTGCAGTGTAAAAAACAATGAAGCTAAATTAGTAATAAATAATATTAAGATTAGGACATATATATTAAATCTTTGCAATGAACTTAAAATTTCTTATACATATACTAAAAAAAATGAAATTTCAATAAATACAAATTTCTTAACTAACGTAAGTGTTAAATATCAAGGAAAATTCTTTGCTGGTTTATTCCTTTCTTCGGGTTCAATAATAAATGGAAGAACAAATCATTTAGAGTTAAAATTTAATGATTTAATAAATGCAGAAAATGCTTTATCAATTTTAAATTCTCACGGATTAGAATTTAAAAAAATAATTAGAAAACAAAAAATAATAATTTATTTAAAAAAAATTGAAAATATTTGTGATTTTTTAAAAGCTATTGAGACCATTGAATCTTATTATTTATTCGAAGATGGAAAAATTCAAAGAGATTTTTATAATTCGGCAAATAGAATAACAAATCTCGACGTATATAATCAAGAACGTATTGCAAAAGCAAATTTAGAATTTATTAAAAATTATCAATTTATAAAAGAAAACAATCTCTTGGATGAGTTTAGCGTTGAAGAACTTACACTATTTGAGTTAAAATTAAATAGTTTAGACAGTTCCTTGAATGAACTTAGTTTATTATTAGAAACAAAAAACATTAAAAAGTCTCGTTCTGCATTGAATCATTTCTTAATTAAGCTAAAAAAAATAACTAAAAAGTATCAAAAAAAATAGGCAAAAGCCTATTTTTTTAACACTTAATTATTATTTAAGTGACATTTGTTCAGCAACTTCTGTAGCAAAATCAACAGTTTTCTTTTCTATTCCTTCGCCAACTTCAAATCTTGTTGCATCTATTAATTGCAATTTATTTTCTGTTAAATATTGTTGAACTGTTTTTGATTCTTCCATAACAAATGGTTGATACATTAAAACGCCACGTTCATTGAATTCTTTTCTTAACATTCCTGATTTCATAGAAACTTGAATTTTTTCTGGTTTAGATGCTAATTTAGGATCGTTGTTAATACGTTCATAAATTTCTTTTAATTCTTCTTCATCCAAACATGTTTCGAATAAATGAGCAGGGTTTAAGGCTGCAATATGCATTGCAACATGTCTTAATGCTTCTTGGTTATGTCCTTTAGCGATTAAAATAGTAGCAATTCTATTGTTAGCATGTGTATATCCAGCAACAACTTCATCTTCTTTTGCTTCGTACTTTAATGCTCTTCTTAAATGAATCTTTTCGCCAATTTTTGCTGTTAAATCTGTTGTATATTCTTCAATTGTTTTACCGTTAATTTTTTGTTCTAATAAATCTTCGATATTTGAGAAATTAACTTTTGGCAATTCTTCTTCTAATAATTTAGCAAAGTCTAAAAATAATTGATTTTTAGCAACAAAATCTGTTTCTGAATTTAATTCAAAAATCACAGCAATATTATCTTTAATAACAGCTCTTACTATTCCTTCTGCTGCAATTCTTCCGGCTTTTTTAGCAGCCTTAACTATACCTTTTTCTTGCAATCATTCAATTGCTTTTTCAATATCGTTGTTTGTTGCTTCTAATGCATTTTTAACATCTAAAAATCCTGAATTTGTTCTTTCTCTTAATTCTTTAATTTTTTTTAAATCTACTGACATAACATTCCCTTTCAATTATTTTATTCAGATTTCTTAGTATTTTCTGATTCAACGTTAGCTTTTTTAACAAAAGTTCTTGGTTTTCTTTCTTCAATGTTTGCTATTTTTTCAACCTTTTCTGGTTTTTGTTCTTCTGGCAAGATAATTTCTTCATTTGACTTATATGCATATACTGGTTTTTCGCCATGTGCTGATGCTATTGCATCAGCCAAAATAGTTGTAATTAAAGTAATTGACTTTACAGAATCGTCGTTTGCTGGTATTACGAAGTCAACTAAATCTGGGTTTGAGTTTGTATCTTGAATTGCAAAAATTTTCAAACCTTTCTTTTTTGCTTCTCTAATTGCTATTTCATCATCAATAGGTGATGCACAAATCATTACTTGTGGCATTGCTGCTTTTCCAGCTAATTTTCTAATACCGCCTAAGTTCTTTTGCAACTTAGCAATTTTCTTGTCCATTAAAAGACCTTCTTTTTTAGTATATCCTTGATATTCTGATTTTTGAAGTTCTTCTAATCTTTCTAATTCTCTAACACTTCTAAAAATTGTTTGTGAATTAGTTAATGTTCCACCTAATCAACGTTCTGAAACATAAACTGAATTTGTTCTTGCTGCGGCTGATTCTATAGCCTTTTTAGCTTGTTTTTTTGTTCCTACTCAAATAAATGAAATTGGTTTTTGAGCCATTTTATTTAATAGTTTGTAAGCATATTCCAATGTTTTTTGAGTTTTGGCAATATCAATAATATGAATTCCCATTCTTTTTCCTCAAATATATTGTTTCATTTTTGGATTTCATTGGCTTACTCTGTGTCCAAAGTATGTTCCTGCTTCTAATAATTTTTCGCGTGATACAATAGCAGGTTCTACTTGTGTTGGAGCTACTGCTGGTTGTGATTGTTGTTTTTGTTCTGACATAATTTTCCTTTGTTTTTTTGTTGTTCTTCCTATTATTTCTAACATTTAACATTAGTAATCTTTACTAACACTAGTTAAATGAATCCGTAATAGTGTTTGAT
Source organism: Metamycoplasma hominis ATCC 23114 (assembly GCF_000085865.1). Taxonomy (NCBI): domain Bacteria; kingdom Bacillati; phylum Mycoplasmatota; order Mycoplasmoidales; family Metamycoplasmataceae; genus Metamycoplasma; species Metamycoplasma hominis. The sequence goes on along the minus strand of NC_013511.1, from coordinate 620,938 downwards.
AAATTAATATAATTGAATAATTTACCGATTGTAATAAATACAATAAAATTGTATCAAAAATATGAAAATTAATTGTTTAAATTCTAAAATTTACAATTTACAATATGCAAAAAACTTTATTTTTAAAACAAAAGAAAATGAGATATATGTTGATTTATTGCTTATATCTATTGAAATTTTAATTTAAAAAAATCAAGGCAACGCTTAATTTTGCTTCAAATTAGTGTACACTTGAATTTTTATCTTGACAATATATTTTATTTTAAACTAACATCAATTATTGTATAACGTAAGGGACTGCCCCCATATTGATCTTGAAATAATATTTGCAATGTTCTATTGTTAATATCATCAAATGATTCCGTATTGGCAATAACATATTTTTGAATATTGAAAATATTTAAATTATTTCTATCTTTTACAATGTTTGGGTAGGTGTAAATATAACCAAAAAGTTTAACACTAGGCTTTATTTTATTATCTTCATCATCTTTTGCTCAATCAATAGTTAATTGAAGAATAAAACCTTCTTTTGTTAATAAATAAACATCATAAGTTCTCTCACCATTTTTGTCATTTTTTGTAACTTGAGTTGTATATTGAATAATTTCATTACTCTTTGGTTTATAAAAATGGCCTAAAATCAAGGAATTACCTTGCGCGGTTAACGCTGATTGTTCATCTGATGATTCAAATTTATTCATTGGAGGAAAATAACCAAAAATTATTTTTGGAAGGTTGTAAAGAAATCAAAGTCAATTCTTACTTTTAAGTTCATTAAAAATCTTTTTTCCGTTTTGAAACAATAATTTAGGTTGTGATGAAAAATCATCGCTATTGTAACTTGAAGAAGCCTTCAAAGAATTTCCATATATCAATGCTTCTTTTAATTTTTTCGAATATTCTATATTATTATTTAATTTTTTTTGTTCGGCTATATATTTGTTTTTAGCATCAACATCAGCATCAAACGAAAGTCTTAAAATTTCTTTAACATAATCTCTATTTAAAAAATTTTTTCATTCTCTTTCGTTTGCATTTTCGTTGCCCTCAATTATTTGATTCAATGATTTTTTTTCATCTTGTTTATTTTCTTTAGTACATGAAATTAAAGAAAAACAGCTAGGTATAATGCTTAACGTGCTCAATGATAGAGTCATTAAAATTTTTTTATTCATTTTCTTTTCCTCCATTGGCACTAGAAGCATTATCATCGAAAATTCCCATGATCATTTTGGCGGGTTTGCCATAACGGTTTGCCATATCATTTTCAAATCTATTGAATCCTTCTTGAACTCCGTGAATATAAGCACTATGAACAATATCTGAAATCAAATTTATTGATATATTTTTAAATTTACTAAAATATCACACAAAACACGTTAGTTTGATTTTTGGTTTTGTCAATGTATCAACAACTCTAAATCTGAATATCATACTATCTTTTTTTAAATAAAGCATGTTCATATTTGAAAGTTCTCCTGATTCATCGCCTTCTTTTAATTCCTTCAAATAATTATTAATAATCGGAACATTATCTGGTTTCTTTTCGCTTTTTAATGAATTTAAATATTCTTTGCTATGCTTTCCATCTGCCCTAATTTGGCTTAAAAATTCAGGCTTATCAAACAAAAGTCATTCATAGAATCTTAAATTAAATTTATTTATATTTGTTAACACAATATATCAATTTTTTTCATAAATTTGATTTAATTGATTGGCAATATTTTCTTTTTCTTTATTGCTTAATTTAGAATTTCATTTTTTTGAAAGTTCTTTAATTTTCAAAAAAATGTTTTTTTGATATTCTTTATTTTGTTGTTGATCCAAAAAATTAATTTTTTCAACATCATTATCCCTGTATACTTGTTTTAATAAGTCGTTAATTATTTTTTTGGTTACTTCAATAGCAGGATTTTCTTTTTTATTTACAACGTCCCCTATTTTAGTTGCTAATGCATTCAAATCGCTTTTTTCACTTTTATCAACGCACGATATAGCAGTTAATGGTGCAAGAATTAAAGTGGGAACAAACAAAAAATTTAATAAATTTCTTTTATTCATAATCTACTGTCTCCCAACTATAGCGATAAATTAGATCTTTTTCTTTATTGATTTTTTGCATTGCTTCAATCAAGTATTTATTGTATGAAAACTTTTGAAACAATTCAAAGAATTTTTTATCATTATTTTTTTCAAAAAAGTTTTTAATATTGAAATCTTTTTCATTTATATTTTCAATTAAAGAATCAATAATTGAATTCAACCGTTCAATAAAAATTTGTTTATTTAATTTTTTTAAAATTTCTTTGCTTTGTTCATAGCTATTGCTTTGATTTAAAATATAAACATCAGGATTTATAGAAATTTTTTTAACGTTATTTTCAGTATAAACCATTACTCTTATTCAAGTTTTGTGGTCGTATGCTACGTAGAAGATTTTCTTTGAGGAATAGTTATCAAATGAAGATCCTTTTGTATTTAATAAATTAAATATTTTTTTAGAAATTTCATCATTAATTTGATATTGATTACTTGTTTCAAATTTATTCTTATTGTTCAAATAATTTTCTATTAGCTTTTTTGCATCATTTAGGTTAATTTTGCTTTTTAAAAAATTGGTTATATCTGATGTTGTATCTATTTTTAACTTCGATGATTCATCAATTCTATCTTCTAAATAATCGCTAAATTGGTCTTGAACTTTAGAATCAATACTTTCACTAATTTTTTTAGCAACTATTTCTTTTAATTCATCTGAACTTATTGGGTTATAAGGCAATTCAATAATATCCTTAGGCATTGCATCTTTTATTTTATATAAAATACCAATGTCTTTTTGGGCAGATTGAATTGTTTTTTTTGTTTGAGATGTTTCAATGTATCTATCATTATAAGGGTTTATTGAATATACAAAATTACCAATTTGTTTTAAATATCAATATCAATTTCTTTGCAATGTGTTTTCAATAATTTCTCTTGATTGCCTTATAAATCCATAAAGTTCGCTTCCTGGATTATCTGAGGCTCTATTATAAATAGGAAAATACAACAAAGAAAACTTTAGTTCTGAATATACATTGGGCAATATATTATTTTGGTTTTGTACAAAAATATCTTGTTCTTTTTCATTTTCAATAAATGAACTTAGTAATTTTTGAACCACTTTATTTTTTTGAAATTCTTTATTAATTTTTGCTTGGATTTGATTTGCTGTTTCTTTTTTATCATCTGGTTTTTTAATTTCAATATTTGTTTGTTTGCAGCTTGAAGCAACTAATGGAATTGTTGCAATAACTAATGGCAATGACAAACTAATTTTTAATAACTTTTTCATAAAATATTTTTTCCAATGAATCATATTTAGGACCAGAATATAAGATCTTTCCACCATGAATTAATGTCAACGAATTTGCATATTTATCAATTTCACTTAGAACGTGGGAACTAATAAAAATTGTTGTTCCTTTTTCATTTAGTTCATGTAATATTGAAAACAATTCAAATCTTGCAGTAGGGTCCAAATTAGCAGCTGGTTCATCTAAAATCAATAATTTAGGCTCGTTAATTAAAGCTTGTATTAATAAAACTTTTTTCTTTTGACCTGATGAAAAATTAGCGGGTTTTTCGTTTTTTAATTCAATAATTCCAAATCTTTGTAAATAACTTTCGATTTTTGCCTTTACTTCGGTTTTATTTATTCCTGATAATAATGCAAGGGCCTTTAAATATTCATATGTTGTTAGTTCCTTAGGAAACACTGCATTTTCTGGAACATAACCAAGAATTTTTTTAGAATTAGGGTTTAAGTTTGCAATTCCACCAATAAGTATTTCACCTTTAAAATTTATATAAGAACCAATTATTGTTTTAATTGTTGTTGTTTTCCCTGCACCATTTTCGCCAATAAATGCATGAAAATTTCCAGATTCGACAGCAAATGAAATATTATGAATTCCACGATCTGATTTATTATAGATTTTTACTACATTTTTTAATTCTAAAATATGATTATCCATTATTTATAATCCTTTCTTAGATATAGAAATCTATTTGCCATCATTAAGATTATTGCCACTACTACTCAAATTAAAATATAAAATTGTTTATTAACTATTTTTCTATCTCTTTCAATTGAATATACATCATCTACTGTTTGGAATAAATAATTTTTATTACTTGGAATTAATTCATATCTAACTACCACTTGTTTATTTTTAGTTATTTTATTTTCTTGCACTTGTTGTTTTGGTTCGTAGCTTTCATATCCACCTATTTCATAGATATAACCATCTACCTTGATTTCTATTTGGCTTGGTGCATATGTTGTTTTATCGCTTTCAGATTTCAATAATGATTTAATAACTTGACCTTGATTATCTTTAAAATAGATGAAATATAGCAACGCTGTGGCAATATAAATTTTTCTTTCTGTTTCAGATTGCAATCTTCCATCTCTAACACCATGAGGGTCGAATACTGCTAAGTTAACATTATCTATATTAAAGAACTTACTATTTGTATTATTAACTTCATTTGAAATCGTTTCTAACAATAACTTTTTAATATCATGTGGTTTAACTAATTTCTTTAAACTAATTTCATTTTTAACCTTAGAATAAAATTCTTCGGCTGCTTCTGTAAATTTATGATATTTTAAAACTTGGCTCATTATTTTTCATTTTAATTTTCCTACTAAATTATTTGGAGATGCATAAACAAAGTTGTCTTCTTCAAAAGAGGCAGAAAAATTAGAAGCATTTTTTCTAGCGTAAATAACTCCATTATTTACTTCATTATCAATATTTGAATTTAAATTTAACATCCCTGGGAGATAGTATTTATTAATCTTAGTTTTATTTTCTAATGTTGGTAATTTTAATAAGTCCGAATTTCTATTTAATTTATATTTATATATTGTATTTTCTTGATTTTTATAATATAAATAATTACTTAAACTATTATTAATACTGTCTGAAGAAAGGTTGCTAAAAATATTTTGATTTTCAATGTTAAATATATCAACAAATTGATATGGCATTGCAAGTCATGAATATTTTTGTCATTCATTAGCCGAACTATTTGAATATTTTCAAGCTAAATTTAAATATTGATTTTGTACATCACTAAACTTGTTATTATTAATTCCATTTGGAACTAAATAATATTTATCATCATTTTTATTTAAATAAAATACTTCACTATTAACTTCGTTTCCTGCTCTGTGGTATTTATATTTGCTATTAATATAATGAGCAAAATTTTCATTTGTTGATGTTGAGTTGGCAAATATAAATCCGCCACCTATTGCCATAGGTGCAAAAATTATAATTGGAACAGTTATAGCAATTTTTTGGTTAACTTTATATGCAATCAATGCTGCTATATATCCAAAAATTGTATATGCAAGAAAATGTGCAACCAATGACAACAAAACTAAATATCCAAACATGTTTCCTTTTGAAACTTGACTATATACAATAATAGAACTAACAAAAGCAAACAATGTTCAAATAAGTCCAAGAGAATTAAAACTTAAAATTTTCCCTCAGATTATTGCTTTTCTTGAAATGGGCTTAGAAAATATAATTAATTCAATCCCATCTTGTTCAAGATCTTTAAATATATTTAAGGACTTGAGAGAGCCATATAATACTGTAAATAATATTGCAACTAATGTATATGCAAAAATTATTACATTAAAATAACGCGGTGCTGGTTTAGTACCAACAAAAACAAAACACAAAATTAAACTGCATAACAATAAAATTATAGGAATAATTATTGTGCTTTTTTTCTTAGCAGTAACTTTAAATAAAAAATTGTGATAATTGTTTAAAGCTGTCTTCATTTTTATTTCCTCCATTTATTTTAAACTTTAACTTCTATTAAAATTTTCAATTATGTTAGAAATTTTACAAAAAAAATATTAATCAAGTTATAAAAAAAGTGTTATTTTGGGAAAAATGCAATATTTAGTCCCATTTTTGCTTTTTATTTTGAAGAATTTTTTTAAAAGACAAAAAACAAAAAAATAACGGCTTAAAACCGTTATTTTAAATTAATTATTTTTAGTTAGTTTGAGGGTTATCGTTGTTGGTGTTTGGATTGTTATTTCCTTGTTGTTTCTTTAAAAATTCAGCAGCTTGAGCCATTTTTTGTTCAAATTCTGTAATTTTCTTTTCTAGTTGTTCGATATCTTTTTTATTTATTAGTTCTTTAATTTCATCTATTTCTTTTTGAAGTTCTTGTTTTTGAGGTTCGCCTAGGTTTTTAGCTTGTTCTGATTTTAATGTCTTTTCTAAGTCGTTGCTCAATTGTTCTGCTTTTACAATAACTTCGATTTCATGGCGTTTCTTTTGATCGGCTTCTCTATTTGCTTCTGCGTCCTTAACCATCTTTTCTACTTCTTCTTTTGATAATGAAGAGGTGTTTTGAATGGTGATTGTTTGTTCTTTGTTTGTCTTTTTATCTTTTGCTGTTACTTTAGTAATACCATTTACGTCAATTGAGAAACTTACTTCAATTTGAGGAATTCCTCTTGGCGCAGGTTCAATTCCTTCAAGATTGAATTGACCCAAAATCTTGTTATCTCTAGCCAATTGTCTTTCACCTTGTGTGATAACGATTGTTACTGCTGTTTGATTATCAACAGCTGTTGAGAATATTTGACTCTTTGTAACAGGAATTGTTGTATTTCTTGGAATTAAAGGCGCTACAACATCACCTTCTACTACAATACCTAATGTTAAAGGAGTAACATCAAGTAGTAAAACATCTTGAATTTCTCCTGCTAATATTGCACCTTGAATAGCAGCTCCAACGCTAACTACTTCATCTGGGTTAATTGAATTATTTGGTTTTTTATTAGTTACTTCTGCTACTAGTTTTTGAACAGCTGGCATTCTTGTTGAACCACCAACTAGTAATACTTCATTAATATCATTTCATGTTAATTTTGCTTCACTTAAAACATCTAATAATGGTTTTCTTGTTCTTTGTAGTAAATGTTCAGTCATTGATTCAAATGTAGCACGAGTAATTTCTAATTCAACATTAACTGGTCCATTTTCATTCATTGCTAAGAATGGAAGAGAAATGTTTGCAATTAATTGTTCTGATAAAGTAATTTTTGCACGTTCTGCTTCTTCTTTTAATCTTGCCATTGCCATTTTGTCAGTTGTTGGATCGAAATTGTATTTAGATTTAATTTGTTCAACCATTCATTTAACAATTTCATGGTCTCAGTCATCGCCACCTAAATGGTTATCGCCTGCTGTTGCTAAAACTTCAAATGTTCCACTTTCCATTTCAAGCAACGAAACGTCAAATGTACCACCACCTAAGTCAAATACTAAGATCTTTTGATTTTCATTTTTATCTTTATTCAATCCAAATGCCAATGCGGCAGCAGTAGGTTCGTTAATAATTCTTACAACATCAAGGCCAGCAATAATTCCTGCGTTTTTTGTTGCTTCACGTTGTGCATTGTCAAAATATGCTGGAACTGTGATAACTGCTTTTTTAACAGGTTGACCTAATTTTTTGTCAGCATAATCTTTCATGTAACTTAAAATCATTGCGCTGATTTCTTCAGGTTTGTAATATTTATTATTTAGATGTACTGTTTGAGAAGTACCCATTAATCTTTTTATAGATGCAACACTATCTTTATTTGATTCCAATTGTCTTTTAGCACTTTCACCAATAATTGTTTCTCCATTTTTAAAAGCAACAACAGATGGTGTAGTTCTTTTACCATTTGGATTTTCTAATATTTTTGGGGTTCCATTTTCTATAACAGATACTACCGAGTTAGTAGTACCTAAGTCTATACCTAAGATAAATTCTTTAGCCATAATTAATCTCCTTTTAAAATATATTTTTTAATTTGAATTTTTTCAATTTACATTTAATATTTTAGCACTAAAAGCATAAGAGTGCTAAAAATTTTTTATTTTTTTATTTTTATATTTCTTTATTTAATAAAGTATGTTTTTAGTCATAAAAAATAAAGCAAAAAATAAACTAGGACAAAAAATTAGACCCGTTTTCTTTTCATTGCGAGCCTAATTTTTTTGCCCAGGTTTAATGCTATCAAAAGGATTTTTTTATTATATTTTAGTGATTATTAATCTAGTTTATATTCAAGGTATCTTATTTCTTTTTTTATTCTAATAATAGAATTTATTACTTCATATAATGTAGAATTTTCGTCTTCTTCAGAATTTTCATATATGAATTTTGTATCTTCTTCGACTTCGATGCCTTTTTCGGATAGTTTTTTAATTAAATTTCCCAAGTTTTCTTTTACTAATTTGAATTCTTTTAATTTATTTTTTAAATTTTCTTGGGTCAATTTTGCTTTTATTTCTAAAGCCTTTTTTTCTGCTTCTTTTATATTAGATATATCCAGACTTAATTCTTGTGAAGCATTTTCTCATCCAATAATCTCTATGCTATATTCGTCTTTATTATGTATCATATCTATAATTGGCTTTACTATTTTAGAAAGATTTTCATATGGCTTTTTAAATATTGTAGGCAACAATATTGCACTTAATAGTTTGCTTTCAAAACTATCTTTCTTTAAAATATTAGATAAATCTTTAATTAACAAATCAAAGATTTTTGTTTTCATTTCGTCTGTTATTTGGTCTACTTGCATTGCTCAAATATCATTTTTTTTATCTGCAAAATAACTATTTAAGTTTTTAAATTCTTCAAAATCCCTGATCTTAATAATTTTATTAAGTACATAATTTGCAATAACAGAATTTGTAAAATCAAAATCTTTCTTTGCTCTTGTATAATCGAAAAAGTCTGAAATTGTATTGCAAATAAATTTAGCAAATTGATCATTGCTATAAAAATCTACTAACGATTTTAAGTTTAGTTTTTTAACTTGGCTTATTGTCCTAATGTATCAGATATATTTTTGAATATTAATTCAATTTTTGGGATCTTTTGCAACATCAATATGGTCTTTAAGATCATCCTCATATTCAAATTCTTCAAGGGTGTCAGAAACCAACTTAGAAAATGATTTGTCTAGATTATTTATTTCATTACTTATATCTTAAATCTTTTTATTTAAGGTTAAACTTTTTTCATTAGTGTTCAAACTATCAATTTTAGTTATTATGTTTCTATAAAATTGGGAATTATAATCGAATATGCTATTATTTGGGTCTTTTCCAATGTGTTCAAAAATAGTTTCTGATTGTTTCTTAAGCTCGTTAATTTTTGTTTCCTTTTCTTTAAACATTGTTTCTTCAAATAATAGAGTTTCATTAATACATTTGTGAAGCAATATTCTTTCTCTAAAAAGTTCAGATGTAGTTTTATTTGTTTGACTTAATGATGCCTCAGCCTTAGAAATTTCTTGTTTAAATTCTAAGTCACGTTCAACTATTTTGTTTGATAACAATATTTGATTAGCAATTTTAATTAAGGACTTAAGTTGTCTTTTTTGTTCATTTATTGAATTGTCTATTAATAATTTTTGGGCTAAAATTCATTTCTTTAAATCATACAATTTGCTTATTGCATCTATAATTTCTTGTTCTTTTGAGCTTTGCGATATGTTATTTAATTTCAATATTTCATTTTTAGATTTTTTAGTTATTTCATTGTATATAACAACATTTAAATCTCTATTAATATAAGTTTGAAGATCGTTTTTGATTTGTTCAAATTTTTCAAATTCCTTTTTATTTCGATCTGCGATTTTTTTGTTTAATGAATTAATAGCATATTTAACTTGATTGATTTTAGATTGAATTTCTTTAATTGAGGAATCTTTCGAAACATTAGCATTATTTAAGATATTGATTTTCATTGATTTTTCAATATTTTTAGCTTCCGGTGATGCAATCAATTGTTTTAATTGATTTAATGCCTCTTTAAGTTCATTCAAAAGATTTTCTTTTTCTATTTTTGATTCTGGTTTTGATTTACCTGCGTATGCAGCAACTGTAGCAATTGATGCCACTGCTAAACCTCCACATAATATGGCAAGAGAAATCAATATTTTTCTATTTGTTTTCTTATACATTTTTTTCCTTTCTAATTTGCTCAGAATTATGAACCTTAACAATCAATTTAAAAAGCTAGTTAAAAATTGTAGGCGCAAGCAAAAAATAATTATTCTTTATTAATCATATTATTTTAATTTATTCAAAATATTTATTTAAATTTTAGCACTTTTTTTTATACATTTTAATTATATAGTCGCTTTGTTTGCAATATATTTTGGCATTCCCCTGCTTATAAGTTTTTTGTTTCAATATACACATAAATTAAAAAATTAAATTAAACAAAATAAGCGTTTCTTAATAATTATCTTGTTTAATTTGATTTTTTTAGCAATGGACATCTCGATATTTTAAATTCAAACTTTTTATAAACTTTTAACAAAGCTAAATTAGACCAGTATTTTAATTGTTAGTCTAATTTTCAAATGCTTATTTCATTAAGTTATTTAAGACTTTTGAATTTTCATTATAATTTTCTTTTGGCAACAACAAAAATAAGTTTTTTAATAAATATACATTCCTGCTTGCTATTGCTTTAATAATTGTTGAATCAGCAACAACATTTGAAATATACAATGAAGGCTTTTGAACAATTTTTTTATTTTCTATTGAAAAAGGTAAATGGTAATAAATTAAAAATTTATCTTCACCGATTTGACATATATTTGGTTCGTTTGTTAATCAATTAACCAAATAATTATTTGCAAAATCTTGACTAGTAAACATTTTTGAAAATTTAATGTTCTTATCATTTTCATTAAAATCTTCAACTAGTTCATAATTTTTATAAACCATTGCATTTTTTAACATTTCATTGCACACTAAATCTTTATCATAATCCAAAAAATTAGTTGTTAAAAAATCTTGATTTTTAAAATCTAATGCAGTTTTAATATTTGAATTAAATTCAATGTTTTTTATTTCTAAATTTAGTTCATATTTCTTTGTATTGTAATAAATTGAATATTTGTTTTCCTTGTTTTCAATGTTATTCAATATAAAATCCAAATTGAATAGTATTCCATTATTATTCAAAAAAGTGAATTTTTTATTATTTATATTTAATGAAAAAATATAAGAATTTTTAAGTAAATTAATTCTAGGAATTAAATTTGCAACTTGATTGTAAATATCATTTAATATTGAACTATCATCCTTCAAAACATCAGAAAATTTTTTTGAATATTTTTTTATTAAATCTGCGTATTTATTTACTTCAGACTTATCTTGAAGCAAGGCCATTAATTTATAATATTTTAATAATTCGTTAGATATTTTTAGTTCTTTAAGTGTTATTAATTTTAAAAATAGTTGAATTTCAAGAAATTCGTTTTTTTGTTTCTCATTAAGTTTTGAATTTACTAAACGGGTTTTTAATATGTTTAATTCATTTAATAATATTTTTTTGTTTTCTTTATTTAGCTGACTAGAATTGTTTATTAATTTTTCTTTTTCTTTAATTTGATCGACTTTACAAGAAATTGTGGCAAAAGGCAATGCTAAAATTGCAGTTGTAAATGTAGACAGTAATATTTTATTTGCTTTTTTCATTATAATTATTTTAAAAGTTGGTCAATTGTTTCTTTTGAAAAGTTTTTTACTAAATAAGAACCAACTACTGCTAAATTAACGCCACATTCAAAACATTTGGCAATATTTTGGTCTTTAACTCCACCATCCACTTCAATAATAAAGTTTAAATCTAAAGCCTTACGAATGTCTGCTAATTCCTTTATTTTATTAAATGAATTTTCAATAAATTTTTGGCCACCAAAGCCTGGTTCAACACTCATTATTAAAACCAAAGAACAATGTTTTAAATATTGTCTTATTTCTTCAACTTGTGTATTAGGTTTTATTGCCAAGCCGAGTCTAACGTTATCTTTTTGGCATTGTTTAATCATCTTTTCAAGATCACTATTTTCAAATGCTTCATAATGAAATGTCAATATATCTCCAATATTCTTGTACATTTCATAATATTTGAAAACATCTTTAACCATCAAGTGAATATCCATTGTATGTTTCTTGCAATTTTCTTTAACTTGCTTGATTTCTTGAAATGTTAAAGCAGTATTGTTTACAAAAATTCCATCCATTACATCATAATGAACATTGCAAACACCTCAATCAACTAATTGGTCAATATAGTTTGTTAATTTATTCTTTTCAACATCTAAAACTGATGAACTTATTTTTTTCATAGTTTCTCCTATTTGATTGGATTTGTTAGTCTTTTTAAAAAACTAATGTAATTATCATATCTTTCTTGTTTAATTTTGCCTTGTAAAACTAATTTTTTAACTTCGCAATCCTCAACGGATTCTAAATAATGTTTACAACTTGTTCTAAATTTGCATTTGCTTGCAGCCTCTCTAAACGATTTAAAAGCAATCGGTAGCTCTTCAATTGTTAAATCAAATTCTATTGAAGAAAAACCTGGTGTATCAATTATTTCACCACCATTAAAATCAATCAAACTAACTTCTCTTGTTGTATGCTTTCCTCGATTTAAGGCTTTAGAAATTGCTTGTGTTTCAAAATTTGTTTTTGCCAAATAATTTATCAAGGTAGTTTTTCCTACACCTGTTTGACCAACAAAGAAGCTTGTCTTATGTTTAAATATTTCTCCTAAGCCCTCAAATCCTTGCCCTGTTTCGTAATTAATTTCAAAAACTTCATAACCTTGATCCTTATAAAAAGCTATTTTTGAATCAGAAGTTAGATCTTTTTTTGTTAATACGATAATAGGTTTAACATTCTTGCTTTCGATAATAATCAAAAATTTATCAACGAGCAATGAACTGAATTCAGGTTCAACTAACGACATCACAACAATTGCTTGATCAACATTTGCAATTTTAGGTCTAATAAAAAAATTCTTGCGACCTAAAATTTGATAGATAAATTCGTCTTTCTTAAACAAAACGTTGTCACCCACAATTGGCACTATATCAAGCAAGCGAAGTTTTCCTCCTCCTCTTACACGATAAATCTGCTTATCTTCAAAACTTTTTATATCATAAAAACCAGCAACTGATTTAACTATTTTACCTTCTATCATCTACAATATCCCCTTTAAAAATAAAACCACGAATATCACAATAAAAGCTACTAAAAAGCCTCCTGTTGTGAAAAAAATAATATTGAATAATTTACTATTAAAGATTCTTTTGGCTTTCATTTTTGATTTACTTGGATTTAATTCTAATCTTTTTTCATTTACTCTTTTTGAATCTAAACATGTCTCTAAATCATGCATTAGTTCAACGCAATCAGCATATCTTTGCTCTGCAGATTTTGCGGTGCAACGAATTACAATATTTTCTAATGCTTGTGGAATAATAACATTGACATCACTCATTCTGGGCAATTCATTATTGATGTGCATCATCATAATTTGGTTAATATCATCATGATTATTAAAAGGAACCTTTCCTTCAAGCATTTCAAACAAAATTATACCAAATGCATATATATCACTTCTCGGAGAAGGATCAGCTATTCCACGCAATAATTCAGGTGCCATATATTGAACAGAACCAACAGCTTTATAATTTCTAGTTACACGTTGAGTTGATTCGCCTATTGAGATGCCAAAATCAATTAATTTTAGGCTATTTGTTTCTTCATCAATTAATATATTGCTTGGTTTCAAATCTCTATGAACTATTTTGGCAGCATGGATTTCAATCAAACCTTGACATATTTGCTTTGCATACATAATTGCAGTATCAGGATCGATTTTTTTGTTTTTTGCAATTATTGTTTTTAAACCTTGGCCTTTAATTAACTCCATTACATAAAAAACTTCGTTTCCTTTATAATGTCAGCCTAATATCTTTACTACGTTAGAACTATGAATTTCCTTTAATATATTTATTTCGTTAATGAATCTCGTTCTCTGCTCTGTCCAACGGCTATCATCGATACAATTTAGTATTTTAATTGCAACTCTTTTATTATTTTTTTTATATGTAGCAGAATAAACTTCGCCAAATCCTCCAGTCCCAATTAATTCAAAATCAGTAAAATACTTATTAAGTACAAACATGCCGGGTAATTCTTTTATCTTATTCATTTTTCAACCCCACAAGAATTCCGGTTATATTGTCTTTTGAAAGATTTTTTTTGGCATATTTTATTAGAAGGTTTAACTTATCTTTTAAACTCTTATTTGTTTGCAAAACAGTTTCTATTATTGGTTTAGAAACATAATCGTGTAATCCATCGGATGTTAATAAATAATATTTAACTGCTGATTTTTGTGATATAAAAAATGATTGACAATTGGTTTTTTTATTTGGTCCTAGACAACTTATAAGTTTGTATGAATTAGGATCTAATGCTGCTTCTTCGTATGTTAAATTAAATTCTCTCATTAACTGATATAAATAATTTTGATCTTCTGTGATTTGATAAAGTAATCCATTGTATGCATACAAGCGTGAATCACCAATATTAAAGACATAAGCTAAACCATTTGCATTAAAAATGAGGGCAACAACCATTGTAGTCCCCATATCTTCAAATTCAGTATACTCTTTTGCATAATTAACTAAAGCTTCTTTTATAAAGCTTATTGCATTGTTAAATCATTTGCTAACGTTTTTTTTATCACTACATTCCAACTTTTGAGGAAATGTGTCTAGGAAATATTGTTTAATACTATTAGTTGATAATGTTGAACATTGGCTACCGCCAACATGTCCACCCATACCATCACACAAAGCAGCCAATGTTCAATACTCTCCATTAACAACAATGGCTCTATCTTGGTTTTCTTTTCTAAACTTTCCTTGATCTGACGCTATGCAAAAGTCTACCATTAATTATGCCTTTCTACCTTCACTTGCAACTTCTTTTTTGTTTATAATATCTGAAAATTCTGATCTGATTATTTCTTTGATTTCTTCAAGTGCTACATTTAGATCATCATTAACTATCACATGATGAAATATTGTAGAATAGCCTATTTCTTCTTTTGCTTTCTTCATTCTTTTAATAATTAGATCTTCAGTTTCGGTATTGCGACCTTCAATTCTTTTTCTTAATTCTCCATATGAAGGAGGCATTAAAAATATTGAACAAATTTCATCCAATCTGTTACGTTTTTTATAATATTCTAAAATTTGTTTAGCACCATTAGTTTCAATTTCAAGAAATGGAATTTTTCCTTGTTCACTAATACGTTCAATTTCTGAATATAATGTTCCATAATAATTATCAAAGTGCATTGAATATTCTATTAGCTTATTTTCTGCTAAGCAAGAGTTAAAAGTATCTTTTGACACAAAGTAATAGTGTACACCATCAATTTCTCCTTCTCGTGGTGATCTCGTTGTCATTGATACTGACAATTTTAGCTTTAGACTTTTATCTTCAAATAAGGGCTTTTCAATTGTTCCTTTTCCAACGCCACTTGGTCCTGTAAATATTATTAATTTTTTACTCATATATAAACTCCTAATCTTAAGTTGATAAGATTTTAAAATGTTTAATATTCATTAATCCATATCATCTATATTGCTAATATAGTAGAAATAAATTTTACCATATTTTTTGCTTTTAGTTATTTCAAAACCGCAATAGCTATAATTGAAGTCTTCTCAATCTGTTTCAATTATCATTGTCCCACTTTTATCAATACATTTTTTATCAATAATTTTGTTTAAACATTCAACTAGTAATTTTTTTTCAACAAATGGGGGATCTAAATAAATATAATCAAATACTTCAACATTATTATTTAAAAAATTCAATGCATCAATATTAAAAATTTTTAAATTTGGTTCTTTTAAACTATTTTGATTTTCTTTAATTATTTTAATAGCCTCAGCATTTTTATCAACACATACCGCGAATTTTGCACCCCTTGATAGAGCTTCTAAACAAAATGCTCCCGATCCTGAAAATAAATCTAAAACTTTCTTATTTTCAATGTTAAACTGAATTGAAGAAAATATTGCCTCCCTCGCTCTATCGATTGTTGGTCTTGTTATTGTCTTGGAAGGTTGCTTTAGAATTCTGGATCTATATTTTCCCGCTATTATTCTCAACATATTATTTAATTATAATATTAAAATTATAAAATATTAGTTATTAAAATTAGTTAGGAGTGTAGTTTAGTAATGAGCAAGCAAAAACAAGGTAGAAAAGCATTTCTACCAAAATGGGCAATATTTATTATAATCTTGGCTTTTATATTAACGGCAGGTATTATTGGCGTCGTAATATATTACATTTTTAATTATGTTAATTATTCAAATGGCAATGGCGGAGGTTTATTTGATGGCCAAAAAAATAAAAATTATTCAATGCCAAATGAAGAAAGATATCTACAAAGTTTCAATGCAAAAACAATTGCCAAAAACAATGTTCAATTAAAGAACAAGAATTATCAATATGGAAATTTAAGTATTTTTGAATATCCTTTTGCTTTAACAAAAAATAATGAACCTATTTATTTTTTGGGTGAAGAAGGAAGAAAATTATTGAATTTAGAGTTTTTAAAAAGAGGCTTTTATGGTCCTGAAATTAATGGTTTAAATCATGTTTATATAAATAAAAAAATACCTAATGTTTCGAATATTAAAGATGTTAATGGTGTTTATTTGCCACAAGCTTTTGACATTTTTATTCAAATAAATCATTTTATCTCTGGGGGAACAAAACAAGTCCTATCATGAAGTTTGCAAAAGAGAGTTGAGCTAGTTTTTAATACTTTATTTCATGAATACGCACACCACATTGATAATACATACAACCGAAGTATAAGAGAAAATGATGAGTTTGCCAATAATGATTTAAGCTATAAATTAGCAACTCCTGAACTAAACAAAATAATCAATAAATTTAACGGAAACAACAACAAATTTTTAACCGAATTTAGAAAAACGCTAAACTACGATGGTTCAATGCAAAACGATGAATATTTAGTCAATAAAGAATTATTTAATCCCAAAAACAAAGAAATACCAGTTTATTCAAAATTCAGTCAATATGACTTATTCAAGTTAGCTAACCTCGCCTTAACAAACAAAGAAGTTGAAAAATACAACATTTTAAACAATAAGAACTTTTATTTTAATAATTCAACAAACAACACAGTTTATTATGCAAATTCTACTAATATTGATCAAATAAAATACTTGTTTTCATTTGAAGAACTTTTTGCAAGAGAACTAGTAAAACTTTCGTATTCAGCACATGAAAATTTTCAAATGTTTGACGGTCATTTAACTTTGGATGATTCTTTAAATTTCTTATATTATAAATTAAAAAATGATGATATTTTTCTATCGTCAATTGGTGATGACACACTGAAAATGATTGCCAACTATTATAATAAATATGTAATATATTCAGCCAATTGAGTATTTGATGATGAATTAAAAAATTATAAAAATATTAATAATAGATTCTTGTTTAGAAATAAGCAAGGAAAATACATTTATAAACCAAATCAACAAGTAAAGGCATTGTTAAAGGCATATATTGATTTAATGGGTTTTGGTCAACCTATTAGTTATATGGGTTCTGATATTAGTAGTTGATATATTGATCATAATGGCAATATTAACTCTCAATATTCAAACATAAATATTGGAGGATTTCTAAACTTAGAAAATTCATTAATAGATTCAAATAGCAAGGAAGCAAAATATCCAACCTATTTACTATTTCAAAAAGAAAATAAAAATCCTTTAAAACTTAGAATTCATACTTCAAAATACAACTTTATTGCCAAAAGCAAATGAAATGAAATTTATTCAAAAAATCTACTAAATGAAGAAAGCATATATTCAAATAATGTTAAAAATTATGAATATGTTTCATATTTTTCTGATTCAATTGGAATTAATGAAATAAAAGATTATACAAATCAAAATAACTATTTAAATCTAAAACTTTGAGTTGATAAAAATAATAATAATAAAATTGAATCAGATGAAATATCAAGCATTGTTTCAAGCAAAAATATTTTAGATAAAAAAATGAAGGAATTATCATTATTTGCAAACGTTGAATATGACAAAGATAAATCATTGTATGAACAAGTTGTGCAATTGATAGAAGGAATAAAAAATACTAATTCGCCCAAAGCAAAATTATTAATTAACGAAATTATTGATTTATACAATTCTTATTTTTTAACCTTTGGAAACAACGGATATTGAACCCACCAACAAAACAACAAACGTAATGTAACAAATTTTAGAAAAACAATGGAATGATACGACACAGAAAAACAAACTACAAAAAATCTAATCTATTCATTAAATTTAGTAAATAACAATGATGAAGTTAATTTTGAATTTAAAAGATATAATTAATTTTAAGGAAGGAAAAAAGTGATAAAACCTTTTGTAAAATGAGCAGGTGGCAGGACACAAATTTTAGAAAAATTATTAAATTTTATACCTAAAAAATTTAATAACTACTATGAACCGTTTATTGGCGGGGGGTTCATTACTTTTTAGTCTCTTGCCTAGAAATTTTTGCATCAATGATATTAACAACGAACTAGTTCTAGCATACAAGTGTTTTACAAAGAAGGAATCATTTTATAGATTAAAATCACTTTTAGACCTTCATACCAGTAAGCATTCCAATGAATACTATTATCAAATAAGAAATTTAGATAGACAACCCGAATATAAAAATTTATCTGATGAAGAAAAGGCTGCCAGAATTATTTATTTGAATAAAGCATGTTTTAATGGTTTATATCGTGTAAATAAAAATGGTTTTTTAATGTTCCATCAGGAAAGAAAGAAAAAGTCAATTGCTATAATAAAGAAAACTATGATTCTATTTTTGAATATTTTTCTAATGTAGATTACAAAATAACAAATTTAAATTTTGAAGATGCAATAAAAGATGCAAAAGCTGGCGACTTGGTTTATTTTGATCCTCCTTATGATACCTTAGAAAATAAACATTCATTTACTTCTTATTCAAATGAAACCTTTGGAAAAAATGAACAAATTAAACTTGCTAATGTTTTTAAAAAGTTGTCAAAAAAGGGCGTTTATGTAATATTAAGTAATCACAAAACTGATTTTGTTTGCAATTTATATAGTGATTTTAATATTAACATAATTAAAGCAAGAAGAAACATTAACAGAAATGGTAAAAATCGAGGTGATGTCGAAGAGGTAATCATTACTAATTTTAATAAAGAGGTTCTAAAATAGACTCGTAATTCCTTTTTAATTACGAGTCTATTTTTTATTTTTAAATTAATTCTTCATTGTTCCTAAGTTCAATATAAACCATTATGCATCCAACATATGCTATTACAAATGAAAAAATTCCTGTACACATTAATATTGCACCTGTTTTGTTGGGCAATTTAAATCCATAAACAATAACAACTATGTATTGAACTAAAACAGCTACATTTAAAGCTAAAAATAAAGTTAATCAAAGAGGAATGGTATTATGATATGCATTATAATCAATTATTCATCCTCTAGTAAATACAAAAAGTAAGTTCAAGGCAGTAATAATAGGGAGCAATATAACAATCGCTAGAGATTCTTTTATTTTATTTCTTTTCATTTATTCATCCTCTTCTATATCTTCGTCTTCATTATTATCCGAGACATTTCATGATGGATTTGGATTACCAACTGTTGGTTGAACGTTTGGTGTGGTTAATTTAACAACCGGTATTTTTTTAAGATTAAAATAAACAAAAAATGTTCCAATAATACCTACTATAGGCACAATAATTCCTACGCACATTAATATTGATCCAAGCGTTTCTTTATAATAAAAACCATTTACAATTGTAATTATATAAAATGTTATGAACGTTATAGCAGCTCCTAAATATTCTAATGCAAACGAAAGTAAAGCTATCGCCGAATACAAAGAAAGATTTTCCTTTATTGTATCTTGCATCAAATTTAATATAATCATTGGTATTAAAAGTACTACACAAATAAAATATAATATTATAGTAGCTAACGCAAATTTTTTTGCATTTTTTACCTGCATAATATTCTCCTTTTTAAAATTTATATAGATTATTTTTTAATAAAAATTTTTTTCGAATTCTTTTAATTTTTGAATATCTTGAACATTAACAGAAGATTTAATGTCTTTTTCTATTTGTTTTACATCTTCCATTTCTATTTTATGTTCTTGATTATTGTTTATATTCTTTTTAATAGCACTCATTTTTATTTTTTCACAAACTTCTTTAATATCGGCACCATTAAAATTTTCTGTTATGCTTGCTAAATAATCAAAATCGAAATTATCAGCAATTGGCAACGAAGATAATTGAATTTCAAACATCTTTTTTCTTGATTCGTAGTCAGGAAGTGGAATATAAATTTTTTCATCAAATCTTCCTGGCCTTAAAAATGCCGAATCTATCATTCATGGTTTATTTGTTGCTGCTATAACAATAATATTTGATTCATTTTTTAAATTATCAATTCCTTGCATTTCGGATAGCAATTGTGGGACTATGTCGTTGCCTTCACTAATTGCATTGTCCATTCTCTTAGTTCCAATCGCTTCAAATTCATCAAAGAAAATTATTGCTTTTTCTTGCTTTCTTGCTCGTTCAAAAATTTTATGTATTTTTTGTTCTGATTCACCATATCACTTAGTTTTAATATCTGAACACTTTATTGGAATAAATAAAGCATTTAATTCATTAGAAGTAGCCTCTGCAAACATTGTTTTCCCAGTGCCGGGCAAACCGTATAATAATATGCCACCACCTATTTTTTTATTAAACTTTTCAAATATTTCTTTGTGTTTGAAAGGAAGAATAATCTTTTCAATAAACGCTTCTTTTGCTTTGTTTAAACCCACAATGTCTTCAAACATCGGCTTTTTAGAAGGAGGGCTTTTTAATAATGGTTTAATTTCATTGTTGTTTGGTTTAGAAAGATTTTTTGTGTTGTCGCTTTCTTTAAAATCTGGTCTTCTTGACAAAATTAAATTTATTAATTCTTCTTTTTTTATCTTTTCATCAACTTTAAATTCAGAAGCTTTGCATATATCTAAGAGCACATGTTTATAAACTTGATTTAATTGATTTTTAGTGTATTTGTTCATTACTTCATCGCAATTATAACTAATCGCTTGATTTTCGACTCTTCTGTTATGAATTGCAAATATAATAAAATATATAAAACTTACTAAAAAACAAGCCGCTATTAATACAACTACTCCTCCTACTATGATTATTGGAGGTACTCAACTTCAAGTTTTTCAAACACCTGAATAAATTAAATAAGGTAATATTGCAACACCTATTGCAATTAAAAAACTTCATCAACCACTAGTAAGAATTCAAATAATTACCGCAAATGAATCTTCAGGGTCACATCCTTCGTTAATGTTATAACCCAATTGTGCTATTGCATAAACAACTAGTAATATTGAAATTATAACAATAATGGTTATGAAATAAGCTTTATAACTTTGCCATATGCTAGCGTTAACTATCTCTCAATTTAATACTTCAAGCCTATCTACTTTTCCATTAACAGAAAACGATAATTCTTTTGTTAATGTACTATAGGGCTTTATGTTTATATCTCAATTAAAAGAGTTTTGAAATACAAATTTTCCATTATCATACAAATCAAATGTTATTGAATTCTTAACAATTTTATATATTGAATTATTCTCAAAACTTACTTGAAAATTAACTTTTGTTATGTTTGCACTACTATTGTAATAAAAGTTATCATCCCTAATATATAAATGGGCATCTCTAGGATCAGTTGAGGCACAGCTAGTTAATATTAAGGAAAAAGCAATTATAAAAATAATTGCTAACAGTATAAAAAAACTCCATTTTATATTGGTTTTTTTCATTTTTCCCTTACTTGCCTTAAAAAGAATTTTGCTCTTAAAAAAAAAAAAAAAACGCTTTGGTTAAAAAAACTAAAAATTTGATAAAAAAAATAACTCTTTTTTATTTTTTTCTGTTTTTAAGCAACAAAAAAATGGTTAAAAAAAGGACGACAAAGTCCTTTTTTTAATCGTCAAATTCTACACCTAATTCAATCAAATAATCCCTTATTTCAATAGCTTCTTCAATATTTTTCATTAACACGAATTAAAGTTGCCATTCAATAAGAAAGTTATTATTAATATCTCTAACTACTTTAGACGGTTTAAAATAAAATTTCCTAATTTGTTTTCATTGTCTGCTAAAAGTTCAAGTTTATACATATAACGTTTACGGCATATATTTTCTGTTGTAGTAAAAAAATAAGGCACACCATCCGTACATGCTAGAATCCTATTTTTATCATGGGACCAATTTTTTATATATTTTTGTTTAACAAAATGAGATTTTTTAATTACATGCTCATATTTGCTAAATAATTTATGTATAAACTCTTCTGTTTTATTATTAAACGCATATATTTATCACCTGCTAAAATCTTCGTGAAAAAATCATATATTATAAAGAAATTAGTCTTTAGATTTAGAAAACAATTAAGATTTAATCGTCCGCATACGACCATCAATTGTATACATCCATTCAACCCATGCCTTAATAGTTGATGCTCTTCTATTTACAGTTGAGTCCGCCAAATTAGTCTTATTTTTTCTTATTTCATTTTTAATAACTTCAACATTTACCTTTTTTGAATCTTTAAATTGTTTATAAGCATTACCGAACATATCATTATTTAATAATTGATCATAAATGTCGATAATGATTTTGCTTTTATTTTTCATCAAACTATTTGCTCTATCAGTAAATGTCTTATCATGCTTTAAATACTTTAAAAATTGAAGTGCAGAGAAATAATATGCTACTTGTCTAGTCGTACTAACATGGATTAATTCCATGGCTTTTGCCTTATCATTAATCACAGATTCATCAGCCATAACAAGTTTTATAATTTTAGTCATATCATTTGCCTGTGGAAAAGGAATATTATTATCCATTCCCCAGAATATAGCTTCTCTTCCAGTTCTTCTTTCAGTGCCATTACAATTAATAGTTCTTAATGTTGAAAACTTATTTACATCATAAAAAATCTTATATTTAGGGTCTTGCTCAAATAGTTCTGTAACTTTTTGAGTTGCATTATTACTGATAATTACAAACGCACCTTTACTCAGTGCTTTATCACATTCCTTCTTTAATTCACGGAAATTTTCAAATGAAAAACCGGCCATTTGATATTTAGTGAAGCCATCATCATCTTCATAATCATATGGAGGATCTAAATAAATAACATCACCATCTTTAGCTAATCTTACACACTCTTCATAAGAGCCATTCATTATTGTTATTTCATTTTCTTTTGAAGATAAATAATCATGAATTTCTTTTAAATTTTCTCTGTCACATATTAAAGGATTATGATATCTACCAATAGGTGTATTAAATTCGCCCCTATTATTTACCCTATATAATCCATTATAGCATGTTCGATTCAAAAAAATCATACGAGCAGCTCTTTGAACATTTGTATAACCGTTTGGCCATCTAGTTGGATTTCTATCCCATGCTCTGACCTCGTAGTAATAGTCGTCCGGTTCTTTTCTATAGTTTTCTGCGTGCACATCCAAAAGTCTAATCAACTCCTCATATTGATTAGACTGAATAATTCTATAGGCATTAATTAAATCTTCATTTAGATCATTAATAATAGCTTTCTTTGGTCTTTTATCAAAGAATACTGCTCCTCCACCAATAAAGGGTTCTAAATATGTAAAACTTGAACCAGGTTCAACAGAATCATTAATGAACTCATTTATTCTTTTCAAAATTTGACGTTTTCCGCCTGCCCATTTTACAAAAGGTTTCATCTACTTTTCATCTCCGTCACTGCTATTAATATATTCTATCATCTTATCATAAATCATCTTTTCTATATCTTCTTCAGATATGCAATCTAACAACCTAACGCTTCCAATAATAGATACATATTTAGCAATTTCTGGATAAAGATTATTTGCTTCCTTTTTTGGATTTTCATCAATCGCCTTCTTTTCACCTTTCAAAACGCCTCTAACTAAATGTTCTTCTGATGAAAAAGAACGCCATGTAAGGTTTCTATATCTCTCTGGATTTTCAATTACCCATTTTGTTAATTCATATTTATTAGCTTTACCTTCATCAACTGTTAAAGCAACTCTGAAATAACATCTTGATAGTACACCAAACATCAATCCTCTTCTAGTTCCTCCAGATTGAAGCCAATGGTCTGTAAATGTAGACTTTCCTCTGATCTTCATCATATTTCTAACTGTTTTGTAGAACTTATCCAAGTGAAGCCAAAGCCAGAATCTTTGGTCGCATAAAATATATCTAGGAAGTTCATTTAACGATTCGTATATTTTAACAGAATTTTGAAAATCAATATTTTTATCTGCAGATTCAGGATTGTCTAATAAATCAAAATCTTCAATTTGTAATTTCTTTTCAACAAATAGTGATGTAGATTGAGGAATGGTATCTTTAATCCAAGAATTATCTTCATTTTCTGCAATTCTCTTTGCAATACTTTCAGCGTTTTCTTTTAAATATACTAAAGCATCTTCTGAAAGCATTTTAATGTTGATTTTACTCATTATCATTTCCTCCTTCATCTATTTTATTTGTTTCAACAACAAGCTTATGTAAAGCTGCGCCCAGTGGTTTCCCTAGTAATTGTTGGGCTAAAAGAACAGGCGATAAACTTTTAAATTCATCAATTGTAATATCATTTCCATGTAAACGTTTATATGACTTTAATATACTTCTAAACCAGATATATTTATTTCCAATATCATCTAAATCATCTGTTCCTTCTTGAACAGTTTTCAAACACAAAGTCAAACCTTCAATTAATGCGGGAACTAATAGCATATTAAATACTACTTCTTTATATGTTGGAACAGTATTAACTATATTCATATTTTTAAAATCAGTGTCAGACATAGAAATAGTAATCTTTTTTCCTAACTCACAATTAACTTCAAATGTACCATCGTTAATACTATCGCTTGGAATAATTGAAAAAATCGATTTAACTAAATTATTCTCTGATTCATCATGCTTAAATCTAACATTAAATCCATCATTTGCACATAAGATATCGTACTTTTCAATTTCAAATTCAATATCTTGATACTCTTCGTCAACTTCACTAGAAAAAACTGTAAAATTCTTTGTTGCAACTGCAAACATCGAGATATCTACCTTTTCTGTAAAATCATTTTTATAAAGACGTATCGTTGAAGATATCTTATCCACTTCTATTTTTTTTCTAAAAACAGTATCAGAGCATTCTACAACTAAAAAAACTTTAATCAATTTTTTATCGTACAAATCATTTATAAATTTACTTTCAGTTGAAAATTTAATATCTTTTAAAATATATGCATATTCATCCTCAGAAGATTCATACATGATTTCAAATGAATAATCTCCAAAATTTGAATATAGTTTATTATTATTTAAAACAGGATAAGGAAATATTTTATTCTTTACTTGCATATTACTTTCACCTCACTAGCGAAATAGCCGTTTAAATTAGTCTTTACATTTAAAATAATCTTATCATTACGGCTTATTTTGAATGGGCCATATTCTTTTTTATCTTCACTATAAACATTAACTCCATTACAATTCAATTCTTCAATATCTACTGCAACAGAATTATTAGCATCATCTAATAAAGCAATATTCAAATAACAAGTTTCAAAATCAATTGGAGCCGTAAAAATAATTCTTAATCTGCCTTCGTTTTTATTAGTAGAGATTACTTTATATTTAACACCAGATAATTTAGCACGTTTAAATACAATATTTTCGCCTTCTTGCTCACCACTAGATTCACTTCCTGGGTGTCTTCCTTCATTTGATTTATCATTTGTACCAATAGGATGTTGAACATCACCATCAATATTATCATTAACTTCTCCAATATCAGGTTCTAAACCATCACCGTTGTCATTTTCTTGGTTAGTATTTTTTTCTACTACCTTATTGGTTTTTGGTTTTGAGATAGATACATTTTCAATTGGTTTTTGCTTTCCATTAGCACCAGAACTTGAATCACCACCATTATCAACATCAGGTAAATAATCTCCTGCACCATTAGGATCTAAGGGTTCATTATCACCTAATTTTAAGCAACCTATAACACTATCATTTATTTGTTGTTTTATACTATCAATAACACTTTGTATTTCTTTTCTTTCATAAACATCTTTTATTCTGTTTACTTCCCAATTTGTATGTTGTGCATTTTCTATATCTCTAAGTTTAATACCCAATGTACCTTCGTTGATAATACACATAGCTGAAACTCTAAAACAGGGTCCCAATTTTTCATCTTTAATCTTCATTAATGGGGACCTAATCATCGCACACATATTAGTAGCCAAATCTTCCTCAGATTTATCATATGGTAAAATATATAATTCACAATTTCCATATTCAGTATCGATATCATATGGCAATACTTTGTCATCTTCATTAGTTAATAATCGATATTGGGAAATCACATTACTACGATTACTTTTTTTGATAATAGAATTGTCATATACGATTTCCTTTATAGTATCCCTATTTATTTCTTTTCCATCAATGTTAACTTCTAATTTACCTCTGACTATGGTTGCCATAAATGAATCCAACAAACTATTAACAACTTCTTTTTGCCAATTATCTTCGTTATTAAACCCTATAATATAAATATCAGTTCCATATTCACTATTTCTTGAAGTAAAATCACAATCCAAATTATATACTTTATCTATCGCGCCGTTTAAATCATCGCAGCTAAAATATCCTGTACCTTGCGTATAATCTCTATTCTCAATAGCAATATCATCAATATATCCAGACACAAGCTCAGCAACACCTATAGAGCCTTTAAAGACTCCAGGATTACCATCAATATCTTGATTACTTCTAGTAGAATAAACAACTGTTCTCAAAGAAGACATTAAAAACGCTGCATTTTTACCTACACCTTTTGAACCGCCAGCCATTACACCACTTTTTTCTGAAACACCAGTTCCTTTTGCTAATGCTAAAAACTTATTATTCTCTTGCTTAGTGGTTTCTACACCTATTAAGCCAGTAGTATTGAAATCGCTTACTCGAAGACACCATATGTTTTCTGATTCAAGTAACTTCATCATAGAATCATACTCATCAACATAATTCTTTTTATAAGATCAAAATTCTTTACAACGTCTTATAGCATCATATAATTCTTGTTTGCCCGGAATATCATCTGTTTTTATTTTGAAAAGATAAAATTCAACTCTAGTTGGTTCTTCATCACTCGACCTAGCATCAATAGAGTTTTGCAAGATTTCTCTCGCGAACGCTTGGAAAGGCGCCTTTTTAAATGTTTCTGTATCGCCACTACTAATACCTTTTTTTTCACCATGATTACTTGCAGGGAATCTCCACTTATTGTCTGACATATTTGTTACCTCCTATAACTCAAACCTTTTGTTCTTTCTTTTTTTATCATTTGACTTTAGCAATATTTCCTTTGATTTTTTTGCTTCTTCATAAATGGCATTAAACATTTTCTCTATATCCTCATCAGTATATTCATAAAAAGATGAATTACTAAGATTCGTTAACTGAGAGAGTAAAGCCAAAATCTTTGATACTCTGTTTTCAGATATACGTTTAAAATTATCATTTTTATTTTTCATATCCTATACCTCTCATTGATTTCTCTTATATTATAGTCAATAAAAAGAAAAAACACAATAATTTTGCAATATTTTCGTAATATTTTTCAACTATTGTGTAAATTTGACGTTTTATTTTTGTTTTAATTCTAATTTAAAGGTAATTTTTTTATATTGTTTTCGATTATATTTTATAGAAATTAATTCATTAAAATATGTTCTACACAATCCTAATAATAAGTATTTATTCCAACTTACATTTAATGAAGGCATTGAATTGTAGCCAGCATATGTTTCGCTATCTATACTGCCAAAGCTATCAAGATAATATAATAATTCTTTTTCAATTTTATCTAAAACAGCTGGAGCTATGTCGATTTTATCTTTTTTTATTAGTTTTGATTCATCAATTTGAATATACTCATCTGAAGCATCTTCAAAAAGCAAAAGATAATTATCAAGTTTTTTTAGCTGCATTTTATCAGCATATTGATTTAGTTTTAAGATTGAAATCTCATCCATTGTATAAGCGTATGAATAAATTATTTCATCATTTGATAAGTTTGCACTTTTATCTCTGCTAATAAAAGGTTCTTTAAAATAATATTTTTTCCCAAAATAGATACTTGCTAACTTATAAATGCTTTTGGGATTATTCAATTGGTTAATGCTTTTAAGTAGTTCATAATGCACCATTCTCATTCTTGCATATAACTTATTAGATACAATTACATCGGTGTTTAATGATAAAAATAAGTTTTCAATTTCATCACCCAAAAACTTGATTGTCTCATTGGTAATAATTGTATTCGAAAGATCATTATAAAAATTTTTGTTTTTATAAAAATCATCTAATAAATCTAAACATCTTTTAACTGCCCTATAAGTTTTATCTTGTTCGGAATAATGTCTTTTTTCTAACCACTCAACTAGTTTAGCTTTATAATTCGTAAAATAATAGTAATCATCAAATAAGAAAAAATCATTATAACCTGGACTTACCTTAGATAATATCTCATTAATTGTTCGAAAATTAGAAACTATTATTCCTATCCTATCACTCGAATATCCTTTTAATTGTAAAGAACGTGAAAATGCAAAAATAGTATCAGCTCTTATGCTTTTTTTTACTTCTTCTGGCTCAGCAGAAATATGTCGTCTTATTAAAAAGTAACATTTTTCTAATGGAATATTATAGGCTTTAAGTAATCCTTGAATATTCATCATTGCATGTGCAGATGTATGATTTGTATTCAAGTACAAATCTCTAAATGGTGTATAATTAGTTCTTTTCTCAGAAGAGAATATATCTGTCTTGGTCCAAAAATAATGTATCATCAATAATTCATCATTCGATTTATGATTTTTATTATCCAAAGCAGATAATATACTAAGCGTCATTCTATTCCAAGAATTAGAATATATCTCAATATCATCATACTTAAAATAATAAGGGATAGTTTCATCAAGAGATGGTAATAAATTAGTCATATCAAACTCATAGTATCTTTTATCATTAATAAAATGTATCTTGTATTTATCAATCACTCTTTCATCCATAAAATTACCTCAATATTTTACAAAATTACTTGTTTTCTTTGCTCTCACTCTTCAACTTTAAAAAGTTTTTCCCATCCTCTTGGTAGAGTTAAACATATTTTTTCATTGTTACCAAATGCACAAGACTTATCTCATAATACTTGCATATATTGAAATTATATCATCTACAGCCACAAGTTTTATCTTCAATGTCTAAAGCATTTAAATTATCATATTTTGAAAAATGAATTTTTTATCCATTTAAACCGCCTTCTTAAAAACCAATTTATGCTCTTTTTGAATTCTTTTTTGGGTCATTGTTTGAGTTTGAATGTCTCTGATTTCATCAGAAAACAAAACCGAACCATTGCTTTGAAATATATCATATAGCCATTCAACAAAAGAGACTTTTTCCTTTTGTCTGTATGTATCCACAACAGCCATACAAAAATATCCTTTTTCTTAATCAGCGAGAAAATATGCTTATATAATCTCCATTTCTTCAAAAATTGCTCACTAGCATTTCTCTGCTTCTTTTAGTACGCGATTCTGCTCTTCTACAGCCTTAGTATCAACACCCAGCCAAACTAATAATAAGTCAACCTATTGTATTTAACAAAATAAGCAGCAAATGGATACGGCGGAGAAAACATAACTAAATCAAACTCAGATTCTGGTAGATAATTTAAAATGTTTTCTAAGAAAACCTCTGACTTTTATTGATTATTCTTTAGTTCCTCTTCCAATTCGGCAAAAGATTTTCTAACTGCTTTATATCTAGATTCAAAAACTTTAAGAGTGTCACCAGTATATTTGAAATTTGGCAATACTTTATTAGCAATATATCCATTATTCCAAATCTTTCTTTTATTAGAAACAGTTTTCAATATTGAAGAAAAAATAACTCTTTTTTTATTTTTTTATGTTTTTAAGCAACGAAAAAATGGTTAAAAAAGGACGACAAAGTCCTTTTGTTAATCATCAAATTCGACACCTAATTCAATCAAATAATCTCTTATTTCAATAGCTTCTTCGTATTTTTTTGCTCTCGCTAATTCTTTCATATGTTTAATCATATTATCAATATATTTTTTATTATGAATAGTTCTATTGGCTTCTTTTATTGCTTTATTATCTTCTAATAAAATACTGCCTTGAATAGGCGCTGGTATTGGTTTAATAATACTTTTAGGAGTAATGTTGTGTTCTTTATTATATTTAATTTGTAATGTTCTTTTATGTTCATTGTCAACAATTGCTTTTTGCATACTGGTTGTAATATTATCGGCATAAAATATTACTTTTCCATGGTCGTTTCTAGATGCCCTGCCAACTATTTGAATCAAACTTCTAGCATCACGCATTAGCCCCATAGAATCTGCATTCAATACGCAAATTAAACTGACTTCTGGCAAATCAATACCTTCACGCAATAAATTAATTCCAATTACAACATCATATTTTCCCATTCTTAAACCTTTTAAGATTTCATTTCTCTCAAAGGTTTTAAACCCATCATGAATATATGCGCTTTTGATTTTAAATTCAGAAAGATACAAAGAAAGCTCTTCAGCATTCTTTTTAGTTGTAGTCAAAATTAAAGTTCTTTCTTTTTTTTCTATTTGTAATTTTAATAAATCATGAATGTCCTGAATTTGATTTTCTTTTGAATGTATTTCAATAATGGGATCTAAAAGACCTGTTGGTCTAATATATTGTGTAACTAGTTCACCATTGGCTTTATTTATTTCATAGTCACCTGGGGTTGCTGACATATAAATTCTTGGAAATTTATATTCTTCATATTCATTAAATTTTAAGGGTCTATTATCCAAGGCTGAAGGTAATCTAAAACCATATTTAATCAATGTTTCTTTTCTAGAACGATCTCCTTCGTACATTCCTATTATTTGAGGAATCATAAGGTGACTTTCATCAACAAAAATTACTGCATCCTTTGGTAAATAATCGAATATTGTGTATGGTTTTTGTCCGGGTTCGCGTTTATCAACATATCGAGCGTAATTTTCAATACCCTTAACATAACCAAATTCCTTTAATGAATCAATATCATTTAAAGTTTTATCGTGAATCCTTTGGGCTTCCAAAAGTTGATTTTGTGATTTAAAATAGGCAACCCTTTCTTTTAATTCACTTTCAATGCTATTACAAATATTTTCAATATAACCTTTTTCTACGTTATAGGTAGTTGCGGGAAAAATAGTCAATGACTTACACACTTCAACTATTGACTTTGTTAAAGGATTAATTAATGAAATTCTTTCAATATAATCATCAAACATCTCAATACGAATATTGTTTTCCGAAGTATATCCCGGGCAAATTTCAATAACTTCCCCTTTATTAAAAAATTGTCCAGAAGATAAATCGCCATTGTGTTTTTCGTAACCTAAATTAACCAACTTGGTTAAAAGATCGCGTAACTTAATTTTCATATGGCTTTCAATAGGCATAAAACTTTGAATATATTCTTTAGGATTAAATTCAGCATATATTGCAGCAACAGATGCAACAACAATAGTATCTCTTCGAATACTTAGCGCATTAAGAGCAGACATCCTCATTGCTTCTAAATCTTTATTGTTTCTACTTGTTTTTTCAATATATAAATCAGACTTAGGAATGTATGCTTCTGGCTTATAAAAATCAAAATACGAAACAAAATATTCAACTCTATTTTCGGGAAATAATTCCCTTAATTCACTATAAAGTTGACTTGCTAATGTTTTGTTATGGCTTATAACCAATGTAGGCCTATTTAACTGATTAATGACATTTGCCATAGTAAATGTTTTTCCTGAACCAGTTACGCCTAATAAAACTTGATGCTCTTTTCCTTCTAAAACACCATGAACCAATTCATTTATTGCCTGAGGTTGGTCGCCGGCTGGCTTATAATTTGAAACTAATTTAAACTTTTCCATGATTTTGTTAATTTAATTATATAAATTAAGTAATTTATTTTTGACATTTAATATAAAAAACTAAAATAACAAAATTATGGTAAAATTTTGACTATGAAAAAGAACAAAAAATTTTTATTTTTAGGCTTTGGTTTAGTTGCTCCATTTATTGCTGGATTAACAGCAATATCTTGTGGAGGAGAAAAGTTCAATGCTTTTGCTCTAAATCATGTGCAAGGCCCACTAAAAGACCCTAAGAACTCATCCAATCACAATCAAACTTGATTTGCTGAATCAGGGTTGCTAGATTTATCAAAAACCAATATAACTTCAATACCCGCAGGATCATTTTCTTATCTAGTTATGCAAAATTTGGCAGACCATGGTGCTGGCTTACCAACTGAATTATCAACATTAGTTACAACTAATTCTTCAAATAACAACAAAAAAATAAATATTAGAAAAATTATTTTGCCAAAAACCTTAAAATCAATTGGCGCAGGTGCTTTTTATGGATTAAGTAACCTAGAAGAAGTAGATTTTTCTCAATGCAACGACTTATCTCAAATAGATGCTGAAGCTTTTTCAAATACAAATATTAAAAAATTACAATTGCCTGCATCTTTAAATAAGTTAGGACAAAAAGCCTTTGCAAACAGTGGCATTACATCTGTAAATTTAGAAGATTTACCTTATTTAAAAACTCTTACACAAGGTGTTTTTGCTTCAAATAAGCTTACAAGCATAAACTTAAAAAACATTGAATTAGTTGAAAGCGGAGCCTTGGCAAATAATCAAATAAAAACAATAGAAATTCCTTCAACAATGAAATCATTTAGTCCTGAATCATTTGACTTTATTGGTGCGGGGGAATCAGCTGCTAAAACTCTTATTTCTAAAATTGAAAACAATGATATTCAATCGTTTTTAGAAAAAGCTTTGAAGGAAAACCCAAATCATCTATATAAATTAAACTAATAATTTATCAATTTTAAAAAGTAGCACAATTGCTACTTTTTAAATATTAAAATATTCCAATAAACTAATTATAAAAAATATTGTTCATTCGAGATCTTTTGCTGCCTTTTATTTAATTTTAATCCAAAAGATTCACTACAATTAATTAAAAAACTTGCAATTTAATACATTACAAGTTTTTTTAATTATTCTTCTATTTTTTCACTTTCGCCTGTTAAATATTCAGTAAAATCTGATAAATCTTCCATTTTAAAAATGTGTAGGCTAACTAATGATTTAATAAATCACGAAATTGTCTTTAATTCTTCTATTGCTTTATAGACTTGTAATAAATTATTAATTGACCTCGAGAAATAAAAGCTATTTGATAATCAATGAAATCCGTAGTGCCTCAATATATCTCTTACTTTTTCATAAGCTTCTTTATGATTACTATCTGAGTATTCTTTTTTTAATATTTCTTTATCTAAATAAAAAACTAACCCGTACATAAGGCTCTCCTTGTTTATTGTAATATAACATTAGTCATTGACATAAATGGTATTTGTTTAACAATACACTATAAAAATTATCTAACTTTTAACTAAAAAATATTGAAAATATTGCGTTTTTAGGTTTTAATATCAAAAATATTAATAAAATTCTTTTTATATTTAAACTTACTAAAAATTAATTAATAAAAAACGTTAGTTGGCAATAAATTTTAAAAAAACGCTAGCTCTTTTTTAAGCTAACGTTTTTTTAAAAAATTAATTGTTGTTTTCAATTGCCTTTTTTGCGTCTGAAAGATTTACTGCAAAAAATGTTGTAACCCCTCTTTTTTGCATCGTTGCACCATAAAGTTTGTTTACTCTTTCCATTGTTCCTTGGCGGTGAGTAATCACTATAAATTGGGTATCTTTTTTTAGAGTATGCAAATATTCAGCAAATCTTATTACGTTTGCTTCATCTAGTGCTGCTTCAACTTCATCTAAGATACACAATGGCAATGGCTTAGCTTTTAATATTGAAAATAGTAATGAAATAGCTATAAGTGCCTTTTCACCCCCACTAAATAATTTTAAATTCTTAATAGATTTTCCTGGAGGTTGAGCAATGACGTCAATTCCTGTTTCAAGAATGTTTTCAGGGTCAGTATATCTTATTTCAGCCATACCTCCGCCAAACATTTTTGCAAACACATGCTTGAATTCGGCATTGACTAATGTAACTGTTTGCGTCATTCTTTCAATAATAATTTTATCCATTTCTGATATTGCATCTTCAATGGTGGTTTTTGCTGAAATTATTTCTTGTTCTTGAGATTTTACTTCTTTATATCTTGTTTCAAGTTCTTCTAATTGGTTAATTGAATCAAGGTTTACGTGCCCTAACTCTCTTATATCTAATTTCAAATCAGCAACTGTTTTTCTTGCTACTTCAAAATCTATATCTGGATTATAAAATTGTTTTGCCACTTCAAATAGCATTCCATATTGTTCTGACAATCTTTGTTTTGCATTTTGAATAATTGTTTCTGCTTTTGCTTTTTCTGCTATTTTGTTAGCGTTATCTTTAATCAAATTATTTAATTCTTCACTAACTTGAAAGCGTTGATTGGTAAGATTTTGTAATTCTTGTTTTAGATTATGATAAATATCTTCTTGAGATGATTTTTTAGCTGATAAATCACTTCTTTCAAGCATCAACTGTTGAATTGCTGCTACTATATCAATTTTTTTATTGTTTTCTGCTTCATATTCTTCTTGCGAAGCACTACGATATTGTTCACGCAATGAATCAAACTTATCCAATGTTGTTCTATATAAGTTGTCAATCTTTGCTCTTTCAAGAGAAATATTTGTCAATAATGATGTTTCTTTATTTTGATCTTTTTCTAATTCAAACAACTCGTTTGATAATTGTGAAATTTTTGCATTAATTACTGGAATAAGGTCTTGTAATTTTTTAACTTGTTCATCAGCTGCTAATGTGGAAACGTTTTGACTTGCTTGTCCTCCTGAAAGAACTCCACCAACTCTTATGATGTCGCCATCTAGCGTTACGACCATGTAACGAGTTTCTAGCAATTTAGATAATTTATTTGCATTTTCAATGTTATCTGCAACTAAAACATTGCCTAGTAAGAATTTCTTTAAAACATTATATTGTTCCTCTGTAGAAACAAGTTCCGAAGCAATTCCTAGAAAACCTTTTTGGGTTTGAGCAACAACAATATGTTGTTCAGGAACGAATTTTGGTTTAATTGATGATAAAGGAATAAAAGTTGCTCTACCTCCATTATTTGATTTTAAGAAATTGATTGCTTCAACTGCTGTTTCTGGTTTGTCAACAACTATATGTTGCATAGCGGAGCTTAGAATTGTTTCAATAGCTAAGGCGTATTTTTCATTAACTTCAATTAATTCACTAACCAATGCTTTATATCCCCTAAATAAATGAGAGTTTTCAACAATATTATGTGTTCCTTTAGCCAAATTTGTCTTTTTAGATTTTATTTCTTCAATAACATCTAATTTTGATTTTATCTTATTAAGTTCTTCTTTTTTAAAGGATAATTCTCGTTTTATATCATTTATTTTTGTTGATCTAATTGAAGCTGATTGAGATAATTGTTCAGATTCCTTCTTTTTAGTTTCTAAGAATGTCTTATACCCTAAAATATTAGTATTTAATGCATTCAATTCTTCTTTCATTGCTGCTAATTTTTCTTTTGGGGATATAGTTAGTTCGCCACTTAAAAGCATTTCGCGGTGTTTTGCTTCTTTTGCGTTTCTTATTTCTAGGGTCGTAATTTCTTCGCTAATTTCGCTTAATCTTTCGCTTATCTTTTTTATGTTATTTTCTAATTCCAAAACAAACTTGCTTTTTTGTTCACTTGCTTCGTTGTATACCCTTATTTTAGTTTCTAATTCTTCTTTAATTAGATTGTAATCTTGCCCCTCAACATTTAATTTTTCTAATTTATCTGAATAATCCATGAAATCATGAACCAATAATGCTACTTCGACTTCTTTTAATTGTTCTGCTTTCGTTTTATAAATTTTTGCTTTTTCAGCTTGACGTTGCAATGGCTTTAATTGTCTTTCTTGTTCTTGAATTAATATTGAAATTTGTTCCAATGCTTCTTGGGTTTTTTCTAATTTTCTTTGTGCTTCAATCTTCTTGCTTTTGTACATTGAAGTTCCAGCAGCATCTTCAAATATTTCTCTACGTTTTTCAGGAGTAGATTCGGCAATGTTAGAAATAGTTCCTTGACCTATGATTGCTAAACTTGATTTTGAAATACCACTTTGCATTGCAATTTCTTTAATGTCTCTTTGCCTTGCTAATTCACCATTAATGTAATATTCATTTGAACCATTTCCCCTAGTTAATACTCTAGAGATAGTAAAAACATCATATGGAATATCACAAGATCTATCCTTATTGTCAAATGTTAAAATTACTTCTGCTCGATCCATTTCTTTTTCAGTTTTAGAACCTGAAAAGATAACGTCTTCCATTGTATCTCCACGCAACACTTTGGAACTAGTTTCACCTAACACCCATCTGATTGCATCATTTATGTTTGATTTTCCTGACCCATTTGGTCCTATTATTGCAACTATTCCACCGTCAAATTTTAGGGTTACTTTATCTGCAAATGATTTAAAACCGTGTGCTTCAACTTGAATTAACTTCATAAATACTTCTTTCCTTCCAAATTAAATTTTTGCCATTTTTTTTAAAGCATCACTTGCTGCTTTTGTTTGGGATTCTTTTTTACTTTGACCTATACCTTCACCATATAAGTTATTGTTAATAAAGACCTTACTTTCAAATTTGCCGTTATTTAAGGCTTGATCTTCATATCTAGGCCTACAACCTCAATTGCTTTGTACAAGTTCTTGCAATTTTGTTTTAGGGTGTTCATTGATTGAATTGTGAAATTTTTTTAATATTTTGTCAATAAAATGATAAATAATTTCTTTAGTAAATTTCAAACCGCAGGCTTTATAACAAGCGCCAATGAATGATTCAATTAGATCAGAATCTGATTTAATTCCTTTTCCGTTTGCAAATGCACTTTTACCTGTTCTCAAACAATTTGGAAAACCATAATATTTCGATAAGAATCCAAGCGCATTTTTGTCAACAATTTCACTTTTTAATTTTGTTGCCTTTCCTTCACCGAAATTTTTATAATTATCAAAAATGAAATCAGAAACCACAAAACCTAAAACTGAGTCACCTAAAAATTCTAAATATTGATAACTTTCTAAATTTTTATGTTCGTTGCTGTATGAACTATGAGTAAAGGCATTACAAAAATAACGTCTTTTTTGTTCATCTAATTTTTGAAAATTTATACCAAATTTTAGCAATGCATTTTGTAAATTTTCTTCAAAATTAATCTTCATTATCAGCCTCTTTGAATTTCTTATTTAAAATTGTTGAAATATTGTTTTCTATACCTATTTTTATTTGGTTAAGGGCATTATAAAATGCTAATTCGTCGCTTCCCCCATGAGCCTTTACAACAATTTTTTCAAGCCCAATAATAAATGCTCCACCTGTATTTCTATAATCAAATTTTTGTTTAAATTCCCTTAGATGCCTTTTTAAAATTAATGCCGCTAATTTTGTTTTTCAATTTTTTAATAAAATATTTTTCAATAATTTTGAAAAAGCAATAAAGGTTCCTTCTAATGTTTTTAGAAACACATTTCCACCATATCCATCAACCACTAATATATCTATATCTCCATTAATGGCATTCGTTGCTTCAACATAACCATTAAAAACAAAATTAGCAGATTTAGAAACTTCTTTTAATATATTTTTAGCATTCTTTGTTATTTCAGAACCTTTGTATTCTTCGACGCCTACGTTTAATTGTCCTACTATTGGCTTTTTGCTTCCAAACAATATCGAATATCATTCACTTGCTATCATAGCCCATTGGCTTAAATATTCTGGTTTGATTTCAATGTTTGCTCCCGCATCTATTAATAACATTTTTTTATCCGTTGTTGTTGGTAGAATTGGCATGAATGCCGGTCTTTCAATCCCAAGAAGCCTTTTAACTTTCAATGATGATAATGTTATTAACGAGCCACTATCTCCACTACTCAATATTCCATCTGCATTTGATTCGTTGAGTTGTTTAAAAGCTTCCAGCATTGAATTTTGAGTTCTTAATACGTCTCTTGGACTAGATTCAATGTGTACAATTGTTTCATTATTAATTATGGCAATCCTATCAATGTAATCTGATAAATGTTTCTTGATAAGTTGTTCATGACCAACCAAAATTAAAAAATAATCTGAATTTTCTTGCAAAAATCTTTTTGCACCCAAAATCGCTTGTTCTTCGCCATTATCATTATTCAATAAATCAAATACTATTTTTTTCATTGTTTTTTCCTATTCGACTGAGATTAAATATGGATAAATTCCTTGGTCACCTTGATAAATTTCTACAACAAGGTCGTATGTTGTTTCAATATAATTTTGTAATTCTAGCGCATCATTTTCCGAAACATCTTGGCCATATATTATTGTTACTACTTGACTATCATCCGAAACTAATTCTGATACTAATAATTGTGCTGCGTTGAATAGACTCTTTGATGTTTTTTGTAATTTTCCTTCTACAATAACCATATAATCGGATGCTTTAACCTTTATTCCGTTTAATTTAGCATCTTTTATAGCGGCAGCAATTTCTCCATATCTTATATGTTTTAAACTATTGCTCATTAATTCGTGATTTTCTTCATCACTATTTTCAGAACTATAATTCAATGCAACATTTAATCCTTGGACTTGACTTCTAGTTGGAATGATAATTACATTCTTATCTCTAATAATTGTGCCGGCTTGTTGAGCAGATAAAATTATATTTGAGTTATTTGGCAATACAAATACCGTTTTTGCATTGACCGCATTTATTGCATTAACAATATCTTGAATTGAAGGATTATTTGTTTGACCGCCATCAACAACATATGAAACACCGTTTTCTTTCATTAAGGTTACGATTCCTTGGCCTGTATTGCACGAAACAATGGCGCTATTTTTTAATTCAACATTGTTTGGCGCTTCGGCTTGTTTTTTCTTTGCAGTTTTCTTGCTATTGTTTGCTTGTAAAGTCATGTTATCTATTTTAATTTTTACAAATTGTCCCAAAGAATTTACGCTATTTAAAACATCACCGGGCTTAGGGGTATGAATATGAACTTTTAAAATTTTGTCATCATTTACCACAACCATTGAATTACCAATTTTTTCTAGTTTACGAACTAAATAATCTTTGTCGAATTTTTTTGGTTTATATAATTCCAAAATAAATTCGGTGCAATATCCAAATTCGCCTTCATATACTTCTTCATCAGAAATAAATTTTTCAACCGACTCTTCTGCAACAATAGGTTCTACTTTATTACCACTAAAGTATGCGCTCATTCCTTGCAATATTGCATATAAACCTTCACCACCCGAATCAGTAACTCCTACTTCTTTTAATATTTTTAATAATTTAGGAGTACCATCACAACTTTTTCTTGCTAATTTAACAGCAATTTCAAAAACTTCTTCAATAGTAGTATCAACCACAACTTGGTTTTTTAAACCTTCAGAAACTTCTCTAATAACAGTTAAAATAGTTCCTTCAACAGGTTTTAAAACTGCACCATAAGCTGATTTAGCAGCCATTTCGAAAGCATTAACTAAATCAAAAGCATTCGCAGACTTTTTAGATGCAAACCCGTTAGAAAAACCTTTAAAAATTTGACTTAAAATTACGCCAGAATTTCCTCTGGCGGACATTAACATATTTTGAGCAACAATTCTCGAAGCTGATTCAATACTGCAATCGTCTTCTAAGCATTCAGAATTACATGCAGAAGAAATTGTGGATGACATATTGCTTCCTGTATCACCATCAGGTACAGGGAAAACATTTAAAGCGTTAATTTCGTTTTTCTTGTTATTTATGTTTATCGAACCATTATATACGGCTTTATTTCACTCTTTTCCTGTAATAATTTTCATTATTTAGTTCCTTTAATATATATTGTTAATGTTCCTAATTTTATATCGTAAGAAGTTAAGTTATATGGAATGATTTCATATATTCCTTCAACGATATTTTTAGCACTTAAATTGCTCATTATTCTCAAACCAATTGTTATATTTATAATGTTTTTATTTTGTGGATCTTCCTCAATGATTAAACCATCATTTTCAATATTTATATTATTTGTTGAAGTTAATTCAACAAAATCAACTATTCCTGGAATAATACTTATTGAAGATTTAATTAAATTTTTTATTTCCGCTAATATCATATGCCTACTTCTAACGAACTA
Organism: Metamycoplasma hominis ATCC 23114; assembly: GCF_000085865.1. NCBI lineage: Bacteria > Bacillati > Mycoplasmatota > Mycoplasmoidales > Metamycoplasmataceae > Metamycoplasma > Metamycoplasma hominis. Next base: position 580,456 of record NC_013511.1, on the reverse strand, counting down.
AATGAGAACGTTTAATTGGAAATGAATTGGTTAATTTTGCAATTTCTTTCTTTACTACATATAATAAGTTTTCGTTTTCTGGATCTCTTAGAACTTTATCAATTAAATTGGCTAAAATGATGAACTCATCTTCCTTTAATCCTCTTGATGTCATTGCCGCAGATCCTATTCTTATTCCACTAGCAACAGTTGGTTTTTCACTATCGTTTGGAATAGTGTTTTTATTCACGGTTATATTAACTCTACCCAAAACTTCTGTTGCATATTTTCCTGTTATTCCATAACTAGTTTTTACATCAATCATAAATAAATGATTTTGAGTAAGGCCAGAGATAATTTTTACTCCCTTGTTCAAAAATGTTTGACACATAATTTTTGAGTTCAACAATAGTTGCTTTTGATAATCAATAAACTCTGGTTGTAATGCTTCTCTAAAGCTTACTGCCTTTGCTGCTATTTGATGGAACAAAGGTCCTCCTTGAACGCCAGGAAAAACCGCACTGTTAACTCTTTTAAAAATTTCTTCGTCATTAGTTAAAATTATTGCTCCACGAGTGCCGCGCAATGTCTTATGTGTTGTAGTCATTATAACATCAGCATAACCCGAAGGTGATGGGTGTAATCCTGCTATTATTAATCCTGATATATGAGAAATATCAGCAAATAATTTTGCACCTACTTCATCACAAATTTTTCTAAATTTAGCAAAGTCAACAATTTGAGAATATGCAGAATATCCACAAATTATCATTTTTGGTTTTACTTCTTTTGCAATTTCCAATATCTTGTCGTAATCCAATACACCTTCATCATTAACAGAATAAGTATGAGCTTCGTAAAATTTACCACTAAATGAAATTTTATATCCGTGTGATAAGTGTCCTCCTGAATTTAAATCTAATCCTAAGACTTTATCTCCAGGATCAACCATTGCCATGTATACAGCGGCATTTGCAACACTTCCTGAATATGGTTGAACATTAGCATATTTTACATTGAATAATTTTTTTGCTCTTTCTTGTGCAATTTCTTCTATTTTATCAACATATTCGCAACCACCATAATATCTTTTATTAGGATAGCCTTCTGCATATTTATTAGTTAAACAAGAACCATTTGCCTTCATAACATCTTCTGAAACATAATTTTCAGATGCTATTAGTTCTACATGGTCTTCTAAACGTTGATTTTCTAGGTTAATTAATTCTTCGATTTCTTTATCATCTAAACTTATTTTTTTATACATCTAAACTCCTTAAATATAAAAACTAAACTCGAAGTTTAGTTTAGTCAAGCAATGATTTATTTTTTTGTTCTTCTTCAAGTAATTTAATTTTTCTTTGTTTTTCTTGGCTTTTAGCAACTGCCTTGTTTATTAATATTATCGGAATTGCAAGAAATACCAAACCTACAGCGGGTAAAACCCTAATATATCAATCTTCTGGTCTTTGACCACTAGATACCAAAAATGAATTAATGGCTAAAGAAATTGGAATTAGAAAGGTTAATGCTTCAGTGTTAAATACCTTAAATTTAAAAACTAACAATAAAACAATAATAATTTGTATTGCAGCAATTGCCAATGCTATTGGAAACTCAACACCTCATCTTGATAAATTTTTTGTTGATTTTATAATTCAACCATCTATGCCTAAAATTAAAAACATTATAAAAGAAGGAATGACAATTAAAAATAAACCCGTTAGAGCTATTTTTCATGAACGTGACAATTCTCTTTTTGGCTTTCCTGATTCTACAACATAATTCTTTAAATTAACTTTCTTATTTTTTCACTTGTCATTATTTGACATAATACGCTCCATTCTTATATAAATTATTATTTAATTTAATTAAAATTTTACCAAATATAGCATTTTTTAAAAAACAAAAAATAGGCAAATGAAAACAACGCCTTATCATCTGGCGTTGTTTAAGAAATAACTACACATTTTTTTAATAAAAAATATAAACTTTTAAACAGCTTTATTTTTGTATAGATGCTTTTGAAGAAAAATATTATTAAATATAAATTTACCCCTTTGGTTTTGCAAACACACAAATACGAAATAACATTTTTAAGAAAGGATTTACAAAAACCTAAAATATATTCAATAAGACAACAAAAACAAATTAAAGCAACTACACAAAAATTTTTTTGTATAAGATTTCTTTGAATTAAAATACGCACATTTTTTATGTTTTAAGTATATAAATAAAAAATATGAAGGAGGTTGAAAAACATATAAAACTTTTAATTATTGAACTTATACTTTTATATAAAGATTAACAAATAAATCTTAGTTAATTTGACATAAACGAACTATATATTTAAATAAACAATGATCTTTATGCTCCAATTGGAGCTCTTTTATTATATCACTTTTAATTTATTAAAATTTTCATTTTCTTTTTATTTTAAGATATTTTTAAAACAAACTTACTTGATTGGTATCATCTAAGCAATCTAAAACGCCTATTTTTTTTAATTCCGAAATAATTCTTGAATTGACTTTTGTTCTCGAAGCAAGGTCTTCAATTGAAAGGAAAAAGCCTTCTTTTCTTGCAGATACTATTGTTTGAGCAACAGTAATTCCTAAACCATCCACAACATTAAATGGAGGAATTAGCGCCTTATCTTTTTCATCTATTATTCATTTATCAGCCAAAGAAAGTTTTAAATCAACATTTTTAATTTTAAATCCCCTTGCATATAATTCTTGAGTAATTTCTAAAACAGGAATTAGCGCTTCTTCCTTTACAGATAATTTTTCGCCAGTTGAATTTTGGCGATTTTTTAATTCAATAAGTTTTTGGTGAACGCTTGCTGCGCCACTACTCATTATTTGAATATCAATAGCATCTGGCCTGTTTGTATAAAATGATGCATAAAAAGGTAATGGATAATACAACTTATATCAAGCAATTCTTCAAGCCATAATTACATACGCAGTAGCATGGGCCTTAGGGAACATGTATTTAATTTTTTGCAACGACTCTATATATCATTCAGGAACGTTATGACTTTTTAAGAGTTCTTCTCACTCAGGTGTCAAGCCTTTTCCTTTTCTAACTTTTTCCATAATTTGAAAAGCTGTTAAGGGTTCAATATTTCATTCAATCAACCCACGCATTATATCATCACGACAGCATACACATTCTATTAATTTTTTGCCTCTTGCCACTAGTTCTTCGGCATTGTCTGTTCAAACATCCGTACCATGACTCAACCCCGAAAGAAGAATTAAATCATTAAATGATCTCGGTTGAGCTTTTTTTAACATTTTTCTTACAAAGTTTGTTCCAAATTCAGGCAACCCATATGCCCCGGTTGTTTCGCCCCCAATGTCTGAAGGACTAATTTTCAATGATTCAGTTGTATAAAAAAGTTTCATAACTTCTGCATCAAATTTTGGTATTTCCTTTGCGTTTGTATTTGTCAATGTTTCAAGCATTCTAATAACGGTAGGATCATCATGGCCCAACAAATCTAATTTTAAGACATTATCATGAATAGAGGTGAAGTCGAAGTGTGTTGTTTTTCAAGAACTTTCTGTGTCGTTAGCAGGATAGTTAACAGGCGTAAAATCCTCAACATCGAATTCTTTAGGAATAATAATAATTCCCCCAGGATGTTGTCCAGTTGTTCTCTTTACTCCTTGTGTTTTAGATGCTAAAAAGTCCAAGAACAAATGACTTCAAGGTTGATAATTTCCTCTCTTTTCTTCTTCATATTTTTTGCAAAATCCATATGCTGTTTTTTCTGCTACGGTTGCTATTGTACCGGCTCTATATGTATGCGCTTCTCCAAACAATTCTTTAACATAATTGTGAATTGTTGGTTGATATTCACCACTAAAATTCAAATCAATATCAGGAACTTTATCTGCTTCAAATCCTAGGAATGTTTCAAAGGGGATATTATGCCCATCTTTCGACAATATTGAGTTGCAGTTTGGACAATGCTTGTCAGGCAAATCTCAACCTGAATAAATTTCTTTATTACTGTTTCATTCAAAATATTTACAATTTTTGCATAAATAATGTGGCGGTAAGGGATTTACTTCTGAAATACCCGCTAGATTGGCAACAATTGAGCTACCAACGCTTCCTCTACTGCCTACTAGATAACCATCTTCATTACTTTTTTTAACTAATTTATGACTTATTCAATAAATAACAGAATAGCCATACTTTATAATTGGGTTTAATTCCTTTTCAATTCTTTTAACTATAATGGGATCAGGATTATCCCCGTATCTTTCTTTTAAAGTCCTATAAACAACTTCTCTTAATTTTTGAGGTGAGTTATCAAAAGTCGGAACATACAATTTATCTTTAATAACTTGAATATTAGATGAAATTTCATTAGCAATTTTGTTTGGATTTTCAATTACTATTTCATTAATTAAATAACTATCATTCAAAAAAGCAAATTCTTTTAACATCTCTCTTGTTGTTAAATATCTAAATTCCGGATGAGATGGCCTCTTCTTAAGCCAATGAAGCCCACCCCCCAAAGTTGGGGCCTCAATGTAAATTTCATGAATTAATCTTTGATAATTATAAATATATCTACAATCAGAAACGGCAACGCACATTTTGTTTAAACTTTTTGCTTTTGAAATTAAATCTTTATACAAAAATTTTAATTCATCTAACGTAACGTGATTACTATCAATCATATATTGAAATGATGATATAGGAGGTAATTCAATATAGTCATAATATTTTAGTGAATTTAGCAAATTTTCATTTGTTCCAGTGAATACTTGGTCTCAAACATATGATTGATTTGTTGCTGATCCAAAAAACAAATCTTCATCATTGCCCAATTGATCAAAGTAAATTTGTGGATTTTTTTTAAATTGAGAAGTTAAAGAACGCGAAATAATTTTGAATAATTTTTTAAGGCCAGCTTGATTTTTTACTAATATTCTTGTTTCGTATGTAAATTTATGAGAAAGTATTTTTTGGCTATCGACATTGTTTAAATCCTGTGAGTTTAAGATATTGTAATCTTTTGCAAGTTTGTCAATCATTTTTATTCAAATCTTAGCCAAAACATTAGCGTCGTAATCACCACGGTGGGCAACAGTTGTATCATAAATAATATTGAATCTTTTAGCAACATAACCCAAAGAATGACGAAATTCATCGGGATTTAAAAAATAAGATAAGGCCAATGTATCAAGGCCAAAAATTTTAGAATTATCAAGGCCAAGTTTGCTAAATTTTTCTTTGCAGAAATTTATATCGAAGTTTGCATTGTGAGCAACCGCTATTTTATCCTTTAATATTTCATAAATTTTTTTAATGCCTTCTTCTTGTGCATAACCGTTCTTTAACATTTCATTATTAATGTGGCTGCTTTCAACAGTAAAGGCTGATAGTTCGCGTTTTGTTTGCAAAAAGAATTGAATTTTTTGAGTAATAGTATTATTTTTTACAATAGTGGCACCAAATTCAATTATGTCATCCAATCTTGGACTCAATCCTGTTGTTTCAAGGTCAAACACAACATATTCTTCTTCTTTTAAGTTGAAATTTTTAAAATTGTAGAAGAATTTTTTATCTGAATCAATGGTACTTAATGTTGCGCCGTATATTGGCTTAACATCCTTTTGTTTCTTAGCATAGTTGTAAAATTCAGGGAATCCTTGTACATCATCGAGGTCGGTCAATGCTATAGCCTTATGACCATAAAATTTGGCGGCGTCAATATAGTCAGAAGGTGTTGAAATTCCATCTTGAGCACTCATATTAGATCTTGCGGCTAATTCAACTCTTTTATTGTCTTCATTATCTTCAATAAGCTTTTGTAATGGTTCTGTCTTTATGAAGCATTCCTTGCCCATTGCTATTAAAACTTTTGATTTTGTAAAATTATCATCACTTAATTTTCCAGTAACAATAATCGTGTCCCCTACCTTTATATCAGGTATTTCGTTTTCGGAATCATAAAATTTTTTAACAAGAATAGCTTCTTTATAATCTGAAATCTTTAGCGTATATAGAATTTTTTTGTTTTTTAGCACTTTGCTTTCAATAAAAAAAACTTCTCCTTTTGTGGTTATTTTTATTTCTTCAAACGTTTCGTTTGCCGTAGTTAAATCCATCTCAATTGGTCTTGCTGATTCTTTTTTAGAATAAAAATTAGATTTTGAAAAGCTTTCTTTTAAGTTATTTTCATTATCTTTTAAATTGTTAAATTGTTCAATTCAACCATCTAATTTTTTACTTGCAACGCTTTTTTTATTGTTCAATCCCAAATTAAAAACTACATTATAAAAATCAAATCCTATTGAAGCAAGCGCTTCTTTAAAAAGATCTTTATTACTTTTAAAAACTTCATAAATTTCATTTGTTAGTAAGGAAAGTGTTAATGTTTTTTCATCTATTTCAATTGCCGAAGTAGTTATACATGAATAATTATATTTTACAAAAGGCCAATATTTCTTGGGGTTACATTCTATTAGATAATTTAAATAATCAACAATAATTTGTTTATTTCTTATAATTGTCTCAATAGCCAAGATTAATTCAACCTTGCCAAATCTTTTAACTAATTTTTCTCTAAATTGTTTGTATTGTTCAATGTCAATATGGTTTGCAAAGGCAATCTTAAATTTCCATTCATTTAAGTTTGATTCAACACTCAAAACTTTTGCACCATAAAATTGTTGTTCATCAAATTCAAATTTTATTTCTTTGCATAATTGCACAAAAGTCTTATCAAGCATAAATTATCCCCTCATTTACATTAAATAGTTTTATTATTAATTATATTAATATTAATAAAAAAATCGTTAAAAAGTAATAACGATTTTTTTATTTTATTTTACTTAAATCATTAATATAAAAGTTAAAAATACCGTATTAAACGATAGCGAATCAAATCTGTCCATAATTCCTCCATGACCCGCTATTAATTCAGAAAAATCTTTAATATTTTGAGCTCTTTTTATTCCTGAAAATACTAAATCGCCAATAATAGAAATTGCAGGAAGAACAAAAACGGCCGTAATAATTTGCTTTTGATTTATTAATATTTTTATTGAATCAGAGTTTCCGAAATTAATTCCCATAAATATAAAGACAAACAAGGCCCCTATAAAATATCCGGCAATGGCTCCTTCTCAACTTTTTTTAGGACTTATGTGAGGTGCAAAGCCAAACTTAATTATTTTTCTTCCTATAAGTCTACCAATTAAATAAGCAAAACTATCACACACAATAGGAATTAAAAATAATATGAATAGTCAATACAAACTCATCACGTTGTACATAAAAATTAGTTTAAAACTTGATGGAATAAATATAACGGCGAATATTGTAATGAAATAGTTCTTAAACCAATTCTTAGCATTTTTTTGACTCTTTACATCAACAATAAGTAAGAATGTTGTTATTAAGAAAACTAATATTAAGCCCAACCCCGGAGCACCAGACCAGGCATTTGATTTAAAAAATATTGTGTTTTTTATTATTGAAATCAATGTATCTCTATCAAGGCCATAGACTCAATGCCCATTGCTATACATTTCTCAAAATGTTCCTCAATCTTTTAAAAATCAATTAATTGGTATTATTCAAATTAATGTTGAAAGTAAGGATATAACTAAATTAACAGATCTTTTGTTTTGGTTGTGTGAAATAACTTCATACAAAGCCCACGCGCTAAAAAACATATAAATTGCCACTCCTAAACTTTTAACAAAATAAGTTAAAATAAGCAGTGGAATCAATATACTAAATAATATAATTGCAGATCTTGCTCTAATTTTTAGATTTTTCATTATTTAATAATTATAAATAAATAAAAGATTAATTAAAAATAAAAATGCCGAAGCATTTTATATTGTTAAAAGTTCTTTTTCTTTTGTTTTTGACATTTCATTGATTTTTTCTATTGATTTATCAACTTCTTTTTGAATATTATCTAGATAATGTTTTTGAATGTCTTCTGAAAGGTCGCTATCTGCTTTTATTTTTTTATTGATATCTTGTCTTGCTTGTCTTACGCCTATTCTTGCTTGTTCGGTTATTGAAGCAAGTTGCTTTGTCATTTCTACTCTTTTTTCAGTGGTCATTTGAGGATATTGCAATCTCAATTGGTGTCCTTCATTTATTATTGAAACGTTTATCTTGTTATCCATGATTGCTTTTTCAATATTTTTTAGCACACTCATATCATATGGCTTAACAATTAATTGTAATGGTCCTGAAGTGGTTATAGATGCTATTTCTTCTACCGAAATTGGTGAACCATAATATTCTAATTTAATTTTACTGATTAAGACAGGATTTGCCCTACCTATAACAACTTTCATTAATTGATTTTCATAGTTAACAATTGATTTGCTAATTTCTTCATCTAGTTCTAAAAGATAACTGTCTAATTCCATTATTTTTCCCTTTCTCTAGTTATTATTGTGTTAGGTATTTTATTTTCTATTGCCCTTATTAAAGAATCTTCTTCATTAATATCAAATATTAAAATATCAATATTATTTTCCTTTGCCATTGATGCTGCGGTTTGATCAATAACTTTCAATTCCTTTTCTAGTAATTCATCATATGTAATGATTGGAAATTTTTTGGCGTCTTTATTGAATTTTGGATCGCTATCATACACCCCATCAACGTTGTTTTTTCCCATCAATATTGCATCCGCATCAATTTCACTAGCGAATAATGTTGAGGCTGTATCGGTTGTAAAAAATGGACGTCCAGTTCCTCCTGCAAAAATTACAACTTCTCCATCTCTTAGGTATTTTTTAGCTTTTTCGTTTATATAAACTTCACAAACCTTTGGGTCCATTGTTAGGCTTGATAATACTCTACAATGCAAATTCAATCTCTCAAATCCTGATTGCAAAGCTAGCGCGTTCATTGTTGTAGCTAACATACCAATGTAATCTGCTCTAACCCTTTGCATACCATTTTTTTCGGCACTTGTTCCTCTTCAAAAATTACCGCCACCGACAACAATCGCAACTTCAATATTTCTACTAATTATTGTTTTTAATTGGTTTGCAAATTTTTCAACTAATTCATAATCAATTGCAAGGTGTTTACCTTTATTTGCTAAGCCCTCACCCGAAAGTTTAATCAATACTCTTTTATAAGACATTCTTCCCTCTTTATTGGTTAATAATTTATATATATTTTATATATTAAATTTAATTATTTTCATAAATTATTTGTTTAATAACAAAAAATAGAAAATTTTTTAACTTTGTTTTAACTTTTCATCAATTTGTTTTAAGTGTAATTTTGCTTTTTTAACTGCGTCGTAAGCCCCTGGTCTAGACATTGCTAATTCTTGAGCTAATTCCCCATATGACAAATCTTCATATAAAAGTAATTGTAGAGCTTGTTTTTGAGATTGTGGTAATAAATCACCATATTTTTCAAACAACTTTACATAGTAATCTCGTTCTTCAATTGTTTCCATTATTCGTTAATACCTTTTGTCAAACCATAGATATAAGAATCTAAATCAAATTCCGCTAAATCATCAACTTTTTCACCTAAACCAATGTATTTTACAAACAAACCAATCTCATCTTTGATTGTTAAAACAATTCCACCTTTTGAGGTTCCATCCATTTTTGTTAGAATGATTCCAGTCAATGGTGTAGATTCCTTGAATACCCTAGCCTGAATTACACCATTTTGTCCGGTTGTTGCATCTAAAACTAATAAACTTTCATGAGGTGCATCGGGAATTTTAGAGGCTAAAACCCTATTGATTTTGGCAAGTTCGTTCATTAAATTTACTTTATTTTGCAACCTTCCCGCAGTATCTACAATCAATATATCGTATTTTTTTGATTTTGCTATATCGATTGCCCTATAAACAACCGCCGCCGGATCCACTTCGTTTTCGTTTGGTGTTACAATATCAGCCCCAACTCTTTTTGCTCAAATCTCTAATTGTTCAACTGCCGCTGCTCTAAATGTATCACCTGCAGCAATCAATACTTTTTTACCCTCGTCAATTAATTTTTTAGCAATTTTTGATATTGACGTAGTTTTTCCTGAACCATTGACACCCACAACTAATATTACATTCAACCTATTATCTTTAATATTAAGTGTTGTATCGACAACAGAATTTGATGTATAAATTGTAAACAGTTTATCAGCAATTATCTCGTTTATTAATTTTGGATCAGTTATATTTTCGTTTCTAACTTCTTTTTTACATTCGTTAATAATTATTTGCACTAGCTTAATTGAAATATCAGACATAATCAGCATTTCTTCTAAATCTTCAAAAAATTCTTCGTCAATTTTATTATGCTTGTTTTGCAATTCTTTTATATGCTCATTAAATGAAGAGTTTGATTTTGAAAGACCTGCAATATAAGTATTTAACTTATTTTTTTTAATTAATTCTTTTTCTAATTGTCTTTGTTCTTTTGCTTCAATTTTTGCTTGTTTTTTGGCTATTCTTTCTTCTTTGGTACCAAATAATTTATCTTTTAAGTTTGATCAAAATCCCATGTAAATCTCCTTGCAAATTTTAGCGTTATTTATATAAATTTTACATTATAATAAAGTTGTTTAAATGGATTTTAATTTATATGTTAGAATTAACGAGTTATGAGAAAGAAAGAAAACAGTAAACAAAGAAATACAAATCGTTTAAGTATTTTTATTGAAAAATCAAGTGAATTATTTAAAGTTAAACACTTTAAGTATATTTTCAAATTGACTTTACCAATCTTTTTTCAGACACTTTTTGTTGCTTTAGTATCGGTAGTTTCTTCTCTTGCTTCTTCGCATTATATAAAAGTCTATCACGCCGATGGTTCATACAATGGTTTTTATTTTTATATGATTGCAAAAATATTAACTGTTTACAAAATGATAACCTTTATTCCTATTATTTACCAAAGCGGAACATTAGTCTTATGCTCAAATCTTTTTGGACAAAGCAAAATAAGAGACATACCAAAAGCTTTGTGGTCTGCCGTTTATGTATCATTAATAATAAATACTTGTGTCTATTTTATTATGTTTGGACTTGCACCAATAGTTTTACAAGCTTCTGGAACAAAAAACATTCCTCTTTTTGGTTGAAAAAACAAGGAAGGTGTAGATCTTTTTAAATCAAACATTGAATTATTGAAAAATCACAACATCACTATAAATGATTTAGCTAGAATGAATCAATTTAATAAGGTGCTATACGGTGGAACTATAAATGGAATTACCCTAGTTAATACAAATCCTTTTAAGGTTTCAGTAACTTCCGAAACAACAATGGCTATAAAATTCTTAAGAATAACCACTTGCGACATATTCATATATTCAATAGCCGTTATTTTTACGGCCAGTTTACAATCTGTTGAAAAAAATAAATTTTCAATATTTGGATTAATTACCAGTATATTTGTACGTGCAAGTTGAACTTATTTAATTATGTTTTTACCTTGAAAGATTTCAAATGAAGATCTTTTTATAATGGTTGCACTTGAACCAATTTTGGGGGCAATATTTCATTTAACAATTGATTATTCAATTTCCTATCACTTTATAACAAAAAACAATAAAATTTCAATTAAAGAAACATGGAATACAAAATATGTTAAAAACATTCTTAAGTTAGGTCTTCCTATTGCTTTTGAAACAGGAATTTGATTCATAGGCCAATATCTTCTTGCGAGAGCAATTCCGATGGGATTCGAAGGAAAGAATGAACAATTCATTGGTTTGTGAAGAGCTGTAAATAGTTCCTATGACATATTTAATGCAGTAATGATTGCTTTGGGTTATGTATCAAGCGCAATTGTTGCAAACGAAATTGGAAAACAAAATTTTGAAGCTGCTCATGAACTCGGAAATAGTGCATTAAAGTTTGGCTTTTATGCACAGTCATTATTTTCAATATTAGGAGTTTCATTAACCTGGCCTTTGCTAAGACTTTATTCAATAGATATTCAAATAATTAATTCTGTTGGGTATGGTGTTATGGGAATTATGATGCTAAGAGCTGTTCTAGATATAGGAAACCTTACAACCCTAAGGGCTTTATGAGGTGCCAACGATGTTTGAATGCCAAATTTAGTTTCTTTAATAACTATGCTAGGTGTTCAATTGAGCGCTGTATATCTTGTTGTGTATATTCAATTAGGACATCATTATTTCAGTCCTGCCACCTTCATGTTTTTAATGACGGGAGCAACATTATTAGATGCATTCACAAGAACATTGCTATTCAATATTCGTTGAAGCACAAGAAAATGGTATAAATATGCTAAAAAGTTATAAATAAAAATTAGGTAATTTAATTAAACCTAATTTTTATTTTTTTAAAAGCGACAACATTTCAATATGATAAGTTTGAGGAAACATATCATAAGGTATTAGCCTTTCGATTCTATACCCTTTTTCTTCAAAATATTTTAAATCCCTAATCATTGTATGAGGATTGCAACTCATATAAATTACACTATTGCATTTTTCTAGCATGTTAATTTCTTTATTTGTTAAACCTGTTCTTGGTGGGTCAAATATAACTATCGATTTTTCAAAATATTCTGCTTCTTTTTTATTAAAAAAGTCTTGTGCTGAACTATTTATTATATCCACAAGTTTTGGATTAATCAAATTTTGGTTTATGTTAATTTTTGCACACTCACATGCTGATTTATTTATTTCAATTAATTCAAGCTGAGAGTCATTGCCACAAACAGATATTCCAATGCTACCAACGCCTGAATAAACATCAATTATTTTTGTTGAATTTTCTTGATCTATGAACTTTTTAATTTGATTATATATTAAACTAGTTTGTTCTTCATTTACTTGAAAAAAAGAATCATTGTTCACATTGAATATTTTATTGTTTATATTAAATTGTTGTGGCATTGATTTATACAAAGAAGTGAATATATCTTTAGATTCTTTAATATATTGGCATTGTATTGAAATTACATTGGGTTTCAATAAGAAAATCAAATTATTTTTCAATAAATCAAAACCTTTTTTATTTGGATTTTCAATAATAAAAATAACTTCAATATTATGGCTTCAATTACTATGCCTCAATGTAATTTTTCTAAGTTTAAGTTCTTTTATTCAATTATCTTTTGATAAAATTTGTTGTTTTAGGGCACTAATAAGTTCTTTGTAATATTTATCAAGTTCATCATGACAAAGAGGAAGCGAATTTTGAATAACTAGTTTGTTGCTGTTTTTTTTATAGAAACCAATATAAATATTATTGTTTTTATAATTCACATGTAAGGTTATTTTATTTCTATAATTTAATATTTTTGGACTAGGTTGAATTTGTTCGATGTTTTGAAATCCAATATTTCTTTTTATTAAATTATTAACAATTTCTTGTTTGAATTTTAATTGATCTTCGTAACTTAAAACCATCAATGGCGCTGCACCGCTTTCAAACAATTCTTTCTCAACAACTTCAACTCTTTTACTTGATTTATTTATCAAATTAACTGTACGTCCATAAGCAATTTTTGAATTTGATTTATAAATGGCTACTTCTGCTTCTTCTCCAGGTAAGAGATTTTCAACAAAAAGTGTTTGTTTATCACTTCTTACAACCCCATAGCCTTCATAACTTAGTTCTGTTGCTTTCACAACTATTTTGTCGTTTATTTTATACATATTATTTTCCTAAACAAAATTTGCTAAATATATTATCTAGTAGGGCTTCATTATCGTGCTTTTTATTTAGTATTTCGCTCAATGACCCTCAAGCTTCGTTTATATCTAAAATAACCACCTCAGGGCCTAAACCTTGACTTAGTGATTCTAGTGCAGTATTGATAGAAATCTTCGCTTGCTTCAATAACGAAAGTTTTCTATTATTAAAAATTATTTGAGGGTCATCTAAATCAATATTCAAGTAATTTTTTACTAACGCATTTTTTAATTCTCATAGACTATTTTCTTTGCTTGAGATTAAAACCATGTTCTTAGGATATTGATCTTTGTTTAAAAGATCTTGCTTGTTCATTACCGGTATATATACCTTACCTTTTGAGAGTTCTTTAATTATTTGATCTTCTTCATTTTCTTTAATAAATGGTTCGTGCATATGAATTACAATTTTGGCTTCTTTTATTGCGTTTTTAGATCTTTCAATACCTATTGATTCAACAAGATCTTTTGTTTGTCTTATACCCGCTGTATCAATCAAATTAAATAAAAAACCATTAATCTGAAATTCGCCTTCTACCACGTCTCTTGTTGTTCCGGGTATATTTGTTACTATTGCTTTTTGTGAACCAATTAAAGAATTTAAAAGTGATGATTTACCAGTGTTGGGTCTTCCTACTATCGCAACATTTATTCCTTTATAAATATCGCAAGCATTTTCTGATTTATTAATTATAGAATCTAATTTTCTATTAAATTTTGATAATTGACTTGTTAAGGTGTTAGCATCCATTTCTTTTATATCGTTATAATCAGAATAATCAATATTAATTTCGATTAATGAAATTATAGTAAGTAGTTCGTTAATTAAATTTTCAATAATTAAATTGTCCTTAGAATTAAATTGAGAAATAGCAATTTCTGCTTGTTTATTTGTTTTTGCATGAATTAAGCTATTTATCGCTTCGGCTTTATCTAACGAAATTTTTCCGTTTAAAAATGCTCGCCTTGTAAATTCTCCTCTGTTTGCCAACCTTGCACCATTAGCAATTAATAGATTAAGTATTTTGTTTGTTACAACAATTCCACCATGAGCATTTATTTCAACGGTATTTTCTCCAGTATAATTTTTATTACCAATAAACCAATTAACTAATACCTCATCAACGATTTTTCCTGTTATATTATCAATGATATTTCCGTAAGTAATTGTCTTATCTTTTCCGACTTTACCACTAAAAACTTTTTTAACAATCTCAATTGAATCTTCACCAGATAATCTGATAATAGATATTGCTTGATTTACATTGCCTGAAGAAATAGCAACTATTGTATCTTGAATATTATTTTTCATATTTTAATTATATATTAAATAATATATAAAAATGTTTTTGTTTAATGTTAGGTGTTATTGGTTTGCTTTGTTAAATTAATAAATATAATAAGCTATGTTTATAATGTTAACAATTTAAAAAACAACTAAAATTAAAAAGAAATTTCGAAAAAATTTATTAACATTTTAATCACACAATTAAAAAAACAAAAGTAATTTTTTGCAATGATATAATTTAAATATGTTTAATAAAAAGAAAACAAGCAAGAAAAAACAAATAAAAAAAGAAAAAGAACAAAGCGATATTGTGATGTTCGAAGATTTTGATTCAAACAAAAATTGTGAAGGCGATCAAAAAAACATTGAGATCCAAGAAACTGTGGAATTAAATTATTGAGAAGATAGCTCTATTGAAGATTTTTGCGATATTAGCCTTGATGAATTAAAGAAAAAATAAATGAAAATAGGAATAATAGCTGAATTTAACCCATTTCACAATGGGCATATTTATTTAATTAATAAAATTAAAGAAATCTTCAAAGATCCTGAAATAATTGTTGCATTATCTTGCGATTATGTTCAACGGGGCGAAATAGCATGTTTACCTTTTGAAGTTAGAAAAAACATTGCGCTTGAATATGGAGCAACAAAAGTTGTTGAATTAGATTTTTTTGCATCTACACAAGCAGCCCATATTTTTGCTAAAAAATCAATAGATTTGTTAATAAAAGAAGGTATTGATTATTTAGTTTTTGGGGTTTCTGACACTGATGATATAAAAAAATATTTAAACGCAGCAAACGTAATAAAGAAAAATTTTGATCAATATAACAAAGATGTAAGAATGAATTTAAAAACAGGAAAATCATATGTTTTGAGTTGTTTCTTGTCGCTAGAAAAATTAATAGGTGTTGAAAATATACCACAAGATATTTTAGGGTTTGAATATACCAAATATATAGTTTTTAATAATTTATCAGTAAAACCGTTTTGCATAAAAAGAACAGCTCCACACAATTCGTTAATAGCAAATAATAATTATGCTTCGGCAACAATGATACGAAAAATGTTAGAAGAAGGCGAAGATGTTTCAATGTTCACACCGATAAACATTCCTAAAAATTTTTCAAAAATTGAAGATAAATATAATGAGTTTAAACAAAAGGTACAAAATTATTCCAAAGAAGAACTAGCAAATATTGCATTAGTATCCGAGGGAATGGAAAATCTTTTTAAAAAGAATATTGAAATAGCAAAAAATTATAATGAATTTGTTGATTTATGTACTTCAAAAAGATATACAAATAGCAGAATTAAACGAGTGATGTTGTATGTTCTTTTAGGAATAAAGAAAGAAGATTTGTGTTAATTAAAAAAGCAACCGTGCGGTTGCTTTTTTTGTGTTTAGAATTATCAAATTTTTACTCTTTTTTCAGGTGGTAAATACATTTGGTCGCCTTTTTTGACGTTGAAAGTTGTATAAAAATCATCAGAGTTTTGTATTTGAACATTTGTTCTTAATTTGGCAGGAGCGTGACAATCAATAGTTAATAATAATGATTGTAATTCTGGACGGTATTTTGTTCTTCAAATTGTTGCAAAATTTATATAAAAATCTTTAGGGTTATAATCTTTTTCTAATTTTGCTGCTGCTAAAGCACACGATAATCCACCAGCATCTGCTATGTTTTCTGAAACGGTTAATGTTCCATTACATTTACCAACAGATGTTTCTCTACCTTCAAATAAATTAATCATTTCTTTTGTCTTGATTTCAAAAGCTTTTTTATCTTCTTCTGTTCATCAATTAATCATATTTCCTTTTTCATCGAAATTTGCTCCATTATTGTCAAATCCGTGTGATATTTCATGGGCAATAACAGCACCAATTCCACCAAAATTTGATGAAGAGGATTGATCTGCACTAAAGAAAGGTTTTTGTAAGATTGCAGCAGGGAATACTATTACATTTTTTGAAGGGTTATAATAGGCGTTAACCATAGCAGGTGACATATGTCAAAGGTTCTTGTCTTCTGTTTTTCCGTATTCAGATAAAATGTGTTCAGCTAAAATTTTGTTAAACTTTAAAACGTTTTCAAATAAATCATTGTATCCATCAAATTTTTCAACTATTAAATATTTATAGTGATCTTGAATTATTTCAGGAAAACCAACATAAACACCGATTGAGTTAAGCTTTGTTATTGCTTTTTCTTTTGTTTGTTTACTTAACCAAGAGTTTTTTGCTAGCTGTTCTTTATAAACGCCTATCATGCTTTTTATCATGTGTTCAACCGTTTGCTTGTTTTTTAATCCAAAATAGGTTTTACCATAGTAAGTTCCAAAAGGAATATCAAAAAAATGTTTTGCTTGTTTAATTTGATATTTTTCTTTTGATTCAATTTTTTTGTTTCCGTTTATTGCTAAATTAAATTCAGAAGCAATTTGAATTGTTGAATAATCGAAATAAGGTGCATAAGTTAATATTGCATCAATAATTAAACTTGCTTTATAATATTCAAAATTTTCTTCATTAGTTAAAGATTTTGCAATGTTTATAGAATTTGGATCAATAGCATTTATTTCTTCGGGGAAACATTTAATTAATTGCCTTAATATATTTTCTATGTTTATTGTTTTAACGTTTTGGGTTAATTCTTTTGTTGAAATAGTGTTGCAAATTTTAACCATATCAAAATAGAATTCTGAATCTCTTAAAAATGAAGAAGTTAATTCATCTCATTTTAAAGCATTTTCAATGATTAAATTGTTTTTAGATTCGTTTTTGTCGATCTTATTTAAAAGTTTTAAAACCATATTTTTTCAAACATTAATAAATTTTTCTTTTTTAACAGGATCAGTATAAAAACTTTTGTCTGGTAGAATTGTAGAGTTTACATCTAAATAAAGAGTTTGAACATCGCTGTTTTTAAAATCTGTTGAAACTGAAAAAATTAAAGGGGTGTTTAAACTAGATAATTTCAATTCCAAAAAATTGTTTTCAACATCCTTTCAAGAATTTAAGGAATTAATTTTTGAAAGTAATTTATTAATTGGCTTTAATTGCGCTTGATAACGTAATTTTCAATTTTTGGTTAAGTTATAAAATTTTACTAATTGATTGATAATAGGGTCGTTTGGAATTGTTGAAGCATCTTCACTTCATGTATTTAATATTTTTTTAGTTAATGTGGTAATATTTTTATCTAATTGTGCAAAGCAACCTATAGAGCTTTTAGAATCAGGGATTTTGTGGCTATCTACCCACTTTTTATTTATTGCATCAAAGAAATCTATTGGAATAAGTTTTTTGTTCATGTTTTGTCCTTTTTTGTTTTGAATTTTTTAATAATTTTATATTAAAACGCTAATTGGTCGTATATAAAATAATCGATGTGTGTTTATAAAATAATTTCCTGTATGTTTTGTAGTCTAATTTTTCAAAAATAACTTTAATACCTAGATTTTTTACATTATCTAATAAGGTATTTAGATATAAAACAATGTTAGGTTCGGTTAATCTAGAGGTTAGTTCTTCATCTATTCAAATGAATTTAATTCAAGGGGATACCAGAGAAATTATTGTTGAATCAATATCCTTAATTTCGAGACAAAAATTGAGTTTCGTTCCTTGTAGTTTAACAATTTTTTGGGATATGTCTTTTATTCTTTCTGCTGATAATAATTTTATTGATTGAATAAATGTTGGAAATTCAACCCCGATTTTTTTAATAACGTTTATATCTAATGTTTCAAATATTGAATCACTAATTTTTAATATTGCATTTTTAGGATGTAGTTCACCGATTTTTTCATAAAAGACATTATAAAACAATCTAGTTATGTCTAAAAATTCTAGGTAATAGTCATAATCTTTGTTTAATTTTAATGAATTAAAAATCTTAGGAAGTCCAAACCTTCTAAGTTCGGTTTTATCGCCAATTGCATTTTTTAGCGAAATATTTTTTAGTGAAATAGAGAAATTGTTTCTTAGATTATAAATAATGTTTTCGTATGTTAAACAAAATTTTTGAAAGTTTTGCTCGGTTCAAATATTGCTTGGGATTTTTTGAAAGTTATATGCATTTTTTTCAAATGTTTCTAATTTTAAATAATCAAAGAATGTAAATACGTTATCCAATGTTTTTTTATTCATTATATACGAATCAAATCAACAAAGTTTAAAATAAAGTTTGTTGTATAGTTTTGCAATATCAATGAATTTTTGTGCAAGAAATTTTGCTTTCTCAATACCTAATTTATCATGATTAAACAAAATGCAAAGAACATTTCATTCATATACAACTTCTAAGCCATTAATATTGTGTTGTTTTCCTAAATCTTTAAACAGATCTAAAAAAGCATTTATATCAGTAATGTGTTTCTTGTTTAAAAAGAAAAACAAGCCTTCATAATTTTCAATGGTTGGAATATAAGACAAATCATGAATTTCTTTATTGAAAACATTATCCATTTTAATGTCAATGTCTCTTCATGCAAATGTTCCCATAATTTCATCATTTACAACATTGTTAAACTCAATATCTACTTTTGAAAAATAGTTAGATCATGATTCTTCTGCTATCCTTGTTTTTAGTTTAAAGAAGTTTTTTTTCTTTATATTATCTAGTAATAGGCGCTTATCACCTGAATCAAAAATATTTAAGAAGTTATTTAGTTTTGCCCATTGACCATCTATACTTAAAATCTTTCATAAATATTTAGGTATTTTGTTAATTGAATTTATATCGCCTTCGATTTTTATTCTGTTTTTTGTACTGTCTATTTTAAATACAAAAAATCCTGTTTGAGCATTTATCTTCTTTTGTCTAATAATAACGTAATATATCGTTAATACGGTTGATACGGCCAAGAATAAAATTATTAGAAAGATTCATATTGCTATGTATTTATACATTTTAACTATTTAGGCTTTCATCATCTTCGTATTTTTTAATTGAATGGTGGGTTTTTGATAATTTGCGAATCTTTTTATCATTTTCAAATTTAACTTCAATAACGTTGTCAACCATATCTATAATCAACCCTTTTCCATATGTGTTGTGAATAATATAATCACCGACTATTAAATCGTTATTTCTTGTTTCTTGCTCTGCTGCAATTGAGAAGTTATTGGCAATCTTAATTGTTCTAATTTCGTTTATTCCTGCTTCAGACAAGAATCTACTTTTTCTATTTATACCATTTCTGCCAACTGAGAAAGAAAGCATTAATCTTTTTTTAGCACGAGTCATTGCTACATAAGCCAAACGTCTTTCTTCCTCTAATCCTTCTATGTTTTCTTTGAAATTTTTTGAATTTAAAAAAGTAAAATCGTCTTGTGGAGAAATCGATATGGCCCTCTTTAGTGGAAAAATGTTTTCTGCTAAGCAAGCAACAAATACATAATCAAATTCAAGCCCTTTTGAGTTGTGAACAGTCATTAGTGAAACGAAACTTGCGGCATCATCTTCAACATCTCTATCTGTTATTAGAGTTATTTCTTGCAAATATTCATCAATAGAACCTTGTGGGTTTTTCTTTTCTCATTCAGCAATGGCTTCAATTAAACTATTGAAGTTGTCGATTTTATTTTCATATTCTTCTTCTGAGTTTTTTATTTCATCAAAGTATTTTATTTTATTAACGATTAATTCTTTTATGGTTAAGTGAATTGCATTTGTTTGAATTGCTCTTCTAGCTCATCTGATTTCATTGATAAAGTTTGCTAAGTTTTTTAGCGTATCGCCAGAAATATGCAATTCTTTTTGAATTTGGTTAAAGTGAGTTTCTAGATATTCAAAAAGTCCCAAGTTGTATTTTTTAGAAGCAGAAAGAAGTTTTTCAATTGTAACATTCCCTATTTTACGAGAAGGCTTATTAATTATTCTTAATAACGAAATTTCGCTTCCATCATGAATAACTCTTAAATATGCTAGGGCATCTTTTACTTCTTCTCTTTGGTAAAATTTAATAGAGCCAAATAATTTATATATTGTATTTTCTTTGATTAAGGCTTCTTCAATTGCTCTTGAACAACTATTGGTTCTATATAAAATAGCAATATTTTTTAATTGAACTCGATTTCTTTTTAATTCTGAAATTTTTGTTGCTATTCATCTAGCTTCGGCCTCGTCATTAAAACCACAATAAAACTCAATATTTTCGCCTTCTTCGTTTTCAGTGAATAATTTCTTTTCTAATCTAAGTTTATTATGCGAAATTAAGTTGTTTGCTGCTCTTAAAATAGTTTTGGTTGATCTGTAATTTTCTTCAAGTTTTACTGTAACTGAATTTGGGTAATCCTTATCAAAATTCATAATAATGTTTATGTCAGCATTTCTTCAAGAATAAATTGTTTGATCTGGATCACCAACAATGGTTAAATGTTCATTTGCAAGTTTTTGCATTATTCTATATTGCAAAATGCTAGTATCTTGAAATTCGTCTATTAAAATATAATCAAATCTCTTTTTTCATCTTTCGGCTACAAAACTGAATTTTGGTTCATAAAATAATTTGTATACAAACACCAACAAATCATCAAAATCAAGGGAGTGAGATCTTTCAAGGTGTAATTGGTAGCGTTCGTAAATTTTTTCTTTTATTGCCTTGATTTTTTCATCTTGTGTTTCTTGTGAATCTGAGTCTTCATTAAAATGTTCGTTATTATCGTTAATTGAGTTGTTTAAATATTCGATTGAATTCTTTTTGTTTTGAATAAATGAAATTATTGAAGAGAATGTAAATTCTGTTGGTGAAATATCAAGTTCTGAATAAACAATTTTTAATATTTCTTTTTGGTCTAATTCATCAAGAATTTGGAAATCGTTTTCATATCCAAAGTTATATATTTCTTTTCTCAATATTTTTGCACACATTGCATGGAATGTTGAAATATAAGGAGAAAGATTGCTAGGGTTATCTTCTGCAAGTAGATTAAATACCCTTTGTTTCATTTCATTTGCAGCCTTATTTGAAAAAGTTAGTGCCAAAATACGATTAGGTAGAACACCTAATTTTTGGATTAAATAAGCAATCTTATATGTTAAAACTCTAGTTTTTCCTGAACCAGCGCCAGCAATAATTCTTAAAGGTCCTTCGTTATATATAACGGCACTTTTTTGCTGTTCGTTTAAATCTTTTAAATCAATCATTTTATTCCCCTTTTATGCGCAAATTTTATTATAAAATTATATCACAAAAGTGCAATATAAAAAAGCAACACCCCCTCTATGGTGTGCATATTTCAATTAAAATTAACCAAAATTTAAATATTTGTTTTTTACTATTTGTAATCAATTTTTGGTAATTCTCTAACAATGGGTTTTATAATCAAATTATCGATATTGTTTTCTTCAATATCTTCATATTTTTTAGCTCAAACTGTATAGGACCCGGAAAATTTATCATTTAAACCAATTCTATCTCCCTTAGCATTGCTTAAAATAAATAAGAATTCTAAAAATGTGGCTAATGCCGAAAGCACACTAGGAATTGAAAGAAAAGCCTTTTGAAGTTGATCTAGAGGTTTTGTTTGAGAAATATTTGCTGCTTGTTCAAAAGTTTGGGGAGATATAAAAATCATAAATAAAGCAAAAATTATCATTCATATAAAACTAAATAACCTTTGCCTATCAAAAATAACCTTGCTAAATTTCGATTTATTGTTTTGCTGTTTGATTATTTTTAGTCTGCAAATAAACAAACCCAAAGTATAACCTTTGGTAAAAATTGGAATGATTATTCAAATTATATTTTGAACTAAAATTATCATTATTATTCAAAGATAATAAGATCAATAATTATAAAATTTTGCTTCCTTGTAGTTAAATATCGCAAACGAAGAACCAATTAAAAAACCAATGAATACCAAGAAATCTATCAAAGTAGCAGCAAGTCTTATTCAAAAATTAGCTTTAATATTTATTTTTATCATATTATTTTTTTAAAAATAAGTGATCATTTTTTACTATTTGGTATTAATTCAAAAAGTTGTTGAATACGGTTTTTTTCTAAAAAATCATTGATAATTTTGCTATTTTTTCATTCTTCAATGTTTTCACTTATCAATGATTCTAAATGTTTTTTAAGGTTTTTCAAGGTTAGATAGTTTTTTGTGTTTGATTTAAATTGACATTGGCCTAAAAAACCTGCAAAACAATATGCTATATTTAAAAATTTTGCAAGATAATAATAACTTTCTGAAAAAGGAGTTGTAAATTTATGCGCCGAATACTCAGACTCTATGTCTTTTCAAGATTCCAATAAAGATTTAACGCTTCACAATAGAACATCATAATTTCAATCAATTACTTGAATATCTTTTGTTAAAAGAATTTTGTTTGCATTAATTAAAGTCTTAAAAAGTATATTGGGTGAATATTGCTCGCTAAGGTGTTTATTATTGTGTTGATTTGTTGCATCAATAAGTAAAGAAGTTTTTGCAATAAAATTGTACATAAAAGGAATTATTTTAGCAACATTTTCTTCTTCAATATGAATATTTATTTCTTTATTTTGTTTAGGATATTTGTTGAAATTCATTCAAGATATACCCTTTGTATATGCGTCAAAACTTATAATATCAACATCTTTAAATTCTAATAAAAGTTTCTTTATTTTTGAAATAAAATCATACTCAATTTCAATATATGAATACATAATAAATGTGTATTTTGTTTTTGTAATGTTCAAGCAACTACTAATTATTGAATCAATGTGTTGGTGATTTGTATTGATTATTATTTGAAGTCTATTTGAGAAAAAAGTTTTGGCTTTTTCTAATTCGTAAAGTTCTGATTCAGAAGGCTTATCTATAGCGATTACTAAATTAAAATTTTGTTGTTTTTGTTTATATAAATTTTTTAATATCTCATTAATTGTTAGAGTTGGATGATATATAGGAATTAATATTGTTAAATTATTTTCTTGCATAGAAACCTACATTTTAATTGAGCCGGCAACACGAGGAAAAGGAATAACATCTCTTATGTTACTTGTGCCAGTAACATACATTACAAGTCTTTCAAAGCCTAAACCAAAACCACTACTTGGGGCGTAACCAAATCTTCTTAAGTCCAAGTATCATTGTAATGTTTCTTGAGTGATTTTTAGTTCATTGATTCTATCAACAAGTTTTTGATATCTATTTTCACGTTGACTTCCCCCTACTAATTCGCCAATTCCTGGTACTAGTAAGTCAAAGGCAGCGACTGTTTTGCCATCATCATTTTGATACATATAAAAAGCCTTTATGTCTTTTGGATAATTAATAACTGCAACAGGGCCTTTTACGATGTTTTCGGCAAGGAATTTTTCGTGTTCTGAAGCTAAGTCCATTCCAAAAAAGATATCTTTTTCTTCGAATTTATCTACATAGTTCTTAAGATTTTCAACAACGTCTTTATATTCAATTATTGTTAATTTCTTATTGATAAAGTTGTTTAATGATTCAATTAATTTATTGTTTTGTAATGAATCCAAATATTTCATTTCTTCGGGACAGTTTTTTAATGTATTTGCAATAACATTCTTTAACATATCGTCTGTAATTTCAATGATACCTTTTAAATCACAAAAGGCTACTTCTGGTTCCATCATTCAAAATTCTGCTAGATGACGCGAAGTGTGAGAATTTTCAGCTCTAAATGTTGGTCCGAATGTATAAACTTTTTTAAATCCTTCAGCATATGATTCGGCGTGCAATTGTCCGGTTACCCCTAGAAATGCTTTTTGTTTGAAAAAATAATCTTTGCTTTCATCGTCAACAAGCAGAGTTTCTCCCGCTCCTTCACCATCGTTTGATGTGATTATTGGAGATGAAAGATTCAAAAAGCCTTTAGATTGGAAATATTTATGAATTTCAAACATAAGAGAGTTTCTAATTAACATAATTGCTCTAAATAAACTTGTTCTATGTCTTAATTGAGGAATTTCTCTTAAAAAATCAAGAGATGTTTCTTTCTTTTGGATTGGAAAATCTTCTTGTGGATTGTTTATGTATAAAAATTTTGAGACACTTAGTTCAAATGGTTGCATTGCTTCTGGCGTTAAATGTAATTTACCTATTACACTAACTGCCGAGCCCACGGCAATTTCAGAAATTTCTTTCTTTGATGCTAGATCCCCCTTAATAACTAATTGCATGTTGGCAATTGTACTACCATCATTAATTGTAATAAAACGAATTTTATCGTTTCCACGGTTTGAAATAATTCAGCCTTCAATTGTAAGTTCAACATTTTCTTGCAACTGGCTTATTTGCTTATATAATTGCTTTATGTTCATGATGTTTTCTTCCTTTCAATTTTTAATTTATACTAAAAATTATATATTATTTAAATTTTGTAAATCTTATTAAACATTTATGAATAGATATTTTAATTTTAGGACTTTGTTTTTTCATAATAATAAGTAATTATTTTTGTTCTTAAATTATTGTCAATAATTGGATATGAAAAAACTTGGTAATTGTTATTTGATTCGGGTTGATCGAATATTGATATTGCTACCTTATTTGAACCAAAATATCATTTTTTAATAAAATCATAAATTACTTTTTCAGTTGGAGTATATGATACATAATCAAAATTAGATATGCTTCCTATTTCACTATTTGCAAAAGCATCAGACATGAGATCATCAAATAGAAAAGCTTCATTATGGTCTTGGTAATTGTTCCTTCAAATTAAAAACCACTCATAATTTTCTTGAATAGTAGGATTTTTTAAAAATTCTCTAAACTTTTTGCTATTTCATTCTTCGAAGCTAGTTGATTTTTCATTTATATTGAAAAATTCTTTATTTTTTAGAAATTCTTGAATTAACTTATTTTTTAAAGTTTTGTCAATATTATGTATGGTTTCAAAAAAAGAAGCTTCAGCAGATTGTTTTAATTGTTTTGTCATGTTGTTTTTAAATTGATTAAAAAATATTTTTTC
This sequence comes from Metamycoplasma hominis ATCC 23114, assembly GCF_000085865.1. Lineage (NCBI taxonomy): Bacteria > Bacillati > Mycoplasmatota > Mycoplasmoidales > Metamycoplasmataceae > Metamycoplasma > Metamycoplasma hominis. The sequence goes on along the minus strand of NC_013511.1, from coordinate 554,539 downwards.
AATATTTTGAATATTATTTTTGTGTTTATCAATATTTATAACATGATCTCTTATGGCTTTTAAAAAGGTTGTTGTTTCTTTTTTTGAAAGGCTTTTTGAAATTATTCAATTATCCATTAGCATATATGTGTTTTTTGGTCTAATAAACCTTATTAAACCACTTTCAACCGATTGAAAATTATCTTCAGAATAGAATGCATCCAATGCATCACCATTGTACATTATTGATGCATCCGATCTAGAAGTTTTTGGTTCAATTAGATGATTTAATAATTCAAGACCATCGCCACTAAAGTAATGCTTTTTATTGTTTTTTATATCATTTCCGGTAGAATTTTTAACAAAATTTATAAATGAATCAATAGCTAATTTATAGTTTGATTCATTAAAATCAAAAATTTTGTTGTCACCGATTTTTTTAGTAAAAATTTTTTCTCAATTTTCTCCAGAGTTAAACGCTCCTATCATCATGTTATCTAAATAAGCATGAGTTCAACCAAAATGTGTGTAATGATTTTTACTTAGAATTTGCAAGATTTCATTTCAAGAAAAAATCTTGTCGTTTTTATCTAGCTTTTCTATAGCGTTGTTTATATTTAAATTTGGTCTAGTCTTTGGATTTATATTGTAAGCTATACCTTTATCTTGGGTAAAATAAGGAATGATATAATCATAAAAATGATCCCAAACTTCCTTGCTGTTATTGTTTAATTTGTCTCTAAATGCTATAGGTTTGCCTTCTTTATTTTTCTTTATTTCGAAGTTTTTATATTTATTAGATTTATCAGATTCTAAAATATTTAAAATCAGAGCATCAAATCTTAAAATATGCTCTCTAACATTTGGGGTATATAGAAATTGTCTTTCTTTTCAATCTTTGTATTTTTCACCATAAACTAGACTAAAATCTATTTTTTGAATCTTCCTATCTAAAATAAGTTGAGCAGCTTGAAAGTCGCTTCCAATTCCAGCAATAGCCTTATCTTGTAATAATGCTTGCGTAAACTCACTAACTTCTTTAAATTCTTTGAAATTGTATTTTGATTTTAATTTGTTAATAATGGTTGGAGCTAAATAAGATTCATAGTTATAGATGCTAGGTCTATATTGATTAGTTGATTTTATAACCAAAAAAGCAAGGAATAAAGCAATAAAAACCAAGGGTAAAAATATTAAACTAATAGCTTTTAAAATTCGTGATCTCAATTTATAAAATTACCTCCTATATTATTTTTTTATTGAAGAAATATTGATTGATGATATTTTTTTATGTGAAAATTGCGAAGATTTAATGGCTACATATATTGTATTTGCCATTAAAACTACTAGTAATGATATTCCACTAATAGCTAACGATCATGCTTGAAATTGACCTTCATATAATTGAGTACCCAAAGTTTCTGTATTTGAAACAATTCTAGTAATTATGAAGTCATCAAAAGAAAGCGTCATTGTGATTACAAATGTAAACCCTATTGAACCTAACATATAAACAAAATAAGTTTTAAATCATGTTTTAAATTTTGAATAGCCTAGATCTTGGCTAGCTTCAAAGATATTTTTTGAAAATTTATCACTTTTTGGCAACATAATTAATATTCCATAAGGAAGAGTCATTACTGTATGTGAAATTATTGCCCTAAAAAATCCTTCGTTGGTTGCTTTTAGTGTGGTAAAAAATATAAGATTTAAAACAATTGCTAGCGTTAAACCAGTAATAACATCAGGATTAATTAAAGGAATATTTGATGTTGATTGCACATATGCTCTAACTGTTTTATTTTTATGCCTTCAAAGTGCAAAAACCGTCATCAATGAAAGTAATATAACAAAAATATATGTTGAAATTCCTAGTAAAAAAGAATTAACAAATGCAAGTCAATGTGATTTTGAAAAAAGTTCCACATACGCTTCATAAGAAGTTCTATTTCATGAGGTTACAGAAAATATTCCTTTATCCGAAGGTGCATTAAAACTATATATTGTTCCAAAAATGATTGGAATATATAAACAAGCAAGAATTATTAATACATAAGAATACTTCAAAAATTTTTTAAATTTATTCATATATTCCTCCTTGCTTTCTTTTCGAAATTAAATAAGGTATTCCATAAATAATTCCATATATTGTTAATAAAACAGCTAAAGTGATAATAACTAATGTAGAGGCATTTGCTAAGTCGTAAGGGTTTGCTGTGTTAGCAAACTGATTTATAAGATTTCCTATAAGTTGCTTTTGACTACCATTTGGTAACAATTTATCTGAAAGAATTATTGATGTTGCCGACATCATAAGAACAACTCCAAAACCGCTTAATATAGCCTTCATGCAGTAAGGCAATATAACTTTAAAAACAGTTTGCGTTTTTGAATATCCCAAATCTTGAGATGCTTCAATTATATTGTTGGGCATATCCTTAATAACTTGATATAATGGCATTACCATAAAAGGGATATACAAATATACCATTCCAAAGATTAGAAAGAAATTATTATTCAATTCATTTTCATCAAATATTGCAGAAAATAAACCTCTAACTGCTAAAGCTTTTGAAATTGTAAATATTGCAAGCGGGCTTAGAATCAATGTTAATCCTAAAGTTCTAAATATCATTGATTTACTTCTTGCAATAATATAGGCATATGGAAAACCAATAATTAATGCAAAAAACGCTGCACATATTCCAGTTCCGATTGATCTAAGGATAATCATTCAGGTTGATGATTTACCTGCTATTTCCCAGTTTGCAAGATGGCCTTGTCCTTCTAGTGGTTTGAATGCATAAATAAATATCAAAATTAATGGCAAAATAATAAATAAAATTGAAAATACTAAATAAGGAATCAGCAAAGAAAGTTGTAATTTGTTTGCACCCAAAAAGAATTTTGCAAATTTACTACTTTTTTTAGTTTTTTTGTCTATTTCTTTATAAGAAGTTGATTTCAGTTGTTTTTCCATTATTAATCTCGTTTTGTTCTGCTAGTTCCTTAGCAAATTTAATATCCTTTTTCATCAAATGAATTGAATCTTTGTATCAATCTAAATATACTTCTTTACCCACTTCATAGTTTATTGATGTTTCCATTTTTATTATTTTATTTTTTACTAAAACCTCATAATTGTAGTAACTACCACTATATGTTGATTTAATTATTTTGCCGATAAATTTAGATTTGGCTTTTACTTTGGTAACATAAACATCTTCGGGTCTGATTAATGCATCAAGATTTTCTCCTGGTTCAAATTCCTTGTGAATAGTATCGAAAATTTTGCCCATAAATTTAACTTTATTTTCATCAATAAATACAGCATCAAAGAAATTAGATTCGCCTATAAAATTTGCTACTCATTTATTTACTGGATAATCATATAAATCTTTTGGCGAAGCAAATTGTTCAACCTTACCATCTCTGATAATGGCGATTCTATCACTTAATTGCAATGCTTCATTTCTATCGTGAGTAACAAAAATAAACGTAATTTTTAATTCTTTTTGAATATCCCTTAATAATGTTTGCATTTTTTGCCTAATTTTAGCATCTAAGGCACTTAATGGTTCATCTAGTAGAAGAATTTCGGGTTCAATAACAAGAGAGCGAGCAAGTGCAACACGTTGTTTCATACCACCAGATAGGAAATTAACATTTTTCTTTTCATTTCCCTTCAAACCAACAAGATCCATGATTTCTGATACTTCTTGGTTCATTTCATTATTTGTTATTTTTCTTGTTAGATATCTTTTTTCATAATTTTCAGTTTTTAAATCTTTAAAATTTTCTCAATATGAGTATTTGAAATCCATGTCATCAATTCAAGATTGGTATTTGTTCCGTTTCTTTTCAGGAAGTTTTTGGTTTTCAAGAATCTTTTCATATTGCGCCATTGTTTTATCAAGCTTCTTCATTTCGATAGAAGCTTTTTTTGTTCATTTTTTCTGTTGATATTTTAATTTATTGTAAAAGCTTTTAGGGATATCATCTTTTGGTATTCTCTTTAATCTAAGACCATATTTAATGTTGTTTTCTACATTTAAATGAGGGAATAATGCATAATCTTGAAAAATTGTGGAAACATCTCTTTTATGTGGACTTAAGTCTTTGATATCTTTGCCAAAAAATTTAACCTCACCTCTAGTAACTCATTCAAAACCGCCAATAATTCTCAATATGGTTGTTTTTCCTGAACCTGACGGACCTAATAATGTTATAAATTCACCTTTATTTATTGACAAGTTAACATTATCTAAAACTGTTTTATCTTCAAATTCTTTAACCACGTCTACTAATTGAATTATTGGTTCTTCTTTTTTGTTTGGTGTTTTAATTTTATTTTCCATTTTTCTCCTAACATGAAATTAAATAATATTATGATTTTGTTTTTTGAAAGTAATAATCTATTATTTTTGTTTTTAAATTTAAATCAAGTGGTTGGTAAATTCTGTGATTGATTTTTTTATTAAATTCTGGATTGAATATCTCCAAAGCAGTTTTATCAACTTCCTGATTTTTATTCAAAAAGTACCATTTTTCAATAAAATTTTTTACATTTTTAAAGCCTGGTGTGTAATTTATTGAATGAAAATTGTTTACAATGGGTAAATTCATTGTTTCAAATGCTTCTTTGAAATAGTCAAAATAATCTGCAAAAAAATCTTTTTTAATGTCTTTAATTTTTTTGGGCATAGACATGTTTTTGTCTGCAAATAGCTCATTAACAATTTCATCTTTTTTTAATTTGCTGTCTTTTGATATTAGATTCAACACTTCTTTCAAATATTTTGTTTCAATATCTTGGAGTGAATATTCAGCTCCCTTTATAACATTTTCATATAATATTTTTAATAAATTATCAGCATCGTTCTCAGATGTTTCTCTTGAAATTATTCAAGCATCAATATTCATATAAGTATTTTTTGGCCTTTTAAAACCAATATGTGGAATATTACCTAATTTTTTAAAATTGTCTTCCCCATAATAAGCATCTAAGGCATCTCCATTATACATAATTGAAACATCTGCCTTGCCATTAATCGGCTCTATTATTGAACTAACTAACTCTTGTCCATCAGTAGCTAATTTATTTGTTTTAGAATTTTTTATACTTTCTCCTGTTGCATCCTTAACTAAAGAAACTCAATCATTAATAATCTCTTTAAAATTTTCGTGATTTATATCTGCTCATTCGTTTTGCTTAGAAAAATATTTTAATTTGTTAAGAGATTCATAACCATAAAATTGACCAATCATAGCATTATCTTGAAATCAATTTGTTCAATATACTCTAGGGTTTTTGTATTTAGAAACAAGCGTCTTAATGATATCTTTTCAAGAACTTAAACTTTCTAAATCGTTAAAGTTTTCATTAGATTTTAAATTGCTTCTTTCAGTAAATTTATTTGGACTTTTATCTGTATTATAAACAACCATTTTATCCATTATAAAATAAGGAATTAAAAATTCATAAAAGTGGTCAATTCCCTTTTTTTGATCAATTTCAAAACCCGAAATATTGTTATTTTCATCATAATAAATAAAAGGTAAGAATTTGGTGTGACTAATATTTTGCCAATCATTTTGAATGATGTTTTTAGGATTTATTTGTCTTATTTTTTTAATGATAAATTTTTCAAATAGATCAAAATGTTTATTAACAATTTCTGGATAAAGATTCTTTATTTGGGTTGAATCATTAAATTTTGAATTATTAAACAATTTTGCAAAGTTAATTTTTCTTAATTTTTTTTCAAGAATTAGTTGAGCAATTTGATAATCACTTCCAACTCCGGCAACGGCTTTTTCATTATTTATTGCTCTCGTAAACTCATCTAGATTTGTAAAGGCGTGATATGAATAATTTTGTTTTAATTTGGTAATTATTTTCTTATCTAAGTATGATTCATAGTTATATATACTTACTTTAAATGGGGAGCTAATTTTAAAAAATAAAATTATTAAAAATAATCCAAGTGTTAGTAAGGCAATTATTGCTATAAAAATAACTCTCGTTCTATGTGTAGTTAATCGTTTCACCTTAATATCCTAACTGTTTTATTTTGAATTCATTATCTACCCAATCTTCGCTAATTTTTACTTTAATATTTAAAAAGACTTTGTGATTAAAAATTTTTTCCATTTTATGTCGTGAATCAATAGAGATTTTTTTAATCATTTGACCGTCTTTTCCAATTAAAATAGGTTTCTGAGACTTCTTTTTAACATAAATTAAAGCATAGATCTTGTAATCTTCATCTTCGTTTTTATCATCAAATTGTTCGATCTCAACCGCAATTGAGTGTGGCAATTCAAATTTTAAATTGTTTATAGCAGTTTCTCTAATTATTTCTTTTGCCATAAACCTTAATGTTATATCCCCAATTTGATCATCAGGGTACAAAGGTTCATCTTCATAGCAATAGGTTTTAATTTCATTAATCAAATCTAAATAAGAAGTAGGCAAATTTTGTCCAATGCCAAAAACCTTTTCAAATCCAAGTTTTTTTAATTCTTCTGCTTTTTTGTCTGCTTCTTCTTTTGTATTTAATAAATCTATTTTTGAAATGACTGCAATTTTATTTTCATTATTAGTTTCGTTTATTTTTTCAATAATGAATTTATCTCCTGTTCCGATTGCTTCATTAGCGGGAGTTAAAAACAAAACAACATCAGAATTTTCAATAGCTTCATATGATTTACTATTTAATCTTTCAGATAATAAATTTTCTGCTTTGTGAATTCCTGGAGTATCAATAAAAATGATTTGATAGTCTTTATCATTGTATATTCCTCTAATGTTATCTTTTGTTGTTTGGGGTTTATCCGTAATTATTGATAGGTTAAAATTTAACACATTATTTAAAAACGTGCTTTTTCCAACATTTGGGCGCCCAATTAAGCATACATTGCAAACTTTTTTCATTTTTCTCCAATTTTTATATTCTCTTTATGTTTAATTTATTCATTATATTATCAACATGCCCATTCATTATTTTTGCTTCTTCTTCAGTAATGTGATCAAAACCAAATAGGTGAGCAATCCCGTGAGCAAAAATATAACAAAATTCTCGTCTTAAACTATGATTGAACTCCTTGGCTTGTTTTTTTATTTTCCACGGAGAAATAATAATTTGTCCTAATTCAATTTCATCCAAAAAATTTAATTCTTCTTGACTATCTAGTGGGAAACTTAAAATATCAGTTGTATAGTTTTTTTGTCTGTGTAAGTTATTTAACTTTTTCATCTTTTTAGCAGTTACAAACATTACATCAACACAAAGTGATTTTTTTGCACCAAATTCTATTTTTGATTCTTCTAAAATATCTAAGAAATCTTTCATAAAATTAAAACGATGAAAGCTTTGGTTTTTAAAATTAATTCTATTCATATTTTATTAATTATAAAGATAATATTCTTTTTTAAACTAAATAAAAACAAAAAAATATTTATTTTTTTAAAGCGAAAATTTTTCGCTTGTTTGCAACAATTTTTTTGTTATGGCTAATTTCAATAAAAATAGCCCTATCTTGGTAGTTTAAAATTAAAAATTTTAATTTAAGAAAAATTTCATTTGTAATGTTTTCAAAAGCCTCATCCAAAAGAATAAAATAATATTTCTGGCAAAAAAGTCGCATTATAATTATGAATTCCTTCTGGCCGGATGATAGGTTATTTCCCCCATTTTCAATATATTTATTAAGAGGTAAGTTCATATCTAAAAACAAGTTATTTAAATTATATTTTTTGAAATTTTTAAGAAAAATATTTTCCTTTATATTGTCTTTCTTACATATGCAATCCATTAGATTTTCATAGCAAAAATATTCATTGTTTTTATTTAAAAAGCAGGCATCTAATCATGACTTTTGACTAATATGCTTTAAATTTATATTATTGACAAAAATGTGGCCTTGATTTAATCAATAAACTTTAAATATAGCATTCAAAATTAAACTTTTACCAACTCCATTTTTCCCTGATATTTCTAGATTGTTTTTAATTGTTAAATTAAGATTTTTTATAACGTTTTTTGAACCAATATTTATTGAAGTATTTAATATGTTTATTTTATTTTGCTTCTGGGGTTTGAATGATATATTTCCATCCTTGTTTTGTGTGATTTCTAATAAATATTTTATTCTTATTATTCCTTGTCTATTTATTGAAGAATTTGAAATCAGGAAGACTAAATTTACAATAGGGGAATTCAAAAAAATTGATATTGATCCATATAATGTAATGTTTGTAAAATTATCTTTATTTTTTATAAATAATCAAGCGCCAGTAAATACAATGGTTAATTGAATAAAATCTCAAATAAATGTAATAAATGAATCCTTTGTTTCATTAAATATTCCTAGATTATATTGAGTGTTAAACAACGATTGAAATAATTTAGAGTTCGAATTATTTAAATCATTTGTCCTATATTCATAATTTAAAAAATAATTATTGAACATTTTAATTGATTTTATCTTTAAATTTATTAATTCTGTTGCTTTTTTTGATTGATATTTTAAACTGAATAACGAGATTGCAAAGGTTATTGAAATGCCTAATAAGCAAATTAATAATATTCTATAGTTAAACAGACCTAAAAGCAGTGTTGAACTAATAAAAATAATTATATTTTCAAATAAAAACAAAAATAAACCCGCCTTATATTCTGCAATGGTTGAAATACTTAATATTCTTGCCATAAAATCATTTTGGTTAATTTTTTGCAGGTCTTTTTGACTTGCAAATTTTAATCTTTCTTTGACTAACAAATATAACTTTTTTTCATAATAAAAAGTTAGCTTATTAATAATAATCTTTTTAAATAATCAAGTAATTGCCTTTAATATTGCAATTCAACTAAAAATAATTAATATTGCTAGCAATCTATTATTAGCGTTTTCCGATCATAAAACGCTTAAAACATATTTAATATAAAATGAAGAAGAAAGCATAAGAGCATTGAATAAAATTGCCAAAAATATACTAATTATTGTTAACTTTGTGTTTTGTGTTAGATATAGATTATAGTTAATTTTTGTGCAATTTGGGGTTTTAGATTTTTTACTTAATATAACTACAACATTTATTAATTTATTTTTAAATTCATTAATTTCTAATCTATAATTCAAAAATTCAGAATCACATAGATAAACAAAGGTTTTATCAATTCTTTTAACAATTGTATAATGCAAAAAATTATCATTTTTCAATATTGTGACAAATGGAAATGAAATATCATTTAAATTTGAAATAAAACTTAAAAAATCTACTGTGTAAATATTAGTATCAAACCCCACAAAATCAGAAATTTTCTTAAATGAATATAGCGACACTCCTTCTTCGTCGTATATCGTGTTTTTCTTTAAAAAATTTATATCTGCCTTATATTTAAAAAAGTGGCAAATCATTGCTTGCAATGTATAAATTGCGCAATCTTTAACGCTGTCTTGTTTATTTATTCACATATTTAAATTATTGATTGAAAAAGTTTATTTTTTTTGAAATGGCGAAAAGTTGGAGAAACTTTATTTTTATGGTTATTAATATATTAAAAAAACTTGTATAATTTTAAACATGAAAAAACAAGCAATTATGACAAAATTTTTACTTTGTATAGGAAGTGTCGCTCCTATGTTTGCATTGCCACTAGTTGCGGCAAGTTGTAACAAAACAGCAACCATAACTCTCAATTCAAAAGCGAAAGAATCATTTGAAAAATATGGTTATCACGTTAAGGGTTCTGCACTTGATTTTAATAAAAATAATTATTCAGTAAGTAACCCAATATCGCCAAGAGATTCCTTGTACAAATTAACAAAAAATTTAAAAGATGAAAAAGGAAATCCAATTTATTTTAGAGATGCCAACGGAAATTTATTAAAATTTAAGGGTAAAAAATTGGAAAATGGTGAAATAGAATTTGATAGAGATGCCAACGGAAACTACATTTATGACAAAGAAAATGGATATCCAAGATTGAAAGAAGTATTGAATAATGAACTCGAAGTAATTGATGGAAAACCAGTGCAAAGAGTTTATAGAGAATTTTTTAGCAGATTTTTAGATTTTAATAATATTTCTCCAAATTACGATTTTAGAGTTTTCTCTTTTACGTGAGAGGAATTAATTAATTATTTTCCTGCTACAAAAAATGATTCGAGATACTGACCTTATCGAGATAATCCAAGAGCATTATTTTTAGTTTTATATTGAACTTTAAAACAAAATGAAGCAGCTCCTAATTGAAAATCAGATTTCCTAGATCCAAGTATTGAATCATTGTTAGCTAAGGGAAAAAATAGAAATGTTAATACTTCTATTGAGGAAGCACCTTGACCTTTTTATAAAGGAATTATGAAGGGAAATAAGGATGCGTTTTGAAGCAATGCTTCAGAACCCATAACTGCTATTTTTGAAAAGTCATAAAAGAAGGTAGATTATGAAAACTATAAGAACAAGATATGCACCGAGCCCAACTGGGTATTTGCACATTGGTGGTGCAAGAACTGCATTATTTAACTATTTATTTGCAAAACATTTCAATGGCACTTTTGTTTTTAGGCTAGAAGATACTGATGTTGCTAGAAACGTTGTCGGAGGTGAAGAAAGCCAATTAAATAATTTAGCGTGACTTGGTATCATCCCTGATGAAAGTCCTTTAAAACCTAATTCAAAATATGGTGCATATCGTCAAAGCGAAAAATTACCAATTTATCAAAAACTTGTTGAAGAACTAATTCAAAATGGACACGCTTATAAAGCATACGATTCAGAGGAAGAATTAGCAATGCAACATAAACAATCAGAGGAAGCGGGCGTTGCGTCATTTCGTTATAATCCAAATTGATTGCAAATTTCTAATGAAGAAAAGCAAAGAAGAGAAGAAGCTAAAGAATATTCAATAAGATTAAAATTGCCAGCAAATAAAGATTATGCTTGGAATGACTTAGTAAGAGGCAAAATCTCAGTTAATAGTGATGATATAGGAGATTTTGTTATTATGAAAAGTGATGGTTATCCAACATATAATTTTGCAGTTGTTGTTGATGACCACCAAATGGAAATTTCACATGTACTAAGAGGCGAAGAACACATCACAAACACACCAAAGCAATTAGCAATATACGATGCATTTGGATGAGAACCCCCATTATTTGGACATTTAACTATTATTACGAATATGGAAGGAAAAAAGCTTTCAAAAAGAGATAAAACTTTAAAACAATTTATTGAAGACTATAAAAATGAAGGCTATCCCGCAGCAGCAATAATGAATTTTTTAGCCTTGTTAGGTTGAACTTCCGGAGATAAGCAAGAATTAATGAATAGAGAAGAATTAATTGCAAAATTTGATCCAGAAAGATTGAGCAAATCACCATCTAAATTTGACATTATAAAAATGGATTGATTTGCAAAGCAATATATGAAAAATATTTCTAATGAAGAGTTAATTAAAAAAATAAACTCTCCAAAAGAACATGAATGAAATGAATTATTTGTTGAAACTTATAAACAATCAAGTCCAACGATTTCAACATTAAAGAAAGATTTAGAAATTTATTTAAACCCAAAAGAAAATTGCGACTTAGAGTTGGAAAGATTAGATGTTGTAAAAGTTTTTTATAAAGAGTTAATTTCAAGAGAATTCAATATAGAAAATATACAAAAAGCAATTGATGAAACAAAAACTATCTTGAATGTTAAGGGAAGAGATTTGTTCATGCCAATTAGAAAGGCAACAACATTTGAGGAACATGGCCCTGAACTTGCAAAGGCAATCTATCTTTTTGGGGCTGAATTAGTTTTTAAGAGATTAAATGGAATTATTAAAATATAGTTTAATTACAAAAAACGAATTCAATAATGAACCCTCTAAAACGATAGAAACAGAATTTGTTCCATATACTGAAGAAGTTGTTGATGAATTTATTCATATAAATTTTATTGATAATAATAATCAGGAATGTGATTTATTGGTCAATAGTGATACTTTAAAAATAAAATATTCTGGTTCATATATCGAGTTACAAAAAAACAAAAGAGTAAGCAATAAAATTCAAGAATTTTCTCTAGATTTTTATTTAAAAGATGTTTTTATTGAAGGAAACAAGATATCTGCTCATTATGATATTTTAGTTGGTAGTGATGTTATTGCAAGTAATATAATTAACATTCAAACAAAGACCGAAAAATAGCAAACAAAAATAGAGTTTTGCTATTTTTTTGTAAGTTTTTATAAAATAATTTTTCTTGTGTGTATCATTTATTTATGTTTTATGGTGAATATGTGTGATTAAATATAATATTTTTAATATTAGGATATTTAATTGGCTCTTTTAATTTGGCAATAATAATAACTAAATTAAGAGGAAATGATATAAGAAAAATTGGTTCGCAAAATCCTGGAGCAACAAACGCATTAAGAAATTTTGGAATAAAATTTGCAGCATTAGTTTTTGCTTTTGACATTTTTAAGGCCTTTTTAGCAACAATCATTGCATTTTTAATTAAAAAATATCTAAGAAATCTTGAATATATTTTTCCAATGTTGGCAGGGCTTGGCGCAGTAATTGGGCACGTCTTTCCAATTTATTTTAAATTTAAAGGTGGCAAAGGAGTAGCTTGCTTTTTTGGAATAATGCTTGCATATAATTTTCTATTATTTTTAATTTTTGTAGCAATATATGTAATACTAGTTTTTTCAACAAAATATGTTTCACTTGCTTCATCAATAAGTTGTGGAATAATTCCTTATTTAGGTTTAATTTATATATTTTATGCAGGAACAATATTCGGCTATATGCAACAAAATGTCGTATATCCCGCACATGTAATTATTTTAATATTGGCTTCACTCATAATAGTTGTTAAACATATACCCAATTTTAAACGAATATTTAAACATACAGAACCAAAAATTTTCAGCAAAACAAAAAAGCATAAAAACATTGACTCGTAATTCTTTGATTACGAGTTTTTGTTTTCATTCTTTAAGTTATTGATATAATTTAGGCAAAAAGGGAAATATATAAAATAAGGAGTTAAAATAGTGGAAAATGAAAAAGCTTGTAAAAATAAAAGTCTAGAAATAATAGACAATTTTTTAAGTAATTTAGAAGATCATGAAAAAACACAATTAAAGCAAATTCAATTGAAATGCGCCAATACAATTTAAAAAAGTTGGTAAAAATTAAAAATTTGACAAAAGAATTCAAAATAAAAAAAGAAAAAATAAAAGTTGTAGATAATTTGAATCTCGAAATTTATAAGAATCAAAACATTGCTCTATTAGGTGGGAATGGAGCGGGAAAAACTACAACAGTTGAAATGCTTATAGGAATTTTAAAACCAACCTCAGGTAATATTGAATATTATTTTAATGATGGATCAAATCATAATGAAAGTGCACAAACAAACATAGGAATTCAATTTCAGGATTCTTCATATCCTCAAGGTTTATCGGTTAATGATGTCATCTATTCAATGAACAAAATCTATGGCAATAAAAGTTCACCAGAAGAATTGCAAAAACTTATAAAGATTTTTGGGGTTGATGAATTTATAAATAATAAAGCTTCTTCCTTAAGCGGGGGCCAACATCAAAGACTTAATGCATTGCTTGCAATAATTAATAAACCAAAGTTGTTAATATTGGACGAATTAAGTACAGGTCTTGACATAAAAATAAAAACAAGATTGGTATCATTTTTGAATGAATATATCAAAGAAATTGATTGTACTTTGATTTTAATATCTCACGATATAAATGAAATTGAAATTCTGGCAGATAGAATTATTATTATGAATAAAGGTAGAATTGTCCTTGATGCTTTGAAAAGCGAAATAATTGAAAAATACGGATCAATATCCCTATGTCTTAAGGAATATATTTAAAATTATGAAAAATAAAGAAATTATTAAAAAAAACAATAATACTGAGGCTAACAAAAACAAGTTTTTAGGAATATTAGCAATTATTAATAAACATTTTTGAAAATCATTTGTAGGACCATTTTTTGCATTCGGCTATCCAATTATTTTTGTTGCTATTTTAGGAACGATATTTGGTTATGAAATGATTTTGGGAAGTACAATAACCATTGGGCCGGTGGCAATAGCCTGCATTTCACTGCCAACAGCAATATTTGAATTTAAAAAATCCACAATTTTAAAAAGAATTGGCGCCTCTAGCATTAAGCCTAAATCGTTTTTGGCATATACAGCAATATTTTATTTGATTATAATGATTTGTTCTGGCCTTTGAACAATGCTAGTTGCCTTAATGTTTTTTTGCGAATATTTTAAAACCGGTCGTTCTTTAGGAACAATTAATAATATAAAAATAGGGGAAGCAAGTCTAAATATAACTTTATACGGAAGCAGTATTAAAGAGATGTTTTCAAGGATATTTTGACCAGGTTACATATTTAGCTTTGTCATTATAATTTTTGTAAGTATATCTGTTGGATTGTTCATTATAAGCGTTTCAAAATCAGTCTTAACTATTCAAGCAATCGGTTGTTCACTATTAATAATCACAATGTTCTTATCGGGTCAAGTGTTGCCTATTTCTCAAATTTCAAATATAAAAGGAATGTGATATGTCTCTTATTTAACACCCTTTAAGAGTGCAATAATTCAAAACACAATTTCTTTTCAAGGACAAGCATCCTTATCAAATGAGTATAATATTGCTTCAATAAAGGCAACTCTTAACATCGGAAATGAAATAAAAAATATAGATTTATTAAAACCTTTTTCAAGTGCTGATTCAAGCAATAAAATCTATACAATTGAAGAACTTCAAAAATACATTGAAGGTGTTACAAAATATGCAAATTTATTGAAAGAAGCAAATAGCAAAGATCTAATTGCAAGGTTAACAATTTTGAAATTCTTGAATCAACAAAAAGATTTATTTCTAGCAAATAATAATGCATTGCCAGCCAATACACCAATTGGAATAAAATATAGTCAATATAATATATTTAATATTAACAACGAATATAAAACACTAAATATTTTAAATGTTTATCAACCTGTAATTTTAAAAT
Organism: Metamycoplasma hominis ATCC 23114; assembly: GCF_000085865.1. Taxonomy (NCBI): domain Bacteria; kingdom Bacillati; phylum Mycoplasmatota; order Mycoplasmoidales; family Metamycoplasmataceae; genus Metamycoplasma; species Metamycoplasma hominis. The sequence goes on along the minus strand of NC_013511.1, from coordinate 539,491 downwards.
ATTCAACCATTGCTGAAGCATTCAATCAAAATGGTTTAGACCAATTGTTAAAGAATAATGAATTTGCAAACTATTTTAAATTTTTAGACAGTAGTTACATTCAATTTTCAAATAACGTTTTAAGCAATGATAGTTTAACAAAAATAGGTTCAAAAACAGAAAATTTATTGAACTTCATATTGCCTTGAATTTGAATTGTAATATTGAGTTTATTGTCAATAAAAACATTTGCTTGAAATACAAGATAATAAGTTTATAAAAAATAATTTATTTTATAATTTTGATATGAAAAATATAAATAACAAAATTAATTTAGTTCTAGCGGGAACTGGACAATTTTCCGCCAAAACTTTTGAACCTCTTTTAAATGACGAAAGGTTCAATGTTTTGGCATTTATTTCTCAGCCAAATAGGAAACTAGATCGAAACAAAAATGTAATTGAAACAGAAATTTTTAAACTTGCCAAACAGTATGATATAAAAGTTTTTCAACCTCAAAAAATAAAAGAAATTTTGCCCGAACTTAGTGCAATGGATTTTGACTTTTTTATTACGGCTTCATTCGGACAATTTATACCTGATTCAATATTAAAATTACCTAAAAAAATGCCCTTGAACGTTCACGGAAGTTTGCTTGAAAAATATCGTGGAGCTGCGCCTGTGCAATATGCATTACTCAATGGTGATATTGAAACAGGAATAACATTAATTGAAATGGTAAAACAAATGGACGCAGGAGATATCCTAGAATCCTCGAAAGTGAAAATTGATTCTGCAGATACAGCAATTGAAGTATTTGATAAATTAGCAGATGTGGCCTCAAAAAATCTTGGTAATTGATTGTTTGAAATTTACAACGGCCAATATAATCGAGTGGCTCAGGATGAATCTAAAGTAACATTTGCTCCTAAGATATTAAATGGTATGGAAAGAATTGATCAAAGCGAAAATCTTTCAAGTGTTATAAACAAAATCAGAGCTTTTAATGACGAACCAGGTGCTTATTTAATTTATCAAAATAAAAGATTAAAAATCTTCCGGGCTTCAACAACAAAAATTAGTACTCCATTAAAAATAAAATTTAATGATGGATATTTATATTTAATAGAATATCAATTTGAAGGGAAAAAAAGAGTAAGAGTTTAAAAATGTCAAAATTTGCTTTTTTAGAATTTTTAAAAAAAGAAACTTCAAAACCATATTTTGAAGTCTTAAAAAAATTAACTATGTTGCCTAATGTAACGCCAAAGCCAAACAGAGTATTTTTTGCATTTAAAAATTTTGATTTTGACAACCTAAAGGTTATCATCATTGGTCAAGATCCTTATCCTAACAAAGGTGATGCAGACGGTATGTGTTTTTCAAGCAATGCAACAAAATGCCCGGCATCTTTAAAGAATATATTTATTGAAATAAAAAATGAATATCCAAATTCAACATTTGAAACCTTTTCACTAAATTATTGAAAAGACCAAGGTGTATTACTTTTAAATTCAATTTTAACAAACATTGAAGGAAAGACATTGGCACATAAGAATTTAGGTTGAGAACTATTCAATCAAAATTTATTAACAGAAATTAATTCGTGTTATAGCAATATTATTTATTTAATTTTAGGAAATAACGCCAGAGATTTTATAAAAAACATTGATATGTCTAAACAAATAATAGTTTACGCGCCACATCCTTCACCTCTTGCTGCATATAAAGGGTTTTTTGGCTCAGACGTTTTTAAAAAAATAAATTTTAAACTTAAATCATTATCAAAAGATGAAATCGATTGATCTACTAAAAAATAATTAAATTTATATTTATAATTATCATATCTAATAATTCATTAAACAAAGATAAAGGATATTCTATGAAGAAGAGTAAAAAAATAATTTTGTCTATTTTAGGAGCAAGTTCTTTAATTTCATTACCAATAGTAGCAATATCGTGTTCAAAATTGACATCAAAGCAACAACAAGTTAAATCAAAAATAAAGCAATTACTTGATATGGCAAAAAAGATACCATCTGCTGGTGAAATTATGAACCAATATGAGAAAATGATAAAAGATGAAGAAATTGCAAAACTAAATGATCAACAATGCGACGCAATCTTATTTAGCATAGATTTAGTTATTAATCAACTTAAAAATATTAAATAATAAAATTAGCTTTTAGTAAGGCTAATTTTTTATTATTTTTAATTTAATTAAAAATATTAAAAATTTTCTCTTTATTTTATGTTTTTACGTTCTAAAAAATATTAATCATTATAATTTAATTATCTAAAAGATATTTATTTAAAAATTAGAAAGGAATAAAATGAATTCTATTTATTATGAAACTAAACGTAATAAAGATATGCTTTTAACAGCAGTTTATGAAGGCTCAAACGCTAGTTTAAATATTGCCAAGAAAGATAATCATATTACAGAAGATTTTAAAAAAAATGAAGCATTTATTTACATACCAAAAACTGTAGATAACTACTTTAGTTTTTTAAAAGTAGTTGACAAAATTCTAAGTTCAAATAGAAGAAATTATCAAATTAATATTGCTTCTTTTGTTAAAGAAAATGTTGTGTCAACAGAAGAAGTTTTTAGAGCATTTGTATCTAAATTAGCATTTAAAAATGCAAATCTTTATTCAGCAAAAACTAAAGAAAACAAACAAGAAAAGACAATAACATTGTTTTATGCTGATAAATCGTATGAAGAATTAGTTGAAAGATTGTCAATAATTCTTGAAGCAACAAATAAAGCCCGCAGTTTGCAAATGACACCCCCTAATGTCGCAACTAGTGAATATATCGCTAAGGTAGTAAAAGAAGATTTAGAAAATATTCCTGGACTATCAATAAAAGTTTTAGATCGTGATAACATCAAGAAAAATAACATGGGACTTATGTTGGCAGTAAATTCGGGTTCTTCTTATGAACCAAGAGTTTTAATTGCTGAATATAATGGCAATCCTGAAAGTAAAGAAAAATATGTTTATGTAGGAAAAGGAATTACATTTGATACCGGAGGATATAACACCAAAGGATACTACATGGATGGCATGAAATTTGACATGTCTGGTTCTGTTATTGTTGCATATGCAGTTAAAGCAATTGCTCAACTAAAATTAAAAGCAAACGTAGCAGCAATAATGATGATTACAGATAACGCAATAGATACACACCCAACAATGCCTGAATCAGTAATTAAATCAATGAGTGGTTTAACAGTTGAAATTACTGATACTGATGCTGAAGGAAGATTAGTGTTGGCTGATGGTTTATACTACGGTGCCTCGAAATTGAATGCTTCATTATTGATTGATGCCGCAACTTTAACCGGTTCGATGGAAAGAGCATTAGGAAAGACGTATTCAGGAATTTGATCAACTTCTGAACAAAGATGAGAAGATTTTGACAAAGCGGCAAAAATTGCTCATGAAAAGGTTTGAAGAATGCCCCTACATGATGATTATGATAAACCAAATAAAGAATCTAAAGTAGCTGATCTTAATAATTACAACAACAGTGAAAAATCAGATTGTAATACAGCAGCAATGTTCTTAAAACATTTTACAAATAATGTTGACTATATTCATTGCGATATTGCAGGAACCGCTGACAATAAAGGAGTAGGACTAGGAATTTTAGTTTCTACCTTTGTTGAATTAGCAGCAAATCAAAAATAATAAGGAGAATAGTATGCAATTAATTAAACAATTATCAACAAAGCGCAATGATCATTTGTTATTGAAAGCAATATTTGAAGATGAAATTTTGCCAGAATTTTTAGTTAAAGAAACAGAAGCAATAACAGATTTTATTGATAAAAAAGTTTCGTATATTTATCTAGGCAAAAAGCAAGAATTACAATACAATTCTTTATATTCATTGGCACAAGATTTAGCATTGAATGCTGCCTACGATTATCAAATTGATCTTTCTTCTTTTGTAACAGAAAATTTAACAATTAATGATGTAGTTGATGCATTCACAAAAGGAATAAATTTCTCAGCTGCAAAGTTATACAATAAAAAGACATTTACATACAAAGAAAATCCAAACAACATAGAATTGTTTATAGAACAAGCGTCTCAATCAGTAATTGATTCATTCAATAAAGCAAGAATATTAATTGAATCTCAAAACTGAGCAAGAAATTTGGGCATTACCCCTCCTAATGAATTAAATTCTGAACAATTAGCTAAAATAGTTGTTGAAGACTTTAAAGAATATAAAAATTTATCAGTTAAAGTTCTTGAAAAGAAAGAAATTGAAAAATTGGGTATGGGATTATTACTATCTGTGAATAGAGGTTCAGTTTATGAACCTAGAGTTGTAATAATTGAATATAAAGGAAATCCTGATTCAAATCAAAAAACAGTTTTAATTGGTAAAGGAATTACCTTTGACTCTGGCGGTTACAACATTAAAACAGGTCGCAACATGTTAGGAATGAAATATGACATGTCAGGTTCTGCAATAGTTGCATCAGTTTTGAAATCTGTTGCCCAATTAAAACCAAAAACAAATGTATCAGCAATTATGTGCATTACTGACAATAGAGTTAATGGAGATGCATCATTACCTGATTCAGTTTGGACTTCAATGAGTGGAAAAACTGTTGAAATAAATAACACTGACGCTGAAGGTAGATTAGTTATGGCTGATGGCTTGTACTATGGAGCTGATGTGTTAAAAGCAACAAGATTAATTGATGTTGCTACATTAACTGGTGCAATGGTTGCAGCCCTAGGAGACACATATACAGGTATTTGATCAACAACTGAAAAAGCATGAAAAGAAATTAGTGATGCAGCAACCATTCAACATGAGTTGATATGAAGAATGCCTTTTGACTCGGACTATGAAGAATTTATGAAGGGTTCAATTGTTGCAGATTTGAAGAATACAGACTATACTGGACATGCAGGTTCTTGTTCAGCAGCAATGTTCTTAAAAGAATTTACAAAAGGAATTGAATATATTCATTTAGACGTTGCAGGAACTAATGATATTGATGAAAAACCAATGTTTGCAATGACAAAAACTTTGACAGAATTAGTGTTAAAATAAGGCTTAAAAATTTCGGAAAAATAACCGAAATTTTTATTTTTGTTTATTTTTTTAAAAAATAGTTAAAATTTAATAGTTATGATTTAAAAAACTGTTCTCGTATATATAAACTCGTATTTAAAAATATAATTTATCAAAATTTAAAACCCTTGGTGGGTTTATTTTAGGAGAAACATGTTTGAATTTATTCAAAAAATTAGACGTATTAAAAAAACAAAACAACATAAATTAACAGTTTTTGAAATTTCTTTATTTGCTTTACTTTTAGCTATTTATATAATTGCCGCTATCTTAGAAAGATTTGTTTTTAAAGGAATAATGAATATTAATATTACTTATGCAGTATTCATTATTTTCGGCTTGGCATTGGGACCGTGAAAGGGTGCATTTTTAGGTATACTATGTGATACACTAAATCAGGTTATTAGAGGAATAAGCACATGAATGATTGAATATGCGTTAGTGCCTGTTTTTATTGCTTTAATAAGTGGCTGATTATTAAGATTAATGTATGCTAAACAAAAGATTACATGAATAATTGGATTTAGTTTTTTAAGCATAATAACAGCAATTTTTGTAATAGTTTTAGCAATTCACGGTAACAATTTGCCAATAAATGAAACAGCAGTAAAACGCACCAAATTAATACCAATCAGAATTGTTTTATCTATTGCTATTGTAGGATTGGCATTTATTTGAATATCTTCTATAACCTTTTTAACTTTATTTATAAAAAATAGAAAATTTTCTGTAAAAAGCAATGTTGTACTTTTATTTAGCATTTTGTTGGTTGTGTTTTTCACTTTAATGTTGTGTAGATGATTTTGAGGACCATTTGCATATATAAATTATCATAATAGATTTAGATCAGGCAATTGAGATTACAAAACTTATTATCCAATATTTATGATTCCAATAATAGCAAAAACTCTTATTGAAATACCAATATATACCGCAGTTATTTTCGTACTCTATCCAATAATAATTATGATTAGACAAAGAATATTATTTTATACAAGTAAAATATATTCATATTAATCGATAATAAATTATTTGCTTAATATATATGTATTTTTTAAAAAATAAACCTTTTCTTCCATTTATATGATCTCATTCTTGCTATTTTAATATAAAAATATTTTTATGCACTAAATAACATAAAATAATTTTACAAATATTAAAAATAATAAAAAAATGGAGAGAAAAAATGAACAAAAAAAGCAAAAAGATCGTTCTTCCATTAGCAATTTTTTGTGGCGGATTATCAATAGCTGCCATCGCTACCGTAGCAATAAGATCGTGTCAAAATAAAGTGGATAAAAAGGCGCAAAAAGAATCACTATTTAAGAAATTTAAAATTTTTCAAGAAGAATTGCAGTCATTGTTAGAAGATAAAAACATTCAGGGAATTGATTTAATTGAAGAACAAAACGTTCTTGCTAATTCCAAAATGATTAGCATTGAATCACCAATTGATAATATTAATCAAGAAATTTTTAAGATAAAAAGTTCGATTAATTCATTAAATGCAAAAATTCAAAAGCAAATCATGCAAAAATTACTTGCCGCAGCAAAGAAACAGTTGGAAAATATTATTAATGTTATGAGAATGTTGGACAATAAATTAATTGATAATGATGTTGATATTCAAAAAACTAAGAAAGATTTAAATTCACAAATTATTAATGCATTAGAAATTTTTAACAAAAATAATATAGACGAAATAAATAATTTAAATAAATCATTAACTTTTAAAATTTCTGAAGTTGAAGATATATTGATCAAATTTAAGCAATCGAAAGAACAAGAATTTGAAAAATTACAAAAAACTAGAAAATTAGTTGAAGAATTTTTGGCCAAAGATGTTGTTAAATCCGATTATTATGCAAATATAGTTAGAAATCTTAATAGAGAAGTTTCAAGACGAGGAAACGTTTCAATTAGTTCTAATAAATCAGAAATAGTAGCTGCAAATATTAATTTAAATGAAGTTTTAAAACAAAGTAAAGAATTTGTTGAAAATGATATGCAAAAATTAAGGGATAGTTTAATTTCTTTAATTGTAGAAGCAAAGGAATATATTGAAAATAAAATGCGCCCTAGAGATAAATACAATGCATACATCGAAAGAATAGAAGGATCTATTAGAAAACATAATATTAGTACTCTACATACAAGAGAAGAAATAATACAAGTAATTAATGAAATTTCAGTTGAATATCTTAATGCTAAAAAATTATTAATAAATAATAGTCTAGATGATGTAAATAATAGTTTGCAAAAATTTAATAAGTTAGATAGTGGTGTAAAAGATCCAGATTTCTTAGGTGTAACACAACAACTAAATGAAATAAAACAAAAGGCATTGCAAGAATTAACAAATATTAAAAATAATTCTAGTCAATTGGCAACTATTGCAGAAGCGTCAAAATATGAAAATAATATACAGGAAATCCAAGAAAAATTTGTTAAAGATTTAATAAAAATATTTGACGGAAATATAAACACAGATAGGATTAATTGACTATTTCACGATTGAAATACTGCTCCATATAATCGTGGTGAGGTTTTAAAAGAAACCGATGGACTTTATTTTGAAGGTATCTCATCCGAATGAAATAATAAATTTGCTAAAAATGCTGTTAAATTTTAACAATCCCAATACGAAATTGACAAATCTAAAAACACTGTAGTCGAAACAAAAGAAAAGAAAATATTATTTAAGAATATGACCTTTGATGAATATGTATCTAACTTTAATAAAACAATGTCAGAGGTTGAAAAAAGATTATGATTTTATTGTGATGTTGTTTGAAAAAAGATTTTATCAAACTTTAAAGAACACAAAGCCACAACAACAGTTCGCAAGATCGGACCTTATTCTACGACAATGACCAGAATTGATCCAAATAAATCAATATACAAAGAAGTTAATGATACTATAAAACGCTTAGAACAAACCGGAAAATATGCCTCAAAAATTTCTGAATGAAAAACTAAATTAGACGAATTAACGTTAAAATTACCAAACAATTCAAATCAATTAGAATCTATCAATAAATGAGTTGAATGATTTGGACTTAAAGATGCACCTGAAGGAATGTTTGAATATTTTAAGGAAGTTAATAAAACTCCTTGACTATTGAAATCACTTGATTTAAACAAAGAATTAGAGAAATTTCTTACAGAATTAAAACAAAACCCAGAAAATTAAACAAATATCTATATTTTAAAAACCGCCTTTATAAGGTGGTTTTTAAAATATAAAAAAAGAGAGATTATTTTTCAAAACCTCTCTGTGCAACTACAATCTGTATGCATTTTAACGCATACATAATAATTATAGTTTATTTGTTATTAATAATTATTCATTTTTTTGATTAAGGTTATTTTCAGCATCTGATTCAATTTCTTTGAATTCATTTTCTGATAATTTTCTGTCATTGTCTTCTAAATCATCATCTAAAATTTTTGTTGCTGCAACAATGTTTGTGGTTCTTCCTTTTAGATTTACTAATTTAACACCTTTAGTATTTCTACCGGTTATTGCAACATCTTTTAAAGAAAATCTAATTGCAACACCATCGCTTGTTAAAACTATTAGATCTTCAACTCCGTGAACAGTTGCAGCATAAATTAATTTACCAGATTTTTCTTCATTTAATGAATAAACTCCACTTGCTCCACGTCTAGTTTTTCTAAACATTGCAGCAAGTGTCAATTTTCCATATCCTTCTTTTCCAAGACTAAATATATATTTTCCTTGGTTTGAAGAAGATACAGAAACAACATTGTCTTCAACATCGTCAATTTTAATTCCCTTAACACCATAGGCCATTCTTCCCATTGATCTGATTTCGTTTGAATCAAAACGGCAAATTTTATTATTTGAGGCAGCAATAAAGATTTCATCCTCATCTTTAACAATCAATGCATCAATTAATTTGTCATCATCATCACGAATGGCAAAGGCAATTTTTCCATTTCTGTTAATACTTTCAAATAAAATTGTTGGAGTTTTTTTAACAATCCCCTTCTTAGTTGCTGTTAGTAAATATTCATTTTGTTTGTATTCATTTATTGGCAAAATTTTAATAACTTTTTCATTTTTTTGAATAGAAGGAATTACATTAACAATAGGAATACCCTTTGATTGTTTGGTGCCAACAGGAACTTCGTGACCTCTAATTCTATAAACCTTGGCAAGATCTGTAAATATCAACAAGTCCGTGTGGGTATTTGCAACTAATATATCTTGAATTGCATCATCTTTATATGTTTTTGTAGTTGATACACCAACTCCGCCTCTTCTTTGTTCTCTATATTCCTCAATATCAAGTCTTTTAATATAGCCATTATTTGTTAATGTTATAACAATATCGCGTTTTGGAATCAAATCTTCATTGTCGATGCTGCTCAATTCATCTCAATTTATATCGCTTCTACGAGCATCGCCATAAGCATTTTTAATTTCTTGCAATTCTTCAATTATCAAATTGATTAATAAGTTATGGTCGCCTAATATCTTAATGTAGTTAGCAATTCTTTCATGTACTTCATTTAGTTCTTCGTTCATTTTTTCAATTGCTAATCCAGTTAATCTTCCTAGCTTCATATCAACAATTGCTTTTGTTTGTATTTCACTAAGATTAAATGCTTGAGAAAGTTTGCTTTGTGCTTCTTGATCAGTTTTTGATTCTTTAATTATTTTAATTACGGCATCAATATTTTCAATGCAGATTTTTAAACCTTCTAAAATATGAGCTCTTGCTCTATCTTTTTCAAGATCAAATTTTAATCTTCTACTTACAACTTCAATTTGGTGTTTTAAATAAACTTCTAAGCAAGCCTTAAGGTTCAACAATTTTGGTTCGTTATTTACCAACGCAATCATATTGAACGAATAATTGCTTTGTAATTTTGTTAATTTGAACAAGTTATTTAAAACAATTTCAGGAACAAAAGATTTTTTGATATCAATTACAATTCTAATGCCATCTCTGTTTGATTCATCTCTGAAATCAGCAATTCCATCAATTTTTTTGTCTTTAATAAGTTCAGAAATTTTTTCCATGATTTCTGTTTTTTTAACTTCGTATGGAATTTCAGTAACAATTATTTTGCTTTTTCCATTTGAAAGTTCTTGTATGTGTGCTTTTGAACGAATGGTGATTGATCCTCTACCTGTGCTATAAGCTTCAATTAATCCTTTTTTATTAAATATTATTCCACCTGTTGGAAAATCAGGAGCTTGAATATATTCCATTAATTCAAAAACATTTATTTCTGGATTTTTTGCAAGTGCACAAACTGCATCAATAGTTTCACCTAGGTTATGAGGAGGAATATTTGTTGCCATACCAACAGCAATACCACTTGAACCAGAAACTAATAAATTAGGGAAACGTGATGGCAAGACAACTGGTTCTTTTTCAGTTGCGTCATAGTTGTCCATAAAGTCAACAGTATTTTTCTTAATACCATCAACCATTGCACCAGCAATCTTGCTCATTCTAGCTTCTGTATAACGCATTGCAGCAGCTTCGTCTCCGTCAACAGATCCAAAGTTACCGTGTCCATCAATTAAAGGATAGCGAAGTGAAAAATCTTGAGCCATTCTTACCATAGCTTCATATACTGATGAATCTCCATGTGGGTGATATTTACCTAAAACATCTCCGACGATTCTTGCCGATTTTTTATGTGGCGCTGTATAAAACATTCCAAGTTCACTCATACCATATAAAATTCTACGGTGCACCGGCTTTAGTCCGTCACGGGCATCAGGGAGAGCACGAGAAACTATGACACTCATTGCATATTCAATGAATGATGTTTTCATTACTTTTGATAAATTGGCAGGTTTTAAACCATTAATTTCTTTATCTAAAAGTTGGGGTTCTACTCTATAGCCTTCTTTGTCTTGAGGAATTTCTTCTTCGTCTTCTTCATCTATTTTTTTTGCTTTTGTTTCATCATCGTCACTAAAGATTTTTTTGATTCTATCATCAAAATTTGTATATTCATCTAAATCGTGGCTGTTATCTTCTTCAAAATTTTTATTTTCTTTTTTATTGTTATCATCTTCGCCAAAAAGCATAATTTACTCCATTTACACAATATAATTATATTATTATATAATTATAACAAAAAAGGCCTTTGTTATAGGCCTTTTTAATTGAAAGTAAATGCAATAAAGTTTATATTTTTGTTTAATTTGTTAAATTTTTCTTCATAATCAGTAAAAACATTTTCTATTTTGAAATTGCAATGGTGTAAATCAGACGTTTGATAAATGATTTTTGCATTGATTTCTTTTAATTCATCTATTGCAAATTGATAAAGCATATCATTATCGGTTTTAAAATAAACCACTCCGTCTTTATCCAAAACGTTTTGATAAATTTTTAAAAAATCTCTATAAACTAACCTTCTTTTATAATGTCTTTTTTTAGGTCAAGGATCTGAAAATGTTAATCAAATAGTTTTAATTTTGTTTTTAAAATAAGTTGATAAATTTATTGCATCTCCTATAATTATGTGAAAATTTTCAAGGTTGAGGTCAATTGCTTTTTTTAAAGCAGAATAGGCGGGCGTGCTGTATTTTTCAAGTCCGATATATTCTATGTCGGGGTGCATTAGGGCTAATTTTGTAAGCATGGTTCCTCTCCCCATACCAATCTCTAATATAGTATTTTTTTTATTATCAATAGGAAAATCCTTAAATGTCATTGGGCTTGCCATTAAGGATGTTTCTGCATTTTTATTAAATCTTAGTCGCATATTAATTATAATACACTAAATAAACAAAAAAAGCAACCAAAGGTTACTTTTCAAAGCATACATAGATTTATTCTAAAATGCTTAATTTGTTTAAATCACGTAATTATTATAACATATACAGCAAATCGCAAGTTGTTAAATTTGTAATATATTAAAAATAAAATTTAATTAATTAATCTTTTTGTTTTTTATTTGATACCATTTAAATAGTATTATGGAAGAAGAAAGTATAAAGAGTTTTGATGATTTATTAAAAACAATTGATACACCAAACTCAAAAAATATAAAAAAACATAAAAAGTTTTTTAAGATGGGACAACTAACAACCATTCAAGTTTTTAAATATGATGGAACTTTATACAGACAATATGAAGGGGCAAAAATAGTTGCAAATTTAACTGACTTTGTAGTTGTTTTGTTAATGAAAACAAAAGTTTCTGAAAAATCTATCAATTGAGTTGTTTCTGAACCTATTTTGTTTTTCTTTGCTAGAAACAAATTTTATAATGCTTCTATTACATTAAATAAATCTAAAGAAAACTATATTTATATTAATTTAGCAAGCCCTTTTTATATTGAAAATGAAGTAATTAAATATATTGATTTTGATATCGATATTAAAAGTTATGATGATAAAGATTTTAGCGTTATAGATTGGCAAGATTTTAAAAATTCAATTAGTCAATACAATTATTCATTGAAATTAATTTATAAATTGTATGAAGAATTAGATTTTTTATATGAACAAAAGCAAAAAGGAACAGGAGTTTTTTCTAAGAAACTTGTTAACGGCCTTGAAAAGATGTTGCGAGAAAGCGGAGATATATAAAAAAGTGGAATTCCACTTTTTTATTTTATTGATTGTCTTTTTTGTTGCTGTCTTCATCTAAATTTTTTGTATCATTAGAATCTTCTGAATGATTATTTGAACTATTATCTTCAATATTATGTTTCTTTAATTCAGAGTTTAAAGTAGCTTTGTATTTATCTTCTTGAATTTGTTTTTGTCCAGCAACTTCATTAAATAATTCATTGAAATCTTCTTCTGAATATTCATTTTTAAGTTCTTTTTTTGTATTTGTTATTTCAGGAGGTAATTCCATATGTTTTTCTATATATTCAATTTCTTCAGCAACAATAGTTTCTTTAATAATTAATGCGTCTTTAATTAATTCTAACAATTGACGATTTTCTGTAATTATTTCATGTGCTTTCTTTTCGGCAGTTAAAATAATCTTTCTTATTTGTTCATCAATTTCTTGGCCTACTTTACTTGAAAATGAAGAATTTTTCATGTAGTCTCTTCCTAAGAACGGATTTGAAGAATCTTCTTCATATTTAATTGGTCCTAGGTCTGATAAACCTCATTCAGTAACCATTTTTCTAGCAATATTTGTTGCTTTGGCAATATCATCACTTGCTCCAGTTGAAACATTATCTGCTCCATAAATAATTGCTTCAGCTACACGTCCTCCCATGAACGAAGTTATTATAGCTAGTAATTCTGATTTCGAGCGATTGTATTTTTCTTCATCTGGCATCATTAAATTATATCCGCCAGCTTTTCCTCTTGGAATGATAGTTATTTTTTGAACTTTATTTCCGCCTTTAATTTTTATTCCAACAACTGCGTGTCCCGCTTCATGGTAGGCAACTGCAATGTTTTCTTTTTCAGAAATGGTTCTTGATTTTTTAGCAGGGCCGGCAATAACTCTGTCAATAGCTTCATCTATTTGTTCAATAGTTATAACTCCGGTATTTTCTCTAACACTTAATAAAGAGGCTTCGTTAATTACATTTTCAAGCTGTGCTCCAGAGAAACCAGGTGTTCTTCTTGCTACCATAGCAAAATTAATATTGCTTGCAATTCTTTTTCCATTAGCATGTAATTTTAAAATTGCTTCTCTTTCTTTTATATCAGGTAGTCCAACGGTAATAGTTCTATCAAAACGTCCTGGTCTTAATAAAGCAGGGTCTAGAACATCGGTTCTATTTGTAGCTGCCATTATTAAAATACCACTATTTTCTTTGATACCATCCATCTCTACTAGTAATTGGTTAAGGGTTTGTTCTCTTTCATCATTACCTCCACCAATTCCAGCTCCACGAGATCTACCAACAGCGTCTAATTCATCAATGAAAATTATTGCGGGAGCATGAGAGCGAGCTTCAGAAAACATGTCACGAACTCTTTTTGCACCCAATCCAACAAACATTTCAACAAAATTTGATGCCGAGATGAAGAAGAATGGAACGTTTGCTTCTCCCGCTGTTGCTTTGGCAATTAAAGTTTTACCAGTTCCTGGAGGGCCTCCTAGTAATATTCCTTTTGGAATTCTAGCACCGGCTGCTTCATATTTTTTAGGATTTTTAAGATAATCAACTAATTCTTTTACTTCTTCTTTTACTTCTTCATTTCCAGCAATGTCAGAGAATTTTTTATTTGAATATATTCTTTGTGCTAATGATTTGTTTGTATCAATACCGCCAGTTAGCATTCCTCTTCCCTTACCAAAATACATTGCCATAATGATAATAATAAATGCTAAGCCAACAAAAGCAGAGAAAGCGGGAATTATATATTTGCTTGCAATGCTTGGTTTTGGCATTGAACTTGCAACAATATTTCCTAAAACTTGACCATTAAATGTTGCACATGAATTCAATGCTTCTATATATGATTTTCCACTTAAACCTGCTCATACAGGCAATTCTTGAAATATTGAACGACCTATATAGCCTCCATTTTTTACTATAAAACTATAAGAATCGCCAATAAAATAATTATTTCCAATTAAGGATCTTAAAAAACTATTTGTACCTCTAATAGTGATATTTATTGTATCGTTATAAGGGTCTTCAACTCATGAAGAAATATAATTTCCATCATTTTTGTTAGCAGTTCCTCTAATAACTCTTTCTAGAAAATTTAAGGTTTGAAAGTTAGACATTCTTTCTTTAACAACATCACTGATAATATATCCCAATGTTATCACTGCAATAATTGCAAATAAAATTCCAATTATTCCAAACAAACCAATTTTCCTAGGTTTTTTTTCTTTTGGATTGTTCATTTGTCCTCTCTATTTGTTTATAATTCAATATGTAAATTATAATAAAATTACTTAAATATTAGTAAATTTTTAATTTTATGAATATATTGTTCATCGTTTAATTTAAAATTTTTTGTTCTATTTTGTGAAAATAAAAAATCTTTAATTCCATGTATCTTATTTAATGAAAGTTTTAAATTGTTATAAAAATGATTTAATGTATAAAACAATAACTGGTCAATATAAACAAAATTCTTATCTAATTTATCAACATTGAATTGATTATTTTTTCAATTTTCAAAACTTTCTAAAACTTGTTTTTCAATATGTTCATTTTCAATATTTTTATTGACAAAAAATTGATATTTATTTTGTTTTTGCTCTGGATCTAATTTCTTTAAGTTCGATCTAATTTTATTTCTAGTGTAATGAGTTTCGGCATTGGTATAATCAGTTGCAAATAATATTGAATATTCATTGCAAAAGTCTATAATTTCTTGTTTAGTTCATAAATTTAACATCGGTCTAAAAATGACGTTATTATTTAGTATGCTAAGTTGCTTAATACCCCAAAATAAAGGTTTTCTGTTTGAATTTTCTTGCATAATAGATGATTCTAAAAAATCATCTTTTTGGTGAGCAAGGAGGATATAGTCACATTGATATTTTTTAGAAATTTCAAAGTAAAAATCATATCTTTCTTTTCTGGCAATAGCTTGGAAGTTACCACTAGAATATTTGTTATGTAATGAGAGTATTTCTAAAGGGATATTGTTATCAGCACAGAATCGTGAAACCAATGATTCATCATAATTGCTATCATATCTTTTGTTGTAGTTTACATGTGCAACAACAATATTCAATGATTTAAGCAAATTAAGTAGCCACATTGAATCAGGGCCACCACTTACTCCGATTAAAAATTTTTTATTGGTATTAATATTGTATTTATTAAATTCATTTAATAAGTCACGTTGTAATTCAACTAAATTATTTGTTTTCACGATATAGTTCACCACTAAATTTATTCATAACAAATCTAATATCATTACTAATAAAAGAAATTAATGCATCGGAAGCAATGTCAATTATTTTTTCAATTGTGCAAAAATCTTGATAGCTAAATTTGCCTAGAACATAATTAATTACATTCTGACCACGTCCAATTCCTATTTTTAATCTTTTTATTTCATCAGTTTTTAATTTAGCAATTATATCTTTCATTCCATTATGTCCACCAGACGAACCTTTTTGTCTAATAACAGCTTTTCCAACTGGCAAATCTAAATCATCATATACAATGATAATGTCATCATCTACAATATTGTAATAATCCTTTATTGCTCTAACAAAATCACCGCTATTATTCATAAAGGTTAACGGTTTGGCTAAAATAACTTCTTTGTCAATGTAATAAATTCCATTAAACTTTTTTTCAGTTAAGGGAGTATGCAATTTTTCTGCTAGTTTGTCAATTACCATAAAGCCTGTGTTGTGGCGTGTTTTTTCATATTCAACACCAGGATTTCCAAGTCCAACAATTAATTTCATTATTCGTTCCTCCATAAATATTTAATATTGGTTATTCTATTTGAATCATCATCATTATTTATACCTGTTATCAAAGCTTCTTTTTCTCCAATAACAACACAATATTTTTTTGCTCTAGTAATAGCAGTATAAATAAGTTTTTTGGATAATAATTTTTTAGCCTCTGAAAATAATACTACAATAACGCATTTACATTCACTACCTTGATATTTATGAACGCTTGTGCAATATGCAGGGTATGTATTAGCAAAAAAATCTTTTCTAGAATAAGAGACAGTTTTTGAATCATTTTCAAATTCAACAGAGATACTTGCTAAAACCTTTTCAAAAGAATTTTTTTTGTTTTCAAAGCCAAAGTGAGATATATAACCGATTTCTCCATTAAACACTTTTGTTTTTGGATCATTAACTAAATTTATTACCTTATCATCAATGGCCAAAACATGGTCTCTATATTTTATTTGTTCATTGCCATCTAATTTTCTAAAGAAATTATTTAATGTTTCATTTATTTGGTCAATTCCCGTTTCGTAATTATATATTGGACTTAAAATTGCAATATCACGCTTGCTATAGCCTTGTTGCAATAAGTCATTTAATTTAAAGAGTAACATTGACTTTAGATCACTCTGTTTCGTTTCAATAAACTGAGAATTATTTCCTTTAAATTCGGGTAGTTTGCCTTTATTAATATCTAGAGCATCTTGAATAATGTCAAAATTTTCTGCTTGTCTAAAAATTTTACTTAAAACAATTGTTTGAAAAATATTGCTTTCTATAAAATCCCTAATTAAATAACCAGCGCCAATGGCAGGCAATTGATCTTTGTCGCCAACTAATATAATTCTTTTCAACGAATTCTTTTTTATTCCTTTAAGTAGTGAATAAAACAAATCAACACTTACCATTGAAAATTCATCAATTATTAAACATTCAATCGGTTTTGCATTTTTTTCATTAATCATGAATTTGTCATTATCAACGTCCCATTCTAAAAAACTGTGTATAGTAACTGCATTTGTTTTTTCTTGAATATTGTTTATGTTGATAGTTGCTCTACCTGTTGGTGTGACTATTGCCAAATCATCTTCATCATAAACTGAAAGCAGTTGTTTAATTATTTCATTAGTTATCAATGTTTTTCCAGTGCCGGGGTTTCCTGTGATCAATGTCAATTTGCTAGTTAGTGCTGTTTCAATTGCTTGAAGTTGCAAAGGGTGGAACATTTCACTTGGCATAAAATTAATGAATTTTGGGTTTGAAGAAGATTCAATATGTTTCAATCTTTTGACAATATATTTTTCCATATCAAACACATCTTTAGCACTAAGGTATGTACCATCTTCGTATTCAATCTCGATTAAATATTTATTTTGAACCAATAATTCAACGCTATTATTGAATGTTTCAACATCCCTAGGTCATTCAGTGTCTTGGCTTGCAAAGTTTATTAGTTGGTCGTATAAATAATCTTTTAAAATTCTAGTGTTTCCAGAATTATATAGATATTTTAAAAATGATTTGTACAAGTGGGTTGCAGGCTTAAAAGGGTGTTCAAATTTGTTAAAGATATTATGTAATTTGTCCATATCTTCAAGTGAGATACGTTCATTGTCTAAATAAAATAAGTAAAAGTTATCTTTGTAAGCATCTATAAAATCTTTAAAATGTTCAAATTTCTTAGCAACTATTTCATACAAAGAAGGCGTTAAATTATTTGTTAAAAAGAACATTTGATCCTCAATTAATGTTGGATTATTTTTAATAAATTCAACAGCATAGTTTCATGTCAATTCTGATATTGAATATTTTGAATAATCAATTGAATTATCCTCAACCATTTTTTTTAAAGCATCGATCCCTAAATCTTTTACAATTAATTTTGCTTTTTCTTCGCCTATACCAGGAAAATGACTACTTTTTAAAAATTTAATAACATAGTTTAGTTTATATTCTTCATCTTCGTTTATTTCAATAACGTCTATTGCAATATAACTATTTGGATATTTTGAAAAACTATTTTTAGAGACTGATATTTCATAAATGTGGCTGTTTAAAGTAATGTTTTTTTCAGAAAATAAATTGTTTTTTAAAGTTACTGAAATACAGTTGTATTTATTAACTTTAACAGGATTCAAACCATCATTAGAAGATACTAAAAATGAAACTATAACAACTTGACTGTCAGTAGATGTTCACATTATTTTATTAAATTTACCTTGAATATTGCTATTTTGTAACATATTTAAAATTTTAACAAATATAAGAATTTGGTTATCAATAATAATTAATTATTGTTTTATATATAAAATAAGCAAAAGTTAAATATATTTAACAAAAATTAAGTATTTCATTTATTTAATAATATTGTAAAATATAATAGCATTTAAAAAGTAAAAGAGGATTAAAAATGTTAGATTTAAAATATATTATTAGTAACAAAAATGAAGTTATTAAAAAACTATCAACACGTAATTTCAATATTGCTATTATCGAAGAAATTTTTGAAGACGCTCAAAAAAGAAATGAATTAATTCATAATTTAGAAACTTTGCAAGCTAAAAGAAATAAATTAAGTGAACAAATTGGAATTAATAAGAGAAACAAGCAAGATTGCTCGGAATTATTACAACAAGTTGCTGAAGTTAAAGAACAAATCGAAAAAATTGATGAAGAAGCCGACACATTGGTAAAGAAAGTCAATACATTACTATACCAAATTCCTAACTTGCCATATGATGAAGTTCCTGTGGGAAGAGATGAAGATGACAACGTAGTTTTAAAAGAACATCCAAATTTAGGAAGAGGGTTAGTAAAAGGCGTATTGCCTCATTATGAAATAGCAACAAAATTAGATATTGTTGATTTTGTTAGATCAGTGAAGTTAGCAAGCACAAGATTTGTTTTATACAAAAATGATGGTGCTAAATTAGTAAGATCCTTAGCCTCTTTTATGCTTGATACGCACATTGCAAATGGATATAAAGAATTAATGCCTGCCCATTTAGTTAATTCAAATATGCTTTATGGAACGGGACAATTGCCTAAATTTGCAGAAGATTTATTTAAAATGCAAGGCAATGACCTTTGATTAATACCAACTGCAGAAGTTCCAGTTACAAACTATTATTATGACGAAATTTTAGATTTGTCTAAACCAAAGAAATTTGTTGCATATACAAAATGTTTCCGTTCAGAAGCAGGAAGTAGTGGAAAAGATACAAAAGGTTTAATTAGACAACACGAATTCCATAAAGTCGAACTTGTAAAAATAACCAGTGAAAAAGATGCAATGAAAGAATGAGAATTGATGGTAAATGATGCCAAAAGTATTCTTGAATTGCTTGAAATCCCATACCGTGAAATGATGCTTTCAACTGGCGATATTGGATTTAGTTCAGCAAAAACTATTGACCTAGAACTATGAATTCCATCAGAACAAAGATATAGAGAAACAAGCTCAATTTCTATATGCAGAGATTTCCAAGGTCGTAGGGCAAAAATTAGATATCGTGATGAAAATGGTCACACAAAATATGCGTACACAATGAATGGTTCAGGCTTAGCTATTGATAGAGTTGTTGCTGCTATTTTAGAAAATTATCAAAACCCAGATGGTTCAATCACAATTCCAAAAGTTTTAGTTCCATACATGGGTAAAGAAGTTATTAAATAATATTTTAAAAATGTTGTTTCAATAGACAACATTTTTTTATTTATTTCTATATCAAATAACATCAAGGATTTTTTTAAAATCTTCAAAGCAATATAACTAAAAAATTAGGCCTAGTTGAAGCCTAATTTTTTTTGTTTTGAAATTAATAATTTTTATTAGTATTCATGGGTTGTGATATTTAAACTATCCACTACAATATATTTGTCGCCTTTTTTAGCACCATATTCGCCTAAAATTTTATAAGCAGCATTGTGATTGTTTTTGATTAATGCTCTTACTGCTTCTGAATGTTTTTCACAGAATACACCAGCAGTAATTCCAAAGCTTCAAACCAATCTATTGTCGCTAACAACTCCAACAATAAATGCATTTGGTCTATACTTAGCAACTTCTTTTAATAGTTTTCCGGTGTGACTTAATATAATGGCAAATTTGTATTCACCGCTTTGAAGGATTTTGGCAACTTCATAAGCAATTAGCATTCTTGAAGTAGGATGATTTGCTACTTTTTCTATTTGTTTGCCATAGAATAATTCATTGTAATATTCTTTTTCTGCTCTTTTTGCAATTTTAGACATAACTTTAACTGCTTCAACAGGGTATTTACCACTTGCAGATTCTCCAGATAACATTGTTGAGTCTGCACCTAATTCAACTGCATAATAAACGTCAGTAACTTCCGCTCTTGTTGGAATAGGGTTGTTTTCCATTGAATCTAGCATTTGAGTTGCAACTATTACTTCCTTGCCAACTAATCTACATTTACGAATTATTTTCTTTTCGTAGTAAGGAACATCATAGTAAGGAATTTCAAGTCCAAGGTCTCCCCTTGCAACCATAATTCCGTCTGAAGCTTCAATTATTTCATCAATGTTATTGATTGCCATCTTAGATTCAATTTTTGAAATGATTTGAATATTTTCTCCACCATTTGCGTTTAATATGTCTCTAATTTCTTTTACATTTTTAGCAGAATTTACAAATGATGCTGCAATATAATCAACTTTGTATTTTGCACCCCATATAATATCGTCAATATCCTTTTGACTTAAAAAAGGAAGTGAGAAGTTAACACCAGGAATGTTAATTCTTTTATTAGTTTTTAAGAAATGTTCATTAACTGTTTCAACAATAATTTCAAATTTTTTAATATCCTTTACAGTTGTAACTAATTTTCCATCATCAATTAAAACTTTATCCCCTATTTTAAGATCGTTGTCCATTCTATATGAAACAGTAATTTGATCTTGGGTGCCTAAAAAATTCTTGTATGAATTTTCATCTGTTTTAATTTTTAGAATATGATTTGCAGGGATTGTAACTCCATCATTTTCCATTTTTCCAACTCTAATTTCAGGGCCTTTTGTGTCAAGCATTAATGAGATTGGAACGTTTAGTTCTTTTGAAATTTGTCTTGCTATTTCAAATTTATTAACATGAGTTTCAGGACCGCCATGTGAAAAATTGGCTCTAATTGTAGTAACTCCAGCTTCAATTAAACTCTTCATTGTGTCATAATTATCTGAAGAAGGGCCAATTGTTGCAACAATTTTAGTTCTTAGTTCATTAAATTTCATATTACCTCTTTTGTTAAATAAATATATAAATCTAACATATTAATTTTATCACACAGGAGGCCAAAAAAATCAATAGAAAGCCCGCCAGGCAATATAAAGTCTATTAATGCATTGAAAGTTAATAAATTTAAATTCATTATTGTAATAAAATAATAAGTGAGTAAATTAATAGTAAAATTACTTATCTAACTTATTAAAACATTAATTATTTTTATTTAAAATTAAAATCAATTTAAAAAATAAGTATGAGATTCAAATTATTGTTGTTATTGCTAAAAAGGAGTACTAATTATGCAAGAACAAAAATTTAATAGAATATTTTTTATAGTTACAGATGGTCTTGGCATTGGATATGAACCACGCCAAGCTGAATTTCATGATGAAGGTGCAAATAGCATGTTGCATGCATCAGAAGCATTGCCACTAGAAATTCCTACATGAACAAAATTAGGAATTACTGAAATAGCAGAAACTTCAAAACATGTGCCAAGAAATAAAAAACCATTGGCATATATGGGAAAAATTTATGAAATGTCAAATGGAAAAGATACATTGACAGGACATTGAGAAATGATGGGAATTTATACAAAAGTTCCAAACCCACAATTCATTGAAAAAGGTTTCCCTGCTGATTTAGTCGCAGAATTATCAAAAGCGTTTGATAATAGAAAAATTATTGGAAATAGAAATGCATCAGGTACAGTTATATTGGCCGAATTAGGTTTGCAACACATTGAAAAAGGAGATATGATAATTTACACTTCTCCTGATTCGACATTGCAAATTATTGGGGATGAAAAAACATTGGGTGTTGAAAAACTAACTGAATATGCAAAGAGAGCAAGAGCAATTTGTTCATCAAGACCTGAATGAAATGTAGCAAGAGTTATTTCACGTCCATTTGTTTATGAAAATGGAAAGTTCACCCGTACATTCAATCGTCATGATTTTGCTAATAAACCAACAGGACATATTATTCTAGAAGATTTACAAAAAGCAGGCGTTGAAGTAGTTGCTGTTGGTAAAATTAATGATATTTTCAGCCATGTTGGTATTGACAAAGTTTATGGACCAGCTTCTGATGATGAAAATATGGATGTTGCAATCGACATTGCTTCATCAAACACCAAAAATCAATTTGTATTTGTAAATCTTGTTCAATTTGACAGCCATTTTGGACATAGAGAAGACCCAATAGGATATTCACAAAATATTTCAAGGCTAGATATTAAATTAACAAAATTGATAAACGCAATGAAATCAGATGACTTGTTAATTATAACTTCTGACCATGGAAATGACCCAACAAAAGGCCCTGATCATACAAGAGAAGCATTGCCATTGACAATATTTTCAAAGAAATTCAAATCACCATGTGTATTTAAAGAACCTTTGAAAGGCTTGGGAACTGCAGGAAATATTGTTGCAAGAAATTTCAATGTTCCAACCGTTCAAACAGGTGAAGATATTTTTGATAAATTAATCTAAAAAATAAATTAAAGCACATTGTGCTTTTAATTTTATCTTTTTTATTTATAATTAATTACATGAAAAAATTAGATAAAATAACACCACAAAATGAAGATTTTGCGCGTTGATATACTGACGTTATCCAAAATGGGGATTTAATGGCATATGGTGCAACAAAAGGATGCATTATTTTTAAACCATTGGCATATTCTATTTGAGAAAATATTCAAGCAAAAATGGATATTGAATTTAAAAAGAGAGGCGTTCAAAACGTTTATTTACCTCTTTTAATACCAGAAAGCTTATTGCAAAAAGAAAAAAATCATGTTGAAGGATTTAACCCTGAACTTGCAACTGTTACTGAAGTAGGCGGCAAAAAATTGGCAGAAAAGTTTTTTATAAGACCAACTTCAGAAACGTTGTTTGCTGATTTATTCAAAAATGAAGTTTCATCTTACAATGATTTGCCAATAATTTATAATCAATGAGTTAATGTTTTAAGATGAGAAAAAACAACAAATCCATTTTTAAGAACAAGGGAATTTTTGTGACAAGAAGGTCATACTATTCATTCAAGTAGTGAAGAGGCCATTGAATTTGCGAAGACTATGCACAAGGTTTATAAAGATGTTATTGAAGAAAATTTAGCAATTCCAGTAGTAGAAGGCTGCAAAACGGATCATGAAAAATTTGCTGGCGCAGATATAACATACACCTTAGAATCAATGATGAAGGACGGAAAGGCACTTCAATCAGGTACTAGCCACTATTTAGGACAAAATTTTACTAAGGCATTTGATATAACATTTAAAAACAATGAAAATAAATTAATCAATCCTTATGGTACCAGTTGAGGGACAACAACAAGATTAATTGGCGCGCTAATTATGACTCATGGTGATGATCGAGGAATAATCATTCCACCTAAAATAGCAAGAACTCAAGTTGATATATTAGAAATTTTTAATTCAAAGGATGAACGAGTTCACAAACTTGCCCTTGAATTAAAAGATGCTTTATTAGCAAAAAATATTGTTGCAAACATAGATTCTTCAAACAAAGGTCCAGGTTTTAAAGCAGCAAATTCAGAAATTCATGGTACACCATTGAGAATAGAAATCGGTCCAAAGGATATTGAAAATAATAGTGTATTATTCGTTAGACGTGATAATCTAGAAAAAATTACTTCAACAATTGCTGAAGCAGCAAATATTGCTAGTCTCTTATTGCAAAAAATACAAGACAATTTATTTGAAAGTGCTAAACAACGCTTACAAAATAATATTGTAACTGTCAATAGTTATCAAGAATTTAAGGAAGCAATTGCTGCGGGTCACTGAGTGTATGCTGCATTTGATGGCAATGGTGATGATGAAGTAAAAATTAAAGAAGAAACAGGAGCATCAACAAGGTGTATTCCATTTAAAGAACCAATAAAAGTTTCAAATGATACTTGTTTTTGAACTAATAGAAAAACAAAAAGATTTGTATTATTTGCAAGAGCATATTAAAGGAGAAAATATTATGTATAAAACTATTGAATTAGTTGAAGAATTCAAAAAGAATGAATATTTAGAAGGAAAATCAATTGTTGCATTTAGAGCAGTTTGATGTGGTCCATGCCAAATGATTGGCCCAGAATTAGAAAAATTAGCAGAAGAAAATTCAGATGTTAATGTTTTTGATTTGGACGTAGATAAATTCATTGATTTAGCAAGAGAAATGAATGTATCTCATATTCCATCGTTATTTTATTATAGAGACGGTAAGTTAGTTTCTCAAAGTGTAGGATACTTGCCAGTTGAAGAAATTTTAAACAATTTAAATAAGTAGGAAAATTATGATTAATTTTAAACCTAAGGCATATTTTTTGGATATGGATGGCACATATCTAGATTTGCCTCGCAAAAAACAAATTATGATAAGCGAAAAAAATGTTGAGGTTGCTAAGGACTTCAACAATAGAGGAATCCCTGTTATTTTGTCAACAGGTAGAGGAAATTCAAAGTTTGTTTTGGATTTAACTAATAAAATAAATGCACCGTTTGCTGTTTGCCAAAATGGTGGAGTAATTGTAGATAAAAATAATAATGTTTTGAAACGCCATGAAATTAATCCTGATACATTGAAATCAATAATTGAAATTTTAATTGCACAAAAAATGTTTTTTATTTTTAATAGTGGCGATACAATATATGGAACAAAAACAAAATTTAGAATTGCTAGAGCCTGATTAAAGAAGCTAAACAAAGTTACATATGACGAAATTCAATCATTGCCAGCAACAACAAAAATTTTAACTTTTGGGAAGTCAAAAAAAGGAATAATAAAACTTAGAGATGAATTATTAAATGCTTTTCATGATATTTCAACACATATTGTATCAAAAGGATATTCAATTGAAATTAGCGATATTAATGCTAATAAGGGAATTGGCGATCGATTTGTATGTGATTTGTTAAATATTGATTATAAAGAAGCAGTTCACTTAGGCGATTCGGGCAATGATGTTGTTACTCAAAAATATTTAGGTGGCTTTGTAGCGATGAAAAATTCTACAAAGAACATAAAGCAAAAAGCAGATTATGTAGGATATTCATATAAAAAATCTGGAGTAGCAAAAACATTGCAAGAACTTCAAAAATAACAAAAGTAGGAAAAACCCTACTTTTGTTATTTTTTATTGATTAAATTCTTCAAAGAATTTTCCAAAGAATATAGTTCAAATTTGCCAAAAATTTGTTTTGCACTGTTTGAAATTGCAATATTAGATATTGCTAAATTTTCTAATTCTGGAAGTTGCAAATCAAAGTCTATCCTTAAGGTTGCTAAATATTTATCGAGAAATGTATTTTCTTTATATTCTATTAATTTTTTTGCAATTGAAGGTTTTATTTTTTCAATATTATTGTATATATTTTCAATAGTCTTATAATCATCTAATAAAGTTTTAGCAGATTTAGGTCCAATTCCTACAACACCCTTAAAATTATCACTGTTATCACCGACTAATGCTTTATAATCAATAACTTGATTTGGCAAAAAATCATAATATTCTGAAAAATTCTTTGAATTAAGAAAAAAGAAAGAACCAGTTTTATCTTTTTTAATGATTGCTGTTTGTTCATCTATTAATTGATTTAAATCTTGATCTCCCGAAAAAATGATTGTATTCAAATTAAATTTATTTTTAACTTTTGCAATTATATCATCAGCCTCAAAGCCATTATAATATTGGTTTTGAATATTAATATTTGTTAATATTTCTTGAATTAAATCAAGTTGTAGATAAAAACTTTCTGGTGCTTTTTTTCTACCATCTTTATAAGAAGGAAATAATTCATGCCTAAACGTTTTAACATGTGAATCAAAGGCTATATAAATATATTTAGGATTTAATTTCTTTAATAATAGAAAAAGTGTTTTAAAGAAAGCTACTATCGCATTAGTTTCAAAACCTTCAGATGTGGTTAAAATTTGAGTTGCGTTATAAGATGTTGCATAATAAGATCTGTATGCTAAAAATGTACCATCTATAATCAACAGTTGTTCATTATCTTTCTTCATTTAAAACTTCCTTTATTGAACGCAAATAAAAAATATTTTCATTTCTTTTTTCTAGAGTTACTTTGATAGTTTTTCCCTTAATATTTAGTATTTCTTGATTTGATGTAAAATAAAACGCTCTTATTTTTTGCATGTTTGCTTCTAAATCTAATTCAAAATAGTTATTACCTTTTTTGGAAATTTTTTGCTTTACGTTTGTACAGTTAACGATTGCTAAATATTCATTTCCAACGTGCATGTCTATAAAACTAGTTTGTCCAGGCATTCCATTGCTTGCGCTTGAATTAAAATTATAAACTTGACCTAATAATTCAATTTCGTTTTTCTTTTCAAACATGATATCTTGATTAAGGATTTCACTTGGTTTATAAGAGTCTATTATATTAGGGCTAACACCTTCAATGTTATTCTTAAACATTTTTATAAATAACATTGTATCAGTATTGTTTTTTTGAATCTCATTCAATAAGGTGTTTTGATTATAATTAAATGATCTAAGAGTGTTTGCCTTTATTAGTAATTCAATTGTACTTTTGCCAATTGATTGAGAACTAGAAATTTTTAATAAGAAATCTAAAAAATTTTTATATGGGCCATATTTTGATCTATTTTCAACAATTGAATTAGCAATTTCAGGCCCAAGGCCTTTAATTAGTGTAAGTGGCAATATAATTTTTCTATTTTTAATTATAGCCTCTGATTCAGAAAGGTTAATGTCAGGAGAAACTATTTCTACCCCACACTCACTTGCCTCGTTAACGAACTTTGCAATTGTATCTTGGGAGCCGTGTGCCGAGCTTATACATGACGTATAAAATTCTAAGGGGTAATGAGCTTTTAAAAAGGCCATTTGAAAAGTTATAATTGAATATGAAACCGCATGAGATCTATTGAATCCATATGATGCAAATTTTTCTATGCTGTTAAAGATATTCGTGGCCAAAGATTTTTCATAGCCATTCTTCATTGCCCTTTCAATAAAAATAGATTTAATATCTTCCATTTCATTTACTTTTTTCTTAGAAATAATCCTTCTTAGATTGTCGGCTTCAATGAATGTCATTTTAGCAACAACTTGAGCAATTTTCATAATTTGTTCTTGATATACAATGATTCCATAAGTAGAATCAAGGATTTTATCATATTCATTATTTATTTTTGGTATCGGCTCTAGTCCAAATTTTCTTTTTGCATAAACCGAAACGTTTTTAATTGGACCTGGTCTATTTAATGAAATTATTGCAACAATATCTTCAAAATTATTTACCTTTACCTGTCTTAAGGCTTTTATCATGATTGGACTTTCAACTTGGAAAACGCCTCTTGTGTGGCCAGAGCTCAATAATTCTAATGTTTTTTGATCGGTTAAGTCTATATCTTTTAAGTTAATTTTAAGATTTTGATTTTGATAAATTAGATCAACTATATTTGAAATAGTCGTCAATGTCTTCAAACCAAGTATGTCCATTTTAACTAACCCAAAATCTTCTAAATATTCCATACTTATTTGAGTTTGAAGAAAATTTTCAGAATTATATTGAACTGGTGCTATTGAGATGACGGGTTGGTCGCTAATTACTAATCCGGCAGCATGTGTGCCAATTTGTCTATAAAATCCTGATATCCTTGCTGCTTGGTTTAATATTCTTATGCTAAATGATTCATCATTAGGATTTAATTTTGCTAATGATAATTGTAAATTTCTATTTTCATTGTATTCAACTAATAGGTCTTGTTCATCATTTTCAATATTTTTTGATATTTCATTAATTAATGTTGGGGCAATATTGTTTATTCTTAAAATATCTCTAATCGCTGATTTTTTACCTAGCGAAGAAAAAGTAACAATATTTGCCACAAATTCATGCCCATATTTTTTTAATAAATATTCAATAACATCATTTCTTTTATTATCTTGAACATCAATATCAATGTCAGGCATAGTAACTCTATTAGAATTTAGGAACCTTTCAAATATCAAATCATATTTAATAGGGTCTACTTCGGTTATATTTAATAGATAGCCTATTAATGAACCGGCTGCTGAACCTCTTCCTGGTCCTATTTTAATATTGTTATTTTTTGCTCAATTAACTCAATCTTGAACAACTAAAAAGTAATCAGCAAAATTAAGATCTTCAATAACTTTTAGTTCTTTTAAAAACCTTTGTTGGTATTCATCTGTTCATGAATATTTATCAAATTTTTCTCTTATTGATTTAAATAATAACAATTTTAAATATTCATTAGAAGCAATATTTTTGTCGTTTTTGAATTTGGGCATTTTGAAACCTTTAGTTTCAATTTCAAAATAAAGTTTTTTAGCAAAATCGTTTGTTCTTTCAATTAATTCTTCTAATTTTGAATTATTTTTTGTTTCAATATCAACTTTAAATTCTTCGTAAATGCTTTCAAATATTTTATTATTTGAAATATTTGACATTGTTTTAATTATTGAATTATCATCATATTTTAATATTGAATTGTGATTAATTAATAAACACTTATCAAAAATATTTTGTATTTCACTATTTTCTATATCATATTGGCTTATTGCAAAATAATGGTTTTCAATTTCTAAAATATTATTAGTTTTTTTATAATAGCCAAAAATTGGATGTTCTATTCATATTAAATTAGAATAATCTCTAATTTCAGCTAAATCTATATAGCCTTTTTTTCCATAGTTTAAAGAAAGCATTTTTAGGTTCATAAAAGATTCTTTATTTTGGCAGTAAACTATAAATCTATACAAATTATTTTCTATTTTTACATTTACGTCAAGACCAAAAATAGGCTTTAAATCATGTTTTCTAGCTTCATTTAAAAAATGTGGCATGCTATAAAAATTGCAATGTTCTGTAATACCAAAATACTCTATATTATTATTTAGTAATTCTTGAATAAAATCATTAATGGTTATTGTACTTTCTAAAAAAGAAAATATAGTATTTAAGTGAAGGTTAATTAATTTCATATTTCAATTATATTATTAAATAAAACATTTTTCGAAACTATAAGAAAACATAGTGAAAGTTATTTTGCAAGAAAAAATTTTTCTATTTTTTATTACATTTTTTAACCAAAAAATCATTAAAAAATTCCTTCTTACTGTTAGAAAATAAAAATAGTTTAAAAAGTATCTAGTTTTAAGGCTAAAAGGCATGCGGTGCATTGTTAATAACTTTTTAATAAGTAGTTAAATTGTTAAAAAACCTAAGAAAAATTAATTTTTATTTCCTAAGCAATCTATCATATTTGTACACGACTAATTAGAAAGGGGCTAAATATGGTTGAAAATTTTTTTATTGAAAGCGAAAGGGAAATTACACAAAACGATTTTAAAAATCTAGTAATTTTTTATGCTCCGATTTTAGGCCATAGTAGCATATTTCTATACCAATTTTTATATAATTTAAAAAATATTTATACAAAAAATAAACTTTTTAATTTTTCTGAAATTAAAGATATTTTATTATTAAATGAACAAGAATTTGAGGAATGTCGTAGCAAACTAGAAGCATTAAGCTTACTAAAAAGTTATTTAAATAAAGATGGTGTTTATATTTTTAGT
Source organism: Metamycoplasma hominis ATCC 23114 (assembly GCF_000085865.1). Lineage (NCBI taxonomy): Bacteria > Bacillati > Mycoplasmatota > Mycoplasmoidales > Metamycoplasmataceae > Metamycoplasma > Metamycoplasma hominis. The sequence continues at coordinate 509,176 of NC_013511.1, read as the reverse complement.
TTGAATGCTCCTTTGAATGCAAATGAAATAAGCAACAATAAAATTATTTCTAATATGTTAATCAAATTAATTACTAAATCAAGATATGAAGAATTATTAAAATTAAATGCAAATTATCAATTTGACAAAACAACAATTAATGATGTTTCTAAAAAATTTTATGAAGTATTTAATTTAGAAAACGTAATTGATTTAAATATAAAAAATGAACAATTAAATTTTAATTCAATTACCCTAGATGAATTAAAGGATAAGATAGAACCCGAACAATTTATTAGTCAATATACAAAAACAAATTTAAGTTTTAGCCAAAATGAAATGATTAGAAAATTGAAAAGAATGAAATTCAATAATTTTTCAATAAATGCCTTCATTTATTATTCAATTAAAATTAACCATTCAGTTGTATGCAAATATATTGAAAAAATAGCCGAAGATTTTAGCCATAGAAATCTATACGATGCTGAAAGAATTGATCAAGAATTAGAAAATGTTTATTTAATAAAACAAAATGCAAATAAAGAGTTAAAAAATATCAAAAAAAATGAAGATGAATCAGTTACTAGAGAAGATTTAAATTGTTTTTTAGATCTTGCCAACGAACATGATTGAACTAACTAAAAAATAAGAAAGCAAAAAAATGGAAAACAAAATATTCGATGAATTATTTAAAAATTCTCTTTTGAAAAATATTGATTTAGAGGCTGAAAAAACAAAAATTTTAGCCGATCCAAATGTAAAAGCAATTATTGAAAAATTGAATTTAAATTCTAAACAAATCCAAAAAGGAATGAATTACTTGCAAAAATATTATAGCTATATTGAAATGCATAAACAACTTCCAACATGAACCCTCTTCGTTGATGATAATGGAATTTTGCAAATTGATTTAAGTAACGATGGTTTTTTTAGAAAGCAAAAAGAAATGAATAACTTTTGACTCACAAATATAACAAGCATGGATAATGAATGAATTTATTATTTTAATAATGCAAAAGCAAAGAAACCTCAATATATAGTATTGAATACAAACCAATCATTAGAAAATTTTGCACCTGAATTAAAAAATGAAATCAAAGATATTACTTCGATGAAATCAAATCAGGGATTGTTACTTATTGATCAAAATCTTGTTAATGCAAGAAATATTTTAAAATTTTTAGCATTTTTATTTGGTACTAAGAAAAACAAAAGCGTAGCATTTGTTGACAACAATAATTTGTTTGAATTCATGTCTAATAATTTAAAAAACTCATCAGAAATTAATTCAATTGTTCAAAACTTAATTTCTGTTGATTATTTATTCATAGATCGCTTTGCAATCGGAGTCAAACCGGAATGGTATATTACAAACATATTTAATATATTGAGCGAACGTGAACAAAAAAATAAAATCACTTTTATGAGCTCACCTATAGATTTTACTTCTTCGAAGCAACATATAATATTTAATAAAATGCCTGGTAATGATGGCATAACTCGGATTGAATCATTGCTTAAATTGACAGTCTTAAGATTAATGAAAAAGTTCATTTCATTCTAAAATTATTAATTTTTGTTTAAAATAAAGCATTTAAAAATAATAAAAAACTATTTTTTTAAAAAAAATAATATAATTATTGCATATTTAAAGAAAATATATAGTATTAAAGCGTCCCCTCTTGCGCTTTTTTCTTTACTAATTTTATTTTAAAAATTTATAAAATGTATTATAATTCTATATGCAAACATGCATGCCAGTGTTGCCACCATAGCCAAACGGCCAAGGCATAGGTCTGCAACACCTTTATTACCGGTTCGAATCCGGTTGGTGGCTCCAATGCGCCCGTAGCTCAATTGGACAGAGTGTTTGGTTACGGCCCAAAAGGTTGCGGGTTCGACTCCTGCCGGGCGCGCCATATCAGTTAAACTGAATTAAAAACTAGGTTAAACCCTAGTTTTTTTAAACTATTAATTTTCAAAAAATTAGCAATTAACGCATTAAAGTGCTAAAATGTGCTAAAATTTTTTTGAAAGAGGCAATCATGGGGCAAAATTCTTCTGACACAAGCACAAATAAGTCTTTAATTATATGCAATAATTATGATAAGAAACTAATCAAATATTTTAGATACATTGTTGAAATGTACATTAAAACCGGCGAACCAGTAGGATCAAAAAGATTAGTTGAAAAATTTAAATTATCTTGTAGCTCTGCAACTATAAGAAACGCAATGGCAGAATTAGAAAAACTAGGTCTTTTAGAAAAAAAACATGTTTCAGGGGGAAGAATTCCTTCTTCAAAAGGTCTTGAATACTATACAAAAAATTTACTTTATAATGCTAAAAAATATTTCAATGAAAAACTTGAAGATCTTTTATCTAAGCGTAGGTTAAGCATCAACACAACATTAGAAGAAGCAGCAAATGTCGTTAGCCAAATGGCAGGGTTTGCCGTAGTTGCAACTTCAAACAATGAATCTGAATTATTGAAAAGTATTCAGTTGACACCGCTTGATGAAGAATCTGCAGTTGTTGTTATTGTTACAAGTTCAGGAAATGTTCAAAACAAAATGTTTAAGTTTGAAAGTGGGATTGAATTAAATGATTTAAGGATTGCAATTAGATTATTTAAAGAAAGATTGATTGATACTCCATTAATTAATCTTGCTAAAAAAACTGAATCATTAGCCCCAATATTATCTACACAAGTTAAACATTTTGAATTAATAATGCAGAAATTTATCAAAAATATTTTTTGTTTTGAAGAAAAATTGGAGAATAAATCGTTTAATAAAAATGTAATAATATTATCAGAACAAATAAGCAGAGAAGAGATCGCTAAGACATTAGAATTAATTGAAAACCACTCAGTTTGAGAAGCAATTGAGAATAATCTTGATGAAGAAAAAAATATAAAACTAGATTTTTCACATCCTAATTTAAATATTATTTCAAAAAGAATTCAATTTATTAATCATAAAAATATTAAAGAAATAAGTATATTAGGTCCTAAAAATTTAGACGTTGAAGAATCATTAGAAGCAATAAATTTATTTGAAGGTATTATTAAAAAAGAAGAAGAAAAAGGAGAATAAATGAGTCAAAATATTTCAAAATATGATTATATAGAGTGTATTAAAAAAATTAACAAAAATGAAAAAATTGAATATAAGGGATTTGTTGGCTTTGATTTAGATAAAAATATTGAAAAAACTATCTTGGAAGGAAAGCAAAACGAAAAAGGTGAGTTAGTTTTAAAAATTGATAATGAAATTTTTAAAGTAATAATTATTGATTTTCAAAAAACAAGTCCTAAGTATTTAGAAGTTTTTGCTAAAAATCAAGAATTAAATGAAAATATTAAGAAATTGCAACTAAATTTTTTGGAATTAGGCGAACTTAATGAAAAAATAAAACAAGAAAAGACACAACAAGAAATTTTATTTAAAAATCAAGTAATTGAATTGGAAGCAAAAGCACAATCAAAAATAAATGAACATCGTCAAAAAAATGATGAGCATTTATTGCAACAAAAAACAGAATTAAAAAAATATGCCCTACAAGACTTTTTAGAAGAGTTCATTAAGATATATACAAAATATGACAGTGCTTTAAATTTTGCAAAAAAATCTGATAATATCGCTGTTAATAATTTTGCAAAAGGCTTTGATATGCTTAAGAATGATTTTGAAAATTTAATGTTAGATAACGGAATAAAAATAATTGAACCAAAAGTAGGAGATTTATTCGACCCTGAATGTCAACAAATTACTGAAAGCATTGAATCTAAAGAACCTTCTGGCACAATTCTTGAAGTAAAGAGCAATGGTTATTCATTATTTAACAGAATTTTAAAACCTGCCTCAGTAATAATTAGTAAATAAACTAATAAAAAACAACATTTAATATAAAATATTAAATAATTAATTCATTTTTCTAAGGAGATAACAATGAAATTACCTTATATAGCAATAAAAAATCAGATTATTATTCCATATACTTCTGACAAAATTAGAGTTGGAAAAGCTAAATCAGTGTCAGCTTTATTAAAGGCTTTTAATGGAAATAAAAATATAGTTATTACGTTTTTAAATCCAAATTATAAACAATCAAATGAGGAACATACAATTAATGATATTGCTCCTGTAGGCGTACTTGCTAATATTACTAACATTAGTGAAGAATCAGGAATTTATCATGTTAATTTAGAGGCAAAAGAACCGGTTAATATTAATAAAATCTCAATAGTTGATGAAAAATCAACAAATAGTGAGGACAATTTTTATGTTGATATTTCGCCTATTCAAGTCAATTCATATGATTCATATTTACCAAAAATTGAAGAAATAAGACAAAAGTTCTTCTCACTATCTAAACAAGTTATTAACGAAGGTATAGGAACAGTTTTATTTCGAGATTTAGAAAAAGAATTTGAAACTAACAAACCTAAACAATCATTAGTTGAATATGAAACTGAATCATGACAACTTATAAAGTTTTTGAAAAAGTACTTTTTGAGTGATGAACTTCTTTCTTTAATTGAAAGCAATGACGTTTTAGCTAGATACAATGAACTAATTAAAAAGGCAAATAAACAAGTTCAATTTGAAAAAATAGAAAACGAAATTAATAGTAATTTACGTGAAGATATGGAAGACCAACAAAGAGATTTCTTCCTAAGAGAAAAAATGCGTCAAATTAGAAAAATGTTGAAGGATGATGAAGGTGGAAAATCTGCTGACGACATTGAAAAAGACAGTACTTTAAAAGAACAATATCCTGAATATGTTCTAGAAGCGTTAAGATCTGAACAATCAAGAATGGCCTCAATGATGCCATCTAGCCCGGAAGCTAATATATCTAAAACATATATTGATTTAATCTTGGCATTACCTTGAAGAAAAGTAAGTAAAGAATTAATTGATATTAACAAAGTTAGAGAAGTATTGAATAAGAATCACTATGGACTTGAAAAGCCAAAGGAAAGAATTCTTGAATTTATTTCGGTTTTAACTCATCTTAAAATCAAGGAAGAAAAAACTGAATATTTACCAATAAAAGGAAATGATCAAGAATTTATTGATACTAAATTATTCGTTCATAAAACGGGTCAAACCACAAACAAACCAGTAAATAATATTCCTATTCTAACATTAATTGGTCCCCCAGGAACTGGTAAAACTACACTTGCTAAATCAATTGCCGAATCATTAAATCGTAGATTTATAAAGGTTTCATTGGGTGGTGTTAAGGATGAAAGCGAAATAAGAGGACACAGAAGAACTTATGTTGGGGCAATGCCTGGAAAAATAATATCAGCAATTAAAAAAGCCGGAGTTTCAAACCCAGTCATTTTGTTAGATGAAATTGACAAGATGTCATCAGATTTTCGAGGCGATCCAACAAGTGCAATGCTTGAAGTATTAGACCCTGAACAAAATGTTAATTTTCAAGATCACTACTTGGATTTAGAATACGACTTATCAAAAGTATTATTCATCGCTACTGCTAACTACTATGATTCAATACCAGCAGCACTAATTGATCGTGTTGAATTGCTTGAACTTTCAACATATACTACTAAAGAAAAAGTAGAAATTGCTAAATCACATTTACTTCCAAAAGTGTATGAACAAAATGCCTTAAATCCTGAACAATTTCAAATTTCTGACGAAGTTTTAGAATTTTTAGTTCGTTACTACACAAGGGAAAGTGGAGTTCGTGAATTAAAACGTATTTTAGATAGTATAGCAAGAAAGATTGTTGTCGAAATTCTTGATAAAAAAATCAACGATAGTTTTGTTGTTACAAAAGAAGTTGTAATTGAATTTTTAGGGCCAATTAAATTCGATGATGATGAAAACGAAAATAAAGCACAGATTGGTGTTGTTAATGGGCTAGCATATACAAGTTTTGGTGGTTCAACACTAGCTATTGAAGTTACAACATTCCCTGGAAAAGAAGGCTTAAAAATGACAGGGCAACTAAAAGATGTTATGCGTGAATCTGCTCAAATTGCATTAGCCTATGTAAGAGCAAACGCCGCCAAATTTAATATTGACTTTGATTTTGAAAATACAGCAATTCATATTCACGTTCCAGCGGGTGCTATTCCAAAAGATGGTCCAAGTGCCGGAGTAACATTCACAACCTCAATAATTAGTGCCTTATCTAAAAGACCAGTCCCTGCTAATATCGGTATGACTGGAGAAATTACATTGCGTGGAAAAGTTCTACCAATTGGTGGTTTAAAAGAAAAATCATTGGCGGCTGCTCAATTTGGTATTAAAAAGATTTTTATTCCATATGATAATTATAAGAATCTAAAAGATGTTCCTGCTGAAGTTAAAAATGTTGTTGAATTTGTGCCAGTTCATTATTATGACGAAATATTTGAACAAATATTTGGTGCCAAAGAAACAAAAAATAATTAAAAAAAATAACCATAGAGATATTTAATAAATGTATCTAATTTATGGTTATTTTTTATTTTTCTTTAAATGTATGACATTTTTAAATATAATTTAAAATAATATGACAAACGAAAAAATAAGAAATTTTGCAATAATAGCACACATTGATCACGGTAAAAGTACTTTAGCTGATCGTATTTTGGAATTTACCAATACAATTTCAGCCAGGGAAGCAAAACCTCAAATTTTAGATTCAATGGAACTAGAACAAGAACGTGGAATCACTATTAAATTAAATGCTATTCAAATTAAATATAAAGATTACATTTTTCACCTGATAGATACACCAGGTCATGTTGATTTTACTTATGAGGTTAGTAGATCACTTGCTGCATGTGAAGGAGCATTGTTGCTAGTTGATGCAACTCAAGGAATTCAAGCACAAACATTGGCTAATGTTTATATGGCTATGGAAAATAATTTAGAAATCGTTCCTATTATTAATAAGGTAGATTTAATTAGTGCAGATCCTGAAAGAGTAAAAAAAGAAATTCAAGACATGATTGGAATTGATACTTCTGACGCAATTATGATTTCTGCAAAGACAGGATTAAATATTGATAAGGTAATTGATGCAATTATAAACAAAATTCCTGCTCCTAAAGAAGCAGATACAAATAAACCATTGCAAGCTTTAATTTTTGATAGCTATTTTGACAATTATCGTGGCGTTGTTATCTATGTGAGATTGTTTGACGGCAAAGTAAAAGTAGGCGACGAAATTTACTTTATGCAAACAAAAAAGCATTATTTAGTAACTGAATTAGGCGTTAAAAACCCTAATGAAGTTCAAAAAAATGAATTGCAAGCTGGCGAAGTTGGTTGAATTTCAGCATCAATAAGGGATATCAAAGATGTTGAAGTTGGTGATACTGTCACATTATTTGAAAACCAATGCCCTGAACCATTGCCAGGATATAAAAAAATAAAACCAGTTGTTTATACCGGATTTTATCCCGTTGATACTAGAGATTACAATGATTTAAAAGATGCCCTAGAAAAAATTAGTTTATCTGATTCTTCATTGGTATGACAACCAGAGACATCAAAAGCCCTAGGATTTGGATTTAGAATAGGTTTTTTAGGTTTATTGCATATGGATATTCTTCAAGAGAGACTCGAAAGAGAATTTAATTTAGATATTATTGCTACTGCTCCTTCAGTTGAGTTTGTTGTAACACTAACTAATGGAGATGTTCAATATATTACAAATCCATCACTATTTCCAGATAGAAGTTATATAAAAATGATAGAGGAACCTTATATTAAGGCTAACATAATGCTAACCGAAGAATATTTGGGCCCAATTATGGAATTATGTCAATCTAAACGTGGCAAATATGTAAATATTGAATATTTAGATGAAACACGTAGATTATTGATTTATGAATTGCCTTTAAATGAAATAATATTTGATTTCTTTGATTTAATGAAGAGCTATTCAAAAGGCTATGCTTCATTTGATTATGACTACATTGGTTTAAGAGAAAGCGATTTAGTAAAGGTTGATATTTTATTAAATGGTGAGAAAATTGATGCCTTAGCAATGATTGTTCACAGAGATTCAGCATATAATAAAAGTAGAGCATTAACAGAAAAACTAAAGGAAGTAGTACCAAGACAAAATTTTGAAATTCCCGTTCAGGCTGCAATTGGTGCTAAAATTATAGCAAGAGAAACAATTAAGGCATATAGAAAAGATGTTACAGCTAAGTTATATGGTGGTGACGTTACAAGAAGACAAAAACTATTAAAAAAACAAAAAATAGGTAAAAAAAGGATGAAACAAATAGGAAGCGTTGAAGTTCCACAAGAGGCATTTTTGGCAATATTAAAAACAGATGATTCTCGAAAGGATTAGAAAATAATGGATATTAAACCCACAACAACAGGAAATAATAGCGATAGTAGTAAAAACATTGAAATTCCAACACGTACCTTTGAAAATCACATGGTAGAAGATTCAATGAATACTCAAAATTTGCAACAATTAAGTTATAAAATAAAAGATCCTCAGAAAATAATTCCTAATGGAATTTATTCAGTTTTTCAAAGAGAAATGAATATTAAAAAAATATCAATACTTTGAAATTTTGGTATCCTTCTTTTGAGCGTTATAGCAATATTATTGCTTTACTTTTGACCAAATTTATTCAATTTTTCTAATGCAAAAGATTTTAAAATAAAATGGGCTTGATATATTATTCCGGCAATATTTATAGTAATTTCGTTAACTAGATTTATTATTGAATTGATTGAACTTTCAGGAATACATAAAAGCATAGATATGTATAGGATTACAATTAAAAATGGTGCGACATCAACACCGCCATTTATTGCCTTACTTTATAAGAAATTAATGATAAGACAAGTAAGACAAACATGAGCAGTTGTTGCTATTGTGTTTTATATCGGTGTGTTTATAGGTATTTTTTGAGGTTTAAAAGATGCAAAATGGGGTTTATTGGATTGACAAAAATGAATTCATAATACTTTTCCAAAACCCGAAATACTAATTTACATACTATGTGGTATAATTGGAATAGTTTTAATATTATTTATATTCAGTACAATTTTTAAAAAGAAAAGAATGGTGGACATCCAATCGTTCTTTGGCAATGAACAAGGAATGAATTTTGTTGAACTTGATGAAAGTAAAAGAAAAGCTCACATATTTTATGCCAAAATTTTCTTTATAAGTATCGCAGTTTTAATTGTATTGCCCTTTATAATATATATTATTTTAAAGAAGACAGTATTGAAAGGAAAGTAGAATATGCAAGGTTGAGGAATAGCGTTATTAGTTATATTACCAATAATTACTGCCATAATTGGTGGAATAATTGCGGTATATATAACCCAAAAAAAATTCAAGAAGCAATTAAAAGAAAATCCACCAGTTACTGAAAAAATGATTCGTGTAATGTTTCAACAAATGGGAAGAAAAGCTTCGGAAGCACAAATCAGACAAGTTATGCGTTCTATGAAGAATGCCCAATAGTCCTTTTTGGACTATTTTTAATTAATTAAAAATGTATAAAAAAATGGCGATCGCAACAGGAGTTGAACCTGCGACCCCGGGCTTAGGAGGCTCGTGCTCTTCCACTGAGCTATGCGACCACGCAATTATGCATTAATAATTATAAAAAAAATAAAGCATATAATATATAATTTTTTTGATATTTTAAGAAATAGAAAGTGATAAATATTTATGGAAAGAAAACTTAGTGAACAAGAAGAAATTAGACGTAATAAAATTGCTGAATTAGAAAAAAACAATTTACAAGCATTTCATAAAACTATAAAACCAACAGCGAATTCAAAAGAGTTAAATGAAAAATATAAAAATTTAAGCCGTGAAGATCTTGACAAACAAAATCTAGAATTTGTATTTAACGGAAGAATTATGACTATTCGTGGCCCATTTATTGTTTTGCAAGATAATTGTGGACAAATGCAAATTTATGCAAACAAAAAAACATTGAATGAGTCTTCTGCAAAAACCTTTTCTTTAATGGATTTCGGTGATATTTTAAGTGTAAGAGGAACATTGTCAAAAACTAATACTGATGCTTTGGTTATAAAGGCTCAAGACATAGTTCTATTGACAAAATCATTGAAACCGTTGCCTGATAAATTTCATGGTTTAGTTGATCCTGAAGAAAGACGTCGCCAACGTTATGTAGATTTAATAATGAATGAAAAAACAAGAAATACATTTGTTATGAGAACCCAAATTATCAAAGGCATTAGAGAATATTTTGATAGTTTAAATTACATTGAAGTTGATACACCAATTTTAAACCCAATATTAGGAGGCGCAGCTGCTAAACCTTTTATTACTTTCTATAATGCACTTAATAGAAACTTTTATTTAAGAATTGCAACTGAATTGCCATTAAAAAAATTGATTGTTGGTGGATTAGATAGAGTTTATGAAATCGGTAGAATATTTAGAAATGAAGGCGTAGATACAACTCATAATCCAGAATTTACCTCAATTGAATTTTACGAAGCGTATTCAGATTTATGAGGAATGATGGAAAGAACTGAAGGCGTTTTCAAACATTTAATAAATAAATTCAACATTAAAGAAGTTAAATTTAATGGTTTTGATATAACATTTAATTTTCCATTTAAGAGAGTCAATATGATTGATGCTATATCGGAAAAAATTAATGTTGACATTAGAAAATTAAATGAAGAACAAATGTTTGAATTAGCTAAAAAACATGGTATTAAAATTGAAAAATTCTTTAGATATGGTCACATTATCAATGAGTTATTTGAAAAATATGTTGAAGAAACATTAATAGAACCTACATTTGTATATGGACACCCAATTGAAATTTCTCCTCTTGCAGCAATTGACCCTGATGATAAAAGATTTACACTACGTGCTGAACTATTTATTGGAACAAAAGAATTTGCAAATATGTTTACCGAATTAAACGATCCAATTGATCAATTGCAACGTTTTGAAAATCAATTGTTAGAAAAAGAAAACGGCAATGAAGAAGCAAATGAAATTGATTGAGATTTTGTTAATGCTTTGGAATACGGAATGCCTCCAACAGGTGGTTCTGGTATAGGGATTGATCGTCTAATTATGCTATTAACTCAAAATGATTCAATTAGAGATGTAGTTTTATTTCCTCAATTAAAAGATTTAAAATAATAAAAAAAGGTTTGTTCAATCAAACCTTTTTTTATTAAACATTTAAACGATTATATTGAATATTTTTTTATAATAGCATTCTCAATGCATTCATTTTCAAATTCTTTTATTAGAGGTAATTCTTCTTCTTCTAATTTATAAGCTTCTTGCCTATTAGGCTTGGTTACTGGATTTTTAGGAGCAAATAATTCACATGTTTCACACGCCCTTACTATTGAAACATCTAATGTGTTAATTTTTTTTGCTATAGCAATAGTTTCATTTTTGTCAAAAGAAATTAAAGGTCTAAAAATAGGCAAATCACAAACTTCGGAGATAGTATAAATAGATTCAAGAGTTTGAGAGGCAACTTGGGCTAAATTTTCGCCATTTGAAATTGCTTTAATATTTTCTTTTTTTGCAATAAGATTTGCTATTCTATAAAATGATCTTCTCATTAAAGTTATTTTGTATTTTTGATTGCTTATAAGACCGATGTATTCCATCACTTTGCTATAGTTAATTTGATATAACATAGCATTGCCTTGATATTTTTTTAATATATTAACAATTTCATCTATTTTTGCAATTGTTTTTTCATCAGTTTGAGGAGGGGTAATAAAATTTAAAAACACTATTTTTAAGCCCCTTTTTTGTAATAAATTCGCTGCTACAGGTGAATCAATACCTCCACTAATTAGATGTATGCATTTTCCAGAACTTAATACCGGCATGCCACCTAAGCCGTCAAAATAATCGCAAAAAACAAAGCTACGTTGATCTCTTATTTCAATATATATAGTTAAATCAGGATTTTTTAATTTAACTTGTTTGTCAGGCATTTGTTTTAAAACAATACCCCCAAAATACATATTTAATTCACTTGAAGTCATTGAAAAATTCTTGTTGTGTCTTCGCGCATTTATTGCAAAACTATCAAATTGTTTTTTGCTAATTATTTCTTTTACTATATTTTCAATATTGATTAGGCTAGTTTCTGTTTCATATACAGGTGAATATGAAGAAATTCCAAAAATATATTTTAAGCAGTCTAAGTTCTTTTGCGAATAATCAACAAATGCCCGATCATATTCGGTTTTGATTTCTGATTTTTCTATATATCAAGATAGGTTGTTATGCAATTGCCTAATAAAATCCTTTTTATTTTCGCCTTTAAGAGTCAATTCGCCATATCTAATTAAAATTTTATTGTAGTCCATTTTTACTCCATTAGTTGTATTGTTCTTCTATATAATCATATATTAAATCAATTGCTTTTTTATCATCATTATAACCTTTAAGTTTTTGCAACTCATTAAACAAATTTTGGGCGTTTGAATTTTCACTTACGTCTTTTCTTAAAGAAAATTCTACATTTTTAATTATTAAAAAATATTGAATTTTGCAATTTAAAAAATTTATTTCATTAGATAAATAACTTAAAAAGTCATTCAATTCGTTTGCAGAAAAATTATTATTTTTGAATTTATAAATAAAAGTAAATAAACTATTTATGTTTTCAATGTCTATTGGATTTAAATTAATGTTTAATACTTTTATATTGGCAGTTAATCTTTTAAAGTTTTCAATATAAAATTCAATTTGATTGTTTTGATATTCTTGTTCGTCTATTTTATTTATTATTTTATTTTGAATCTTCAACAAATTCAATAAGGATTCTAATCATCCCTTCAACTCTATAAATTCAACTATATCCATTCAATTATTATTTTTAATATCTATAAAGCTATTCAATATTGGCTTATAGACGTTAAAATACTCACTTTTTAGTAAATTCTTTTTAGTTTTGCTTGCAAAGAAATCAGAAATTTTTTTATTTTGAACATCAATTTTTTCAATGATTTTTTTTATATTATTTTGTATTTTTAAATGAAAAGCAAAGGTTTTAATATAGTTATATATTTTTATACTAGTTGTATTTATCAAAGCTAATAGTTTATTAATGATTTGTTCAATATTTGAAATATCTTTTGAATTTTGACATTTGTTAATCAAAGTTTTTATTTTTTCAACTTCTATCTCATAATTAAATTTAAATTCTTTTTCCAACATTTCTTTTATTAATTGTTCTAGTTTAATATTATTTAATTCTTTAATAAGCTGTTGATTTTTTTTGTATTTTTCAATAATATAATTTAAATTCTTGTAATTGTTTTTAAACTTAAAATAAAAAGTTGCATATTCAATGATTAAATTTTTAATTTCTAATAAATTTTGCTTTAATATTTTTTCGTTTCATTTTAGATATTCATCATTATTAAAATCAACTAATTTTTTTTGTATAATTGTTTTTTTGCCTTTTAAATTATCAATAAAGTGTTGAGGAAAATGTTCATGTTCGCCTGCCATTATATTTGATAAATCATTTAAACTAACTTTGTATTTATTTACGATTTTTTGTATATTTCCACTTTTTTTATCAATTTCTGCGACTTTTTTAAAGATGGTTTCAAGTAAATTAAAAATTTCTAGTCTTTTAAAATAAATTTCTTTATATTTCTTTTTAATAAGAATTGTGCATTTTAAATGCCAAAAAGCATGCTTGTTCATATGCAAAAAAACAATATCGTCTACTTTGGTTTTTAATATTTTACATGCCTTGTATAAACTACAAACTTCATGCAAATTAATTCCAATTTGTTTTTCTAGTTCCTTACATTCATCATTGTTCAAACTTAATTGGCAAATTTTGTCATAAGAATTTTTTGCTTTATTAATAAATGTTCAAATTTTATTAATAAAATTATCCAATTTTGATTTCAAAACTTGGGGATATATTTTTATAAAATAATAAAAAATAAATGTTAAATACATTGCAATTAGCATAATTAAGATTACTAAAAACAAAATTGCTCATTTACTCATATTTTAAAATTATATAAAATTTCTTACGCAACAATTATTTAATATAAATTACTATTAAAAATGATTGAAAATTTGAAATTAATATATTATAATATCTAATTATGAATACAAAGTCAAAGAAGGTTACATTAGCCTGCCAAGTATGTTTGCATAAAAATTACTCGGTAAATAAAAGCAATGAAAAGAGACTAGAGATTAACAAATTTTGCAAATTTTGTAATCAACAAACATTGCACAAAGAGGAAAAATAATGACTAGAGAACAAAAAAAACAAGCTAAATTGCAAGCAAAAGCAGAAAAAGGCCAAGTTAAGCTATATACATTTCGAAATTGAATAAAGGAAATAAAGAGAGTTATCTGGCCAAAATCTGCAAAATCTTGAAAATGATTTGGTATTACAATTTTATTTCTAGTTTTAATGGCTGCATTTTGTTTTGCAATAACCCTTGGATTTAGTAGTTTATGAAATTCAGTAGGAATAAAGGCTTAGTAAGGAAAGAATATGGAATTAACAAATAATGATTTTAAATGATATATGATTTCAACAGTTTCAGGCAAAGAAGAAAATGTTATAGAATCATTAAAAAATAAAATTGCTGCTCAAAGAATGGATGAATATTTTAAAGATATAAGGATGTTTAAAGAACCCCATCTATCAAATAAAGAATTAGAAAAGAAGCAAAGAAACGAAGAATTTACTGTTAAATTTGTAAATATGTACAAAGGTTATATTTTTTTAAATATGGCAATGACTGATGATACATGATATCTTGTTAGAAATACTCAATATGTAACCGGGCTAATTGGTTCAAGTGGTAACAAAACAAAACCAACCCAAATAAGTGATAAAAAATTCCAATTAATGATTGATAAAGAAGCAATGTTGCTAGCTAAATTTAAAGCAGGGGACATTGAAACTGCTTTTAAAGAAGGGGCTTTAGTAAAAATTTCTAGTGGAATATTCAAAGATGAAGTTGGCGAAATAATTAAAAATAATGATATTACCCAAAAAGCCTTTGTTAATATTGAACAATTTGGTAGAAAAGTTCCAACTGAATTTGATTATGCAGATCTAGAAATAGTAGGTTAACAATAAAATAATGAATAGATATTAGAATCAGGAAAAAATCCTGATTTTTTTATTATTTAAAAAATAAAACAATTATAATATATACATATTTACTTTTCTGTTTTAAAACAGCAATTTTATATCGCTAAAAAATTTAATTTTTTTTGAAAAAATAAAAAAAAGTGTATATAATATTTAAAGGTTGTTTTGAAACAACGAGATAGTTCTTTGAAAACTGGATACGAATACCATTAACGTCAATTTATTTTTTTATTTATAATCAACCAATTCAAATTTTTTTATAAGAGTTTGATCCTGGCTCAGGATGAACGCTGGCTGTGTGCCTAATACATGCATGTCGAGCGAGGTTAGCAATAACCTAGCGGCGAATGGGTGAGTAACACGTGCTTAATCTACCTTTTAGATTGGAATACCCATTGGAAACAATGGCTAATGCCGGATACGCATGGAACCGCATGGTTCCGTTGTGAAAGGCGCTGTAAGGCGCCACTAAAAGATGAGGGTGCGGAACATTAGTTAGTTGGTGAGGTAATGGCCCACCAAGACTATGATGTTTAGCCGGGTCGAGAGACTGAACGGCCACATTGGGACTGAGATACGGCCCAAACTCCTACGGGAGGCAGCAGTAGGGAATATTCCACAATGAGCGAAAGCTTGATGGAGCGACACAGCGTGCACGATGAAGGTCTTCGGATTGTAAAGTGCTGTTATAAGGGAAGAACATTTGCAATAGGAAATGATTGCAGACTGACGGTACCTTGTCAGAAAGCGATGGCTAACTATGTGCCAGCAGCCGCGGTAATACATAGGTCGCAAGCGTTATCCGGAATTATTGGGCGTAAAGCGTTCGTAGGCTGTTTGTTAAGTCTGGAGTTAAATCCCGGGGCTCAACCCCGGCTCGCTTTGGATACTAGCAAACTAGAGTTAGATAGAGGTAAGCGGAATTCCATGTGAAGCGGTGAAATGCGTAGATATATGGAAGAACACCAAAGGCGAAGGCAGCTTACTGGGTCTATACTGACGCTGAGGGACGAAAGCGTGGGGAGCAAACAGGATTAGATACCCTGGTAGTCCACGCCGTAAACGATGATCATTAGTCGGTGGAGAATCACTGACGCAGCTAACGCATTAAATGATCCGCCTGAGTAGTATGCTCGCAAGAGTGAAACTTAAAGGAATTGACGGGGACCCGCACAAGCGGTGGAGCATGTGGTTTAATTTGAAGATACACGGAAAACCTTACCCACTCTTGACATCCTTCGCAAAGCTATAGAGATATAGTGGAGGTTATCGGAGTGACAGATGGTGCATGGTTGTCGTCAGCTCGTGTCGTGAGATGTTTGGTCAAGTCCTGCAACGAGCGCAACCCCTATCTTTAGTTACTAACATTAAGTTGAGGACTCTAGAGATACTGCCTGGGTAACTGGGAGGAAGGTGGGGATGACGTCAAATCATCATGCCTCTTACGAGTGGGGCCACACACGTGCTACAATGGTCGGTACAAAGAGAAGCAATATGGCGACATGGAGCAAATCTCAAAAAGCCGATCTCAGTTCGGATTGGAGTCTGCAATTCGACTCCATGAAGTCGGAATCGCTAGTAATCGCAGATCAGCTATGCTGCGGTGAATACGTTCTCGGGTCTTGTACACACCGCCCGTCACACCATGGGAGCTGGTAATACCCAAAGTCGGTTTGCTAACCTCGGAGGCGACCGCCTAAGGTAGGACTGGTGACTGGGGTGAAGTCGTAACAAGGTATCCCTACGAGAACGTGGGGATGGATCACCTCCTTTCTACGGAGTACAACCTACGTTATGGAAAAAAAATATTTGTATCCAGTTTTGAGAGATTTATCTCTCGGTTCTTTGAAAACTGAATATCGACATTGATATATTAATTAATATTTCAAAGTTTAGATCAACCATAGAATATTTATATTTTATAAGACAAACAATAGGTCATACAATTAACAAAACTATTAAACAAGCAAGAGTTTTTGGTGGATGCCTTGGGTCTGGAAGTCGATGAAGGACGTGATTACCTGCGATAAGCCTCGGTTAGCTGGAAATAAGCTGTTATCCGGGGATTTCCGAATGGGGAAACCTAATTGAGCTAATCCTCAATTATCATATCGATGAATTCATAGTCGAATGAAGAGACACGCTGTGAATTGAAACATCTCAGTAGCAGCAGGAAGAGAAAATAAAGAATGATTCCCTAAGTAGTGGCGAGCGAACGGGGAAGAGCCCAAACCAACACATGTTGTTGGGGTTGTAGGACTGCGACATGGATTAATGAATTTGTACATAGCAGAATAAGTTGGAACGCTTAAACATAGAGGGTGAAATTCCCGTAAGCGAAATGTATAAATCTCCTAGCAGTATCCTGAGTAGGGCGGGGCACGTGAAACCCTGTCTGAATTTGCCGGGACCACCCGGTAAGGCTAAATACTAACCAGACACCGATAGTGAACTAGTACCGTGAGGGAAAGGTGAAAAGAACCCCGGGAGGGGAGTGAAATAGATTCTGAAACCAATTACTTACAGTTAGTCAGAGCCCGTTAATGGGTGATGGCGTACATCTTGCAGAATGGACCGGCGAGTTATGTCAACATGCGAGGTTAAGTAGAATAAAGCGAAGCCGTAGAGAAATCGAGTCTGAATAGGGCGATTTAGTATGTTGATATAGACCCGAAACCAGGTGATCTACCCATGAGCAGGTTGAAACTTAGGTAACACTAAGTGGAGGACCGAACCGCAGTACGCTAAAAAGTGCCCGGATGACTTGTGGGTAGGGGTGAAATTCCAATCGAACTTGGAGATAGCTGGTTCTCTCCGAAATAGCTTTAGGGCTAGCGTGTAGTGTTAAATGATGGGGGTAGAGCACTGAATATGGAATGGCGGCGCCTAGCCGTACTGACTATAATCAAACTCCGAATACTATCATGTATTACTATGCAGTCGGTACATCGGTGATAACGTCGATGCACGCGAGGGGAACAACCCAGATCGTCAGCTAAGGTCCCAAAATTGTGTTAAGTGAGAAAGGTTGTGAAGTTTCTTAAACAGCTAGGATGTTGGCTTAGAAGCAGCCACCGTTTAAAGAGTGCGTAATAGCTCACTAGTCGAGAGACTTTGTGCCGATAATTCAACGGGACTAAAACACAATACCGAAGCTACGGGCAGAAATGCGTTAGGAGAGCGTTGTAAGGGCTTAGAAGCCAGACCGTGAGGACTGGTGGAGCGCTTACAAGTGAGAATGCCGGTATGAGTAACGATTCAGAGTGAGAATCTCTGACGCCTATTGGGGAAGGTTTCCTGGGCAAGGTTCGTCCACCCAGGGTTAGTCGGGTCCTAAGACGAGGCCGAAAGGCGTAGCCGATGGACAACAGGTTAATATTCCTGTACTTTCTTAACATGTGATGGAGTGACGGGGAAGGATAATTTTACCACTAATTGGATTGTGGGGTAAGTAACAACTGGGTTATGTAGGCAAATCCGCATAACTTAACTGGGAGTTACGACGCATAGCAAAAGGGCAACTGAGTAGCGAATTAGATGATTTCATGCCTCTTAAAAAAGCTTCTAACATTAAGTGTTAGGAAACCCGTACCGAGAACGGACACACGTCCCCAAGATGAGTATTCTAAGGCGAGCGAGAAAACTATTGTCAAGGAACTCTGCAAATTCATCCCGTAAGTTCGCAAGAAGGGATGCCCACAATAAAATGTGGGCCGCAGTGAATAGTAAGGGGGAACTGTTTATCAAAAACACAGCTCTATGCTAAGTCGTAAGATGATGTATATGGGGTGACTCCTGCCCAGTGCCCGAAGGTTAAGCAGAGGTGTTAGCATTAGCGAAGCATTAATGTGAAGCCCGGGTGAACGGCGGCCGTAACTATAACGGTCCTAAGGTAGCGAAATTCCTTGTCGGCTAAATACTGACCTGCACGAAAGGAGTAATTATCTCTTAACTGTCTCGACAATAGACTCGGTGAAATTATGGTTCCGGCGAAGACGCCGGAGACCCGCATCTAGACGAAAAGACCCCGTGGAGCTTTACTATAACTTCATATTGGAGTTTGATTTAACATGTGTAGGATAGGTGGGAGACGTTGATGCTTGAACGCTAGTTTAAGAGTAGTCGCCGTTGAAATACCACCCTTGTTACATTGAACTTCTAACTTGTTCCCGTTATCCGGGAAGAGGACAGTGTGTGGTGGGTAGTTTGACTGGGGCGGTCGCCTCCTAAAGGGTAACGGAGGCGTTCAAAGTTACACTCAATACGGTCAGAAACCGTATCTAAGAGCATAAAGGTAGAAGTGTGATTGACTGTGAGACCTACAAGTCGAGCAGGTGCGAAAGCAGGACTTAGTGATCCGGCGGTTCTTCGTGGAAAGGCCGTCGCTCAACGGATAAAAGCTACCCCGGGGATAACAGGCTTATCTTTCCCAAGAGATCACATCGACGGGAAGGTTTGGCACCTCGATGTCGGCTCATCGCATCCTGGAGCTGGAGTCGGTTCCAAGGGTTGGGCTGTTCGCCCATTAAAGCGGTACGCGAGCTGGGTTCAAAACGTCGTGAGACAGTTTGGTTCCTATCTGATGTGGGCGTTGGAATATTGATGAGAGCTACTCTTAGTACGAGAGGACCGGAGTGGACGCACCGATGGTGTGCCAGTTGTTTCGCCAGAAGCATAGCTGGGTAGCCAAGTGCGGCAGGGATAACCGCTGAAAGCATCTAAGCGGGAAGCCCCCTCAAAGATTAGTATTCCCTTTAAAATTCCTTATAGACTATGAGGTTGATAGGCTGGAGGTGTAAGTGCAGCAATGCATTCAGCTGACCAGTACTAATAAATTTATTGGTTTAATAGTAATATTCTATATAGTTATCTAAATTAAGTCGTATTCAGTTTTCAAAGAACAACAAATAGCCTAATGGCTATTTTTTTATACAATTTGTTATAAAATATATCTTATACATTAAATAAAGGAGGAATTAATATGACAAGAGAAAATCAATTCAAAGAAAGATTAATAAAATATATGGAAATTGAAGCAATGTCTCGTTATGAAGAACCAGTTGTTAATGAATTAAAAAAAGAATTAGCTAATGAAGGATTTGAATTTAGCAGAGATAATTTTGGCTGTTTAATTATGCACAAGCCATCTAAAAATCCAAATGCTCCTAAAGTTTTATTAGCAGCACACATGGATGAAGTTGGATATGTAGTAAGAAATTTTGATAAAAAAGGACAATTATATTTATCAACAGTTGGTGGCGTATGACCATGTGCAGTTATTGGAACCAAAGCAAAATTAATTACTTCAAATAACGAAACATTTATTGGATTATTTGGACATACAAGTATTCATATAATGCAAGAAGAAGAAAGAAAGAAAGCAATTACAGAAAATGAATTATTTGCTGATTTTGGTTTCAAAAGCGATGAAGATGCTATTGCTCATGGTGTTAATGTTGGTGATAGAGTTTACATGAGCGGAGAAACAATACTATTTAATGATCAAAATTTAATTGGTGGAAAAGCAATGGACAACCGTGCTGGTGTAACCGTGTTAGAATTTGTTGCTAAAGCTGTTGCAAAATTAGATCTTGACATTGATCTATATTTAGTAGGTACGGTTCAAGAAGAAGTTGGAACAAGAGGAGCTAAAACAGTTGCGTCTATGATTGATCCAGACATTTCAATAGCAGTTGATACTTCTGCATCTCACGATACACCTAATACAATTCCTGGAAATGTTTCTTTATATAAGGGAGCTGCTTTAAGATTAAAAGATAGAGGAACAATGATGGATCCAAAATTGGTACAATTTTTTGTTGATTTATCTAAGAAATATAATATTCCAACATTTAAATATGTAGCCATGGGTGGTGGTACTGATGCCTTTGAATTACAATTTTCAAAAGGTGGGGCAGCCACATTAACAATTTCATTACCTCAAAGATATTTGCATTCACCAATTGGAGTATGTTGCATAAGTGATTTATTGGCAGCCGTTGATTTGTTAACAAAATTTTTAACTGATTTTAAACAATCTGATTGAGAAAATATTCAATATAAATAAAATAACATCTTGCTTAAAAAAATAAATAAACATTAAGTTTGTGTTTTAAATACTTAATGTTTATTTTTTAAATTTTAAATACATTTTTTATTTGTAACAAGCCTTAAAAAGGTGCATAAATGGTAAAATAATAATGTATTTTATTATCAAGGTTAAGAAATCATGTCAAATCTAAAATTTATTTATAAAAATAACGAACCATTAGATAAACTAGTTGACTATATTTTGTCATTTAAAAATTTAGAAGCCTTGCTTTTAATAGGCGAACTCGGAGCAGGCAAAACAACTTTAACAAGTCAAATAGCAAAAAAATTAAACGAACCAAAGACTGTAATATCACCCACATTCAATACGATTTTAGTGTATGATAAATTTGTACATATTGATGCTTATAAATTAACTACAAATTTATTTGCTTATGAAGATTATTTTGAAGATAAATTAGCAATTATTGAATGAGCAGAAAATGTGACATTGCCCAAATTTAAACATTATATAAAAATAAAAGTTTATTTTGACAATGAACAAAACCATGTATTTGAAGTTATGGAGGAACAATAGTGAAATTATTCATTGAAACTTCATTAAGCGATTTTTATATAAGCTTAATTGATGAAAATTATTGCGAGATTGATTGTATTTTTATTGCTAACTTAGTTAAAAAAACCGATGCATTTTTTGAAAATTTAAATTATTTATTAAATAAAAATAATTTTAAATTAAGTTCAATTTCGGAAATTTATACAACATTAGGACCTGGGAGTTTTTCAGGTGCAAGAATTGGCTTAGTTTTTGCCAAAACAGTAGCACAATTATCAAATATCAAATTATTTGTAGCCCCAACATATTCTTTATTTTATACACAAAAAAAATTGCAACATGAAGATTGCAATTTAATAAATATAAAAGCCAATAAATACAATGTTTATTCAATAATTGTTGATCCATTTGAATGTCATATGCAAGAAAACTTAGGCAATTTTGATTTATTCAATAAAGAGCTTTTTTCAAAAAATATAGAGCAATATTTAAAAGAATTTAAACAAGTAAATGATATTGAAAATTGCGAATTAATTTATTTGCATGATCCACAAATAGGAGAGATAAAATGTTAATTTTTGCCATAGAAAGTTCTCATGATGATACATCATTTGCTTTATTAGAAGATAACAAACCAATTTGAATGGAAACAATTAGCCAAATAGACATTCACAGAAAATATGGAGGCACAGTTCCAGAATTAGCATCAAGATTACATGTAAAAAATATAGGTATTTTAATTGAAAAATTAAAAAAAATAATTGATATTAAAAAGATTGACTATGTAGCATATACAAAAGAACCAGGATTAGTTGGTTCTTTACATGTCGGATATGTTGTTGCTAATGCAATAGCAATGTTACTTGAAAAACCTATATTACCTTTAAATCATTTAGAAGGGCATTTTTTCTCTGCTTTTATAGGCAAAGAAGTTGAATACCCTGCTTTAGGTTTAATTGTTTCAGGTGGGCATTCACAATTAATGTTATATAAATCAAAAAATGAATACGAAGTTATAGGTCAAACTCAAGATGATGCCGTCGGAGAAGTATTTGATAAAATAGCAAGAAAATTAAATTTGGGTTTTCCTGGAGGACCTATTATTGATAAAAAATGAATGGAATTTAGAGATAAATACACAGGACATTTTACTATTCCACATACTGAAACTCAATTAAACTTTTCATTTAGTGGATTAAAAACACAAGTTATAAATCTTATAAATAACCAAATCAATAGAAAACAAGAGATCAATGTTGATCAATATGCAACAATGTTTGAAAATACAGTAGTCTTATATTTAAAAAATCATTTAGAAATTGCAATTAAAAAATATCATCCAAGAGTAATTGTTTTGGCAGGCGGAGTAAGTGCTAATAAAGCAATTAGAGAAATGTTTTTAAATGTCCATTCAAATGCCATAATTCCGGAAATGAAATATACAACTGATAATGCAATGATGATTGCTAGGTTAGCATATGAACTATTAAGGAGAGATAGATAATGTGAAAATTCTTAAAAAGTTGTAAGAGCCACGATGATTTTATTAATTCTGACAATATACAATATGTATTTTGAGGAAGATCTAATGTTGGAAAATCATCATTAATTAATTCTCTGGCTTCTTGCAATATTGCAAAAACATCATCTTATCCAGGAAGAACACAATTAATTAATTACTTTGAAAGTAACAAAAATAAAATAATTATTGATTTACCAGGCTATGGTTATGCAAAAATATCAAAGAAATTGCAAGATAAAATTTCTTTTATGATTGACTTTTATTTTAAAAATGATAAAAACAATAAAAAAGTGTTGCTATTAATTGATGCTAAAATTGGTTTTAGCGCTAGTGATTTAGAAATAATAGAATATCTTAACGATCTTAAAATAAAATTTGATATAGTTGTTACAAAAATCGACAAGGCAAATCAATCTCAACGTTATTGCGTTAAAAATCAAGCCTTGTCTTTAAAAACAGTTGAAAATATTTTTTTAGTATCATCTGAAAAAAAACAAGGTATTGAAGAAATAATGCAATTTTATGACTTGTAGTATCATTAATTGAATCTATTGTTAACTTTCTATTATAATTTTATATATATAAAATGAAAAACAAAGATATTCAAAAAATTTATATAGCTTTACAAGTTATCCTATTATTTATTTTGCCAACAATATTATTCTTTATTGGCATTTTTTGTTTAAAGACTCAACAGTCAAAAATAGCGTTAATGGCAATTTACACTTTATTTTTAATCGGCCTTGCAATTTATTTAACTATTATTTTGCAACGTTATTTTAAAAACTCAATATTAGCTAAAAAATCATTGGAATTTTATTTACAAAGCGAATTTAATCAATTTGGTACGGGAATTTTGATATTTTTAAATAGTGGAAAAATTATATGAGCATCAGAATCTTTAAAAATAAAATTTCATAACAATTTAATCAACAAAAACATTAAAGATATTTTTAATATAAAACAATGAACTTCAGATAATCAAGAATTCATGTATGAAATAGACGGATGCAATTACGAAGTTCATATATCATTTGAAAAAAATCTAGTTATTTTAAGAGATGTTACTGCTCAACAAAATTTATTAGATGACTATAAAAAACAAAGAATTGTGTTTGGGGAATTGGACATTGACAATATTAATTTATATCAAACATTTTTATCCCAAGAAGAAATTTTTAAAATTTATGCTTCTGTAGTAAATTTATTAGATGAAATATCTAAAAAATACAATGTTATTTATAGACAATACGAAAACGGAAGATTCTTTTTAATAACAAATAAAGAAACATTAGAAGAATTAGAACGAGATAGTTTTAATGTTATAACTTCAGTAAAAAACAAAATAATTGTTAAAGATGTTTTGATATCAATTTCTGGTGGATTTGGTTATGGTATTTTTAAATACGATACGTTAGTCAAATTAGCAAAAGATGCTCTAATGCAATCTCAAATGCGGGGTGGCGATCAAATTACAGTTTTAACAAAAAATGAAAAAGCTAGACACTATGGCTCAAGCTCGGAAATTGATGTAAATCTATCAAGGACAAATGTAAACTATATAGCACAAAACTTATTAGAAAAGATAAAATCAAAAGATATTGAAAATGTTATAGCCTATGGCCATAAGAATGCAGACCTTGATGCTTTGGGTTCAACATATGCAATTTTGCAATTAGCATTAGCCTATAAAAAGAATGCTTATATTCAAAACAAGACATTTGATAGTACTACTCAAAGAGTTATTGATAAAATGTCGAAGGAAACTCAAGAATATTTTATTAGTCCTAAAGAAGCAGAAAGCATCAACAACGAAAAAACATTGGTTGTAATTTGCGATACTTCAGATGATACTAGAATTGAAAATGCTAATGTCTTTAAAAACATAAAAAAAGAAAATATCATGATAATTGATCATCATAGAATAAACAAAAATACTGATGAAATAGCATATAGAGAAAATGTATATATTGATTCCTCGGCGTCATCTGCTTCTGAAATATTAACAGAAATCATCACATTGTTACACGAAGAAGATAAAATTAATAATGATACAGCGCAATATTTATTAGATGGAATTTATTTAGATACTAATACATTTAAAAAGCAAACAAGTGCTAAAACTTTTGCAGCAGCATCAATATTGCAAAAATGAGGAGCACAAAATGATAAATCTGTTGATACATTAAAATTCGATGAAAAAGTATTTAAGATTGTTCAAGAATTATTAGCCAATTTGCAAGAAATTAAAAAAGGATATTTCTTGGCATACAAAAATATTGAAGCATCAACAGATATTATTTCAATAGCGTCAGATGAAATATTAAGAGTTAATGGTAGGAAAGCTGCATTTGTTGTTGCTAAATTACCAGGAACAAAAACATACAAAATGTCAGCAAGAGGAATTAATACAAATGTTCAAATTATAGCCGAAGCAGTTAACGGCGGTGGCCATTTTGGGGCAGCCGCTGCTGAAACAACTGAAAATTTGAATTTATTTGTTGACAATATAATACAAGCAATAGTGAGTGTGAAAGATAATGAAAGTAATATTAATTAAAGAATACCAAAAACATAAAAAAAATGAAATCATTGAAGTTACAGACGGTTTTGCAAAAAACTTTTTAATTAAAAATGGTTATGCTCAACCAATTAACAAACAAACATTGGCAAATTTAGATAGAGTTAAATCAAATATTGCAGAAGATTTAGCAAATCAAATAGCCAAGGCTAATGAAATCAAACAATTAATTGAATCATTAGTTTTAAAATTCTATTTAAAATCTAATGGAAATATAGTGCACGGAAACGTTACAACAAAAGCAATTGAAAAAGAATTAATAAAAAACAACATTAAAATCCCAAGCCATGCATTTGAATCAGGGGTAACATATAATACTTTTGGGTTGCATGATGTAAAAATTAAATTACATGACCAAGTAACTGCAACACTAAAAATAAATATCATAGAAGAGAAATAATTAAAATAAATATGAGGTGGCTAAAATGAACATTCAAGAAGAAAGAGAATTAGCAATTATTAATAATGAAACATCGTTATTAGGTTTATTAATTAGGGAACCAAATTGTTATTTAACAATTGCTGAAATTTTAAAACCTGAAATGTTTCATTTTAAAAATAATCAAATTCTTTTTAAATCTATTTCAGAAGTTCATATTGCCTCTAAACAATTCGATATAGCCAACTTATTGAGTTATTTGAATGACCAAAAATTAATTGATCACATTGGTTCATTTGGCTATAATGGTAGTGAATATATTAGTTGACTTACTAAAAACGCAGGTTTTAGCGCTGAACTAGAGTCATATGCAAAAAAAATAATTGATCAATACAAGAAAGATCGTTTACGAGATTTATTGAATAGTTCAATAAATATTATGGAAAACAAACCTTATGAAATTTCAGATTTATTATCCAATTTACAATTGAATTTAATCAACCTAGATATTTCAGAAATAAATACTGCTTATGAACAAGTGGGAAATAAAGCAGATGAACTATTTAATAGAATAATGAGTAAAGAAAAATCAGATATTGGCGTTGGCCTTTCTTTTGGATTTCCACCATTGGATGAATTAATTTTAGGCGCCAATCCCGGAGATTTGATAATTTTAGCAGCTCGCCCAGCTATGGGAAAAACTGCTTTTGCTTTAAATATAGCAAATAATGTTGCCAAAAACAATAAAACGGTGCTATTTTTTTCTCTTGAAATGTCAAATTCACAAATTGTTCAAAGAATGATGTCAATTGATTCCTTGGTTCCGATTAGTTTAATGAGAAAAAATGAAATCTCAACAGAAAATGCTAAAAATCTAGCCTGAACTGTTTCAGAAATGAAACAATGAAAAATGTATTTAAATGATAAACCTACATCAACAATTTCGGATATAACAACCATTGCAAAACGATTTGCTAGAAACAATAAAGTTGATCTAGTTGTAGTTGATTATCTACAATTAATGTCAGATTCTTCAAAAGCAAGTATGGAAAATCGTCAATTGGAAGTAAGCAAGATTTCGAGATCCTTAAAGCAACTTGCTAGAGAATTAGAATGTCCTGTTTTAGCATTAAGCCAGTTAAGTAGAAATGTTGAAAAGCGGGAAGATAAAACTCCTATTTTGTCAGATTTAAGAGAATCAGGAACAATTGAACAAGATGCCGATATGGTTATTTTTTTACATAGAAAAGATTATTATAATAAGCACAACATTAACGATGATAACGATAAAGTAGAAGCTATTGACAAAAGTGAAATTGTTAACGGCAGTTCTTCTTTAACCAATGTCATTGTAGCAAAAAATAGACATGGGGCTATTGGAATTGTACAACTATTATTCCAACCAGAATGCAACAGGTTTATTTATGAAAAAAAGAAAAATTAATAATTTAATAGTTTAAATGAATCTAAAGAAAGGGGTAACATGAGTTTAGAAGATAAAAAAATAACTAAAATCAATAAAATCATTCTTACTAAAGAGCAAAAACACCAACGGTATTTAGAAAAAATGAAAATTCTAAATCCACAAAAAATAAATTTAATAAATGTCTGAAAAAAATATCCTAAAAAGTTGTTTTGAATGCTTGTAAGTGCATTTTTATATAATATTGCAATTACAGTATTTTTAAAAAAAGCAGCAACAATAGCTTCAGGAACTTCATCTTTATCTCAAATAATTACTTTTACAGCGCCTGCAACCGCACAATTTTATGGTTTATTTTATGTATTAGTTAACTTACCTTTAATGTTCATTTATTGACGGTTAAATCCTAGAACGTTTATGGTAATAACTTATTATTGAATGTTTTTCCAATTAATTGTACAATGTATATTTATTGAATATCAAGGAAGAGCATCAAATCCTATTGTTAACTTCATTAATCAAAGAATTAATCTCTATGATCCAATAGGACAAACTTTTACAAATAACGGATTAACATACAAATTTTATTGAGATCCATATGGTTTCGATACAAGAGTATTAAATTATATTAATAAAGAAAATTATCAAGATATTTTTAACTACGCTTTAAGTATATCAACTAAAACAGCTTGAACTGGCAGTTCATTGTCAAGAGATGATTTAGCTATTGCCAAGTATCTAGCCAACTTATTTAAAACTAACGATTTAAAAATGGTATTTGATAACGCAAAATTAATTTTTAAAGAAACTAGTTCTTTATCACTTGCTAATATCCCTAGTCTATTAACAGGTATTGATTTAAAAGGCGGTCAAAATACTAAAATTTATGGAATATATAATGGCCAAAATTGACCTATTTTGATATATGCAATTCTTGGGGGAATAATGGAAGGCCTTGCATCAATAGTTGCCTGAAAACAACGTGGTTCAATTGGCGGTACATCTGTTATTTCTAATTACATTGCATATAAAAATAAAAAACCAGTAGGAACAGTATTTTTAATGGTTGCAATTTGCTTCTCATCATGTTCAACAATTGTAATAGGTTCATTAGAATATACAAGAAACATTATTGGGCATACATGAGATTTTTCAGAATTTTTAGTAAGAATTATGGGCACTGCAATTTACTTATTAGTATTTTCAATGTTAGTAAATAAGTTCTATCCAAAATACAAGAAAGTAAGAATTGATATTTACACCACAAAACCAGAACTAGTTGCTGAAAGATTCAAACAAATTGGATATGTGCACTCATTTAATGTATTCAACGGATTTGGTGGATATAACCATCAAGATTTTGGGAAAATTGAAACAATTGCCCTATATTTAGAAAAAGAATCAATTTTAGAAGAAGTTAGAAGCGTTGATAAAAAAGCCTGAATAAGTATCTCAAATATTCATGGATTAATTGGTTCATTTGATACCTCATACGTAGATTAATTATTAAAGTCATATAAAAGTATTTTTTATTAAAAAAATGATTAATAAAAAATATAAACACTTAAAAAGTGTTAGAATATACACGATAATAAAAAGGAGGTGAAAATAAAACATACAGCTGAGGAACTTGCTGAGATTAAAGAACGTAAACGTTTAAAGAAAGAAACCAAAAAAGAAAAGGGATCAGTCGGCAAAATTGACATAAATCCTTATGGGGTAAATTTCTTTAATATTTGAAAGAAATTTCCTAAAAAAATGGTCATGATTATTATTTCAGCCGTTTTATACAATATTGGTGTTGCAACATTTTTGGCTAAGGCTGCCACTGTTGCAACTGGGTTATCTGCATTGGTTCAAGCCATTACTCTAACATTAACTCAAACTGCACCATATTTTGCTTATATTTATATAGCAATGAATTTACCTTTTGTAATCGCATTTTGAAAGAAAAATTCTAGACTATTTATGATATTAACAACTTATTGGCTACTTTGACAAGTTATCTTTCAATCAATATTGTTAATTCCGCAAGTTGGCCACTTCTTTAGTCAAATAACGTTTTATTATGTAAACTGGTATGCTCCTCATTCTGCAACATTAGCTCCAGCACATGGCGAAGTTGCTAACTCTCTAAATGTATTAATACCATGGGATGTCTATGGAAACTATCTAACACATTATTCAAACGTTTGAAATACTATAAAAAGTACTGAATTTAATCCTTCTTGAAATAATGGAATACTTCTAAACGGCGTGCAACTAAGCTACCAAGAAACAATGTCTTATTGATATTTCTATCAACATTTAATACATGGTTATAACAATCCTACTTGACCAATTATCATTTTTGCAGTGCTTGGAGCATTATGTGGAGGATGTGCAGGGGGAATTGCTTGAAAAAATTCTGCTTCAACAGCAGGGGGAGACTTTGTTGTCTACTACATTTCAAGAACTAAACAAAAAGAACCAGGCTTAATTTCTTTAATAGTCGCAATTTGCTTTGCAGTATTCTCAATAGTTGTTATTTCAATTTGCGAACTTACTGGGGTAATATCACATGCTCAAAATGGAAATCCAATAAACCATGCAGCATTATTATTAAGAATTATTTGTACATTTGTATATATATTCTTATATACATTTATCATGGCATCAATTTATCCAAAATACAGAAAAGTAAAACTAGAAATTTACAGCAAGAATCCTGATTTAATTTTAAACAAATTCAAAGAAATTAACTATTGACACGCTTACACTATTGATCGTATGTTGGGAGGTTATACCAATACAGAAACAGTTAAAATTGAAACATATTGTTTGTTCTTGGAACAAAATATGATTAAGAAAGAAATTTTGGCTGCAGATAGTAATGCATGAATAACTTCATCAAAAGTAGAAAACGTATCTGGAAGATTTAATACTTCTAAGATTGAAAAATAAAATATATATAAAAACAAAAATAGACTCAATAAAATGAGCCTATTTTTTGTTATAAATTTATTAGTTTTCACCAATTGAGCTTAGTTTTTTAATTCTTTCAAGATGTCTGCCACCTTCAAATTCGGTGTTTTCTCAGCTATGAAAAATTTTTTCAACTTCATTACCTTCTAACAATCTTCCACCCATACATAGTACGTTAGCATTATTATGCAATTTTGCTAGGTGAGATTCGTTTTCATTTGTAACTCTTGCTGCTCTTATGCCTTTAAATTTGTTTAAAGTCATTTCAATACCAATACCTGATCCACAAAATGCAACATATTTTACATTTTTATTTTCATCAGGATTGCCATCCTTGTGAATTTCATTAACTAATTCAATAGCAGCATCTGCATAAGAATCACTATTGTTATTTGTTTTTGAGCCAAATAATTCTACATTGTAGCCTTCATTTTCCAATCTTTTTGCAAGGTTTATTTTTGCGTCATATCCTGCGTGATCGCTTGTTATCTTAACTGTCGTTTTCATATTATTTTCTTAAAATTTCTCCATCTTCTACTCTAATTATTTGACTAGGTTTTTGAGTCATAGGACCAAAATTATATACATTAGTAACTTCGGGGAATAATTGCTTTGCATTTTCAATAGTTTTACATACAGGTGCATTTGACAAGTTGCAACTTGTCATATAAATTGGACCATTTACTTCAATATATTCAAGCAATTTCTTTTGGTTTGGCATTCTAAAACCTTGATTATTTACGACAATGGTAGTTGCACCAGGCCAATATTTTTTAGCAAATTCATCTGCTTGCGAATTTCATTCCTTAAATTGCCTTGCTTGTTTTATTGAACTTACTAATATTATTAATTTTTTATTGCGGTCTCTACCTTTTATTTCATAAATAAGGTCTTCAACTTCTTTTGACACAGGGCCACCAATTCCTAAAACTGTGTCTGTAGTTGAAATAATTAATTTTTGATATTTATTTATCATAATTTAAATTATATAACACTTTTATTTTTTCAGTTAATCATATGAGTAATGTCATTCGAAAGTATTATAATTTTACTATGCCTGAATTACCTGAAGTTAGGGTTGTTGTTAAAGCCCTTAATAATACTATATTAAATAAAAAAATAACAAATTTGATTATATACAAACCCAAAATTTTTAAAGAGTTTAGCCCTCAATATTTCATTTCAATTTTAAGAGATAAAAAAATTGAAAAAATAGATAACATTGGCAAACATATAATTTTCTTTTTATCTGAAAAATTAGTTTTACTTTCTCATTTAAGAATGGAAGGGAAATATCGTTATTATTTAAACCCTCCAAAAGAAATTGATAAGCACTTAGTTGCTAGATTTGTTTTTAGCGACAACAGCGAATTGCACTTTTTAGATAAACGTTTATTTGGCACATATATGCTAAGAAACTTAGAAAATTATAACAAAATTCCTCCAATTTCTTTGCTTGGACCTGAACCAAAAGATATTGACATTGAAGCATTATTTAAAAAAATAAAAAATTCAAAAATGCCCATTAAAACAAAATTACTTGATCAGAGTTTTGTTGCTGGTATAGGAAATATTTACGCTGATGAAGCATTGTTTGCTTCCAAAATTCATCCTCTTTCAAAAGCTTCTGATTTATCACTAGAGCAACTTAAAGACATAATAAAAAATGCAAATGAAATAATGGAAAAAAGTTATGAATTAGGTGGAACAACGTTATTTTCTTATGAATCATTAAATAAACAAGAAGGAAAATATCAAGACTTTTTAAATATTCATAGTGATTCTATAAAAAAATGTAAGGTTTGTGGCCAAAAAACACTTAAATTAAAAGTTAACCAACGTGGTACATATGTTTGCCCTAATTGTCAGAAGGTATATTAAATGAAGTTCAATTTTTTTCCAATGGTGTTAGATCTTCATGGTTATGATGTAAACTCTGCAACAGCAGCAATTTTAAACGCTTTGTATGAATTTAAACAAGATGAATATAATAATTACTTCGATATTATTGTAGGCATTGGTAGTGGGATTATTCGTCAAATAACGGAAGATTTATTAGACAAAGAAGGATATTATTGAAAAAATATTGGTAATAATCTTGCAAAAATAAGAGTGTTTAAAAAGTAATAAAAAAAATAAAAATTTTTTATTACATATTTAAAAATAGTATATAATAATACACGTAGCAACCATAACGAAGGGGTCCACCTGAAACCATTCCGAACTCAGCAGTTAAGCCCTTCAGTGCCGACGATACCTCAATGGGAAAATAGGACGTTGCTTTTTTTTATATCTTTTTTAATATCTTTTAATCATATTAAGTTTAAAAGATATTTTTTTTAATATAATTTTATAAATTATAAAGGAGCTATTATGTCAAAAATTTTAATTATTAATGCAGGTTCAAGTTCAATTAAATGAACCTTATATTCAAAAGATCTAAATATTATTGCCAAAGGAATTGCACAAAGAATTAAAATTAAAAATAGTTCTATTATTTTAAATTACAATAACAAAAAAGAAGAAGTAAGTATTGAATTACCTAGTTTTTTAGAAACAGTTAAACAATTGGTTAATTTATGAATTAATAAGAATATTATTTCAGATTTTAATGAAATTAAATATGTTGCTTTTAGAATTGTTAATGGCGGAATACATCTACAAGACACTTCAGAAGTTACCCCTCAAACTATTGCATATTTAGAAGATGCTATTGAATTAGCACCAGTTCATAATCCTGGTGCTCTTGAAGCTGTAAAAGCCTTTAAAGAAATTTTACCATTTGCTAAAATGACATTCCACTTTGATACTTCATTCCATAAAACCCTTCCAAAAGAAGCATATACTTATGCAATTGATGCAAATATAACCGATGAATTAAATGTTAGAAAATACGGTTTCCATGGCTTGAATCACCACTTTATTACATTAAAATTGCAAGAAATTTTAAATAAAGACAAAGTTAATTTTGTTAATTTACATATCGGTAATGGTGCAAGTTTAGCAGCCATTCAAGATAGTAAATCAATTGATACCTCAATGGGATTTACACCACTAGCGGGAGTTATGATGGGCACTCGTTCTGGTGATGTTGATTGTTCAATTATTCCATATATTATGAAACATAAAAATTGAGATATTGAAAGAACAATAAAAATGTTAAATGAAGAATCAGGATTATTGGGAGTTTCAAAAATTTCTTCTGATATTCGTGACGTTGAAGAAGCTAAAAAAACAAATGAAAGAGCAAAATTTGCAATAGATTTATATGTAAGAAAAATAGCAGATTATTTAATTAATTACATGAATAAGATTGAAGGAAAAATCGATGCTATTGTTTTTACGGCAGGCGTGGGGGAAAATGATGAATATATTCGCCAAGCAGTTATTGATAAAATTCATTTAGTTAAATTAGAAATTGATAGTGAACTAAATAAAGGAAGAGATTTTGATTCATACAAATTAATTTCAACTAAAAATTCTTCAATTCCTATTTATATAATAAGGGCAGATGAAGAACTTTATATTGCAAAAGAAGTTAAACAATTTTTTGATGATAATATAAGGTAACTTTTTAAATTAAATAATTAAAACAAATTTAAAAAGAAAGAGGAAACAATGTTTAAACTTTATAAATTAATGGCCAACAAATTCAAATGTTTGTCATTTTTAACTATATCTTTAACATTACTACAAGTAGTTTCATTTTTAGTATTGCCAATATTATTGGGACAATTGACAAGGTTAATTGGTGAAAATGCATATTTAATTCAAAATAATTTGTCAACAAACAGACCAATAACAATTGAAATTCTAAGAATTAATTTTTTATGTCAAAGCCATCAGAGTGCGTTAATGCATTTGGGAGGATATTTTGCATTGTTTTTAATAATAGGAACTATTTCAGCAATGTGTGCTTCATTGCTTGCGTCCTATGTGTCTCAAGCAGGATCAAAACAAATAAGAAGTTGTTTATGAAAGCATCTTGGCGAACTTTCTCAAAAAGATATTGAAGCTTTCTCAAATGCCAAGATCCTAACGAGATTTACAATAGACATTAGTAGAATTCAAACCGGACTAATGTCTTTTTTGAGGATGCTAATTATAGGGCCGTTTAATCTAGTCTTAGGTTTAGTGTTTGCCCTATTAACAAATCTTCAATTGTCAATGATATTTCTAGTCGTTATTCCACTATTAACTTTAACTATGGTAATTTCGGGTGTCATTTGAAATCCAATTCAAAAAAAAGAACAAGAAATGTATGACAAAATTAACATTGAAAGTAGAGAAAATATTTTAGGCGCCAAAGTTATTAAATCATATAACATGGAACAAATTCAATGAAATAAATTTCAAAATGTTAATAAAAATTGAGGAACCACAACAAGCAAATCATGAATAATATTTACTATAACATTTAATTTTATTGAAATAATTTCAAATATAGCAATTGCTTTCATTGTATTTTTTGTAGGAAAGCAAACTAGCAAGGAAAATATTGCTGATTTCTCAAAATCAATAGGTAATGGGGTAACATTTATGAATTACGTTATGACTGTTACATTTGGAGTTGTTGCTTCATCATTTACTACATTTAATATTTTCAAGGCAAATGTATCCTCAAAACGTATTTTTGAAATTATGAACAAAAAGCCAGATATTGCAAAAATCAAATCTGATAAGCTAATTGTTAATGGTGAAATTGAATTTAGCCATGTATCTTTTAAATATTATGAATCTGCTAAATCTAATGTTTTAGAAGACATTTCATTTACTTTAAAGCCTGGTAAGGTTTTAGGCATAATTGGCCCTACTGGTTCTGGAAAATCAACTATTGCAAAATTGTTAAATTTAGATTTTAAAACTCAAGACGGGCTAGTAACAATTGATGGGCATAATATTCAAGAAATTGATACAGACTCATTGAGGAAGAATATCTCTCACGTTTATCAAAACCCTTGCTTATTAAGTGGCACAATAAAAAGCAATTTATTGCTTGCTAAACCTAATGCCACTGATGAAGAGATTGAATTAGCAGCAAAAAATGGTTGTGCCTTTGAATATATCAATAAGTTTAAAGAAAAATTTGAACATGTTGTTGAACAAAAGGGTGCAAATTTATCAGGCGGTCAAAAACAAAGATTATCTATTGCCCAAGGTTTAATTAAACGACCTAAAATATTGATTTTAGATGATTCTACTTCAGCATTGGATGCTAGAACAGAAGCTATGGTAAGAAACAATATTAAAGAAGAATTTAAATATGAAAAAATATCATTAGTTATTATTGCTCAAAAAATTTCAGCAATTATTGATGCAGATGAAATTTTAGTATTAAACCAAGGAAAAATTATTGATCGTGGCAATCATGAGGAATTAATTTCTAGAGATGGTCTATATAAAGAAATTGCATATTCACAGTTAGGGGGTAATAATGAATAGAGATATTCTTGATCCACTAAAAGTTGATATTGATTTAAAAAAAGTATCTAAATTTGAAAGAAAAGCATTTCGAAAAAAACAACACGCAATAAAATCAGAAAGTTTTAAAGAACTAATTAAATATTTAAATTACAAACGTGGATATGTTTTTTTAATAATAATAATTACATTAATTTCTTCATTGTGTTTAACTGCCGCCACATATGGTTTGGGTTATATTATCGACCATTATTTAAACTTTAAGTTTTGAAATAGTAATTCTAATGGTTTATTTGAATTTGGTATTGCAATAGGCATATTGATCTTAGGCTATATTTTAGAAAAAGTCTTTTCATTTATATGTTCAGCAATGGCAGTTAAGGCAGGAATTTATGGCTCAGAAATAATGCGGAGTAAGGCTTATAAATCAATAATGAAAATGCCAATCCAATTTTTTGATACTGTTAGCTCGGGAGAATTAATGTCAATATTGTCAAATGATATTGATAATGTTTCATATGGAATATGTGGAACCTTAAACTCGTTATTAGCAGCGATATTTAGTGCTTTAACATCGCTTGGATTTATGTTTTACTATTCTACATATTTAACACTTATATATATTGCGTTATTTCCTGTTTTGTTGATATTGGCCTTTGTTTTAATCAAAAAAGCAATTCCATTATTTGGTAAGACTCAAAGAAATATAGGCTTATTAAACGGTTTTGTTGAAGAAAATTTAGCAGCACATCAATTAATAAATTCATTGAATAGTCAACAAATTATTAACGAACAATTTGATTTATATAATGAAAAATTATATAAACCTTCATTGAAAGCAAATATATATGCCGGAATAGTTTATCCATATGGAAATGCAATAACATTCATAATGCAATTAATAATAATTTTTGTTGGCGGAGCATTTGCGTTGTCTGGAATTGGCACTGGCTCAAATAGTAATTTTACAGTCGGTACATTGACATCATTTATTTTGTATATAAAAATTACTTCTAGTCAAATAATTAAAAATTTTGAAAATATTTCAATGATTCAAACAGCAACAATATCAACAACAAGAGTATTAAATTTAATTAGAATGCATCCGGCTATAGATGAAAGCAAACTTGCTACAATATCAAATGTGAATGGTGATATTGAATTTAAAAATGTAAGTTTTTCATATGATAATTCTTTGAATAATTTACAATTGAAAAATATTTCATTCAAAGCTAAAAAAGGTCAAGTGTTTGCTATTGTAGGACCTACCGGCGCTGGCAAAACTACAATAATAAATTTACTAAGCAAATTTTATTTGCCTATTGAAGGAGAAATAAAAATTGATGATTATAAATCAAGCGAAATAAATGAATCTAGTTGAAGGAATCAAATTTCAATAGTATTGCAAGATACATTTTTATTTAAAACAACAATTTTAGAAAATCTAAGATATGCTAATCCTAGTGCAAGCAATGAAGAAATCATTAATGCTGCCAAAATTACAAAAGCTGATAATTTTATAAGACAACTTGAACATGGTTACGAAGAAATAGTTGAAGAAGGCGGAAGCAATTTTTCACAAGGTGAAAGGCAAATGCTTGCAATCACAAGAGCAATAATTGCTAATAAAAATATTTTGATATTGGATGAAGCAACATCTAATGTAGATACAAGAACAGAAAAGAATATTCAAGATGCAATGTTAGAGTTAATGAAAGGAAAAACTTCATTTGTTATTGCTCATAGACTTTCAACAATAGTAAATGCTAGCCAAATTTTAGTTGTTAAAGATGGAAAAATTATTGAACAAGGTACACACAAAGAACTATTGACCAAAGGTAGTTTTTATGAAAAGCTATACCATTCATCTTTTAGTGAAGAAAACGAATAATAAAAAAATAGATTCAAATGAATAATGAATCTATTTTTTTATTATTTAAGTAATGATTTTCCAGTCATTTCTTTTGGCTTATTGATTTTTAAATAATCTAATATTGTAGGAGCTACATCACAAAGACTACCGTTTCCTAAATTAACATTTTTATCTGTACAAATAAACATTACTGGGCTTGTTGTATGTTTTGTTGCTGGTTTATTATTTTCATCTTCTGTAATTTCAGCATTGCCGTGATCTGCTGTAATAAATCAGGTTACATTTTCATGATTTAATGATACATATTCTAATATTCTTTGAAATTGTGAATCTAAAAATTCAATTGCTTCAATTGTTGCGTTCAAATTACCGGTATGACCCACCATATCAGGATTTGCATAATTCATTATTATAAAATCATTTTTTTCAATGTTGTTCAATAGTGAATCTGTAATTTCTTTAGCCGACATATGTGGATAATCAGCAAATGAATCAACCTTAAGACTATCAACTAAAATTCTATTTTCGTTTTTATATTCAATGTCAACCCCTCCATCAAAGAAGAATGTTACATGGGCATATTTTTGAGTTTCTGCTAGTCTTAATTGTTTAATATCATTACTTTCTAAAACTTTGCCTAGTGGATTTACAACTTCCATTTCTTTAAAGGCTATTTTACTATTTATACCTTCATATTTCATCAATGAAACAAAATTATCAATTTGTACTTGGTTTTTTGGTTTGTATGTGTATAAGTTTGATCCAATAAACATATGGCTTAGTTGTCTTGCTCTATCTGGTCTAAAGTTAAAGAATATAATTGAATCTCCATTTTTAACAAATACGCCGTCTTTTAATTGAGCAGGTTCAAAAAATTCGTCAAATATTCCTTTTTTATATTGACTTTCAATGTAGTCATCAATGTTTTCAATAACATTTTTTGATTGCCCTAAAATAGCATCATATGCTTCTTGATTTCTTGAAAATATACTATCTCTATCCATTGCATAAAACCTGCCAGATATAGAAGAGATTTTATATCCAAATTTTTGGCATAAATCTTTTAAGGTTTCAAGAGAATTTTTTATTGATTGTGGTTTTACATCTCTTCCATCGCCAAATACATGAACACTTACGTTTTTTAATCCTTTACTATGCGCTAATTTTAGGATTTCAAACAAATGTAAATCTAATGAATGAACACCGCCGTTGCTTAATAAACCCATTACATGCAATGTTGTATTATTTTTAATAGTTTTATCAATGACATCATTTAAAATTTCATTATCCTTAAAAGTGTTATTTTCAATTGCCTTATTAATTAAAGATAATCCCGTATATACAACTCTACCTGCGCCAATATTTAAATGTCCTACTTCGCTATTACCAATTTGTCCCTCTGGCAAACCAACATATTGACCAGATGCTTGTAAAACAGAATTAGGGCACATTGAAAAAAGATAGTCAAAGCAAGGGTGTTTTGCTTGTAAATAAGCATTTCCTTGCCTTTCTTTTCTTAAACCAAGTCCATCGATAATTGTAAGAATTATTTTTTTCATTTTTCCTCTTTTATATTATTGTTTGCAATAATAAATATTGCAAGTTGATAAAGCTAAACTTATAAATAATAAGTTAAACCATAAATATATAAAATTTTACTTTCACAATATTATTTAAATTTATTTTATATACTTAATAAGTTAATAAAATAAACATTTACTATTTTTGCGTATATTAACTCATTTTTATTATAATTGTTTTGTTTTAATAATTAGATTAATTTAGTTAAAAAAATAAAAACCTAAATATTAAACTAATGGATAGTTGCTCGAGAGGCTGAAGAGGTTAGTCTCGAAAACTAATAATGTTTTTAACATTCAAGGGTTCAAATCCCTTACTATCCGCCATACCAAGTAAACCAAAAAGCAGAAAATCTTCTGTTTTTTATTTTTCATTTTTAAAAGTATTTATGGTTATTTTTTTTTACTAAATTTTATTATTACATTAT
The DNA here is from genome assembly GCF_000085865.1 of Metamycoplasma hominis ATCC 23114. Taxonomy (NCBI): domain Bacteria; kingdom Bacillati; phylum Mycoplasmatota; order Mycoplasmoidales; family Metamycoplasmataceae; genus Metamycoplasma; species Metamycoplasma hominis. Next base: position 469,289 of record NC_013511.1, on the reverse strand, counting down.
ATATTTAAACATTGATTTAATACATTCTATAATTTTCTATAGGTTTAAAATAACCAACAATTTTTTAAGATATATATGTATATAAAAAAACTCAAATATAAATATATACGTATATACATTTATATTAAGTGAAAGGAAATAAAAAAGTGACAAAAAAATCTAAAATTTTTGTGGCCGCTGCTGTTCTTGGAGCTGCAGTTGTAACTGCCGGAATTCCTTTAATTGGATGAGGAATTTCAACTGGTGTCCACAATAAAGAAGTAAGAAGAAGTGTTTTAAACATCAAGTCAGTTGAAAACCAAATTAAAGCTTATCAAAAAGATTTAAATGACTTAAATGCTAAGAAAACAGCTAAGGAAAATGAATTAACTTCTGCTGCCGAAGATAAAAAGGAAGCTATTAGCAAAGAAATAAAAGTTTTAGAACGTAAAATTCTAGAAACTAAAGCCTTTATAAACGATAAAGTTACAGAAAAATTTGAACTTTCTAAGGTTGTAGTTTCAAGCTTATCAGCAAAGAAAGATAAAAAAATATATGACGTCGTAGCTGACTATATCGTTGAAGTTAGAAACCAACTAGACTCAGCTTTAAACAATCCTGCTGATGTTGAAGAATTAAAAGATGTTGACTTTGAAAAACCAACTAGAGAACAAGCTGAAGCAATTGCTAACTTCTATGAAAAATACATTAACTTGCTAGAATTAATCAATGAAGAAAACTTAAATGCTATTACAACAGCATGAAAAGATGCAACAATTTACAGCTGACAAATGGTTCAAAAGAACTATCTAGCAGGTGGACGTAATGTTCTATCTAGATATGGATGAGGAGCAGGATACGTTTACGCTGCAAACTCATTCTATGGAACAATTTTAGATCAAGATGACTGAGCAAAAGCAGAAGCAAGATTACAAGAAGCTGTTAAAAAAGATATAGTTTTATCAAAAGTTGTTATCAAAAACAATGTTAAAGAAGCACTTAGAGAATTCTTTGCAAATGAATTAAACAGATTCTTAGACGATGACACTTTAACAGAAATTAGTGTTTCAGATTTGATTGATTTAAACACAGATACAGATAAAAAAGATCTAAGAGAATTTTGAAAATACTATGCTACAGAATACTATAACGCTTCAAAACATGGTTTAGGTCAAAATCTAAAAGAACTTAAATTGTATAAAGAAAATGTTTACAATGAAACAGAAAACACAATATCAGTTTCAAAAGAAGCAGACGGAAAACTTGTTGAAAGATCAGTTTATGGTTTAGGTTTTACCAAATTTGACTTAGAAGCTAAGGGCGTTGGATTCTCACAAGTTGGCGGTGATGAAACTGAAAGTGGAAAGACCATTTATGACCAAATCACAAAAATGGCAACCACATCAGAAGACACTCCAAATGATGTATATCAATCAGGATACAAAACATCAAAAGGTGTTTCAAAGAACATGATTGCCATTGCATCAGAAGTTGCTAAATTAATAGTTGGCGAAAGTGGAGAATGAAAGACCACAATTAAATATGATGCCGATGGTATTGGACCAGAAAAAGTAAAAGATCTTGAATTAACAATTCGTGATGCAAAAGGCAATATCGATTTACAAGCCTTTGCAAAATGATTAAACCAAGAACAATTCTTCTTTGGTCGTGAAGATAAGAGTTTCTACACAGAAGCCTACAAGAAGTCATTATTTGATGATCCAACTCTTAAAGAATACAAGACCAATTTAAGTGCTTATGGTTATGGCATCTTAACAAGAGATGAAAACAAGGCTAAAGAATACGGTTCAATCACAAACGAACAATTCTACTATGGAGCTTTAGAAGCATTTAAGGCTTATGATCAATTCATGAAGTCAACCATCAAGAATGGAAAATCATTCTTCGGTAAAGATGTTCCTGACTACAAAGCAGTAACATATCTATATGAAAGACGTGATCAAGAAGGTGTTGGAGCATATAACTCAGATACACGTATCTTGGATGAAAATGGAAATGTAACTTCTATTCAAGGTGCATTTAACTTCAACTGTGACCCATACTACTCATTGCCAAAATGATCAGTTACTTCATTCGCTAACCACGAAGGAATTATGGGACACCACAACCAAATTTACTACGCACGTAAACACCTAGCAAGTCAAAACAATGAAAATCTAGGTGCAAATGCATTTGACTTTACTTCATACGTTGAAGGTTGAGCATTATTTATGGAATGATTTGGAATTGAAGCAGGATACTACGGAACTCCTGACTACGATAACAAAGATAACGATTACTATGCAAAACCAACTGACTTTAGCCATGCTAAAGGAATAACAAGCTTCTTTACAGCAAAAACAAAAGCAGATATTACAGAAGACATGATAAAACAAATCAAAGAATTACATGGTGGAGTATATTGAACATTAACTGCTAAAAGTGGTGAAACTGACGAAAAAGAACATGCACAAAGAGCAGTTAAATTAACAAACATGTTACAATACTTTGGAGCATTAAACGAAGCACAATTACGTAATATGCGTAGAGCAGTTGACCCTGCATACCATGGACAAGGAATTGATGCAAAATCTGATTTACCTGCAAATGCATCAATTAATGATGTAAGAAGATTTATGTCAGCAAACTCAGCATTAGGTATTGGTGACATTATGTCTGAATCAAAACGTTACCTAAATCTAGCTGGACAAGCAATTTCATACAATGCTGGTAAAGAAAAGATGCTATCTCTATACGACCAAGTACGTAAACACTTAGGACTATCAAGAAGAGACTTTGTTGAAAAAGAAAACCACAAATACATAAAAGAATTCTTTGACGTTCTATTAAAGAATAGTGCCTTACCTCTAGATACTTTAGAAAAAGTTACAAAGATTCACTACGGTATAAAATAATTCAAAGAATATATAAATATAAAAACAGGCGTTTGCCTGTTTTTATATTTCATATTTTAATGTAATTTTAGTATCAAAAGTGATTTTTTTAATTTCGGTTAATGATTCGTTTAATTCAATAGTGCTAGAAATAAAAGCTTCTAAAACATTAACATTTTTATTTTTAAGATTTTCTTTACGAATCTCAACATCAAAATTTTCAAAGAATTTTTGAATAATATATCCAGAATATCCTTGCTTATTGTCAAAGTAAAAGAGTTTGTTATTTTTTATATAAGAGTAAGTCATAGCATTATTTATTGATTCGATATTGCTTAAAAAATCAAACTCAGATATTTTATTATTAGATTTTGAGTTTATTTCATTTCATAGTTGAATTAAATCTAATTTAAAAATAGTTTGGTTACTATTAGTTATTTTTGTAACCTTTGTCTCATTAATTTTTGTATTTTTTAACAAGTTGGTGTTTGTTCTAATATTGATTTTATTTGAATATGTAACGGAATTATTAAATGATTTTTGTGGAATATTCATGTATCTTGCGCTTTCGCTCATAATATCAGAAACATTAAGACTTTTAGATGTTAGGGTAATTACTTTATAAGTTTTATTATTTTCTTTTATAGTGTTTTTGTCAATTGAATATAAAGTTCTATCGTCAGTAAAATATTTGGTTCGCTTTAATGAATAATTCTTGTTTAATGAAAGTGGTATTGCGACAACGCAAACTAAAGGAATTAAAATTCCTGAAAATAGAAATCCGGTTTTTACTCTACGAATTCTAACTGATTTTTTTTCTTGCTTGTCGACGTCAATAGTTTTTGTTTCTTTTGCTTTGCCTTTTTTCATTTATTAGTCCTTAGTCTTTAATGTTTAACTTTTCAAATATTTCATTTATTCTTTTAGTGTTAACCTTAGCAGCGTTAAAATCAGTGTTTAATAATTTGTTATATAAATATGCTGTAAAGTGAACAATAATTCTATATTTATAAAAGTCTTTTGGACATATCATACCATAAGATTTTCAAAATAAAGATTCTAATTCAGGTGTCATTTGAGTATTTTCAAATAAGAAAGCTATGTCTAAATAACGATTGTTTCTATATGCAACTGATCAATCAATAATATATAAATTGTCGCTACTATTAAAGAATATGTTATTGAAATTTAAATTATTATGACAATTTGCATCCGGTTTAATTTGTTTGATTCATTTAATAATTTCATTGATTCTTTTATTGCCTTTTAAATCTTCTAATAAGGTTTTTATTTCCATATGATCTAAATATCAATTAATTTTCTTTGATAAAATGTATTCAGGAAATTCTACATCAGAATCATGAAGCGTTCTCATTGCTTTTGCAAGAACTTTAATTTGATGGTTGTTGAATGAACTTAATTGTTTAGAATTGATTCATTTTCATATGGTTCTATCTTCATCTTCGTAAACACAAAGTGGAACAAAATAAAATTTTTCAATTTTAGAAATATTTAATTTATTGTCAAAGTTATTATGATTTTTTTGAACAATGAATCTATTTAGTTCTAAGAAATCCTTGTTGCTATATAAACTCTTTGAATCAAAAGGGCTTAACGATTTGGAATTATTTTTTGAATAATCATTTAAATACATTGCCTCATTGTAAACTCTCATTAAAAAAACAAAATCATCAAATACAGAAGGGTCTAATTTAAAGAAATCAATTATATCTTCTTTTGGAATACCTAAAAATAAATAAAGACTTACTGGATCTACATATTTATTGTTTAAAGCAACATATTCGAAATCTACTAGTTTAATGAAGCCGTATTTATTAACTAGAATATTTTGACGTTTTAGGTTATTATGGCTTAGTACTAAAGGTTCTTTTGAATATTTTTTAACTAATGCTTTATATTCAGCATCTTGAATAGGATATTTGAATCAATCGAATTTTTCTATCTTATCTACATTAAGGTTTTGAAAATTTTTGACACAATTAAATATTGCTTTTTTAATTCCACTATCAATTTTAACTTTAAACAAGTCTACTCCGGGGAATCATTTTTTTATAATATATCCATCTTTGTAATAAAAATAATCTTTAAATTTTTCAACTAGTTTTGTTTCGTTATCATAATTTATTTTACTGTCAGAAGGAATTCTTATTTGAACTCAAACATCATCTAGTTTTCCAATATATGTACTACTATGCAAATCGTCAAAATAAGGTCTTAAATTATTAAGTTTTTCAAAAACTTCATAACCAAAAACATTCCTAATTTTTTCATATAAATTATTAGGAATACATGATTTTTTATTTTTGCATGTGCAGAACTCAGCTGACTTGCAACCACAACAACAATCTCTTTTTAACATATTACTCTTTTTCTTTTTCTAATTGCTCCATGTATTTTTCAACTCTATTTAGATATAGACTATCATCAAACGGAAGTACTTCATGGGCATTTATTCATAGCACAATTAAGGCATTCACTAAAATTTTGTGAATAAATAAATATTTGGGTTCAAAATCATCACCATAAGCATCTAAAAAAACTTTTTCTTGTTTTTCATTTAGATTGCTTGATTCAATAAAATAAGCAAGGTCAAAATGCACATCGCCCATCGTAGCATATTCTCAATCTGTAAAATAAATTTTATCATTTACTTTTATCATATTGAATAGTCAAAGGTCATTATGGACAGGGGCGGAATTGTCAATATTTCTTAAAAACAAATTAATTTTTTTATAGTATTTATCTAGGATTGGAATTTTTCTATTTAAACTAGAAATTTTTTTTCTATAAATATTAAATCTTCTAGCAATTTGATTTTCTTTATAAAATTTCAATTTTGAATTATGCAAAGTGATTAAATTTTTTCCAATAGTTTTTAAAATATCATCTGTCAAAAGACTTTCGTTTAATGTAATTCCATTAATTCATTCGGTTTGAAGTTCTTTTTTATTATCAACAAATATCTTTGGACAAAAATCTAAATTATTTAATAAGAATGCATCGCTTTTATGGTTAAATCCATCATATGATTTTATTTTTATAAATCTATTAGTTTCATCATCATAAAATACTTTGTTTGTGAAACCTTGATTAGTTAGAGGCTTTAGCATATTAGATATCTATATTATTTGCGTATTTTGCGTTTTCTTGAATAAAATCATGACGAGGTTCTATTTCTTCTCCCATTAATGTAGCAAATACTGTATCACAAATTGCTGCATCATCTATTTGAACTTGGAGCATTTTTCTAGTTTCTGGATCCATTGTTGTTTCTCATAGTTGTTCTGGGTCCATTTCACCAAGACCTTTGTAACGTTGAATAGCAACATTTCTTTTATCTTCTAATTTTGCCATGATTTGTTCTTTTTGCAAATCATTGTATGCATATTCAACATTTTTTCCGCTAGTTATTTTATATAGTGGAGGTTGCGCCAAATAAACAAATCCATATTCAATTAAAGGTTTCATATAACGGTAAAAGAATGTCAATAATAAAGTAGTAATGTGTGCTCCATCAACGTCGGCATCTGTCATAATGATAATTTTGTGATATTTTAATTTGTTAATATCAAATTCTGTATTTATTCCTGTGCCTAAGGCGTGAATCATTGTTGCAATTTCTTTATTTGACAAGACAGAAGCAAACGAATTTTTTTCTGCATTTATAACCTTACCACGTAGAGGCAAAATAGCTTGAATAGAACGATCTCTTCCCATTTTAGCAGAACCTCCGGCCGAATTACCTTCGACAATAAATAATTCTCTAATTTCTGCATTTTTCGATGAACAGTCTGCTAATTTTCCAGGAAGATTACCTAAATCTAAACCATTACCTTTTCTAGAAGCTTCGCGAGCCTTTATTTCAAGAAGCCTTGTGTGTTGCGAAAGAAGACACTTTTCGATTATTGCTCTTGCAATTTCTGGGTTTTCATTCAAATAACGTTCTAGCGAGTCTGAAAGAATTTTATTTGTGGCAATTCTTGCATCTTTATTTTCTAATTTTCCTTTAGTTTGACCTTCAAAAATTGGATCTGTGTGTTTAATAGAAATGATTGCTACTAAACCTTCCTTAACATCTTCTCTTGTTATTTTTTCTGAGCTAGTTTTAAATAGTTTATTTGTTTCGGCGTAATTATTGTAAATTCTTACTAATGCATCATAGAAACCTTGTTCATGTGTTCCACCATCAATTGTTTGAATATTGTTTGCATAAGAAACAATACTATTTGTGTAGGCTTCATTATATTGCATTGCAACTTCTACTATTACATCTTGTCCATTTGTAAAGTTTTTATCGTTAAAAACTCCTTCTGCATAAATAACTTCGGGAACTATTAATTTTTTACCTTTGTTTAGTTCTTTGACATAGTCTATTAGTCCACCTTCAAAACAAAAAACTTTGATGATATTTTTTTCAACATTTTCAACGGTTATTTTCAAACCTTTGTTTAAATAAGCAATTTGTTTGGAGTGGTCAATAATTGTATCAAAGTCAAAATTTTCTTTTTCCATTATGGTATAGTCAGGGTGAAATTTAATTGTTGTTCCTGTTTCAACTTCAGAAACATTTCCAATTACTTCCAAAGGTTTAACAGGAATTCCACCATTTCTAAATTGTTGGTAGTGTAACTTGCCATCTCTTTTAACTCATACTTCAAATTCACTACTTAATGCATTAACAACTGATGCACCAACACCATGTAATCCTCCGGAAACTTTATAATTTGATCCATCAAATTTACCACCAGCATGTAGCACGGTTAAAATTGTTTCGACAGCTGACTTCTTAGTTCCGGAGTGAATTCCGGTGGGCATTCCACGACCATTGTCTTCAACTTCTATTACATTATTTGGATACAATTTAATTTTAATTTCAGTAGCAAAACCCGCCATTGCTTCATCGACTGAGTTATCCACTATTTCTCATAGCAAGTGGTGCAAACCCTTGAACCCTATTGAGCCTATGTACATGCCGGGTCTTTTTCTTACGGCTTCTAAACCTTCTAATATTTGAATATTATCGGCATTATATTTATGTATTTCTTCTATTTTGTCCATGTTTCCTCGCATGTTGTAATATATTAATTAATTAATATATTATATTATAGCAAAATAAAGCAAAAAAATAAGCCTTTCGGCTCATTTAGTTTCTAAGTTCGCTTGTATCTACATCTACTCTTTCTATTTCGGATGCTTGAAAAATAGCCACATTGTACAAATCTAATTTTTGAGCAACACAATTTGTTCAAAATGTATATATTTTTGAATTAAATGATGTTGCAATCATATTATAGTTTCTTATTGTTGCATAAATTTCATCTTCTTGCATAGAAATTTCAGTTGAAAATTGTAAATACAATTTGCTTGCTTTAAGATCTGGGTATTGTTCAAATTGAAAGTTTAAAGCACCTCTGATGCTGTCAATTTGTGATTTCAATTCAACGGGAGAAGTTTTGTCTACATCGATATTTGATAATTTTGATCTATATTGAGTTATTTTACTTAATGTTTCATTTTCAAAATTTTTATAGCCAATTAAACTATCCATCATTTTAATTAGAACTGCACGTCTCCTTTTTTCTGCTGCTTGTATTAGAGAACTTGCATTTTGAATTTCGTTTTGATCACGCATTAATTCATTTTTTCTTCCTACATATACAAAATAGAAAATTCCTATTGTAAGTATAAAAAATAAGATAAAAAAGAATTTTTCAACACCTGTTGGAATTGGCTTTTTAATGCTATTATCTACGTTTGGTTTAAATCCTTCACTAGATTGTGGGGTTCTTGAATCAAATAACATATTGCTCCTTTATTACTTATTATTAATAATTAAATTATAATGTAATCTATTTTTATTTTAATTACAAAAATAGAGATTAATTAATTTTAATAAAAATTATTAAGCTTTTTAACTAATAAATTGATGTCAAATAATTTTGGCTCATTTATAAAGAAAGCCATTCCTCTATTATCAAGTAGTATTGGAATCTTTTTTATTTCAGGAATCTGACTAAATAATTCATCTATAAGCTTAATATTTTTCTTAAATTCATCAAAGTCCTTTAATGATTCTAAATTAAATGAAATTTTATTTTTTTGAATAATTTTGCTATATTCTTCATCTATGCGATCGTCGCTTACATAAATATTATTAGCAATAAGACTATTTGCAAATATTTTGGCATTTTCTGTTTTTATATTATAAGGAACAACAATTATTGCTTTATGTTCTCTAAATTCATCATATGCCACATATGGTACTTCAACGGCGTAACCGTGTGTATATTCAATTGCAATTGCGTCCCTAGCTGTATATGAAATCAAATCAAATGTAGCCGATATTATCAAAGATTCTGGGTCATTATAAAGATTTTTAAATTCACAAATTGGTGTTATATCTGCATGCTTGTTAAATTTATAAAACCCACTATATAATGTCATGTCTCTATAATATGAGTAAATGTTTAGAGGGTAATTTTGAACATTGTTATTTTGTTTAACAACAAGGTCTTGTTCATATCTGTTTCCTGTTTTTTCTAAATTTTCAGTTGCAATATACTTATTTGTATATACTAAAGAAATAAAATTAAATATTGGCAATAAACATTCAATAATTTTTGAACTTAAAAATTCCGTGACAAAGTCAACTGTTAGTTCTTCAGTTAAATCCAAAACACTTAACATCCAATCCTGAACTTGTTCAAATAATAAGGAACTTGATTGAATCGTATTTTTAGAAACCAACCAATTTCCATTTTTTATCATTGAAAATACCGGCATGTTTTCTTGATTCATATATTGGGCATAATTGATTAGGTTTTGTTGAGTTCTAACATCAAAATAAGTTAAAAAATCAATTTTTTGGTCATCAGAAAATGCAAAATCAAAATTTTGATAGACTTCTTTATTTTCAAGGTGGAAGCCTTCATTTTTTAAAAGTCTTTTTACTTCTTTTTCACTTCGATTATTTTCTATAATTTCAAAGTATAGTTTTTGCTTGTAATTTGAAGGTATGGTTAAACTTCTAAAATATTCTACAACAGGTGTAGGTTCGGTATGATATGCTCAATATGTTTCTCAATAAGTATTACCATTAGCATCTTTTTTAGTAACGGTAATTGAAGCCTTAGTAACAACATTTTTCATTCATTTGCAAGTATAAAAAATGTCATAAATATAAGAATTTCTTAATTTATATTGACTTATGCTATTAAAATTTCAAAAATTTTTATCATAAATAAAACTGCGCGAAAAATCACCAACTTCGGCATCGTATTGTGATATTTTTTTTATCCCCATTTTGTTTAAAATTTTATTTTTTATATCTTCAAGGGTTTGTAATGAAAAGGTTTCAATGTATGCTTGTCTTGCTTTGTCTAAAGCTTCATCAATTTTTAATTGTTCATTATTTCTAAACTCTTCAAATGATTTAATTATTTTCTTATTATTAGCAAAAAATGAAAAAAAACAAAAACCTATTAGAATAAAGAAAAGTATAAAAATTATGCAATTTGCAAATTTCCTTCCTGATATTTTTTTTAGCTTTTTTTCGGCAATAATTCTTTCATTAGAATCTCTTACTATTTCGTATTGTTTTTTAGCTTCTTCAATTCTTTTGTTATTTGAATTTTTTTCTAAAAATTCCTGTTTAATTACTTCTTTACAAATATCGTTTATATTGTTTATATTTTCATCAAAGATCTTTTTTACATTGCCAAATGCTGCTATTTCACTATCTATAATATTAAAATCTTTTTGATCTTCCATATATTCCCTTTCCTCTTAACTACTTTAAAATTATCTCATAATCATATTAAAACTCAATATAAGAATAAAAATTAGCGAAAAATATTGATTTTAACTTTAATATGGATAAAAATATTTTTTTGCAATGTTTAAAAATATTTTTATAATTTTATTGTTTTTTATATTTTTATATATATGTATATATATAATTTTATATATCTAAGCTTAAATAAATACGAAAGGTATAACTAAAATGAAGAAAAAAAATTTATCATTACAAATTTTAGCGTTGTGTGTAGCAGCGGGCTCTATGCCTGTTTTAGCATCTAAATGTACCGTAACTGTAAAAGTTAAAGAAAAGTTTAATGCTCTAAAATCACAACTTCAAAATTTAATTTCAAAACTAAGTGATGAAGAACAACAAGAACTTAATGAATGACTAGTTAACCAAGAAAGAGAATTTAAAGGGGATAATAGTCAAGGAGATAATGAAATTATTAAAAACATTGAAGAAAAAATCAATGTTTTAACCAAAAAAATTAACGAACAAAAGAAACAAAATTCGCCTTCGAAAGACGAAAATAAGGAACTTAACATTGCTATTGAACAATTGAAAAAGTCTAAGCAAGAATTACAAAATCTTATTGATTTTAGCGCTGACCAAGGAATTGAAAATTCAAAAGCAAAAGAAATTTTAGATTCAACAAACATTGAAGAAAATTCTTCAATTAGTGAAGTTAAAGAAAAAACAAATAAAATCAATAAAGCTAAACAAGATCTTCAAAATTTAATAGAAGATACCAAAAATAAGGCAAAAAATGAGTTTGATATTAAAAAACAAGAATTGAAAACATTAATTGAATCTGAAAAGGCAAGAAATATTGATAAATCTGAAGAACAAAATGTATTAAATACTACAAATGTTGCTGAATCATCAAATATTTCAGACATTAAATCAAAAACAAAGATTATTGAAGAAGCAATCAATTCATTGACTAAAAAAATTAATGAACAAAAAAATAAACAAGAATTTGAACAAGCAAAACAAGATTTTGAAAAAATAAAAAAAGAACTACAAGAATTAATTGCAACCCCTGATGCAAAAGAAGTAGAAAACATTGATGATATAAACAAAACCTTGAATGAAGCAAATATCGCCCAAGATTGAACTATTTCAAAAATACAAGATGTTTCAAACAACCTTAAAAACACAAAAGAACAATTAGAAAATAAAATAAATACAACCAAACATCAAGTAAAACAAAATTTTGAAGCCAAGAAGCAAGAATTAAAAACATTAATTGATTCTGCAAAGACAAAAAATGTTGATAATTCTGAAGCGCAAAATGTATTTGATACTACAAATGTTGTTGAGTCATTAAATATTTCAGACATTAAATCAAAAACAAAGAAAATTGAAGAAGCAATCAAATCATTAACTCAAAAAATTAATGAAGCTAAAAGCCATGAAGTTGTGCCACCAAGCGATGAATTTTTAAAAATTGAAAAAGAATTTCAAGACCAAAAGAAGCAAATTGAATCTAAACTAGATGAAATTTGCTCTCTAAATTTCAATAAAACATATAGTGGGCAATTAACTGAATCAAATGAATCTATAAAGAAGGGAATCAAGAAAAGAGTAGATGAAGTTTATGGTGATTATCCCGGCTATGAAACAAAATATTATTATAGAAGAGCCTATAATGCAAGAAATAAAGAAGATTGTAAGAAATATATAAACCAACTTAAAAATATTTATAAGATAGTTGATATGTATGCTAATTATTTAAAAGAAATATTTAGATATATTGAATCAGAAGAAGCAAAATTAAGTGATGAAATAAAACAAAAGATAATGAATGAAGATGTTTTAAATCCAACTGAATTAAGTAGAAGCAAAATTGAATTTTTAAACTGAGATTTTTATGTAAAGGATGAAGAAAATGTCAAATTTATTACTGAAAAAAAGAAAGTTTTTGACAATTCACTTGCAAAAGTTAAAAAAGCAATTTTTGATAAAATGATTGATGATATGTTTAATGAAACTGGTCAAGCTAGTGTTTATAAAATAGAAACATTCTTGCCTAGTGAAACTGTTCGCGATGAGAAACAATTATATTTTGATAAAAGTCTTCCTTTATTTAAATTATTTAGCGAAGTAAGTGTAAATTTTAATACATTTTTAGGGCAAGCAAAAACTAAAGGAATTTATAAACAAGATGGGAAATTAAGATTTGAAGGATTTATTGAATTTCATGACCCCAAAATTCCTTATTATAAATATATTGGATTGGAAAAACCCATAACCATCGATGAAATAACAATTAAAGCCCAATAAATTGCATATTCATAGCAACAAAATTAATAATATAAAAAACAAGATAATTGTTCAATAACTTTTATCTTGTTTTTTATACACTATTTTTATAGGTTGTGTAATGTAAATTTCTTTCTATTGAAAATAAGGTTAAACATTGCGCGAAGTTCTTACAATGTCTTTATTAAGTGAATAACTTTTATTTGTTAATTAGTTCCTTCAAAGATTTGCTTAATTCTTTCAAGATGTTTTCTAATTCAAAAATTTCTGGTTTTTTTGAACTATTAAGCGAATCTGTTCAAGGTTTTAACATTCTTGCTTCTTCATTTGAATCTATTTTATTGATTTTTATTAACAATTCTAATTTATTTTTAATTTTAGCAATCAAATTTAATTCAGTTCAATTAATATAAGCAAATTCAAGTTCTAATTTTTGCAATAAAACAAACGTTTCAATAATATTTTGACTTTCAATATTAGATTTTTTAGCAATTATTGATTCATTTTTTGTTATTGTTTCTTCTATTTTTTCTTTTAAATAAGAGGTAACAAATAAGTTATAATCATTTTGTTTTTGTTCTTTAATTTCTTTTAAATTATTTGTCAATTTTTCTAATATGTTAACATCTGTTGATTTTAGATCGCTAGATATAATTTTAAAAATTTCTTCTTGTGCTTTAAAAGCTGAAATGTATTCGTCAAATGTTGGTGCGCTTCATTTGGCTTGACTATTCTTTTCTGTAATTTTTTTAATTTCGTTTAGATAATTATTAATTTTTGTTTGTGAATCTGCTGGTAATAATTTAATAATGTCGTTATTTTTGTCAAAAAAGATTCTTAGATAATGGGTTAATTGTAAATAAAATTCAAGAAATTCCAAAACGCTATCTCTTAATGTTTCTAGTAAAATTGCTTTTTTAGCAAATGAACCTTCATTTTTTATAGTATTTGCTTTATTTAATAGATTTAGTAGTTTGACTTTGTCAATAACATAATTATTTTCTATTTGATTTAATTTATTTAATTGTTCTATGTTTCGATTTAATTCATAAATTTGATCATTATTGTTATTTATATTATTATTATATTTGTTTAACAAAGAGTTTATAGTATTTTTAACTTCTTCAATATAATTTTGTTTTTCTACATCAAAAATTTTGGTTAAATTTTTTTTAATATATTTGTTTAATAGATTTCTTTCATTTGTTGTTTCAATGTTTTCAAAAATTGAGGTATTCAATGCTTGGCTTAATTCGTCATGCGCTGCTAAAAATTTTACGTCTAATTCAGATTTAGGTTTATTTTCTAAATAAAGAAATTGTTTATCTAGTATTGATTTTTTGATGCTTGCAATTCAAAAAATATCATTTATTTGCATAATTGCTGACTTTATTTCTTTTTCATTTGAAACAATTGAAACGTTTTCTTGTTTTTGAATTAATTCTTTAATTTCAGCTCTTAAATCTTTATAAGCAAAGTCAGAGAAATCACTATCTAAGTAATTTGTTAGCTTTTCTCTTAACTCTTTTAATTTAGTAAATTCTTTTGATTTTGGGCCCTTTTCTAAATTTGCTATTTCTTCTTCAATTTTATTGATGGTTTCATTTACTTTTTGAATTTGATTTTTATATTCTTGTTCATTTGATTTTTCTAACGCTTTATTTGCAGCATTTAATATGTTTTTAGCTTCTTCTTTTATTGAGATGTTTTTACCTTCATTTGATGAAAGTAGCATGTTAAGTTTTGTAGTTGCTATTTCTAATTCTACTTTTAAATCATTTTGGCTGTTGTTTTCTGGGCTTGCATTTCCATTTGTGTTTTTTAATTTTGAAATTTGTGCATTTATATCTTGCGCAGTTTCATTAATTTTTGCAATAAAATTCTTCAATTCTGAAACATTGCTTTTGCTGTTTATTGTTTTATATTCTTCTTTAAGAGCGTTTAATTTTGAAAGATCTAGCTTAGATTCAACTTCTTTAAATGAATTTGAATTTAAAAGATTCGTAAGTTCTGTTCATTTATTTTGTAGTTCTTTTTGATATTCAGCATTACTTTTTTCGTTTTTGCACGAAATCATAATAATTCCTGAAAGAGGCGCTAAAAGTCCAAAAGCCACAGATAAAGCAATCAATTTCTTTCTCATTTTCATAATATTCTCCTTATTTTTTTCTAAAAGTATTATTTTTTTAATTTGTTGTAAAAAAACATTTTAATTTTAACAAATATGTAAAATTTTTTTATTATTTTTAGTTTTTTATTGCAAAAGCAAATTAAGTTTTAATTAAAAAGTAACTTATTTTAAGCATTATAAAAATCTAATTTATTTTTTGGCTTAATTATTAAAGAGACAAATGTTTAAATGTTTTTTAAATTATCAAGTATTTCATCAAGTTCATGTAGGTATTGAGCTACTTCAATTTCATTTTTATAAAAATCAGGGATTTTGCTATTTGGCGAAAGGATTATATCACCATTGTTGTCTTTTTGAAATTTATATGTTCACCAATAGTATTTGTCGTAATCGTTGAAATCCCCTCTAAAATTATTTACATAAGTAATATTTTTAGCAAGTAATTTTTCTATTCTATTTTTTTGTGTTTCATAACTATTATTGTTTTTTATTTTTTCTAATAAGGTTTTTGCTTTTTGGTTATAATACCTAATTATTTCATTAACCTTTTGAGTTATGAGACTTCCAAAATGGTAGTGTAAATATCTAATATCTTGTTCCGGGTCAAAATGGATGTCATCTAATTTCATTAATTTTTCTTCATCAATTTCGTTAGTTTTTGGGTTTTGAATAACCTTGTCATAAAACAGCCTTACTAGTCTTTCTTGCCTATTTTTAAATTCTCGTTCTTCATTAAGAAATGAATTTAATTGATTGTCTATATCTTCATCCTTGTAATAAAATGAATTAAATTCTTCGTTTTCTTTTTTATCTTTAAAATAGAATTCTTTTATAATTCTAATTTTGTTATTATAAATTACTCATGTGTAAATAAGGTTTGGAACGTTTTCATTAATTCTATAAAAGTATTCTTGCCTTTCTTCATATTGTTTTAGGAATTCTTTTATTTGTTTAGGACGTTCATTAATGAATTTTGCCTTTATTAACATATCTAATTTAGTGAAGGTATTTCACATTAATAAAAATGATTTTGGTTCTTGGAAGTATGAATTTCTTATTAAAGCACTTTTACCATAATCATTATTTAAAATATCATTTCCATCTTTTTTTATCTTTTGGCTTAGCTTTCTATGTTCAACAATTTCTTCTTTAATTTCCTTTATTTTTGAATTGGCGTAATTTATATAATTGTTGTAATCTTCAACTGATTGGAAATTTTTAAAATTCTTTTTAAGATGGTTTATTTCATTGCCATATAATTTGTAATATTCTTCTCCATCTTCAATTTTGTTGAAATAATCTTTTTTAAGATCTTTTATTTCTGAAACAATGCCTTTATATGTTTTATCTTTGCTGTTAATTAATTTATAATATGAATTTAATTGATTTGAAACATCAATGATTGTTTTTGAACTATGTGCGTATATTTCTTTAATGTCAATAAGATTAATGTTTTCATCTATTTTTCTACATTTATTTAAATCTTTTTCAACTCTTTGTAATAATCCATCAACATCTTCTTTTATATTGTTATTCAATTTTAAATCAATAATTTTATTGAATAAATCTTGTAATTGCAAGCTTAAAAGCAAAATGTCAGAATAAGTTTTGTCAAATTCTTTTTTATTAATATTTATTTTTTTGTTGATATCAAGATTTGTCTTGTTAAGTAGATTATATGAATTTTTAAAATCAGCAGAACTATTTTTGCTGGTTAAATTAATTTCACTTAATAACTTATTTAAATTGTTTTGATCTTCTAGGGCAAAATAATAAAAATGCCTATTTTTTTCTATTAAATTAACTAGATGACTAGCTTCTGATCTTTGGCTATAGTATTTATTAGCCCAATTATTCTTATTTTCAATTAAGGACGAAATTACAACGGGTATCGTGATGGCAGAAGCAATCAATGTTAGTGAAAGTGCAACCACAATTTTTTTACTTTTTTTACTATTCATTACTAGCACCTTTCTATATTATTTATTGTGCTCGGGGTGTATATATTTAAAGTTAACTAAGATATATTGAACCAATACATCTAAAAAATAAAAAACTATTTTAAATTAATAAACTATTATTTGTTAAATATGGAGTCTATCAGTTATACTTTGCTTTTTTAGCAAACTTAAATCATAAATTTTTTACTTAAAAATTATATATAAAAATAGCCTTTAAAAAAATATTTATGTAAATTTATAATTTGTATATAAAAAAACAAGAGCAATTTAGATGCTCTTTGTTTATAGCTAAAATGCTTAAATTATTTTGTTATTGAAATTTGCTTTTATAAATAAATGTTTGCAAAAAATGATTTTTTTTTAATTAGAATAAATCTTCTTCGTCTTCAATGATTTTATAAATCTTATCTTCTTTTTTAACCTCTTTATTTTTATTTGAATTATCTGGTTCTTGTAGTGTAGGATCTATAGAATTTTCATTGCTTGGTGAGTCAATAGCTTCTTTTGGCTCTGGCTCATTGTTGTCTTTTTGTTTTGAATCTTCTTCAATTTCTTTTTCATCATCAAAAGGATCTAAATCAAGATTGTTATTTTGGTTTGAATTTTGTGTTGAGTCTATATTTTTATTTGAGTTAGAATTAGCCTCTAAAATTTGAATATTGCTATTTACGACTTCTTTGTTATTAATTATTTTAATATCCTCTTCCTTTATTTTTAAATCGCTTTGATTTTGAAGTTTTTCCTTGTTCTTTTTGCTTTTTGGAGAGAATATCATTTTAAAGAAAGAGTTACTAATAAAAAATGAAATGACAGATAAGCTTAAAAGAACAATACTTATTATGTAAGCTATTGAAAAACCGAGTTTTTTTCCAGGAATATTTAATATTGAATTAATAAATGTTCCAATCACTCCGGGGGTGTATTTTTGAGGTAGTAAATAGTTTTGGCTATTACTAAAATCAACAAATCAACTGCTAAAATATTTAGTAAAAAAATTCTTTGAATTATGTTCAACTTGATGAATGGTGTAATAAATAACAGAACCCAAAATTATAATATTAATAAAAAAGAATATTAATCTTCCAAGGTTGAAATTGAATATTCAATATTTATACGTTGATTTTAAATTAAAGATTTTTCATATTGAAAGTAGAATAATTAATAAATAAAACAATATTGAGAACATTCCAAACAATACATTAAATGAATATGAATGCAATGTTGTTAATCAAGGAACATTAAGGAAAGATATAACTAAAAAAAACAATGTTACTAAAAGTATTATTGTTCATAAAAGCACCCTGTCTCTTGAAAAAAAGTATTGTTTTTGGTTCTTAATTTTAGTTTGTTTTTCCTTTGCCACTTTCATAAATATTCCTAGTTATCACTATAATTATAATTTTTAAAAGTTAAATTTCATATAAAGTTATTACAATCATTGGCTCTTTGTCAATAGTTTTGGCGATTTTTCTTTTAATTGATTTTCTTAATTTTTCTTGAATTTCCTTTAAATTTATTTCTTTTGTTTGTTTATTTTCAAATTCTTTTTTGAATAAATCATTAATTATTTTGTGAATAACTTCTTTATTATCTTTCGTAATTATTCCATATGAAGAAATTTGAAGTTCATTGATTGGTTTCTTCTTTTTATAATCTATTAATGAGCTAAGAGCAATTACACCATCTCTTGCTAAGTTTTCTCTTTCATTAATAACTTCATGGGAAATATCGCCAATACCATAGCCATCAATAATAACATCACCTACATTTCTAATTCCATGTTTTTGAGAAATTAAATTTGTATCGTTGAATTCGGCCACCTTTCCGTTTTGCAACACTAAGCAGTTACTAATGTTCATACCTGCGCTTCTAGCAACTTGAGTTGCTACAACTTGGTAACGGTATAGACCTTGAATTGGTATAAAGAATTTAGGTTTTAATGCTTTAATAATATTAAAAATATCTAATTTAGCAGGATTACATGAATAATATTGATCATTGCCTAGTTCAATTAAATTAGCAGTATGTCTAGCAATATCATCTAGTGTTATTGCGTAATTTACTTCCAATCCGTTAACTGGCGGAGCAATTATAATGACTGCATCATCATTTTTTAATTTTAAATAAACATCATTATCGCTAGAAATTCTTGCAAATCTTGTGTAAAGTCTATCTATTGCACCTGTTACAAGAATAACAGCATTTTTTACATTATTTGCAGTTTGATATTCAACGAATTCCGGAAATTGAGAATTTGGATTTACCTTTTCAACAAGTTTTATTAATTGAGAATAAGCTAAACCATAAGTTATAACCGGTCTGTTATAACGTTTTGCAAGTATTAGAATTTCATGTGCAGTTATCATATCTTCATCATATAAACCAACAATAATTCGTTGGTTGTCTGATGTTTCTTTAAATTTGTATTCAATTTTTCTTGAAACTCAAAGTTTTTCAATTGAACGTCCAGGAAAAGCGCTTCTTGAACTATCCATTATTAAAAGCTGTAATTCCTTTTTGTTATTAATTATTTGTTGAATTTGTTGCAAATCGGTTTTACCATAAGGACCCAAATCACCATCAACAAAATTTGTCATAAACAAGATATTGCTAATTGGGGTTTCAAAATTGAACCCAAGTTGTCCAGGCAAACCTCCGGCTAGATCAAAAGGAGTTACATTTACCCCGCCAAACGCTGTTTTTTTATTTATTGTTTTAACTTCAAATGTATTCGAACCTATATTATATTTAGAAATTCTATCTAATAAAAAAATTTTATTAAAAGCACTAGTATATATTTTTAGGTTTTTAATTTTCATTAATAATCAAGGAATAGCAGAAAACGTTTCATTTCTAACATCAGTCAAAAATAATCCTTCTATATCTTTTTGACGTTTTTCTAAAAATTCGTAATTGCAAATTAATGTATCAATACCGTTATGCGAGTTAATAGGAATTTTAGTTCCTGAGTTAATCACAAATAGTTTGTTATTTATTTCTAAAACATAACAATTTTTGCCGTTTTCATCTAAACCACCTAATGCAAAAAAATTAATTTTATTCATTCTATCCTCCGAGTAATTATTAAAATTTAAAATAAAAGAATTTAAGTTAATTTTATTTTATCAATAAATAAAAAAAATTTAGCAAATTAATATATTTATTTTAACTAGTTTTTTATTCAAATGTTTGAAATAAAATCATTTTTTTATAAAATAAAATTGTAAATAATATTAAAATTTATTCGTTATTTATCAACTTATTATCAGGAGAAATTTATGGATTTAAAAAAGTATATAAGAACTGTTGATGACTTTCCACAAAAAGGCGTCAAATTTAAAGATATTTCGCTTTTATTAGCCAATGGACAAGCACTACATTATACAATTGATGAAATGGCTAAATTAGCAGAAGGTGCAGATATTATTGTGGGTCCTGATGCAAGAGGATTTTTATTTGGAACACCAGTAGCTGCTAAATTATCAAAACCATTTATTATGGTAAGAAAAAAAGGCAAATTGCCCGGCGAAGTTATAAGCTGCGATTATGGACTTGAATATGGTAGAAATATTTTAGAAATTCAAAAAGGTTTAGTTAAACCAGGTCAAAAAGCCGTCATAGTTGACGATGTTTTAGCAACCGGGGGTACATTGGAAGCAATTACTAAATTATTAACAGAACAAGGTGTAATTATCAGTAGAATAATTGTTTTAATGGAATTAGATGGCTTTAATTCTCATGAAAGATTGCCATACGATATAAAAAGTTTAATCTATATTAATAAAGGGGAATAATGTTAAAAAAATACAATTCATATAGTGACGTTGAAGAAAAATATAAATGAGATATTGAAGACATATTAGGTAATAAAACCTATCAACAATTAGAAGATGAATATTTTGATTTGTATTCAAAAATAATTAAAATAAAAGATAGCAAATACAATTCATTAGACCAATATGTTGAATATATTGAGCTTTCAAAGAAATTCTTAATTTTAGGCAATAGAATTTCTAATTATTTAGATAATAAATTAAATATAAATATTGTTGATCCCACAATAAATAAAACAATTTCATTATTTGAAACAAAATCCCAAGAATATGCTAAAAAATTAGGTTCAGAAGCCAATAGAATTTTTCAACATAAAGACAAAATCAAAACATGAATTAATGACGACAGACTAATTGATGTTAAAAAAGACCTAGAAGCAACTTTGCAAGAACTTGATCATAAATTGTCGGATGATGTTGAAAATTATTTAAATGATACTGCAAGTGGTTCGCCTGTGCCTGAAGATATTTTTTCAATAATAAGCGATAGTGAAGTTGATTTTGGCAATGTTTTAATTAAAAATAAAAAAATAAAAATAACCGAAGGAAATAGAATAGCTTTATTAAAAAATAAAGATGAACAAGTTAGAAAAGATGTTTATTTTAATTATTTAAATGGATATTTAAAAAATAAACAATCATTAGCAAGATTGCTATATCAACATATTAAAGAAATATCAGTTAATGTTTTATATAGAAAATATAATTCATCTCTTGAATCTATTTTGTTGCAAGATCATGTTGATAAAAAGTTATTGAACATTATTTATGATGCAGTTCAAAAACATATGTATATATTTAAAAAATATAACAATGCTAAAAAACAATTTTTTAAAGCTAAATTCAATAAAAAATTAGAAAAATGAGATTACTTTTTAGATTTAGTTAATGTTAAATCTTCATATACAATAGAAGAAGCACAAAAGATTTTATTAGATGTTATTTCAATAATGCCTTATGAATATCCAGAAGTTGTTAAAAAAGCTATTGATGAACGTTGGGTTGATTATGTCAATGTTCCATCTAAACGAAGCGGCGCTTATTCTATAGGCGGGGCAGCAGGAATGAAAAAAATTTATATATTGATGAATTTTGATGGAACATTGGAATCAGTCAATACATTATGCCATGAAATGGGACATTCAATGCATTCATATTTTTCTAATAAATGCCAATCTCCTCTTAGAAGCTCTTATCCAATATTTTTAGCAGAAATTGCTTCGATATTTAATGAATTATTACTAAATGATTATTTAATAAGCAAATCAAAAAATATTCAACAACAATTTTATCTACTTGATTCAAGCATTAATGATTTTATTGGCACAGTTTTGCGTCAAACGATGTGATCTAATTTTGAATTCGATCTATATAATGCAATAGATGAAAATAAACCACTAAATACATATGAAGAAATAGAAAAATTATATGTTGAAAACGAAAAGAAATACTCGACTACATCAAAATCAATAAAACTAGGCGATCCTAGAAATGTTTATAGCGTAATGGTTCCTCACTTCTATTATTATTTCTATGTATATAAATATGCATTAGGATATATCGTAGCAAATGTATTTTTCCAAAAATACAAACAAGAAGGCCAAGAAGCATTAAAAAACTATATAAATAAATTTTTAAGTGCCGGAGACATCGATTGACCTGCAAATATTTTAAAAGATGCTGGTGTTGATATTTATAATGAAGATATTTATAATTTAGCATTTGAGGTTTTGAATCAAAAAGTTGATAAGTATATTAAATTAGGTAAAAAAATTTTTAAAAATAATAATTGTTAATCTCAACTTATATTAATCTATATATAAATAAGGTTTAAAAGCCTTATTTTTTATTAAAAAAAGATATAAAAAAAGCAACGTCCTATTTTCCCATTGAGGTATCGTCGGCACTGAAGGGCTTAACTGCTGAGTTCAGAATGGTTTCAGGTGGACCCCTTCGTTATGGTTGCTACGTGTATTATTATATACTATTTTTAAATATGTTTCAAAATTTTTAAAAATTTTTTATTTTGTTAGATTTTTTAAAAAAAGCATCATCATTTTTTGATTTTCATCCACTTTTTTAAAAAATATATAGTTTACAAAAATAAAGCATAAATTCTAATATTTAAAGTTAGCAAAAAAATTTTTATTGTGCTTTTGTTATGCTTTTTTGTACTTAAAACTATAAGAAAATGTTAATTTTTTTTGTATTTTATATGCAAAAAAATTACAAAATAAGCGTTTTCTTTCTTTTTTTTCTAAAATTATGACTATAAAAAAATAAAAACTTTGTTGTAAAAAAGAACAATATAAGTTAAAAGTTAAAGAAGGGAAAAATGAAAAAACAAACTAGAATTCTAATTTCATTAGGTTCAATTTTTGGCGTAGCAGCCTTAATGCCTATGGCAGCATCATGTACACATACAAATAATGATGAATTAAACAAAAAAATTGAATCTTTAGAAAAGCAATTAAATGAAGCAAAAGCAAATTCTCAAAAAGATCAAGCACAAATTAATGATCTTATGAAGCAATTGCAAGAAACAAAAAATAATTCAAAAACAATTGAAGAAAAAGAAAAATTAGTTAAAAAATTGCAAGAAGATTTAAATAAAATCCAACAAGAAAGAACAGCTAAATATCAAGCAGAATTAAATGCTGCAAACAAAGCTATTGTTGAAATTCCTAAGAAATATGAAGAATTAAATGAAAAAAATGATGATCTTAAAGATCAATTAAGTAGCTTAGAGACCAAGCTATTGTCTTCTGAAAGCAAATTTAAAAATTCAGGGAAAAAAATAGAAAGTTATTTGAAAAAATCAACAGAAATAGAAAATAACATTAAAGAATCTAAAACTAAATTAGTTGAATTAAGAAAAGCCTTGGATGATTTAAATAAAAACCTAGAAACATTAGAAAAACAAAATTCTGATGGCACAAAAAATAATGAAATATCATCAAAAAAGGAAGAAATTAAAGCTAAGAATTTAGAAATTAAACAAGAAGAAGAAAAGTTTGAAGGTCTTCAAACAGAATTAAAAACTCAAAAAGATAAAATCATTGAAGAAACTAATAAAAAGTCAAAACTTGAAATTGAAGTTGCAAATTTGACAACAAAAAAAGAAAATATTTCTAAAGAAATTGAAGCTAATCAAAAAGAATTAGATGCACTAGACAAAGAATATGACGATATTGTTAAAAAGAGCGATGAATTAAGCAATTTACTTTCAAAAGAAAATGATAATTCACCAGCCAGCCAAGAAGCAGCCGCAAGACATATTTTAGATTTAAAAGGTGATCTTGAATCTGAATTAAAGAAAGAAAAATTAAATGGAATAAGTGCACCTACTGCTGAACAATCAAAGAAAATTTCTGAAATTTATGGTAAATATATTGAAAAAATTTCAAAAATAAATGATGCCTCATTAACGAGCGATTCTTTAGCATGAAAATATGCTATAAAATACGATTGAGAAATTGCTAAAGGACACCATGACAATCAACTAAGATTGTTAAACCCTACATTTTCTTGAGGAAATGCATCTGTATATCCATTGAATGCATTTAATAATCAACTAGGAAGAGGATGAGGCAGTTTACCTCAATTATTAGAAAACTTCAAAGAAGCAGTGCAACATAAAGTTGTTATGTCGAAAGTTTTCTCAAAAATGGTAATTAATGCTTTTGTAGGAAGTTTATTTCAAACACAACTAACTAATTTTGTAAATGATAAGTCTAAAAACGAAATTTCAGTTGTAGAATTAATTAATTCTTCTACCTTGCCAACAGCCAAAAAAGAATTATTAAAATATTATGCAACTACATATTACAATGCTGCAACTCATGGATTGGGTGAAGACATTAAAGAATTAAAACTTTATAAAGAAAATAAAGTTAATGAAAAAGAATTGTCTATTGATGCAAAAAATGCTAGTGGGGAAATTGTTAAATTATATGGTTTAGGATTAACTGAAAAAGACCTAAATCAAAGAAATGTTGGTTTGGGTTTTGCTGAAGGAGATGCTACCGTAAATGGTCAATCAATGTATCGTCAAATTCTAAAGATGGCTACAACTTCTGATTTAACAGATGATCAAGTAAATAATATTGGTTATGAAACAACAAAGAAATCTGCTGAAAACTCAAAGAAAATTGCTAACCAAGCAGCTGATTTAATTGTTGGAAAAGGCAAAAAATGAGAAGCCAAAATTAAATATGATGCTGATGGTATTGGACCAGAAGAAATAAAAGAAGAAACTGTTGTAATTCGTGATGAAAAAGGAAACATTGATATTCCTTCATTTACTAAATGATTAAATGACGAAGAATTCTTCTTTGGACGTGAAGGTAGTGCCTACTGAACAGATACTGTAAAAAGTGGTCTTAAAACAAATCCTGATTTGAAGAAATATGTTGATGAATTAACAAAATTCAATTATAATCAATTACTAAGTGAAAAAAATAAAGCTACAAAACATGGTTCGATAACAAACGAAGAATTCTATTATGGTGGATTGTCAGCATTTAAAGCATATGATCAATTTAAGAAGACTACTCAAAATTATGGACGTAAATTCTTTGCAAATCCCGTTCCTGATTATGATATTCAAACATATGCCTTTTCTAGAAGAGAATTTTCAGGTGTTGGAGCTTACGACTCAAGCATTAAAAAATTCATGTTTAATGTTGACCCATACTTCTCATTACCAAAATGATCAGTTACTTCATTTGCAAACCATGAATCAATGATGGGACACCACAACCAATTAATGTATGCTCAAAAGTATCTATCATCAGTTGGAGAATTTGGTAAATATAAATTAGGAAATGTATTCCACTACACTTCATACGTTGAAGGTTGAGCTCTATTTATGGAATGATTTGGAATTGAAGCTGGATTCTATGGCACACCAGATTATGACAATAAAGATGGCGATTTATATGCAATGCCAGTTGACTTCTCAACAGCACATGGTATAACAAACTTCTTTACTGCTAAAACAGAAGCAGAAGTTACAGATAAAATGATTGAACAAATTAAAGACTTACACAATGGTGTATATTGAAATAAAGTTGCACAAGTTAATAAATATGAAAAACAAGATAAAAAGCATGCAATGGATGCTGTAAAATTGGCTAACTTGTTGCAATACCAAGGTGCATTAAACGAAGCTCAATTGCGTAACATGCGTTTAGCATTAGACACTGCTTACCATGGTAAAGGTGTAAAAGGACATGAAGACTTGCCAGCAGGTGCTTCAATCAACCAAGTAAGAGAATTCATGAAGAAAAATTCATCACTAGGAATTGGTGACATAACATCAGAATCAAGACGTTACCTATCATATGTTGGTCAAGCAACCTCATATAACTCAGGTAAGGCAGTTATGATGGATCTATATACAAAAGTTCAAAAGAAACTAGGATTAACAAGAAGAGAATTTGTTGAAAAAGATGATCATAAATATGTAAAAGAATTCTTTGATGCTTTATTACGTAATAGTGCATTGCCAATGGATGCCTTAATTAAATCAGTAAGTGCTAAATACGGCCTAACTGTTGAAAAGAAATAGTTTCAAATTTGGCAATATAAGTAATAAAAATCAGGCCATTAGGCTTGATTTTTATTGTATTAAAAAATTATTTATATTTAAGAGTTATATTAATTTATAATTTATTAAATTAATTAAAAAAGGAGCATAAAATATGCCATCATCAAAATTATCATTGAAAGATACCCAATTTGCTATTGAAAAACTAAAAGATCTATTTTCACATCAACTTCATAGAACATTGAATTTGGTCAGGGTTTCAGCGCCATTGTTTGTAAAAACTAAGAGTGGTTTAAATGATGGTCTAAACGGAGAAAAACCAGTTGTATTTTTTGCAGACGAAGTTGAAGACGAATTGCAAATTATTCATTCACTTGCCAAATGAAAAAGAAATGCTTTAAAGAAATATGAATTTGGATTGTATGAAGGAATATATACAGATATGAATGCTATAAGAAAACAAGAAAAATTAGATTATAAACATTCAATATATGTAGACCAATGAGACTGAGAGTTAATTATAAAAAAAGAAGATAGAAATTTAAAATATTTAAAACATATTGTTAAGTTAATTTATGGAGCATTAAAAAATACTGAAAAATCTATTAATAGAATCTATCCTGTTTTGAGTCAAAAGTTAGCTAAAAATATTTATTTTATTAGTTCTAGCCATTTGTATAATCTTTATCCAAACCTAAGTCCCGAAGAACGCGAAGAAGCAATTTGCAAAGAATATGGTTCTGTTTTTATTTATCAAATAGGATACAATTTACCTGATGGAATTCCACATTCA
This sequence comes from Metamycoplasma hominis ATCC 23114, assembly GCF_000085865.1. Taxonomy (NCBI): domain Bacteria; kingdom Bacillati; phylum Mycoplasmatota; order Mycoplasmoidales; family Metamycoplasmataceae; genus Metamycoplasma; species Metamycoplasma hominis. The sequence goes on along the minus strand of NC_013511.1, from coordinate 442,060 downwards.
AAAAGAGCATTCGACTATGATGATTGAATGTTGAATGGGGATTTAATTGTTTATGATTCAGTAAATAAAAAAGCATTGGAAATTAGCAGTATGGGAATTAGAGTTGATAAAGATTCTTTAATTAAACAATCAAATAAAACCGAAGAAGAAATTAAAAAATTGAGTCCATATCATTGTGATTTAATAGAAGGCAAATTGCCATATACGATTGGTGGTGGCCTAGGCCAAAGTAGAATTGCAATGTTTCTATTAGAAAAACATCATATTGGTGAAGTTCAAGCATCTGCATGAGATCAAAAAACCCTAGATGAATCAGCAAAAGAAAACATTATAATTTTATAATTATTAATTTTTAATAATATACTAAACTTTTAGTATAATAATAAAACAAAAAATACATAGAGAGTTGCCAGTTAACCATATTAAGGCATGCCAACCTACTTAAATAAAGCAAGGTGGATGGTAAGGGATTTATATCTAACATGTACAAAAAAAGATAATAAAAACCTTTCTCTGTGTTAGAAAGGTTTTTTAAATGAAAAAATTATTAACATCAGAAAGTGTAGGGGCAGGTCACCCTGATAAAATATGCGACCAAATTAGTGATGCAATATTAGATAGTTTGTTGGCAAATGATCCATATGCAAGAGTAGCTTGCGATGTTTTGGCAAACAACAACATCATCTACATAGGAGGTCAAATAACTACAAAGGCATATTCTGACACAATTAAAGAAGCATGAAAGGTATTGAAACCATTAGGATATGATGAAAATGATTTTAATATAATTAATGGTATTGCTCCACAAAGTGCCGATATTGCTTTGGGTGTCAATAAAGAAGAAGACCATGAATTGGGTGCTGGTGATCAAGGGATTATTTTTGGATATGCAACTAATGAAAATGAATTCTATATGCCTTGACCAATAGTTTTAGCACATGAGCTTCTTAAGCGCGCTGAATTTTTAAGAAGACAAAATCAATTTCCATATGCAAAAAGTGACATGAAAAGCCAAGTAACATTAGAATATGATGATGAAAGCAATAAAATAACTGTTAAAAAAGTTTTAATGTCAATTCAACATGCTGAAAATGCAAATTTAAAAGAATTTAAAGATTTTATAAAGAAAAATATTGTTGATTATGTGTTAAAAGAATTTAATTTTAATTTGGATTATGATTTATTGATTAATCCGACTGGCAGATTTGTAATTGGTGGCCCTGTTGGAGATACTGGGCTTACAGGAAGAAAAATAATTGTTGATACATACGGCGGTTTTGCTCACCATGGTGGAGGAGCATTTTCAGGAAAAGATGCTACAAAAATAGATAGGTCTGCTGCTTATATGGCAAGGTATATTGCTAAAAATTTAGTTGCTGCTAAGATAGCAAACAAAATTGAAATTCAATTGTCTTATGCAATAGGCTTGCCACGTCCTCAATCTATTTATATAAATTCTTTTAATTCATCAAAATATAATGATGAACAAATTGCTGACATTATTGAACATGTATTTGATTTAAGCGTTGAACAAATTATAAAAAAATTAGATTTATTAAAGCCAATATATCTACAAACTGCAACATATGGACATTTTGGACGAAACGACCTTAATTTAAGTTGAGAAAAGCTTGATAGTGTTGATCAAATTAAAGAATATGTTGCTAAAAAATATCAAAATTAAATTAGATTAAAAATTTGCTAACAAAGCAAATTTTTTAAATATTGAATTTAAAAAAAGTTTGCTATTAACAAACTTTTTTTATATGGCAGGGGTTAAAGGAATCGAACCCTCACAAGCAGTTTTGGAGACTGCGGTACTGCCGTTATACTAAACCCCTAGGTCTAATATTTATTATAACAAACATTATATAAATTACATAATTTTTAAGTAATACATTTCTTTTAAAGATCTAAGTTAATTAATAAAATATCACTAGAGATAAATTTATCTAGTGACATTTAAATAAGTATTATTTTATTTTTTAATACTGCCTTTATTTAATCTTAATCTATATAAATAATTACCTAGATTAATTAATCCAATAATGATAAATTCAATTCATAAATATGGTGCAATATCGGAGATTTCTTTATATCTTCCTAGATTAGTTTCAGATCCTAGCAATGAAGCAGAAAATAAACCGTATGTAATAAAGTTTCTAGTTATTTTTTCAATTTCAAAAGTCATAAATGTAATTAAATCTAGCTTAATTGTTGGCATTATGAAATTTCTAAAGATATAAAATTTTGAATATCCTTTGATTTTTAGTTCATTTATCTTGTTTGTCGAGATTTTTTTAATGGAGCTCTCCAACATTCTAGAAATAGTAGAAGAACTATGAATTGCAAATGCTATAACAAAAGCAGCTTCTAATTTATTAAACAAATTAGAGATTAATAAAAATAATGAAATTACAGGAATTGATCTTAAAATAGTGTTTCAAATTTTTTCAATTCAATATGAGCGTTTGAATAATTGTCTTGAAAGCAATAGCAATTTAAAATACGATATAAAATATGTTAGTAAAATGCTTAAAAGCACCAATGCCCCAAGTTGCAAAAGCATATATAGAAGTCCAAAATTACTGTTTGTTTTTCATCCAAGAAAAACATTTTTTCATTCACCATTAAATAACTCTTTGAAATAGTAATTTCCTTGGGTTGAATAAAATTTTTCTCCTCTTAATGATAAACATGCAAAGATAGTTATTGTTAAGCCTATTGCAATTGCTATAAAAATTATTATTTTTTTAATAGTAGAATTTTTGGCATATTTTTTTATATTTACTTTTTGAGTCCTTGAATAAAACAACAAATTTGATATTATAAAGTTACAAAATTCAATAAAAATTAAAAATGTTGCTAATATTAGCAGTGGGATTAGAAGTTCATGAAAATAATTAACATTGATTGAATTTGGATAGATCAATATTCCAATTCCTAAAAAACCAAGTTTTGAAAGAATTGTAGATCAACGAATGTTTGATTCAAAAGCATAAAATATATAATTAAGAATTTTTGGAGATATTTGAGGTCAAATTTCTTTAAAAAATGCAGTGAATCTATTTTGTTTTATTTTTGTTAGTCAATAGAATATCTCAAAATTTGCATTTTCAATTACTTGAGAAAAATATTCGTGTAATCAAAGCCAAGTAAATCAAGAGAAAATCAAATTTATAGCCAACGTTTTATCTGCTGAAATTTGAAATAAATAAATAAAGAATAATTCTGGTAGTAATCTTAAAACTATTATTATGAATTTTATAGGAATTGCTATTCAATATTTATTCATTTTGTAGTTAGAAAAAAAAGCTGTAAATAATGCTAAACATGTCCCAATAATCGTTCCTAAAAAAGCAACCTTAATGCTTTCCCATAAATATTTAATTGATAATAGAAACAAATTTTGACCAGGAATTAATTTGCTAATCAAATGTGGTCTAAAAAAGTCAATTATATTTTGACTAAAAACCCTTCTTCCGTTTGGTGCAAACGAGAAGTCAATAAAATAAATTGACAAAGCAATTAAGACTAAAACAAAAACGAGACCTAAAATTCTTCAAATAATTTTTTTTGGTCCCCTTAACGTTAAATTATCGTATTTTATTTTTTCAAAATAGAAAGATTTTGGAAAAGAAATATTATTCATAACTAATTTATATTGAATACATTTTTATAAGGCAATATAACTTCCTTCATTGGATCATTTATTATCTTGTAACCATTGAATCCAACAGTAGGCCCATATGTATCTTTGCCTTCCTTTCAAACTTCGACCATTGCATTTGCAATTATTTCCCTTAATTCTTTTGGAATATTTGATGATGTAGCAAAAATGTTATATTTTAAAGGTTCGGTAACTGTTAAAAATTCAATTTTTGAATTTTTGTCATCCAATTTATAGATTGCGCTGCCTTTACTATGAGTATATGCAAAAGATCCAAGGTCATCAAAAACAATATGGTATTTAGAAAATGCACCTTTTCCAATATTTTTAATCTTACCTTTGATGTATTTTGTTTCGTTTCCTTGTTTATCTTCTAAAAATGATTTAAATTCATTTCCTTTTAAATTAAAATGTTTTTTAAATAATGCTTCTTGAAGCAAGTATTTTGAACCACTAGAACTACTTCCATGCATTATTCCAAAATTTCTAAATGTTTTTCAATCTTTTTTATTCCAAGCTTCTTTTATTGCTTTAAGTTCTTCTTGTGTTCCTCAAATAGCAACCAACCCTCTATAATAATCAACTAATTTGTCTTTTTTTGCATAGAACGATTCATAGATTGAACCATTTCATTTATATTCCTTATCATCTCAATTTTCAAAAGGTTTTTTGTTAAATAAATCAAATGCTGATTGAGCTATTTTTCTTAGTGGATCATCATCTAGACCATTTGAATATTGAGCGTTAAAATCTTGATCAAAAACAAACGCTCTTGTCATTGTTTGCAAAAATGGATGAATATTTGATTTATCTTTTTCTAGATTGTACACCGTTGGTGTTAAACATGCGATATCAGCAGTTCCTTTTTGTAATTCTTTTATAAAATCAACATTATCATCTAAATAATGTAACGTTGCGTTGTTGACTTTATAACCTTTTTTATTTTCATTAATTTTATTAATAACTTCATAAAAGAAATTATCTTTATTGCTTGCTTCACTTCAAGGCTTGTTAATTGAAAATTTTAAATTTTGGTAAGTTTTAGCATTGTTTGAAATTTTATCAACGCATGATGAAGATAAAACTGATGCTCCAACCATTGCAGGCAATACCGCTGCCCCTATAAGCAAATATTTTTTAAATTTTAGCATAAAAAAATCCTCCTAAAAGAGGATGCAAAAAACTAAGACACTCACTACGCTAGTATTAACTAGATCAGCTAATGAGGGTATTTCTCAGCCAAAGGCACCCCTGTTCTTTATAAAAAAATTATATACTTAATTTAATTGCTAATAATTAAAAATATTTTGAATAGTCAGATTCATTAATTAGTTCATATTCATTGAAACCAACATTTGGTCCGTATGTATCTTTTTTTTCTTTTGCTAAATTAATTATTGAATTTGCAAAAGCAAGATAAGCAGATTTTGGTATTGATTTATCAACAACTAAGACATTAAATTTTATTGGATCAGTTACTGTTAATAATTCAATCTTTTTATTTCCATCAGGGCAATAAAAATTATAGTTTATGCTTTTTGATTTATTTCAATTGTGCGTATATGCAAAAGAAGCAAATTCATCAAAAACAATGTGGTATTTTGACAGTGCACCCTTGCCGATGTATCTGGGTTTTTCAGTAATGTATTTATTAGCATTATTTATTTGATCATTTGCAAAAGAAGAAAATTTATTATTTGCTAAATTGAAATGTTTTTTAAATAAATCCTCTTGTGCTATGTATTTTGTCCCACTTGATTTTTTTCCAATTACAATTCCAAAATTTCTAAATGTATTTCAGTCTTTATTTTCTCATGCTTCTTTAATTGATTTAATTTCTGAATCAGTTCCAAAAATCATGATTGACCCGCGTTGATAATTTACATTAACGCCTTCTTTATCATAAAATTTTTCATAAATTTTTCCATTTCATTGATATTCGTTATCTGTTCATGATTTATAAGGCTTTTTGTTAAATAAATCGTTTGCTATTTTTGCTATTTTTCTTAGCGGATCATTGTCAGAACCATCAGCATATTGTTCATCTAATTTGTCAAAATAAAAAGCCCTTGTTTTTGTTTGAAGTAAAGGAATAACATCATTTTTTAGCAATGAATTTTTTAATAAAGTTGACGTTATAAAAGCCATATTTGCTTTTTTAGCTTTAATAGCAGAGGCAATATCGACATTGTCTAAAATATATGAAACGTTAAAATCAAATTTTAAATTCTTATTATTTTGTTTAATATCTTTAATTAGTTGATTAAAGTATTCATCATTTTTTGAACCATTTCAAGGCTTATTAACAGTCATTTTAAAATGCAATAAATCAACATCTTTCTTTACATCACAGCTAATCGTCAAAATAGGACTAGTTGAAAGTAAGGAAACTGTCAATGTTGCAATGTTTAAGCATTTATAAAAACTATTTTTCATAAACTAATTATATTAATTTTTACATTTTATTTTAAATGTATAAACTTAAATTTTATATATTATATAATTTAAGCATTAATAATTAATATATATTAAATTTTAAATTTATATATTCATGATTATTAAATTAATTAATAACTTATACAAAAATATAATTTAGAAATTTTATTATAAATATATATAAAAATAGAGGCAAAAATGAATTATGAAATAGGAGATATTTTTAAAGCCAAAATAATAAAGGTTTGAAAGAATAATATTATTTTACAAACAAAAGAAGGATGTAAATGCTTTTTGAGTATAAATGAAGTTAGTGATTATTACATTAGTGATTTAAAATTAATGTTTAAAATCAATGATATTAAGGAAGTTCAAGTAATTGAAATAATGCCAAATAATGATTTAGTAGTTTCATTTAAAAGAATTCACCCCAAGGAATTAAGAAACCCTTTTGAATTTAAACTAGATAGTCAAGATGCAGAATTTGATGGATTATTAGAATTTACTAACAAAGGAATTAATTATGGAAAATAAGCAAATTATTGACATAAATTTAAAAAAAGCAATTAAAGAAAGTGCACCAAACCGTTATTATGAGGCGGTTCAAAAAATCTTGTTAGATATAAAAAACTCAAAGGTTAAAAATTCAAATTATTTAGGTGTATTCAATGTTTTTAAAAATGTAAAGAAATCTGATTATGAAAAAATCCAAGAAATATCAAGTGAATTATTATCAGATGGTATTGAATATTTAGTAATAATAGCAACTCAAGCAATAATTAATCAAATTAAGGCGCTTGCTGATTTGCATTTTGATTTAAGAAAAGAAAATGAATCAATTAAATTGGTTTATGTTAATGAAAATTTTAATAGTTTAGAAGTTGCTAAATTGCTTATTAAACTTCAAAATAAAAAGTTTGCTATTAATGTAATCTCACAAACTGGCGAATGCTTAGAAACCTTAATAATGTTTAGAGAATTAAAAAACTTATTATATAAAGAGTTAGGCAAAGCAGGCGCTTCTAAATATATCTATGTAACGACAAACAATAATTATGGAAGATTATTTAATGATGCCAAGATAAATCAATATACTCATTTAACAATTTTAGATAATACAGTCGAAAGATTCTTAAGCTATTCACCTGCAATTTTATTGCCAATTGCTTGTATAGGAATTAATATTGAAAAATATTTATCTGGTGCTCATAAGGCTAATGAATTTTTTTTAAATGCACCATTAGAAAAAAACTCAGCAGTTTTATATGCAATTACTAGAAAAATTCTTCATGATAACAATTTTATATTTGAAAATATTTGCTATTTCGAGCAAAATCAAGAATCATTGGCAAAATTGTGACAAATGCTTTTTAGTGAGACCATTTCATCTATGAACAATAGGATTTATATTGAAACTTGCTTAGGGGGCGTCGATAACAAAACTTTGGCCTCAAATTACACCAACACTCCATTTAAGTGCTTTGATACTTGTTTAAAATTTCAAGAACCTATTATGGACTGCAAAATTTCACAAAATAACGAAAATGAGACGGATGGTTTGAATTATTTAAGCAATTTAACTTATAATAATTTATGTAATCTTGTAATGGAAACATTTATTGAAAACCATGTTAATGTATATAAAATACCTAACATTCAAATCATGATTGACAATTATAACGATAGTACATTGGGTTGAATAATGTCTTTCTTACATCATTCAAGTATTTTATTTGCCTATTTAAATGAACAGAATCCATTCGAAAGAAAGCCTTTGGAATCTTACAATTTTAATTTGGCAAAAAATTTTAAAGAGTTATTAGGAGGCAAAAAAAATGACTAAAATAGGATTAATTGGCGTTGGTGCTGTTGGTAGTTCATATTTATATGCTGCATTAAATAAAAACATAGAAGCAGATTATGTTTTAATTGATAGTTTTCCACAAGTCGCAATTGCGCAAGCAAAGGATTTAAATGATGCTGCTTGTTCAATGGCCAACAATGGTTCAACATTCAAGGCTGGAGATTATTCAGATTTGAAAGATGCTGATATTGTCATTATTACTGCATCAATTAGACCAAAGGAAGGCGTTTTAAAAGATAGAATGGAATTATTGACCGATAATGCAAAACTATTGAGAAAGATCGGTCAAAGCATAAAAGATTCAGGATTTGCTGGTGTTACAATCATTGCTTCAAACCCTGTTGACATTATGGCAACAATTTATCAACAAGTAACCAAGTTTTCTCCAAATAAAGTTATTAGTTCGGGAACTATTCTAGAAACTGCCAGAATGAAAAAATTTCTTTCAGAAAAAATTGGAATTAAAGCACACTCAATTACTGGATTTGTTATTGGCGAACATGGAGCAAGATGCTTAATTCCATTTTCAAAAATAAGAATTGGTTTGGGTTCATTAAAAGATTGATTAGCTAATGGTACTATAACAAATGAATGACTTTCTCAATTAAACGAAATGGTTAAAAAAGAAGCATTTGAAATTATTGCCGGTAAAGGCATTACCAATTATGGTATTGGCGAAAACCTTGCTGAAATTACACAAGCAATTTTGTATGATAGACAAAGAATTTATTCTCTTGGAGTTCAATTGCCAAAGGAATATAAACATGCCGGAGTTTACTTTGGTTTACCAGTAATCTTGGGTAAGAATGGTTATACACACTTGCCAAAAATTAGACTTGATGAAGATGAACAACAACAATTTGATGAATATTCAAAAGAAATTAAAGAAACAGCAATTCAAGTATTAAAAAATTTGGATGTTGAAATTACTATTAAATAAAAATTAATGAGGTTGTGATACAAGCCTCGCTGAAAAACATTGAGCAGAACACGCTTAATGTTTTTATTTTTGCAATATTTTGTTTTGTATTAATACATTCCAAATATAATTTAAATATGAAAAAAATTGAATTCATCAATGTTGATGCAAGTTATTATAAAAAAAGTCCAATAGTTTTAAAGAACATAAATTTTTCTATTGAAGAGGGTGAATTTATAGCGATAATAGGAAAATCCGGCGCTGGAAAATCAACAATTTTCAATGCTTTATTGAGGCAATTGTTTGTAAAAAAAGGCAATGTAAAAATTAATGATATTGATATTTATAGAGCTTCAAAAAAACAATGAAAGGCAATATTAAAAAATATTGGATTTTTAAGTCAAAACAATAATTTTATTGAAAGTTTAAATTGCTATGAAAACATTCTACATTTTTATCCAAAATATAAAAATTTTCTTTTTTCTTGATTTCATGTTTTAAGCAAAACCCAAAAACAAGAAATATATGAATATTTTGTAAAATTCAATATATTTGATAAGTTATTTACAAGAGTCGATGAATTAAGCGGGGGTCAAAGGCAAAGATTGTGGTTGATACTTATTTTATTACAAAAAGTTGACATTATTTTAGCAGACGAACCTACCAATAGTCTTGATATAGCAAACGCAAGAGATGTTTTGGAATTATTGTCTTCAATATCACAAGAATACAAAAAAACAATTTTAGTAAATATTCACGACATTTCATTAATAAAAACTTATTTTAAGAAATACATTTATGTCAAAGATGGACAGATTATTGAAATTGGTGAAACAAAAAATTTAAATGAATTAAAAATAAAAGATTTATATAATTTTTAATTTTTAAGTTTAGATGAAATTAATTTTGAAATATGTTAAAATACTTTTATAAACTTAAATATATGGAGGTACTATGGAATTACCAAGTTGTGAGCGATATAGCAATTTAACTAAAAATTACATAGTAACTTTTAGTATTTAATTATATTTCGCTCTCCTATAATAAATACCCAAATAAAAAGGAGATAACATGATAGTTAATATAACAAAAAATAAACTTAAAAATTCTTCAAGAAAAGAAAAACAAATTAAGCAAATCAATACAAGGTTAGTTGAAGCTTCTAATTGTAGTCAAGAAGAATTATTTTTAAAATATCAAACCTCTCAAAACGGATTTCAAGATGAAGAAAGAATTGAAGCTGCAAGAGAAGAATATGGTTTAAATAAAATAACAAAAAAAGGCGCTGATAATGTTTGAAAGCGTTTATTTAGATCATTTTTTAATTTTTTTAACATCATTTTGTTTGCATTGGCAATTGTTTCTATGATTATTGATTTAATATTGCCGGCATCAAAAGGTAAAAAGATAACATGAATTGATGGAATGACTGTCATCATTGTTTTATTTATGGTTTTTTTAAGTGGAATTATTCACTTCGTTCAAGAACAACGTGGGGCATCAAGCGCTGATAAATTAGTTGAGACTGTTGAAACTACTTCGCTTGTTCAAAGGAATGGTATTATGAAGGAAATTCCAATGGATGAGATTGTAGTAGGCGATATTGTGTATTTAGCAGCTGGAGATATTATTCCGGCGGATGTAAGAATATTAGAAGCAAAAGACTTATTTATTTCTCAATCCTCATTAACCGGAGAAAGCGATGCTATTGAAAAATATAAGAACATCGACAGTTCTAAAGAATTTGAAGCAATAACTGATCGTAGCAATTTAGCTTTTATGGGAACCAATGTTATTTCAGGTTCTGCTAAAACTATTGTAATTGCAACCGGCAATGATACAATTATTGGACAAGTTGCTTCCAAAATCAATGAAAAACCAATACCAACAAACTTTGATAAAGGAATTAAAAAAATTTCAATAATGTTCACTATTATAATGGCCGTTATTGTCCCTATAGTATTTTTAATTTTAGGAATTAAAGGTGTTATTGGTGGAGAAAACCAATGATTAGAAGGATTTTTGTTTGGTATATCAATTGCTGTTGGTTTAACACCAGAAATGCTCCCAATGATAGTGACTGCTAGTTTATCTAAAGGCGCAATTTCACTAGGCAAGGCCAAAACAATAATTAAGAATATTAATTCGATTCAAAATTTCGGATCAATGGACATTTTATGTACAGATAAAACTGGGACATTAACACAAGATGAAGTAATTATGGAACGTCATATGGATGTTACCGGCAAAGAAGATTTTCATGTTTTAAAATATGCTTTTATTAATTCATATTATCAAACAGGATTAAAAAATTTACTTGATAAATCAATAATTAATAAGACTTTTGAAATGGCATCAAAAAACAAAGAACTTGAGGATTTTCAAAGATTTTATGAAAAAATTGACGAAATTCCTTTTGATTTCAAAAGAAAAAGAATGTCTGTTTTAGTTAAATCATTAAAACAAAATAAAGTAACCTTAATTACCAAGGGTGCTGTCGAAGAAATTGTGAGTGTATGTAAAAATATTTACATTGATGGGGAAGTTAAGCCTCTTGATAAGAAAACAATAGATAAGGTTCTAAGAAGAGTTGAAGAATTCAATTCAGAAGGACTAAGAGTTATTGCAATCGCTTCTAAAAAATCAACAATTAATGCAGTTGGAAAAATATCGGTAAATGATGAATGCGATATGACCTTGATTGGATATTTAACATTTCTTGATCCTCCTAAAGATTCTGCTGCTGCTGCAATTGAAAAATTGCATGAATATGGAGTTGATGTAAAAATATTAACAGGAGATAGTGCGCTTGTAACAAAAGCAGTATGTGCCCAAGTAGGAATAAAAAATAATAGAATTTTACTAGGCAAAGAAGTTGAAGAATTAAGCGATGCTGAACTTAAAATTGAAGTTGAAAAAGTTCAAATTTTTGCAAAATTAAGCCCTGACCAAAAGGCAAGAATTATTTCAATATTGCGTGATAATGGTCATGTTGTTGGCTATATGGGTGACGGAATTAATGATGCACCCGCTATGAAATCAGCCGATGTTTCAATATCAGTTGATACTGCAGTTGATATTGCAAAAGAATCAGCTAACATAATTCTTTTAGAAAAAGACCTAAACGTTTTGGCTAAAGGAATTGTTGAAGGTAGAAAAACACATGCCAATATTAACAAATACATAAAAATGACTGCATCTTCAAACTTTGGAAATATATTTAGTATTTTAATTGCTTCATTTTTAATTCCTTTTGTTCCATTAAACCCTGTACAAATAATATTATTGAATTTGGTATATGATGTTTGCTGTGCAACAATGCCATGAGATAATGTAGACCCTGAATTTATTCTTAAACCTCGGCAATGAGAGTATAAATCAATTTGAAGATTTATGTTTTGGTTTGGTCCAACGAGTTCAATAGTAGATATTGTTTCATATGTAGTCTTATTCTTTGCAATAATTCCAAATGCGTCATTTATGACTAGCAAGGGAGATTGAGTACAAATAGGAGCATATAAGAGTTTTGCTTCTTTAAAAGATGAACTAAGTATAGAAAAACAAAAAGCATTTAAAGAACTATTCTGAGCAGGATGATTAGTTGTTTCTATGTATACTCAAACCCTTGTAATTCACTTTTTACGTACTGATAAAACACCATTTATTAAATCAAATGCAACGACCTCGTTATTTATTTCAACATTAATCGGATGTGCAATAATTAATGCCGTGCCATATATACCTGGAATTAATAAAGGTTTAAGTCTAATGCCATTGCCAGGAATTTATTATGCTTGATTAGTTTTATTCTTAGGAATATATGTCTTATTAGTTGTTAGTGTTAAGTCAATTTATAAACGTATATATAAAGAATTTTTATAAAAGTGCAACTTGCACTTTTTTAATTGCAATTTATTAATATTTTATTTTTAAATAAAATAATGTAAAATTTAACTATAAATAATTAAAGAGAATATATATAAGGATTTAAATGAAAGCAAAAAAAGAAGATAATGTTGTAATTTTTGGCATGGAAAATTCCCAAAAATTAGCACAAGAAATTGGAAAGTATTTAAATAAAGAAATATTGCCAGTTAAAACTACAGTATTTGCAGATGGAGAATGCCTTTTAAAATCAGAAACAACCGTTAGAAATAAAGATGTTTATATTATTTGCAATACCTCAAAACCAGTAAACGATAACATAATGTCATTGCTGATTTTAATTGATTCATTAAGACGTTCATCAGCAAAGAGCATTAATTGCGTTATGACTTACTATGGATATGCAAGACAAGATAGAAAAGCAAGTGGAAGAGATCCAATATCAGCTGCACTAGTTGCTAAGATGTATGAAACAGCGGGTGCTGATAAAATAATTACTATTGACTTGCACAACGCTTCAATTCAAGGATTTTTCAACATTCCTGTTGATGATTTAAGGGGACAATTTATTTTTTCAAATGAATTGTTAAACAGAAAAGAAAAACTAGTAATTGTATCGCCAGACCATGGGGGTGCAGTTAGAGCAAGACAATTGTCAGAATTACTAAACAATGAAGAACAAATTGCAATTATTGATAAGCGTCGTACAGGACCTAATAAATGCGAAATTATGGGTGTTTTAGGTGATGTTAAAGATAAAAACGTTTTAATCTATGACGATATTATTGACACAGGTGGAACAATTATTCATGCAGCGGAAGCGTTAAAAGCAAACGGCGCAAAAAATATTATAATTGCAGCTACTCACGGTCTATTTTCAAAAGGATTTGAAATGTTTGAAAATAACGCAATGATTGATGAAGTTATTATTACTAATTCAATAGATCACAGCCATTTATCAAACTTTAAAAAATTAAGAGAATTATCTTTGGCTCAATTTTTAAGTATGGTAATCAATGCAAACATTGAAAGCAAATCTATAACAGAAGTATATAATGCTTACGGAAAAAGAAAGCAATAATTTAATATTGCAAAGTCTACCGCAATGTAGCAAAGAAGTCTTAAAAAAATTATATGAATATTATCAATTAATAGAACAAGAAAATAGCAAATATAATTTAACAGGTTTCTATAACGAAAAGCTTTTAAAAGAAGCAATAATTGAATCAATTTTAATTTTTTTAGACATTGAAAAAAATATTTGTAATCTAACTAACAAATCTGTACTCGACATTGGCTCGGGCGCAGGATTTCCTATCCTTCCATATTTCATATATAAACAAGATTTTTCTTTAACAATTTATGAACCTCAATCAAAAAGAGTAAATTTTTTAAATTTGGTTAAAAATGAGTTGAAATTGAAAAATATTGATATACAAAAAATTCGTGCTGAAGATTCAAATCAAATAGAATGTTTTGATTTTATTAGTGCAAGAGCGGTGAGTGAATTAAAAAATTTATTAGAAATTTCACACCATCTTTTAAAAATTAATGGAATTGCTTGTTTTTTAAAATCCAATAAATATCAACAAGAAATAGCAAATTCAAACTTTATAGTTAACAAATTAAATATTAATTTAAAAACAAAGATTTTGCCAATATATTTCAATATTGAAAATGTTTTAATTTTTCACCAAAAATTAATAAAAACAGCCCCAGGATTTCCTAGAAAATGATCTTTAATTATTAAAAATAATCTAAAAAATAACTAATAATTAACAAAAAACATCATTTTTAAGCCATTTTTTGGTCTAAAAGTGCTGTTTTTTTGTTATTTCAGATTTAAACATTTATAATATACACATATTTTTATATTTTTAATATATTAAAAAATTATATTTTTTAAACTGGAGAAGAAATATGAGAAGACTTTTTAAAGAGGTTTTCAAATCATTGGCAAGAAATAAAGTTACCTTGATTTGTTTAACAATTTTAATTTTCTTAACAACATTTTTATTTACTTTGTTAAATGATGTTACTACTAGCTATTCATCTACGATTAATTCGTATGAAAAAGTTTCAAAATTGCATGATGCAACTGTTGATTTTGACGTTAACCCATCAGGTGTGATACCAAAATCAGGTTATAACCAAATAGGATCTGATAATCAATCAATTGTTGATAAACCTGTTGTTTTTGAGTCTTCTAATAATGGAAGTGATATTTCATATTCAATAGATCTACCAAAAGATCAAAGAAATTATGTAGGTTTAAAAAATACTTTTAATAATTTAAATTATGATAATGAAAACCATTTTATAAGTACTTATGATTTATTAAATTTATTATATTCTAGCAAGGAATCTATAAGTGATGTAGACGTTGAAATTTTAAAATCCAACCCTGATTTTTCTAAAATTAGGAATTTTAGTTTTTCGGGTAATGATAGGGAATTTAAACTTTATGTAAAAGATAGCAAAGGAAATATAAAACCATTAACTAAAAGATATAATTTGACAAAAAATGATGACATTACTTTTTTAAATGAAGTTAGATTAAAAAATATAGCTTCTATTGCATATGGTCCAAGAGGTTCACTAAACGATCAAAAAGTAGTTGATTATTTATACAATCCCTCTCCATTATTTCTAAATGTTAAAACTAAACAAGCATCATTTGATACTAAAGATTATGAAGCGTGAAAAAATAGTGGTTCATTGCACACTATTGATGGTAAAGATGTAATGAAGATGCTTGGTTTTAAAGAAATTTCAGAAAACCATTATGAATTTGATGCATCTCTTTATAATAAAAACTCTGATTTAAAAATCGAAAATTCGGATTTTACAAGTCAAAAATCAAAATTTATTAATGAAGACTTTAATATTTCAAGAACTTTTAAACTTCAAAATTTTTTAAGCAATAAAAGTATTGAAAAAGATGTTAATGAATTTACAAAACTAGCAGCAAATAAAATATATCAAATTCCAAATGAATGAATAAAATCTACCGAGGTTTTAACAACATATAATTGATATAGATTTGCATTAAATTGAAACGAAAAGAGTGACGAATATAGCTCAAATTGAAAAGGATCATATTTCAAGTACATTGCCAAATTAAAAGAAAGTGACCCAAATGTTTATAAAAATATTCAATATTTTTCATATTGAAATAAGACGATTAAAACAATTTATAAATTAAATTCGTCTTCTTTGAAACAAGAAAAAACTACAACATTGCCAATTGAACAAAAAGATTTATTGCAAACTTTTAAAAACAGTTGAAATGGTGGATTTAATAATTCCAAAATTCCTGCTATAAAAGAAAACATTTCTAAAGAACACCGTTGAAACATTCAACAAATTGAGTATTCTAAATCCGGTGATAAATTAATTACAGAAGACCAATTTAAAGCAATATCAGATCCTAATAATTTAAAAAAATATCAAGAATTTATTAGAAAAGGATCTGTTTCATATGCTAGAAATGCCTTAGTTAATGAAATAAAAAATAATGTTGGAGAAGAAAACTTAGGAATTAGACAAACTCTAACTGTGGAATCCGTTGATGAAAAAACTACTAAGAAAAACGTTTTTCACTTTGTTAATGCAGGCGATGGAAACCAAAAAATTTATGGCGTAAAAAATAACGTTGGTAAATTATATAACGAAACTCTAAATCCTACATTACTAAATTCTTCTGTATCAGATAAAAATGTTAATGAATTTATTTTGAAACCCGATCCAAACGATCCAATGATCAAAAAAATTCCACCAGTTTATACAAAACAAATAATTAAATATATTTTTGAGCAATGAACGCCGTCTATTAATTATTTCAATGCAGATATCAGATTTCTAAAATATTATGATTTCTTGCCAAACACAAAAATACCTTATGAAATCGATGGAAAAATATTGATGTTGACTGTTGCTAATGATGAACCCAAGACCGTTGGCTCTTCAATAGTTGGTGCAGTTGCAAGAATTAGTGATGAAAAATACATTTTATTAAAATATTCAACTATTGACGGATTTAGTGATAAAAAAGTTTGAAATAGAGTTGATGTTAATGGAAAGGCATATTTAACATCTCAAGAACTTTATGAATACATGATTAGAAATAATTATAGTATTAGAGGAGAAATCGGCCCAAACGGTTGAGCAGTTGCTGATAAGGAGTTTAAAAACTCATTTAGTTTGCCTATAAGTTTCGGGGCAATAAACAACAATTTAACTAACGAAATTATTCAAAATAAAACAATAAATGGTTTAGTTAATGTTATTAGAGATGCCTTATTTAATAGTGAAATTATTAACATGTTCAATAAAGACGATTTATTGAGAATCGTGGATGCAGCAAAACAAAGTGTTGTGGATAATGATTTCCATACATTGCTAAATATTGGTAAGGTAAATGGCACGATTTTACAAAAAGTTCTTTTAGATATTTTAAAATACATTATTAGACCAGTAGATAGAAGTAATAGTAACAATTTAAATATTAATAATGTTAATGTTAATGCTTTTGTTCAAAATGTATTCATTGGAATAATAAACTATTTAGAAAAAATGTATATGAATTCAGGAACCAATGACAATGAACGAAATCAATATTTAATGCAACAAGTTTACAACATAAGCAAACTATTAAATCTTAATAATCTATATTTGATTCCTTCTTTGAAATTAAGTTTATTTGACATAATTAATTTAGTTAAAAATAAATCAACAATTTTTGAAGTATTGAGAAATGTTATTCGTTCTATTGATTTTGAAAAATTTTCTTTAATTATTCAAGATTGATTTGAAAAACACCCATACAAACCTTTTACTAGTGTTGATGATACATATTGAATATTATCATCGGAAAGAATTTTAATAAGTTTCTTAAAATCTATTGATGTTTACAAATTAAAATCAACATTGTCTGAATTGATTGACAACATTGACTTTAATGGCTTTTTAAATCCAGAATCGCCTAATAGTTTGTATTCAAAATGAATTAATGCAAACAGAGAAGCTAACAATTTTATAGACCAACAAACAAAAGACGGAATTAAAGAATTTTTTAGAAAATTAAACGGTGCAACAAAAGCAGG
Organism: Metamycoplasma hominis ATCC 23114; assembly: GCF_000085865.1. Taxonomy (NCBI): domain Bacteria; kingdom Bacillati; phylum Mycoplasmatota; order Mycoplasmoidales; family Metamycoplasmataceae; genus Metamycoplasma; species Metamycoplasma hominis. Next base: position 424,181 of record NC_013511.1, on the reverse strand, counting down.
CCAAGAATATGATAATTTTAAACAAGGATTAAAAAATATAATAGCTAATTTTGATCTTGATAGATTTATTCAAATCTTGGAGCAACTAGTTAAACATGAACATTATCCAATTGTTGCAAATAATAAAATTTATAAAGATTTCAACACAGAAAGTTTAACTAGCTCAGATTATTTAACATCATTTTTTGGCGCAATAAGTTCAAACATAGATGGAAAAATAAATAGCGGAAAAATTTCCCAAATTCAAGAATCCGTTATTCAAATGTTTAATTTTTCAAATAAGACAAAGAGAATTTTGGGTAAATTGAATATAACTATTCCTGACTATGACAATAATAAAATTACTTTGTTTGATTTAATAAACATGTCAAAATTCTCATTCCCTCAATCTCAAAAGCAAACAAATGTATTGACTAATATTCCAATAAATCCTTTTGATGTTGATGATATTAAAAAAATATTATTAAAGGCCAAAGATGCAAAAATAAATAACAAAAAGTTGAAATTAACTCAAAACGAATTTGATGTATTAAAAAACAATGTTTTAGTTACCAAAGACGAATTTAATGACCTTGATTTAATAATTTCAAAATTAACTAAATATCATGAATATATAGACAAACTTGTAACATCAAACTCTCAATATAAGCAAAGCGGTATAAATTCGGCAGTTGAATTAAATGATTTAAAATCTTATTTGGATGTTGCATATTATTCAGCTTCATTTAATAATATAGCGCCTGAACATGCAAAAGATTTGGAAATTTTAAAAACTATTCATTCATTAATAAAAGACAATTTAGCAAAATTGATGTTGAATAATGATCCACAAAATGTTGCTTCTAATGTCTTATCTCTATATTCATTATGAATTAAACTTGCATATCAACTAAGCCAAATTGCAGATATTCAAGAAAATATTGTTATCGATCCAACAACTAATAAAAGAATAATTGAACGAAAAGTTACAAAATATTTAGATTACAAGCAAATTAAAGAGATATTGTTAGGTCTTTACAGCATAGGAATATCAAAGGAAATTAAAGATATAGTATTAAATTACAAAAAAGTAATTAACCCGATTCCTAGTCTTGGAATTTTAGGTTCGGATGATGACTATTCTGCTAAATTATTTAAAATGCCTTTTGCTCATGCACATACAGCAAAAGCAACAAAACAAATTATGGATTTAATGAATAATTCAGCAGTATTTAAAAATTTATTTGACCAATTATCTAAGAATCATGTTTCTAATAAGGGCATTGAAGCAATTAAAGAAATATTAAAAAATAATATGAATGAAATAACCTACAATTTTGGTTATATGGCCTCTTCAAATCAAATGCCAACTCATTATCTTCAAGCCTTAAAATTATTTTTACAATCATTTATTAATGTCAATGATCAAACTCAAAAAATTAAACCGTTAATAAATGATGAATATACCTTTAGCTTAGTATATAAGGATGCAATTGCAGCTTCAAAAACCGCCTCAATAATTTCGCTATTAAACGTACCAAGAAATATTCTAAATGGTTTCAATGTTTTAAGTTTCCCACAAATATTGTTATACTACGTATTAAGTCCAAACCCAGATAGTGGAAATATTGCTTATATAATCAAAAAATTCTTATCAAATATTGATGAAACTAATGCAACAATGTTGAAAAAACAAATCGAAGGTGCAACTCAAAAATTCAATTTTGTTGAAAATGTTGTTACTTCAAAAAGCGATAGCAGAATTGATTTAGATATTTCTAAATTCAATTATATGTTTAACCATTTATTAAAAACACCCGATAACAAAGATATTAGCTTTTTTGGAATAAATATTACCAAAACTGTTAAGGAAGTATTTTCAAAAATAATAGAACCAAGCACAGTTTATAATTTAATTGCATATTCCGAAGCTGCTTCATATTTAGCCAAGGTAAATTATGGATATTTAAACAAAAATAAAAAAGAAGTATACAATGGCGATATTTCGAAATATTTAAATAATCCATTTGAAATGCAACAATTTATTGCTTCATTAGATGATAAATATAAAATTAAAGTAAATACCCAAGAATATTTGATAACAGGTATTGATAGCACCGCTGATTATTTATACCCTGTAATTAATGAAGAAAATTTACAAGTTGATACAAAAACTCAATCTGTTGTTTATGTTAATTCAAGAGGTTTTGACAGAATTAGATCGGCATATCCTACATTTGCCTTAAAGAGTTATGCATTAGTAAAATCTCCTGTTGACAAAAAAGGAAACTATTTAGCTGGCAAAGATCCTAAAAACTTAAAGAAAGAACTTCAAAGAATTGTTTCATCAATTTCTCCAAATTCAAAAAATAAAGTATTTTTAAAAGATGAACCAGATGCAATTAACCCCGAACGTTACATCAGAGTAAAAACAATAAGAACATTAGTAACATCAATTAAAAATGCAACACTTTATTTAATAACAATTTTGGCAATATTAGTAATTTTGATTGTTTACTTTATTATCAAAAGATATATTGAAGCAAGAAATAAGGTTGTCGGAATATTAAGAGCTCAAGGATATAAAACATCAGAAATTGCTTTATCATTCTGTGCTTTTGGCTGAATTCCAACTATTGTCGGCGGAATATTTGGTTATATTGCGGGATTTGCCTTACAAAAACCTGCAATGTCAATATTATCTTCTTATTGGACGTTAGAGAACAATATTATTCCATTTAATATATTATTAATATTAGCAGTAGTTATTATTCCATTGATTGTTGTTTCACTAGTTATTTATATAATTACTAGAGTTATTGTAAGAAATAAACCTACAGAATTAATGAGTGGGTTAACTGAAGTTAGTGTTGGTAATTTTGCCCAAAGAGTTTCTGCTATGTTTAGAAAAATGCCAGTTAAAGCAAGATTTATTGCCTCAATGGCATTGAATAATTTCTGAAAAATGTTCTCATTATTCTTAGCATTTTCAACGACTTCATTAATTTCTATGTTCTTCCTATCCTCAAATAATGTATTTAATAAAACTATTTCAAAAACATATAAAAATAGGCTATATAAATATAAATTAAATCTTGAAAGTCCAACAACCGAAGGTGGTCCTTATGTTACATACAATCAAAACGATATAAATGATTTATTGTATGTTCCTAATGATCTTGCAGGTGATTCATCAACCAATGGTAGTCAACTAGATTATGATAATCCTAATTTCTTAAGACCTGGAGCTTCATTTAATACTGATGTAATTCAAAGAAAATTTGCGCCTACTGTCATTACAAAATCATCACTTGATTTATTAATGGATTTATCAGTTGAATTAAGTCCATGAGATATAACTTATGCCAACATGCCCGAAACACAAAGGGCAAGAGTAAACCAAATATTTAACCGCGTAAGTTCAATGATGCAATCAACTCAAAACTTAATAAATTTACGTAGATTGAAAAATGGTGGAGATTATAGAATAATAGATGAAGAAGATGTAAAAGATCCAACAAAAATAATTGCTGTAAAAGATATTAAAAAATTCTTTGATGACTATAATGCTAAACGTCCAGAAGATTTATCAAATAGAACAAGTTACTTCTTGTTTAGCGCTGGAAATTATTCAGAAGCAGCATCAGGAAATAGAAAACAATTTAGATTTGTTGAATGAGTTGCAGAAGATGAAATTTATTTAAAACCTGCCAAAGTAAGTACGGCAAAATTCAGACAAGAATATCGTAATTTCTTAGTAAATGCTTATAGAAAAATAAATGGTATAGATTTCTATGTTTCATTTGGTGGAGTTTATTGAAACGATACAACTAACGAAAAATACACATATGCCTCAGTAACTCTAAATGGAAAAGAAACTAAAATTTATGGATACTATAATGATAGTAAATTCGTAAAATTGCAAGATAATAGAGGCAATAATTTAACAAAATTATTACAAGACTATAATTACAATTTTGATAGTAATGATCCAATTCCTGTTGTTGTAAACGAAGTAACAGCAAGAAGCTATAGACTAAAAGTTAATTCCGTATTTGATGCCAAAATATTAAATCACGTTGATAGATTTGCATATCAAGCCTTCATGCAAAAAAGCCCAAGAGTTGATTATAAGTTTAAAGTAATCGGCATATCAGATACTTATATTAACTCTGAAATTAGTACAAGGAAGGATATTTTAGACCACATTTTAGGTTATGATACACTTTCAAAAAGATTAAAAGATGCAAGAAAATATGAATTACAAAAAGCAATTAGTTTACATCCTGATTTAAAAGATGAATATATTAAAAAATTCAATAAGAAATATGATGCATTTAACGGTATTTTGTCAATTGACAAAGTTCCTGTTCAAACTATTGATACATTAACAACTTATTCAGCGACAGGATTCTGAGGTGCAGCAAGTTCATATGATGTTGCCGAAGCAAACGACAATAGCGCATGAGATTTCTTTAAACGCATGTTTATAAGTAATCCAAAATTAAAATATATTTCTGTATATGAACATAACATTCAATCATATAATGAAGCACATCCTCAGGCAAAATTAGATTATAAAACTCAATTAAAGAAATTACTTGGAAATCTAAATGATGAAAGTATACAAGAAATAATAGACTCAGATAGTCCATTAGAAAGTTATAAAATCTTAGTAAGAGAAACATTAACTAAATTCTATGGCACACAAGCATCTTCAATATATGGCAAGAATATAATGTATGGTGCATCATTTGATGTCAATAGTAAAGACATTGAAGCTGGATTTATTGAAGGAATTTCTTCAACAGTTAATACCATATTGCTGGCATTTATAATAATTTTATTGATAATTTCAATAGTTATATTAATTGTTATTACTAATATAATGATTGCTTCAAACGGAAGATCAATTGCTACATTTTCTATATTAGGATATACAAATAAAGAAAAAATTCTATTATTCTTCTTTAATTTTGTACCTGCAATTGTATTTGCTTGCTTACTAATGATTCCTGCAACTCTTGCAATAATAGCAATATTCAACTCGTTTATGATGGTAACTAGCCAGATTGTATTACCTTTGGTTTTACATATTTCAACAGTAATATTAAGTGCATTAATTTGTTTGGCAGTATTTATAGCAACATCAATTGCAACATGAAATAGTTTAAATAAAATAAAAGCAGTAGATGCTTTGAAGGGAAAATAAAATGGCAAAAGAAATAAAAGAAAACAAAAAAGAAATTAAAGCTAAAACAAATAAAATTTCTAAGAATAAAAATTTTGTTGATGAACAAACATTGCAAGATTTGAACTTGATAAATATTTCTAAGCAAAAAAAGCCATTTGAAATTAAAGATGAAGGCATTGCAATTAAGGTTTTAGATAATGCAACTTTAAAGAAATATAGACTTGCTAATGACAAACCAAGAAAAAAAGACGAGTATGCTAAATTGCAAAATTCTAACGATAACATTGTTGAAGTTGACAATATTAAAAAAACATATTTATCTGGTAATGTCGCAACTGAAGTTTTAAAAGGAATAACTTTTTCAATTAAAAAAGGAGAAATTGTTGTTCTATATGGAAAGTCCGGGTCAGGTAAATCAACATTATTAAACATAATTAGTGCTCTTGACCGGCCTACCTCTGGTAATGTAATTGTAAATAACATAAATTTGCCTTATTTATCTGATGCAAAGCAAACCTTATTTAGAAGAGAAAACATTTCGTTCATTTTTCAAAATTATAATTTACTTCAAAATTTGAATAGTTATGACAATGTTGAAACTGGTTCATATTTGCAAAGAGATAAGAACAAGCGTTTAAATATTAAAAAATTATTTGAAGATTTTGATCTTTCTGAATGTATGTATAAATATCCTTCTCAAATGTCTGGTGGTCAACAACAAAGAGTGTCAATTTTAAGAGCCATTGCAAAAAATTCCGAAATTCTTGTAGCTGATGAACCAACAGGAGCATTGGACGAAAAAACAGGAATTATTGTATTGAAAAATTTGCAACAAATCAATTTAAAATATGGCACAACCATTATCATTGTTTCCCACGACCCTGACGTTGCCCAAATTGCTGATAAAGTTATATACTTGGAGTTGGGATTAATTAAAGAAGTGAAACTTCAAGAAAGAAAATGATTAATCGATAGAGAAAGCCAATTTTAAAAAAGTAAGAAGTAGAAACTTCCTACTTTTTTATTTGCTTATTTTTTTAAAAAACAAAGACATTTTAATCACATTAGAAATTCTAAAATTTCTTCAATAAAAAGCAATTGTGAACTCTCTTTTATAAAAATTAGCTAAATATTTTTTTATATTCAATGGGGTTAATATATTCTATCTTTCTTTGTGGAACGGAATGTTCAAAATATTCAACTTCATAAACGTTTTTTAGATATTGGTCAAATTCAACTAAAACATCAACTTCAATATTGTTTATAATTACTTTTTTTGTTTCAAATTTAATATTTGGCAATCAATATTTCAATGAATCTTTTTTAATTATCGGACTTGAGATTAAAAAACCTTGGTGATCATTTTTTATTAATAAATTAGCAACTTCTTTGTATGTAATTGGCTTATAAAAGATTGATAGAAAATGAGATTTAATAATATTATTTTTTGTTTTTCAATCGTTGCTATTTGTCATTGTTAAATAGTGGCCAATAAACGATCTAGCTTGATTGCAATGTTTTAAATATTTCTTTATGTTTGCAATGTTTGTTGGATAAATTAGGTTAATGTTCAAAAACGGTTGGTTTTCAAATATGTTTTTGTTATCATCAACAAATTTTATTTGTAAGTCGTGATACAAAGAATGTAATGTATTATCTAAAACTCTATTAGGATAAGCATTTTTTAAGATTTCATAATCTTGATATTTCATCATTATTTCATGGTGATCTAAATTATTCCAAGAATGTTCTTTTGACATAGCGCCATACAAGCTCAATTTATCTAAACTATAAAAAAGATTAAGATTTTTACAAATTTCAATAAATTCAAGCAATATTCTATCCTTATTTAAAAGTAATTTATTCATGTTTTAAATTATAAAATAATACTGGTTAAATATCCATAAATAAAGAAAAATAACCAAAAATAGTATAATTATTTAATATTAAATAATAGAAAGGTTTACTATGTCAAATCAAAATCAACCCAAAACAACCGAACAAAAGGCTAAGCGTAAAAAAATTATTTGAGGTGCTTTTTGAGGCACAGCAATAGCAACCGCAGTTGCTGCAGGAATTGGCGTTCCGTTAGCACAAGCTAATCATTCCTTACCTAAGCCTTCACCTTTATTAAAAGATTCTTCTTCAATTTTATCAATAACCGGGCCAGATGGTCAAAGGTTAAATTTGAACTATGGTGACATTAATAAAATCCATGAAATAGCAAATTCATCAAAACATGCTGCCGAAGGTGTTGAAAAGCAATTAATTAAATACCTTTATGAAAAAGAATATGAAGGTTCATTGTGATATGAAGCTGTTTATAATGCTGATAAGGCAGAAAAAGATATTAAAAAATTAGCACTAAAACCAATCGAAGAAGTTAAAAAAGAAATAACAAAAGAAATTCAAGATCTTGAAAAGAAATATCAAGAACAATTTGGTCTACAAAAAAATTGAGAAGAAAAATTCTTACAAGAACTTGCAACTGATAGATATGGAAAAGCAAAGTCAAAAGAAGAAGCAATTGAATACCTTCTAGCACAAAAATTAAATAGATATGCATTTAATAGATATACAACCGAAGTAAATAGTGATTTTACTTATAGTGAATTAAAAAATGGAATTATTGCAAACAAAGACGTTTATTACACATATCAAGGCAAAAGAGTTGACATTGCTAAGAAGGGTGAAAAAATTACTCTTCCTTTTGCTATAGAAAATAAAAATTATGTTTTGCCAAAATCTGATGATAAATCGTTAAAAATTGGAACAAAAGATGAAGTTAAAATTCCGATGTTTGTTACAAAATCTTTTGTTAAAGAATATCGCAATCCTTTAAAATTCATTAAAAATTGAATCGAAAGAAAGCAAGCAATAACATCTAATTTAAATTTATTGGCACACCCAGATCCAAAAGATGCTTCAAATCCATGAGTCGTAATAAAGGCAGAAATTATTAAATTATTAAGCTTTTCTGCTTATTTAAATGAAAGCGATGACAAGGTTTCGATTAAACAAGGTATTGATGCCATTTCAACATTTAAAGGTATATCTTCACTTCTTGAAACAAATGAAATTACTAAAAAGCAAGAAATTGCAGCAAAAAATGATAGCAACCTTTTGAGATATGTTTCAAGTGATAGCAAGTCAGCTGATAAATACGGTTTCGACGGCTTTAAAAGTGTGTTGAATAGTTTAAAAGAAAAAGATCCTAATAAGTATATGAATCTTCTTTCAATCTTAATGGGAGATGCTGACAAAGATAAAAGCATTTTTAAAGTTGAAGATAAAAATGATTTGTTTACAAAATTAAAAGAAAACTTCAAAAAGATCTTTGGTGATGCCACATTTATTGATCATAAAAAGAACACAAAGAAATTTGCTGATATTTTTAATGAAGGAACTGAAAGTGTTGACAAAGAAAACTTCTCTGAAAAATACACTAGATACAATGCAGCTATTGAAAAATTTATCAATGATTTAAGTGAAAAAGAATTTAATAAATCTTTTGGCTTGGCATTTCGAGATGCATTTAGTGATGAAGCAAGTGGATATAAGGTTTCAACATTAATTAAAAGTAATGGAAATTACATTCAAGTCAATGAAAGTGGCATTTTGATTCAAAATGTATTTTCATTAGATAAAGAAGAAGTTGTAACTAGATTGATAACAAACGATTTGTCAATATTATCTAAGGCTAATCATTCGGATACATTGAATACTAAATTATTTAATTTAGATTCAATATTTTCTGAAATTTTAACTCGTGACTATATGGTTAATGATTTATTACAACAAGATAATTTTAAAAATTATATTAAATCAAAAGAATATTTAAGTCTTGAAGGAACAAAACGTAAATTCAATGATCAAGATATTTTAAATGCAATCAACTATGAAAAATTAATTCGTGAAACAAGCAAATACGTTTTAATTAATGGTAAAGCAAACGAAATAAAACAATTTATAATTAAAAAATTTAATAGTAATTTATATAAAGATTATGTGTTCAAAGACAATAAGTTTATTCTATCGCCCCATGAAGACAAAGAGATCTTATCTTATTTATTCACAACAATTGTAAATTACATAAATACTAAAAATTAAAAGGAGATACAATGACTAAAAAAATTAGATTATTAACAGCTATTGCAATGCCACTTGCGGTTCTTCCTTTGATTGCTAGTTCATGTAAAAAAGAAAAGGAAGATTCTCAACAAAATTCAGGGTACCAAAAACGTGTTTTAAAAGATTCATTAACAAAAAATAGGGTTTTAACTTGACTTACTGATATATATATTTCAGAATTTTACAAAAGTGAAATTGAAAGCTATGCTAAAAATTCTAACGATAAAGACAAGATTGAATATATTGTCTCAAATTTCAACAATTCAGCATTAACAAAAGATCTTTATGAATTATTCAAATATTATGCAACTAATAGAGTTGCTTCCGATCCTCAATTCTTTTGAAATTTAAAATCATTGTTTATTAATGCAAAGATTGATACAACTAAATATAATCCTGCTGCATTTTCAATACCAAGTGAACAAGAATTTAAATTTATTTTTAAACACTCAAATCAAATCGCAGCAAACATTAGATTAGAACTTCAAAAAATGTTGCTTGCTAAACTTTATTTATTAAAAAATAGACCAGAACTTAAAAAAATAGCAAATGATAGCAACGGTCTAGACAAAGCACAAGTTGCATTACACAACAAAATGTCTAAGAAAGATGCTCCTATTAATGAAAAAGAATTATACGAAGCATTGAATTTTGCAGATGATTCATTGTATTTAATGAAATATCTAGTTGAAAATCCGATTATTGAAAATTGAGAATTTAATGATAAGCGCGATATGAATTTAAGATGACCAAAATCATATATAAATTCAATTGAAGGATTTAATAAGTTAGCTTCTTACAATCCTTCAACTAAACCAGAATATGGTCACAATGAAGCAGCTAAAAACCCAGAACAATTGATTAATAGCGGTTCAATGGAAGGCGAAGTATTAAAATCATTATTGGCATATAAAGGCATTGTTAAAAATTCAAATACGTCAGGTGATTTAGGCGGCAATTTAGATAGTATAAAGAAAGATTTAAGTTCAGTATATGGATTTGTAGATCCATTTAGTAAAAAAGTTTACAGTCAAGAAAGCTTTTTACTTGCAAAAATTCTTGCCCAAGAAATAAACCATCCAAAGGCAAAAGCAACTGAAACATTGCAAACTAAAGCTTCGAAGGGTGAATTAAAATCGTTTGATTACAAAGATTACGAATTTGATGGTTTAACAAAAGATAGCAAGGATAATTATCAATATACAAAGACAATAACTCTTGGTAGTAAGCAATATACATTGAGATTTAGCCAAAAAGGTTCAATATCATTTGATGGAAACTTTTTAACAATTCCAATGAATTTAACAGTTGATGGTTTAGGAAAAAGAAATTTCTATGAATTCAATGCTAAATTAGAATACAATAAAAATACAAAGAAATTTGAATCAATAAGTCAAAATGTTGCATACAATTTAAAACAAAATCCTCAAAGAATAAATGTTACAAAAGACAATTCAATTACTGCCCAATATGTAGTTAAAATTTCACCATTATATTTAACTAAGAAAGTTAAAGATTATAACGGCAAAGAAGTTACAAAACAAGTTTTAACATTTGATGAAACTCCATGAGCAACAAAAGAAAAACAAGAAATTATTGCAAATAATATAGTGACTGCTAATTTTGAGTCATTATATAAAACTGCAGTTAAATATATTAATGAACTAGGGTTTAAATTAAATGTTTCAGAAACAAACAAATCTGTTTATGATATATTGAAAGTTGAAGGTCTAGTATAATATGCATGATGATATTTTTGAAAAAATAATAACAAGAGAAATCCCGGCAAAAATAATATATGAAGATGAAAAATTTATTGCCTTTGAAGATATTAAACCAGTAGATAAAGGCCATTTTTTAGTAACAGTAAAGAACCACGCCACAAATTTATATGATATTGATGACCAAGCATTGTCATCACTAATATTAAAGGCGAGAGAACTTGCTTTAAAAAGAGTTAAGGAATTAGGTGCAACTGGATTTAATTTAATAATAAATAATAATCTTTCAGCAGATCAAACAGTATTTAGAATTCATGTTCATATAATCCCAAGATATTAATAATAATTAAAAAAAATAACAAGGCTTGCGTGCAATAATAGCAAGCCTTTTTATTATTTAAAATTATTGAAAAAAATGATTTATTTAGTTTTTAAATTATAAATTTTTGTGATTAATTTATTATAGATGTTCATGGGCTTTTATGCTAAAAAACATCTATATATTTATTATTTATTTTGTTCTAAAAAAAATTTCAAAAAAATAAAAAAAATCACATTTAATTAACCAATAAGTTCAAAAAAATCTCTTTGGATGGAGAAAACCGTTTTTTGTTTAATTAATAAGGGCTACCAAAATAAATATAAAGTAAGAGTTTAAGTTTTTTTGGCACTAAATTACAATAATATTTGTATTTTATGTTAAAATATATAAGCAATTTAACAAAATGGCGTTTGTGGCGAAGTGGTTTAACGCTCCGGGTTGTGGCTCCGGCATACGTGGGTTCGATCCCCATCAAACGCCCCATTTTTTTATTAATTTTTTTAATCATTTATTTATCTTATTTTTTAAAATTCTATATTTAATATTTTTAATATTTAAAATTAATTTATTAATGCATAATTAAAAAAGCTAAATAATATTTAAATTATTTAGCTAACTATCATTAAATAAATATGTTTTTGCTTAAGCTGGCCCTGTATTATATGGGGCGTTTTTTTATTTATTTTTTTAAAAAAAATATTGAAAACCAAAAATGCATCAGTAACAAGCGATGTAGCTATATTATCTTTGAATAATTTGGAAGTTAGAAAGTAAAGTGGAGAGAATAATGAAATATATGGTTAACAAAATAAATCCTTTTTTTGTTTATTCAAACGACTGCATAATTTATAAAAATAATAATTTGATTTCATTTAATCTAAAAAATGCACAACAATTAAACCCTACCATTGTCGCTAAGATTTTCTTTGAAAAATTAGATTTTGATATTGTTAAAAAACATTACAACTTCTAGATAAATTTTTGTTTTTAATGAAAAATTCATTTTCGATTTTAGCAATTAAAAATAGTGCCCATTAGTAGCACTATTTTTTGTATTTTTAATTTATATTATTTTGTTGAGATTTCTTTTAATTGATCTTTTCAAGCTTCTTGAACTCTTGCTCATTCAGACTTCATTTCATTGAATCATGTGGTATTAAATGATTTAAATGATTCTAGTTCAGATAAAGAAAAATCTCCTCGTGCTGATGTAACTGTAACAAATTTATCAATTTCATGACTCTTGTTCAATAATTGATCTGCAAAATTTTCTAATTCATTTTTGAATTTTTTAGCTTCTTCCTTATTTGTTGTATCATCTATCTTAAATTTCTTTTCTAATTCAGAAATAGTTTTCTTTACTGAATTAGAAAATTCAGAAATTTCATGACTTAATTTCTTTAATTCTTCAACACCCTTAATAATACTATTAATTTCTGTTAATTCATTTTTTCATGCTTCTTGTACTTTTGCTCATTCAGTTTTAATTTCATTAAATTGAAGGGTGTTTAATTCTTTAAATGATTCTAATTCTTCAAGAACAAATTCTGTCTTTTTAGAAACAGTAGAAACAAATGTATTGATTTCGTTAGCTTTTTTATTTAATAATTTGATTGTTGAGGTTAATTTTTCTTTAAAATCTTTTGGAATTTGGAATTTCTTTTCTAATTTAGCAATAGTTTCTTCAATAGTTTGTGCTAAATCTGAATTTTCCTTGCTTAATTTTGTTAATTCTGCGATACCATTTTGAATTTTTTGATTTTCTTCTGCTAATTTTTTATCATCGTCAGCTTTAATTTCAGCTAATTCTTTTGATCAAGCTTTTTTAACTTCTTCTCATTCTGATACGATTTTTTCAAGTCATGAGGTGTTAAATTCTTTAAATGATTCTAGTTCTGATAAAAGGAAATCTTTTTTAATGGTATTTACTGTTGCAAAAGTTTTAACTTCGACTGATTTTTTATTTAATAATTCAATTGTTGAAATTAATTGTTTTTTAAATGTTTCATCAATTTCGAATTTTTTTCCTTCTAATTTAGTAATTGTTAATGCAATTGTATCAGCAAAACTTTGAATTTTTTCGCTTAATTTTAATAATTCTTTAGCGCCTTCTTTAATTTTTAAATTTTCATCAGCAATTTTTTTATTTGCTTGATCAACTTTTTGTTGTTCACTTTTTGCGTTTTCTACTGCTGCTGAAAGTTTAGAAATTATTGCTGGATAATCGCCGTATGAACCTGCTTCTTTAAATGATTTGGTTGCTTCGGCAATTTCTTTGTTTAATGTTTCTAAAATTTTTGAATAATCAGGATTTTTTTTCAATTCTTCTGCTAATGCATTTGCTTGTTTTAAAGCAGCATCTGCTTTTTCTTTTCCATTTTTCTCTGCTAGTTTATCATCATTACATGAAATAGTAGCAACTGGCAAAATAGCGGTAGTTGCTATTCCACATAATGTTATAAATATTTTCTTTGATTTTTTCATTTCTAATTTTTTATCCTTTTTTAAATTTAGTAAATATAAAAAAGAGACTTAATAATCTCCGAGATATATTTTATTGTTTTTTTAAATGGTTCATATTCGATATATTGAAAAAAATAAAAAAAACTATATTTTTGAACTAAAAGGTTAATTTTTGTTGAAAACTTTTTGGGTTTAAGTATCTGCAATAATAGAATAGGAGTTATAAAGTTTGAAATTTAATTTAATTTGTTATTTTTTAAAAACTTCTAGTGTGTAGTTTTTAGCATTTATTTCCTTTTTAAATCTTTTAAGTTTGGAATTTTAGTAAAATATAATAAATAAATATTATGAATAAAAAACAAATAAAAAAATTTTTAAGTTTTTCATTGGCTATTCCGACTTTACTAACTATCCCATTAGTTTCATTATCATGCAAAAAATCAAAAGATAATCAAGATAATTTAGAATTAGGCAATGATGACGGAATTGAAAAACAAGATTTAAGTGTTGCCAAAAGAATAGTTGAAATATTTAAAGAACACAGATTTTCATTTGATGAAATGAATCAAAAATTATTCTTACAAAATCTAAATATAGAAGACCCTAAAAATCCATTTAAAAAAATAAGATTTGAAGATTTTTATAACAATAGAGTAAAAGATTGGAATTTTAAAGAAAAGTCTGAATACAATAGAGCTTTGGAGTTGGATAATGATCTTAAATATCCCTTCTTTGATATAAAGAATCAAAATAGTTTTATTAATTTATTAAAAAATGATCCCGATCCTAATCTTTATAGAGTTTTTAATAAATATTTCCAAATAAGATTAAGAACAAATGATGAACTTTTAAAAATACTTTTTGTGTTTGAATTAGTATCAAAAAAAATGCAACAACAATTAAGCAATGAAATAAAGAAGGACGCATCGGATTTAAATGTAAAGAATTATTTTAATTTAAAAACATATGCCATAAATCATTTTTTATTAGATTATACGGAATTTCTAAAATCAGAAGAACCTGAAACCACAATGCATTATACATTTAGATTATTAAGTTATATTGTGCCACCAGTTGCCATTTCTGGCATTATAATTTATATTATTATAATGGTATTAAAAAAGAAACATAAATCAAAGATTAGAGCATAAAAAAACAAGGAGAATTATGAGTCAAACAATTTTAAAAGTTACTAACAACAAGAAGCCAATTGCTTTTTCAGATGTTGACGGTACTATATATAAAAATTTTAATTTAAAGCAAGAAACTATTGATGATATCCATTTTGCAGTAGACAATGGATTAGATTTTAATATATGTACTGGAAATCCAATTCAAGAAAGAATGTTAAAACTAGCCGAAACATTAAAAGCAAGATATTTAATAGGATCTTCTGGTGCTCAAATTTTTGATATGCAGTCAAGAGAATATATTGCTTGTTGAAAAATAGATTTTGATACAACAAAATTGATTCTTGACATTGCTAAAAAAAATGATTTCCAAGTTCTCTTATGAGACAATAATAATTACTATTACACAAAAGATAATCAAAAATCAGTTGAATATATTTGCTCATATCACTTCATAAGCAAGGAATTATTACACTCGATTCCTAAATTATACAGAGGTGAATTTATTGAACCAACCAAGATTGAAATTTATTCAGCAGATGGAACTGAAACGGAAGAGTCAGCATTGCAAATGTTTGAAAAATTTAAGTCAATAACAAATTTGGCAATGATCCCAACAAATTGTAATATTGAAATATCGCCTTTAAATATTTCAAAAGGGTCTGCTGTTCTTTGAATGTTAGAAAATGTTTATAAGAATGTAGAAACATCTAGGGATGAAATAATGACAATCGGGGATGGAAATAATGATATACCAATGTTGTCTATCTCAAAATATTCATATGCAATGGCAAATGCAACACAAACCGTGCATGAACATAGCCACTTTCATACAAGTGCTGTTGAACAAAATGGGTTGGGAGAAGCAATACTTGATTACATATATAGATTAAAAAATATAACTAAAAAATATATGTTGCATGAATTTGAAAACAATAGAGGAGCAGAAAATGATTAAGAAACAATTAGGAATAAATCTAAAATTAACAGTTAGAGAATTAAATGTAGCTTTTGACTACGAATTTAAACCAATAGAAGCAGTTAAAAAAATTAATTTTGAACCAATATCATTTCCAATAACTTCAGGGATTTCTTTTTCTGAATTAGTGGATGTTTTAGGTGCATTTTTTGGCTTTGAAAAGAGCGTGGTATTTCATTGATATACAATTCCAAATTATTTAAAAACAATTGTCCCATTTGAATTTGTATTTGGCGATTTACAAGCATCACAAGAATTTTTGTCAGATTTAAACACTTTTAATTCTCTAAATATTTTTAATGATTTTTTAATAAACAACGATGAAGAAAATAAAAATTCTTTTGACTTCAAAAAATATGGACTTGAACAAAATGAAATTATTTTCTCTGCAATTTTACCTACAAAAGAAATTATTTCATTGGCATTAAAAATTGATTTTGTTTATGATGATAAAAGAGAATTTGATGAAGATTTTCAAATTGATCCTGAATTAATTAGCCAAAGTGTAATTTCTGAAAGAAAAGAAACTTTAAAATATTTAAAAGAATTAAAACAAAATGAATTTAAAAATTTTCATACAAATCCTTCAAATGATATTAACAACGTAATTAGAAGCGATTTTAGTAAATGAGACGAATTATTTGAATTATCAGAAAAACTTAATTTATTGCAAACTGAACCATCTAGTTTTAATTTTAAATTAACAAAAATAGAAAATGGTATTGATGCATGAAACTCAGTAGAAAATTTATTAGGAAACAAAATTTGAGCAATAGAAGAAGCATTCCCTATTGAACGTAGAATGTCAATAGAAGATTATGATGGTGGGTTTGGAACTAAAGAATTTTCTCTTGAATCTGAATTATCAGAAGACGAAGATCCTAATGAAAAAACAGATGATGGCGATTCAAATGAAGAAGAAATAGATATGAGTAGTATGGATGATTTTAAAAATTCATTTGTAAATTTCTTAGAAGGTTTTGATGATTTAAAACAACAAGCAAAAAAATTAAAAGAACAAATTGCTGATAACAAATTTATGTCTGGCTCTCCATTTGAAATGAATTATGAAGATCTAAGTATGGAAAAATTAGTTGATAGTATGTATAAAGCTGCCAAAGCAATTGGAAATGTTCGTGATGACGAAATGGTTGATTATTTCAAGGGCGCATTCGATGAATTGAGAGGAATGGGAATAAATAATATTCCTAATGACGGTTCATGAGAAAAAAGCATGCTAGAAAATTTACAAAAAATATTGCACCGTGATCTTTCAAAAGAAATTGCAGAAGTTGAAGAAAAGTATAAAAATCTAGCAAAGGAAGACCACAAGGAAGATCCAAAAACAAAATCAAAAGATAATAAAAACGATTTTGATGGCGAAATAAATTAGTTTAGTAATGAAGACGTATTATTTAAAATGTAAAAACAAGATTTGTTTAAGTTTTGAAGCAGATGAAAAATTAACAACATTGAGCAATATTAAATTGCTTGATGATTTTATTTTTATAAAGCAAAAATATAATGAATATTCACCAAGACAATGACTTGAATTCATTTTAAATATTTCATTAATTCCAATGCAAAGACCTAATTACAAGGGATTAATTGAAAACTTTTTAAATTATAAGAAATTAATTTTAAATAATAATTATTTGAATTTGTGCAATTCATTTTGGATATGTAGCCAAGAAGAAAGCAATAAATTAAATTGAGAAGATGTAAATTATTTTGATCATTTCAATAATGATTCTTGCAATTATTTTTTAGATTATAAAGCAAAATTAACAGAAACTAACAGACTACAAATTAAAAGCCCTAGTTGATTTATTGATGGCGACATGTTAAAAACATTAGTTGAGGTGGATGGCGAAATTCATTTATATAAACGAAATTCAAAATTTGCAAATAAAAACTTATACGATGTTTATAGTGAATATTTTGCAAGTCAAGTTGCCAAATTTTTGAATTTGCCGGCGGTTGAATATAAAATTACTAAGTATGGAAAGCATTTTGTTAGTGATTGCAAATTGTTTACAAACAAAGATTTTTCATTCATCCCATTTTCTAAAATCATAGATCCCAATAGTATTGATAATAATTTAAAACTATGTAGTCAGATTGCTTTTTATTATGGTAAAGAGCTATTTGAAGATTTAATGGTTTTTGATGCTTTAATTTGCAATGGGGATAGGCATTTAAATAATTTTGGCATGATGTTGGACAATAATAGCGGAATTTTAACAAAGCCAGCTCCAATATTTGATTTTAATAATAGTTTAATATTTGATTATCCTATTTATTTAAAATCAATTGCAAAAACTGCATTTTTAAATGACTATGAGAATCGCAAAACTAGGTTTTTTGAAAGTTTTAATCAACAACTAAAAATTTTTATTAGAAAAAGACATTTAGATTGAATCAAACAACTTAAAAAATTCAAATTTAGGCAACCTAATAAGATTAAAATGGATATGAAATACTTAAAATTCATTAATAAATTTTTTAAAAAAAGAATAAAGAAAGCAGAACAATATTTAATAGAAAAGGGTTATATCAAAGAAAATGAACGATAAAATAATAATAAAAGGTGCTAGAGAGAATAATTTAAAGAATATTAATTTAGATATTCCTCGTAACAAATTTGTGGTTTTTACTGGTGTCAGTGGCTCTGGTAAAAGTTCTTTAGCATTTAATACAATCTATGAAGAAGGCAGACGTAGGTATGTTGATAGCCTTTCTAATTATGCAAAACAATTTTTAGGTGGTACTAAAAAACCTAATGTTGATAGCATTGAAGGATTGAGCCCAGCAATTTCTATTGAGCAAAAAACAGTACATGTTAATCCCAGAAGTATAGTTGGTACTGTTACTGAAATTTATGATTATTTAAGATTACTATATGCAAGAGTGGCAAAACCTTTTTGTCCAAATCACAAAATTGAAATTACTGCTCAAAAAACAAAAGACATTATTTCTAACATTTATAAAAACCCATTAGGATCAACAATATACATATTAGCCCCATTAGTAAATAACCAAAAGGGAAGCCACCAAGTATTACTTAATAAACTAAAAAGAGATGGCTTTATAAAAGTTTTAATAAATGATGAGATTTATTTCTTAGAAAATGTTGATTCAATTAATCTAGATAAAAATAAACGTTGAAATATTGATCTGTTTATTGATAGAGTTAGATTATCAAATGATGATGATATAAAATCAAGAATATCAAGTGCAATTGAGGTTGCATTGGAGCAATCTAATGGTTTAATTTCAACTATTGTTAATGAAACTAAAAAGAATACCTATTCAATACATCATAGTTGCAGTTTTGGCGACTTTGATATGCCAAAAATTGAACCCAAATTATTCTCGTTTAATTCTCCAGCTGGAATGTGTCCTGAATGCAAAGGACTTGGTGTTATTCAAAAGGCAAGCTTTGATTTAATTTGTCCCGATAGACAGCTTTCTATAAATGAGGGGGCAATAAAGTATTATAGAAATTTCATGAATACTTACAATTTAGAATGGCAAGAATTTGACAAGCTATTAAATTATTATCATATTGATAAAGATCAACCTATTGATTCTTTATCTTCTTTTGAACTAGATATTATTCAACATGGGTCGCAAGAAGAAATATCATATGTGTTATTATCTGAAAGTGGTACAAAACGCGAGAAGTTTCAAGTTATTGAAGGTATTGTTGATAAATTACAAAGGAAGTATTTTGATACAAAATCACTAGAAGCTAGGGCTTATTATAGTAAATACATTGGAGATATTACTTGTCCTTCATGCCATGGAAAGCGTTTAAATAAGTATGCGCTGTCTTGCAAAATTCTAGATCTAGATATATATGAAATTTGCAATAAGTCGCTTGGAGATTTAGCAATTATTTTAGAAAGATTGCAGTTAAGTGATTTAGAAAAAGAAATTACTTCTTTAATTTTGTCTGAATTGAAACATAGAATTAAATTTTTAATTGATGTTGGCTTAAAGTATTTAACATTGAATAGAAAAGCTGAGACATTAAGCGGTGGTGAAGCTCAAAGAATTAGATTAGCAACACAAATTGGCTCTAATCTAACAGGTATTTTATATGTTTTAGATGAACCTTCAATTGGCTTACATCAAAAAGATAATGAAAAATTGTTAAGCTCTTTAAGAAAAATGGTTGAATTAGGTAATAGTTTAATTGTTGTTGAACATGATGAAGAAACAATTAGACAAGCAGATTATATAGTTGATATTGGTGTTCAAGCAGGCGAACATGGTGGAAATATTGTTGCATGCGGAAATGTTGAAAATATAATTGCATGTAAGCAAAGCCTAACTGGCCAATATTTGTCAAAAGAAAGACAAATAGAGGTGCCAAAATTTAGGCGGAGTGGAAATGGCAAAACATTGACATTAAAAAATGCAAAATTAAATAATTTAAAAAATATTAAAGTTACTTTTCCATTAGGAAAATTTATTGCAATTACTGGAGTGAGTGGTTCTGGAAAATCTACATTAATAAACGATGAACTAGTCGGGAGTCTTAATAAATATCTATTAGATCAATATTATGATATTCAAAGAGATAATAAACTAATTGGCCAAACTAACATTGATAAATTAATTCAAATTGATCAAAATCCAATTGGGCGTACTCCTAGATCAAATCCTGCAACATATACCGGTGTTTTTGATGATATTAGAGAAATTTTTGCAAATACCGAAGAAAGTAAAATTAGAGGATATACAAAATCAAGATTTTCATTCAATGTTCCAGGTGGGCGTTGTGATAAATGCGAAGGCGATGGTGTAATCAAAATTGCTATGCATTTTTTGCCCGATGTTTATGTGACATGTGACCATTGCAACGGGAAACGTTATAATCAAGAAACGCTAGAAATAAAATATCATGGTAAAAGTATTGGCGATGTTTTGGATATGACAATCGAAAAAGCCTATGCATTATTTATAAACAAGAGCCAAATTAAAGAAAAATTGCAAGTTTTATTAGATGTTGGACTTGGCTATATTAAATTAGGCCAAAATGCTACGACATTAAGCGGTGGTGAAGCTCAAAGGGTAAAATTAGCAACATACCTACAAAAAAAGCCAACAGGCAAATCTTTATATGTATTAGATGAACCAACAACTGGATTACATCCTTACGATATCTCTAATTTATTAATAGTATTAAATAGAATAGTGGACAATGGCGATACAGTAATTGTAATTGAACATAATTTGGATTTAATTAAATGTGCTGATCATATTATTGATTTAGGCCCTGATGGTGGGGACGAAGGAGGAAAAGTTATTTGCTCAGGAACACCTGAACAGGTCTCAAAATGTGAAAATTCGTACACGGGGCAATATTTAGTAAAACT
Source organism: Metamycoplasma hominis ATCC 23114 (assembly GCF_000085865.1). Lineage (NCBI taxonomy): Bacteria > Bacillati > Mycoplasmatota > Mycoplasmoidales > Metamycoplasmataceae > Metamycoplasma > Metamycoplasma hominis. The sequence goes on along the minus strand of NC_013511.1, from coordinate 402,875 downwards.
TTTATAGTGATTATTAAAAAAAATTTTTTTGATTTGTATAATTTATAATTATATTTTAATGTAAGTGGCAAATTTATAAGGAGGGAAAATGCAAGTTAAAGATTGAGCGGGAATTCAATTAAAATTAGGCCCAATGAATGTTTATTCCTTAACAATGATGTTAGGAATGCTCACTGCTATATTGACTGTTTATTTTTTCTGAAGAAGAGAAAAATATACTTTCGAACAACTAACAATTTTGGTATTTATAGCACTTCCTACTGCTATTATCGGAGCTAGATTTGTATTCGTTATTCAACAACTAATTGAACATAAAGGTTGGGCAGATGGTCCTTGGTATAATGCATTCTTTATTTGAAAGGGTGGACTATCAATACATGGTGGTGTCATAACTGCTACAATTTGTTGTATTCTTTATATTCTATTTTCAAAAAATAAAAATAGAATTGATTTGAAAAAAGCAATTACTATAATTTTACCAGCGGTATTAATTGGACAAGCAATTGGACGTTGGGGAAACTTCGCAAACCATGAAGTTTATGGTGGCGTTATGGAAAAAGGCTCTGTTGCATTTGAAATATTGCCAAAATTAATTAGGGATCACATGTTTATTGATGGAAAATACCGTTATCCTTTGTTCTTCTATGAATCAATTGCAAACTTAGCTGCTTATATTATCTTAGTTTGAATATTGAATAATTGAAATTGATTACGTCCAGGAACTACTGGTGGTTTATATATTGTTTATTATGGAATAATTCGTTTCGGAATGGAACCTTTACGTGATGGCAGTTATACTATTTATAAAGTAATTTCTGCTTTATATATAATAGTTGGTTTGGTATTGACTGTAATGTTTGAATTCGTTATAAAATTGAATTACAATGTTTATAAAGTTAATACATATAATAACGAAAAGCTTTCAAAATTCTTTTACTTTATAGTTTATGAACCTAAAAATTCAAACTCATTTGCATTTAAAAAATCTACTACTAAAAATCAAATAGAAACTAAAACAGCAGCTTAATAATTTGCTGCTTTTTTAGTAATGGAGAAATATATGGAAAATAATAACTTATATGATGTTTTAATAATTGGGGCAGGGCCAGCAGGATTAACGGCTGCAATATATTTAGCAAGAAATGACATAAATGTTGCTTTTATTGAAGGCGGAGTACCAGGAGGAAAAGTTTCTGCTCAATCTAAAATTGAAAATTATCCAGGTTTTAGTTTTATAAGTGGTTTTGAACTTTCCAAAGCTATGCTTAAACAAGCAAGAGATAATGGCTCAAAATTTATTTACGGTAATGTAAAGGAAATTAATTCTATATCAGATATTGAAAAAGAAGTCATTTTGGAAAATGGCATGTCAATAAAATCAAAAGCAATAATTATTGCAACTGGCATGAAAGAAATTGTTCCTTTGGATGTAAAAGGTATTGAAGAATATAGAGGCAAAGGTGTATCATATTGCGTAATTTGCGATGGTCCTTTGTATAAAAATAAACCTTGTGCAATCATTGGTGGAGGTAATTCAGCATTCGAAGAATCGTCTTATTTAGCATCAATTGCCTCTGAGGTTCATATTTTTGTTCGTGATGGAATTATTGCAGAAAAAAAACTTGTCAATGAAGCAATGTCTAAAAGCAATATTTATATTCATGAAAATTCAACTATTAAAGAAATTTTGGGCAATGAAAAAGTTGAAGAAATTATTGCTAATATAAATGGAAAAGAAACAAAAATGAATATAAGTTGCATTTTTCCTTATGTTGGTTTTAAACCTAACACAGCATTTATAAAAGGTAAATACGATGAAATATTAAATAGCCGTGGATTTATTGAAGTTAATGAAAATATGGAAACTAAAATTCCTAATATTTTTGCAATAGGCGATGTTATTGTAAAAGATGTAAGACAAATTACAACAGCAACAGCTGATGGGACAATTGCTGCAAGAGCAATAAGTAATAAAATCGATAAATTATATAAATAAGATTTCTTCTTGTTTTCTTATTTTATAAATAAAAATTCGTAATAGAAATAATTACGAATTTTTTATTAATTTTGTATGTTAGCAACTTGTGGTCCATAATATACTTGGTTATTAAAATTTTTTTGCTTTTTTATTACTATTAAAAATAGTGATACTATTCTAACTATTTCACATAATAATAGAATTGGCAAACATAATGTAACAATAATAAGTATTATTGGAACTTTGTGTAATGACCAACTAGCTTTTGCTATTACTAACATACTAAATATAAAGCAAACATATAATAATATTGGCAATGCTAAAATTGCACTAATTAAGACCTTATTATTTTTATAAAAGTCTATTCAATATTTAGAAAATTCCTTTCAAAATGTTTCAAAACTGTCTTTATTATTTTTTATAATTCCCTTTATATCTGCAAGTGTTTCTTTTCAAATTGAAGAGAAACTATATATAACATAAATAAGTAATGCTAATGCAATAAGTTCTAAAATTAAACTAAAACTTGCTAATACTTTAGGAATCTTTGTTTTTTGTACCCTACTATCATTCATATCTAAAATTTTAATAAAAAATTTGTATTTTTTTTAATTTCGTATTTTTTTGCTAAAATATTAACAATAAAAAGCTGAATATTCATTCATTATAATAATTATAAAAATTGGAGGATTTATGAGCCCAACTAAAATTTTTGGATTAGGCGGAATGCAAGAAATTGGTAAAAGTACTTTGGTTATTCAATATGAAAATCATATTTTTATTATTGACACCGGAATTAAATTTTGCGATTCATATGTAACAGGTGTAAATGGTTCCATTCCAGATTTCACTTTTTTAGCAGAAAATCAAGATAAAATCGAAGGTCTTTTCATAAACCACGGACATGAAGATCATATTGGGGGTGTTCCATATTTAGTTCAGCAAGTTGATGTTAAAAAAATATTTGCACCTAGAATTGCTATTCAATATCTAAAACTAAAATTTGAGGATATGAAGATAAAACGTAATATTGAATTTATTGAAACTGAAAAAGATGCAGTTTGAACTTTTGGCCCTTGTCAAGTAGATTTTTGAACCGCCCAACATTCAATTCCTGATGCCTTTGGCATTAGAATTAAAACCCCTAATGGTTCATTAATGATGACAGGTGATTTTAGGTTTGACTACACACCTATTGGAAATTTTACAGATTTTAATAAACTTAAACAAATTGGCGACGAAGGCCTTGATGTTTTATTTTCTGATTCAACAAATGCTATGCGTCCAAATCATTCACCATCAGAGTCAGATATTTTAAAAGATATTAAAAAATATATGTTGGAAGCAGAAAAGAAAATCATTGTAACTGCATTTGCTTCTAATTTAACTAGAATTAAAGCAATTATTGAATTAGGCGCTTCTTTAAATAAAAAGGTTGTTGCCTTCGGCCGTTCTATGGTTGATGGAATAGATATTGGTAGAAGATTAGGCTATATTAATGTTCCGGACGAAGTGTTTATTGACAAAAAATCATTAAGCAAATTTGGAGATAATGAGTTATTAATTTTAACAACTGGTTCTCAAGGTGAAGAACTAGCTGGACTTGCAAAGATGTCATGAGGAAAACATCCAAATATTACAATAAAACCAAAGGATACTATTATTTTTTCATCTAGTCCAATTCCTGGAAATAGATCTAAAATTGAATTATTAGTTAATAGACTATATAAATTAGGCGCAATAATTCGTGAAAATGGTGTAGACGGCTATCTACATACCTCGGGTCACGCCTACAAAGATGAACATAGAAAAATTTTTGAATTGACTAGACCAAAATATTTTATGCCTTATCACGGTGAATATAGAATGAGCGTTGTTCATGGCTATACTGCTATTGAAAGCGGTGTTGATGCTAAAAATATTTTGATTGCTAGATTAGGGGATGTTTATTATTTAGAAAATCATCAAGTTCGTTTGTCGAATGAGAAGGTTTATTTTGGACCTGTTTTTATTGATGGCAATATTTTATCAAAAACTAACTCTCAAATTATTAAAGAACGTAGTGAATTAGGCCAAAACGGATTTATGCATGTTGTTTTAGCAATTAATAAAGAAAAAAATCTAATTATTGGTAAACCAAGAATAGTTTCTCGTGGTGCATTTTATGTAAAAAATTCATTGCATTTAATTGAAGAAGCAAAGAGGTTGGTTCATGGCGCTATATTATATACAATTAAAAACTCAAATGATTGAACTGTGCCTCAATTAAAGCAACTAATAATTGATAGATTAGCCCCATTTTTTTATAAAAATAAACGTAGAGACGTTGTTATTATTCCTACAATTTTGTTTACAAATCATACTACTGCAAGTATTGAAGAAGATCCAAACCTTGATGAAAATGTTATATTATTAGCAAAATCTACTAAAAAATAATAAATTTTTCTACTATTTTTAAAATAACAATGCTAATTTAAACTATATAATTTTGTTATGAAGTTATCAAAAAATCAAGAAAAAGTTCAAAATAAAAAACCGCATAGATTTTTAACTAGAAGATCAAAAATAGGCATTATTTCAGGAATCAGCGCAGTTATTGGATTACCTTTTTTACTAGGTATTACTTATGTTCTTGTTAATAATCATAAAAAAACTAATTCAAACAGTCAATTAATAATAATTCGTAAAGAAATTTATAAGCAATATTTACGTTCATTAAATTTAATTCATTCATTGCCTGATTATGGTGTATTTTGAAACTTAAAAGATTATTTTGAAAAAAGAGTTGCTCAATATGATTTTAAGAAAAAAATAGTGGATAAGAATGAACATATTTTTAGCCAATATATTGAAGATAAACAAGACAAGGAAACATTGGCTAAAATTTCTGATGATTTTAAAAATCTATATGAATATTTAGAAGATAATTTTAAGCAATACTTACTATTTTATAATGAAGCATTTAATTTAATTATTAATTTACATAAAAAGAATATATCAAAGGAAGATTTAATAAAATTAAATGATTTTGAAGACATGTTATATTCTAATAAAACAAATAATATTGATTTTAAAACATTGCAACTTAAGTTTGATGAGATAAAAAAAATATCTATTAACGATAAATAATGTTATTATCATACAAAAACATTTTAAGTTCATTATTGATTTTAATAGCATTTAGATTTGAACAATTTAAATCAAATTGTTCAAATTTTTTATTTATTCAATATCAAGACCTTAATAGTGATACATCAGCATTTACAATGTTTGAATGCATCGAACACAAAAATCCCCCTTTGTATAGTTTAAAATCTACAATATTTTCAACATTATTGCATTCAATACAAGAATTTAAGTTGGGCTTAAATCCTAAACTAGAAACAACTAAAAACAATAAATATGCTTCAACTTTATCAGACTTTGACAATATAAAATCTAAGCAATGTTCATATTCTTTAATAAGATTAATATTATTGCAATTATCAAGACAATTAAAGAAGGTTTTTAAATCATTTGCAATATTTAAAAGTCTATAATCTGTGGGAAAATTTTTTATTAATGAAGCAGTTTTTAGTCTAGGTAATAAATTTCTTGTTTCTGATTTAATGACTTCACAATTGACTAAATTTAAAATTAAAATTGATGGGCCATTTTTTGAATTAGTTTTATTTACCCCGGGGCAAAAAATTCTTTGAATGCCTTTATTTGTTAGTAATGATATTATTTCATCAAATTCATTAACATTTTGTTTATTAATTACAATTCCACTTAGCTCAAATTCCATATATTAAAATTATATTTTTTTACTAAAAAAACATTGATATTTTTTGTGTTTTAAGGTAAAATTAAATTACATGGCCAACTGCTACTACAAAGTAGAGGAAAATCCGCTCTAGCACTCGCTGTGATGCGAGTAGTGTTCATGCTAGACCCAATAAGTCTAGGCAACAATTAGTTGACGACTAGTGCAACAGAGACGAGCTTATTTAGTTAAGATGCAACGATGTAAACTCCATGAGCTAGAAACCCAAATTTTGGTAGGGGAACTGGGAACAAGGAACCGAACAAAGAACCCGGAAGCCGATTGGCTTAGATAAATAGTTGGCGCTATTAAAATAGTACAGAAAGCGGTTTATAGTGTCATAAAAAAGCAAGAAGTTAATCTTTTTGCTTTTTTATGTATTGACTTATTAGCGTTTTAGACATTTAATGTTTATTAATTATTTAATTATTATAAAATAATAATGTATAAAAAACTATCAATAGAATAAGGAGAAAATATGACACCTCATATAAATGCAAAAGATGATGATTTTGCAAAATTAGTTTTAATGCCAGGTGATCCTTTAAGAGCAAAGTATATTGCTGAACACTATTTAGAAAACGCTAAATTAGTGTCAACAGTTAGAAATGTTTTAATGTATACTGGCTTTTATAAGGGAAGAAAAATTTCTATTTGTGCTTCAGGCATGGGCGTTCCTTCAATTGGAATTTATTCATATGAATTATTTAGTCAATATGGAGTTGAAGCAATAATTAGAATTGGATCAGGTGGCTCATTCAAGGCTGATTTAAAAAATTATTCATTAGTTTTGGCAACTTCAGCATATAGTGATAGCACTTCATTCCGTAAAAATTTATTAGTCAATGATGAAAGCAATGTAGCTCTTCCAAATAGTGAATTAAACGATTCAATTAGAAAACATGCTAAGGAATTGAATTTAAAACTTGAAGAAGGAAGAATTTTATCGGAAGATGCATTTTATTCAGTATTTTCTGTTGAAGATAGAGTTAAAAATTCAGGTGGAGCAGTTGCTGTTGAAATGGAAGCATATGGACTATTTACAGTAGCAGAAAAATTGCACAAAAAAGCCGCAACAATTTTAACTATTTCTGATAATTTAATAACACATGAATATACAACCGCTGAAGAAAGACAAAATTCATTCAATCAAATGATGGAATTAGCATTATCAATATCAGAAGACTTTGAATAAATAGAAAGAAATAATTATGAGAATTATTGATATTATTAACAAAAAAGTAGAAAATCAAACTCTTACCAAAGAAGAAATTGATTTTTTCATTAAAGAATATGTAGCAGAAAATGTTCCTGACTACCAAGCTGCTGCTTTATTAATGGCAATCAGATTAAATGGTTTAAGCGATGCTGAAACAGCACAATTAACCGATGCTATGATGCACTCAGGCGAAGTACTTGATTGAAGTTATTTAAATAAAGTAATCGTTGATAAACACTCAACAGGAGGAGTTGGAGATAAAGTAAGTATTGCATTATGCCCAATTTTAGCAGCCTTAGGTTTAACTGTTGCAAAGATGTCAGGAAGAGGACTTGGACATACAGGAGGAACACTTGATAAATTAGAATCAATTGATGGCTATAATTTTTCAGTGACTGACCAACAATTTAGAGACCTAGTTGAAAAGCATGGTATTGCAATAGTTGGACAAAATCAAAAACTTGTGCCTGCAGATAAAAAAATCTATGCATTACGTGATGTAACGGGTACCGTTCAATCAATTCCATTGATCGCCTCATCAATTATGTCTAAAAAACTTGCAACTGGTTCAAACTGCATTTTATTGGATGTTAAATGTGGCAATGGCGCATTTATGAAAGATATTAATGAAGCAAAAAAACTTGGAAAATTGATGATTGAAATTGGCAAGAAATTAAATAGAAAGATTGCCGTTGAAATAACCAATATGCAACAACCTTTAGGAAAAACTATTGGCAATAAAATTGAAGTTTTAGAAGCAATAGATACATTAAATGGACATGGACCTAAAGATTTTACAGAAATTATTTACTCATCAGGTTCAACATTATTAGTTTTGGCACAAAAAGCTAAAGATGAAGTTGAAGCAAGAAAAATGATTGATGAAGTAATCAATAATAAAAAAGCATATAACAAATTTTTGGAATGAATTTCAGCACAAGGTGGAAACATCAAGGTTTTTGAAAAAGATTCAAAATGATTTAATCCTCAATATAAACAAGAAATTATTGCAAGTCAAAGTGGATATTTAAAAATAAAATCTGCAATTGATTTTGGATTAGTAGCAATGAAATTAGGAGCAGGTAGATCTAAAAAAGAAGATTCTATTGACTATGAAGCAGGAATTTATTTGAATAAGAGTTCAAATGAATATGTAAATAAAGGAGATGTATTATTTACATTGTATTCGTCAAAACCTATAAATCCAGAACTTCAAAAAGAATTGTTGTCTGCAATAGAATTTAGCGAAAGCAAGCATGACATTCAAACGGTTTTTGCTAAATTAATGTAATTAATTAAATTAACTTAAGGAAGAATATGACAGAATTAAACAAATATATTGACCACACAAATTTATCACCTTCTGCAACAAGCAAAGACATTGATAAATTAATTCAAGAAGCAATTAAATATGATTTTAAATCAGTATGTATTGCACCATCATATGTTAAGTATGCTAAAGAAGCATTAAAAAACAGTGATGTGCTTGTTTGCACAGTTATTGGTTTTCCACTAGGCTATAATGCAACCAGTGTTAAAGTTTATGAAACAAAAATTGCTGTTGAACATGGAGCTGACGAAATTGATATGGTAATCAATGTTGGAAGATTTAAAGATGGACAATATGAATACGTATTAAACGAAATCAAAGCAATAAAAGAAGCATGCAACGGCAGAACTTTAAAAGTTATAGTTGAAACAGCATTGTTAACAAAAGCTGAATTAATAAAAATTACTGGATTAGTAATGCAATCTGGCGCCGATTTTATTAAGACATCAACTGGATTTTCTTATAGAGGTGCTTCATTTGAAGACATTCAAACTATGAAGGAAACCTGTGGCGACAAACTTTTAATTAAAGCATCAGGTGGTATTAAAAATCTAGCAGATGCCCAAGAAATGATTAGATTAGGTGCAAACCGTTTAGGTATGTCTAAATCAGTTCCAGTTATGGAAGAATTATTTAAATTAGAAAAATAATAAAAAATAAAAAGAAAGTTGATAACACAAATATATGGTAAAAATTTTTCAGCATCCCTTAATTAACGCTAAATTAACAACGATGCGCTCAAAAGAAACATCTTACAAAGATTTTAGAGATAATTTGAACGAGATTGCTTCGTTGATGGTATATGAAACATTGAGGGACTATCGAACTAAGAAAATATCAATAACAACACCAATGAATGTTAAATATGAAGGTGAAACTCTTGATAGAGAAATTGTAATTATTCCTATTTTACGTGCGGGGCTTGGAATGTTGAATGGTATTATGGATTTGGTTCCTCAAGCTAGAGTTGGTCATATTGGAATGTATAGAAACGAAGAAACAAACGAAGTTGTTGAATATTTCTTTAAAATTCCAGAAGTACCACATGATAGCTATATTATTATTGTTGACCCTATGCTTGCAACTGGCTCATCCGCATGCGATGCAATAGCAAAATTGGATAAGTTAGGCTTTAACAATATTAAATTAGTATGTTTAGTAGGCGTTCAACAAGGTATTGATAAAGTAACAAAACAATTTCCTAATGTTGATATATATTTAGCTTCAAAAGATGAAAAATTGAATGAACATAATTATATATTACCTGGTTTGGGAGATGCTGGTGACCGTATATTTGGAACAAAAATAAAATAAATAAATTTTTAAAAAACTCCAAGTAAAAAAACTTGAAGTTTTTTAATTTGCAATAAATTGATTCCGTGTAAATTTTTGCAATAAAACATTGAAAATTGAGATACATTTTTTAGTAATTTTGTTCAAAATGTAGAAGATATAAAAAATATTGTAAAATATTTATATATTATGAAAGGAAATTATGGCATACAACAAAGAATCAAAACAAAGAAGATTTTTATTTGCTATTGATCTAGATGGAACACTATTAGCAGATTCAGCCAATGGCACAGTTCATCCAAAAACAGAAGAAGCAATTAAAAAAGCTGTTGCCCAAGGACACATTGTTTCAATAATTACAGGAAGACCTTGAAGAAGTACATTGCCTGTGTATGAAAAACTTGGACTTAATGCAATTGTAGGTAATTACAATGGTGCTCACATCCACAACCCTGCTGACCCATTCTTTATACCTGCTATTACATATTTGGACTTAAATGAAGTTCTTTATATTTTAGGCGATGAAAAAGTAAAAAAAGAAATTACTAATTATGCAATAGAAGGCCCTGACTGGGTTCAATTAATGCATAGAGATCCTAACCTTGAAAGAGTGTTTGGATTTAACCAAGCAACAAAATTTAGAGAATGTATTAACCTAGAAAAAATCCCACTAAAACCAACCGGAATTGTATTTGATGTTAAACCTGATACAGATGTTTTGGAATTATTGACATATTTAAAAAGACGTTATGGAGATTTAGGAGAATTTTCTTCTTGATCAAAAGGTGAAGGATTAAGCCCAGTATTTGATATTACTTCAATAGGTATTGATAAAGGAAAAGTTATTTCACTAATTATGAGATATTACAACATTGACATTGATGATACTGTTGCAATGGGAGATTCATATAATGATTTAAGCATGTATAATGTTGCTAATGTTTGTGTATCACCTGCAAATGCTGAACCCTTAATTAAAAAGATGTCAACAGTTGTTATGAAGCAAACAAATAAAGAAGGCGCAGTTGGATACTTTATTGATCAATTCCTAAAAAACCCAGAAAAATACATTAAATTAGGTAAAAAGCAAAAGGCCGAACAAAAAAATAATATTAAAACTGTAGGTGCAGATAACTTTTTTAGTAAAGAAGAAGAAATTGAATAAAAACTTAGATGAATTAATTGGCGTTGATGAAACGGGAGTAGGTGATTATTTCAGTCCCGTAATTTCAGTTGCCTGTTATATACCAAAAGATAACATTGAAAAACTAAAACAAATTGGTGTTAAAGACAGCAAAAAACTTTCTGATAAAAGAATAATTGAAATTTTTAATCAAATTGAAAATTTAGTTTATTATCAAAAAACTTGCCTTAGTCAAAGTGGTTATAATAAATTAATTGATGCAGGTATTAATAACAACGAAATAAAAACATTAATTCATAGTAATTCAATAAATATATTAACAAAAAAATTAAACCAGAACATTGATGTTTTTATTGATCAATATACAACTTCATTAGAAGTGTTACAAAAGCATTTCAAAAAATTGCAAGCAATTTCTTGACTAGATTTTAAAAAACCTCAAAATGAAATAATTATTGAAACCAAGGGCGAAGAAAAATCCCTGGCTGTTGCTGCAGCATCAATAATATCAAGAAAATTTTTAATAGATTGAATGCAACAACAAAACAAAAAATATAATTTTGAATTCAAACTTGGTGCAAGCAATAAAATTATTGATTTGGCAGCAAATTTTATTTTGAAATATGGTCAAAAGACATTGCGCGAGGTTGCAAAAGTTTCTTTTAAAACAACAATAAAAGCATTAGAAAAAATAGATAATAAATTAGAATAAGCCTAAACCTATGCAAAAAGCGAAATTATAACTTTTGCATAGGTTTTTTGTCACATTAAATATAACTTTAAGAAAATTGTAGAACTTAAAATAGAGGCATATAAATTCAACTAAACAATTATTTATAAATAAATTGATGATCATTTTTATCAACTAGTTAGGTTGCGCTAAATTTAATATTAAAAAATAAAAAAATAACCGACTATTAATTTTTTTAACTAATTTCATCATTATTTTAAATAAAAAAATATCTTATTTTCTTTGTTTTTTTATAATGAAGGTGTAAACAAAAAAAAGATGATTAGCCAAACTTTTGACCTGTTTATGTTTATCGAAGATCTGCAGGGTGAATAAAACCTTGAAAATGAATTAGAGATGGTTATCCTTGGTTAATATTTGGAACATATATGCCTAATCCAATAAAAAAAGGAAAAATTGGTCATGCAATTGTTGCTTATGGAATGTATGACAATGGAAATAAACCTCTTTGCCATTATGGATGGGGAGGATATTCTCAAGTAATTGTTTCTTCAAGTCTTTCTGGCGAATTATTTTTATTGGGCATGAAACCAAATGGAAAGGTTTATAAAACAAGGAAACATTTTATCAAAAAGGGAATTAAATATTCGGGAAAGGATTTTAAATAATGAAAAAAAATAAATGAAAATTATTAACAATTTTTGGAATTTCTACATTGCCAATATTGCCCTTATTTGTAACCTCTTGCAATAATAGAGAAACTGAATTAAAAAATGCCGAAACAATTATTGGTAATAAAGAAATAGTTTTTAATATGGTTGATATTTTAAATAGCGAAGAAGAATCAGTTTTAAATAACGACGCAACTATTTCTGGCCCATGGCGTAATGATTTTTTTAAAATTGTAATAACATCAAAAAAGAATTTTGATAAATATGAAAAAGATTATTGTGTTTTTGGAAAGATAGATTTTTATGCATATTCCATTTTGTTTTTAATTCCTAAAAAGGTATTATTAGAAACAGGATTTATTGCAAGCGAAGATTTTAATTTAGCAGACTTTTATATTGAAAAACTTAATGTTGCGTTTAATGAACAGCCTAGAAAAATTTCAACAAATTTAAAAAATAAAAAAATATGAATTTATAAATATATGGCCCCGGTGCATAAATTGGATGATAAGAATAGTAAACCCGAGTTGCGCTTTTTTTACATTAAACAATTAACGTTAGATTGCAGTCTAAACAAAAAAAGACTTGAACTTGATGTTCATTTGTGATATGTTCAACACCCAAAAAGCGAATATGATTTTAAAACTGGTCCATATTCAAAATTTAAACTTATTTTTGAAGAGAATACTAAATAAAGATCCTTATGTTTTTTATAAAAAATATAAAAATAAATATTTTAAAATGGAGTCTTAAATAAATAATGAAAAAAAATAAATGAAAATTATTAACAATTTTTGGAATTTCAACATTACCAATTTTGCCGTTATGTGTTACATCTTGCTATAATGAACAAAAACAACATAAAAAAGCTTTGAATATTATTGGAAATAGTAATCTGCATTTTTATATAGAAAATTTATTCAGTGCCAAATCTTATAATTCAGTATTGCAAAGCAATAAAAGTATAGCAGGTCCTTGACGTAATGATTTTTTAGAAATTGCTATAGGGCCAGATTCAAAATGATTTGAATATTGAAAAGACTATTGAATTATAGATGATTTGCTTCTAGAAGATAAAGAATCCAATTCAAAAAAATGTATTTTTTTCTTGATTCCTAGAAAAGTTTTACTTGAAGCAAAATTTATTGATAATGAAAATGTTGATTTAAAAGAAGCATTCTTTAAATATAATTCAGGATATTGGAACTATAAAAAAACTAAAATTTATGCAAATTTGAAAAGTGGCGATATCACAATTAAAAACTTTGAATTAGGTGCTGCAAAAGATTGAAAAGAATTGCCTGGTTTATATATTAATATTCACAAATTAACAATTCATATGAATTCAAATCCTAAAACAATTGAAATGGATTTCAGCTTAAAATATTCAAAATCTAAAGAACATCAACAAAAGATTGAAGGTTTTGAAGATGACTATATTTTTGAATATAAATATATATTCAAAGAAAAAAAGTAATGTTGAAAAAAATATAAAAATTAAAGTGTTAAAAAAATCCACTTGAATTTTTTAAATTTAAAATAATTTATTTAACAAAATAAAAGATTTTTAGTTAAAACTGTCTATTCTTTTTTGTTTAAAAGTATATAATCAAACAAGAGGTGAAAATTATGAATTTATTAGTAATTGTTGAAGAAGGATTTGAAGATACTGAATTAACAGGAACATTAGATTTATTTCATAGAGCAAATAATTTATTTAATAAGACCACATTTTACAATCCTCTAGGAATTGAAGCAACTGGTGCACATAAAATTGTAAAATTGCAAACAACTTCAAATATAAATGTTGATGAATATGATGTTTTATTTATTCCTGGAGGACCCGCTGCTAAAAGTATTAGAAAGAACCAAACATTTTTAAACTTAATAGCTAAGTTTAAAAATCAAAACAAATTAATTATAGCAATATGCGATGCTCCCAATGTTTTATATGAAAATAAGTTTATTGATAGTAAAACTAAATTTAGTTCATTTCCAATAAACGACAGTGTAAAAGAAATATCTAATCGTAGTAAAGAATTAGTATCAATAAGTCCAGATAAGAAATTAATAACAGGAAAATGCGCGGCTGCTGTTTTTGATTTTGGATTAGCTGTTATTGAAGTTTTGGGTGGCAATCAACTTGCTAAATTAGTTCTTCAAGCAATAAAACCTATTGATTAAAAAAATGTTTGATATATTAAAAAAAACTTGCATTTATTGCGAGTTTTTTTTGTATTTTAATTTGTAGAAACATTGTCATTCGTATATTTAAGATTCAAAAGGTTTTTTGAATTTAAAGTGATAATGAACCTTTTTTGGGGTTATTTTTGTAAAATTTATATATAAAAGTTATTTATTACACTGGGGGAAAATTATGGCTATTAATAATCAAGAACGTGACGAATTACATAAAAAAATTTGAGATATAGCAAATAGATTGCGCGGTTCAATTGATGGTTGAGATTTTAAACAATATGTTTTAGGAATTATGTTTTATAGATATATTTCTGAAAATATTGCAACATATGCAAACAAGCGCCAACATCAAGCAGGAATTGAAGACTTTGATTATACAACTTTATCAGATGAAGAAGCATTGACGGGCAAAGATGATTTAATCAATGAAAAAGGATTTTTTATTTTACCATCTGAATTGTTTATTAATGTTGTTAAAAATGCTACAACAAATAATTGTTTAAATGAAACGTTGGACAATATTTTTCAAAATATTGAATCATCAGCAAAAGGTCAACAAAGTGAAAATGATTTTTCAGGTCTATTTAATGACGTTGATGTTAATTCTCAAAAATTAGGTCGTAGTGTTGATGAAAGAAATAAAAAATTAGCAGCAATATTACAAGAAATAGCAGCCATGAAATTAGGCAATTATCAAGATAATTCAATAGATGCCTTTGGCGATGCTTATGAATATTTAATGTCAATGTATGCATCAAATGCCGGAAAATCAGGGGGTGAATATTTTACTCCCCAAGAAGTTTCAGAGCTACTTACTAAAATAGCAGTTTTCAATAAGAAAAAAGTCAATAGAGTGTATGACCCTGCATGCGGATCAGGTTCTTTACTTCTACAAACAATCAAGGTTCTTGGCAAAGAAAACATCAAGGATGGATTTTATGGCCAAGAAGTCAATTTAACAACATATAACTTATGTAGAATAAATATGTTTTTGCATGATATAGGATTTGATAAATTCAATATTTACAACGGCGACACATTGCTATCTCCAAGCCCTGAACATCAACGCAAAGAACCATTTGATGTTATCGTTTCAAATCCTCCTTATTCAATTAAATGAGAAGGCGAAGATAACCCTTTATTAATAAATGACCAAAGATTTTCGCCTGCTGGAATATTAGCTCCAAAAAGCAAGGCCGATTTTGCTTTTATACTTCATAGCCTTTCTTGACTTGCAACTGATGGCGTAGCAGCAATAGTTTGCTTTCCAGGCATTATGTATCGTGGGGGAGCTGAACAAAAAATTAGACAATATTTAGTTGAAAATAACTTCATAGATGCATAATTCAACTCCCAAGCAACTTGTTTTTTGGAACAAGTATTTCAACATGCATAATGGTATTGAAAAAATCAAAAATTGACAACAATATCTTATTTATTGACGCCTCTCAAGAATTTTTAAAAGCAACAAACAACAACAAGCTAACTAGTCAAAATATTAACAATATTATTGATTATTATGGCCAAAGAAAAGACATTTCTTATATTTCAAAATTAGCCAGTGTTGAAGAAATTAAGTCCAATTCATATAATTTATCAGTTAATAGTTACGTTGAAAAACAAGACACTTCAGAAAAAATAGAAATTAATGTCTTAAACTCTCAAATAAAAGAAACAGTTTCCAAGATTGAAACATTGAGAAGCGAAATTGACAAAATAGTTGCTGAATTAGAGGAATAGTTATGAACAAAATAGAAAAGTTAATTAAGGAACTATGTCCTAATGGAGTTGAATATAAAAAAATTGGAGATTTAGGCATTCTATATAATGGATTGTCAGGTAAAAATAAAAATGATTTTTTGAATAACACCAATAAACAATATATTACATATTTAAATATTTTTAATAATTTATCTATTGATATTAAAGGTTTAGAAAAAGT
Organism: Metamycoplasma hominis ATCC 23114; assembly: GCF_000085865.1. Classification (NCBI taxonomy): domain Bacteria; kingdom Bacillati; phylum Mycoplasmatota; order Mycoplasmoidales; family Metamycoplasmataceae; genus Metamycoplasma; species Metamycoplasma hominis. Next base: position 386,603 of record NC_013511.1, on the reverse strand, counting down.
TTCCGTATTAAAAAATGAGAAGCAAAATAGAGTGTTATATGGAGATATTCTTTTTACAACTTCATCCGAATCTGCAAATGAGTGCGGTTACGCTTCAGTAGCTAATGATAAATATTTCGACAATAATGATGTTTATTTAAATAGTTTCTGTTTTGGTTATAGACTATTCAATATCGAAAATTATAATGTAAATTATTTTAAATATTTATTTAAGGATTTAAATATAAGAAAGGAAATAATTAAATGTGTTAATGGAGTAACTAGATTTAATTTATCAAAAGAGCAATTTAAAAGAATTTTAATTCCAATTCCACCTCTTGAAATCCAAAATCAAATTGTTAATATTTTAGACAAGTTCACCGAATTGACCACCGAATTGACCACCGAATTGACCTATAGAGATAAACAATATAATTACTATAGAAATAAATTACTAGACTTTGATAATAATAAAGAATTATTAAACAAGATAATGAATAATCAACAATGCAGTAATAATATAGTTGAATATAAAAAAATTGGAGATTTAGGCATTCTATATAATGGATTGTCAGGTAAAAATAAAAATGATTTTTTGAATAACACCAATAAACAATATATTACATATTTAAATATTTTTAATAATTTATCTATTGATATTAAAAGTTTAGAAAAAGTTTCCGTATTAAAAAATGAGAAGCAAAATAGAGTGTTATATGGAGATATTCTTTTTACAACTTCATCCGAATCTGCAAATGAGTGCGGTTACGCTTCAGTAGCTAATGATAAATATTTCGACAATAATGATGTTTATTTAAATAGTTTCTGTTTTGGTTATAGACTATTCAATATCGAAAATTATAATGTAAATTATTTTAAATATTTATTTAAGGATTTAAATATAAGAAAGGAAATAATTAAATGTGTTAATGGAGTAACTAGATTTAATTTATCAAAAGAGCAATTTAAAAGAATTTTAATTCCAATTCCACCTCTTGAAATCCAAAATAAAATTGTTGAAATTCTTGACAAACTTGAAACATACACCAAAGACATTCAATCTGGCCTTCCTCTTGAAAATGACCAACGTAAAAAACAATACGAATATTATAGAGATAAGTTGTTAGACTTCAAAGACCTTGCGGGGGGGGGTATTAAGTAAAAATTATTTACTGCTTTTAAATGAACTATGAGACAAAATTGTCAATATAGTTGAGTGCCTACCTATATCAAAAATTTTTAGAGAAATAAAAACCGGAAAATTAAACGCAAATGCAGAAACTCCAAATGGAAAATATGCGTTTTGAACATGTGATGAAAGACCAAAATTAATAGATGAATATGCCTTTGATGAAATGGCAATATTAATATCAGGAAATGGAAGCAAAGTAGGTCACGTCAATATTTATAATGGGAAATTTAATGCATACCAAAGAACATATATTTTGTTAAAAATAAACCATTTTGTTCTTTGAAAATACGCTTACTTTTATTTAAAGAGTAACTTAAAAAATTATATTAATGTTTATAAATTAGATTCTGGAATTCCTTACATTACACTTCCGATGTTACAAAATTTTGTTATCCCCATCCCTCACATTTCCATCCAAAATAAAATTGTTGAAATCCTTGACAAACTTGAAACATATACAAAAGACATTCAATCTGGCCTTCCTCTTGAAATTGACCAACGTAAAAAACAATACGAATATTATAGAGATAAGTTGTTAGACTTCAAAGACCTTGCGGGGGGGGTATTAAGTAAAAATTACATATTATTATTAAATGAACTTTATGAAAAGATAATTAACATTATTGAATATAAGAGGATAAATGAAGTAACTATTAATTTAAAAAAGGAAACATTAGAAAAAAATAAATTACTAAATAATGGCAAATATCAAGTAATTAATAGTGGCAAAGAAATATACGGGACATATAACCAATATAATAATGAAGGAAATGCTATAACAATTGCAGCGCGTGGAGCATATGCTGGTTTTATAAATTATATGAATGATAAATTTTGAGCAGGTGGATTATGTTATCCGTATAGAAGTAAAAATGAAACATCTTTTTTAACTAAATATATATACTATTGGCTTAAATATAATGAAGAAAAAATATCAAATGAATTAGTTGCAAAAGGTAGTATTCCTGCATTAAATAAAATCGATATTGATAATTTTTTCATCCCAATCCCTCACATTTCAATTCAAAATAAAATAGTTGAAATCCTTGACAAACTTGAAACATACACCAAAGATATTCAATCTGGCCTTCCTCTTGAAATTGATCAACGTAGAAAACAATACGAATATTATAGAAATAAGCTGCTAAACTTTAAAAAGTAAATAAAAACTCGTAGTTTTAATTACGAGTTTTTTAATTAGTTATTTAATATCCCATTGCTTCTTCATATTCTTCTAAGGTTCCATAGAATAAATAACTTGAAGTAGGTTTTATTTCTAAAATAACTGAGGCACATTCTTTTATCATTGCTCTATTGTATGTTGTGAATATACAACTACTTTTGTAATTTTTAATTGCTTCAATTAAACTATCAATTGATTCACTATCAAGGTGGTCAAGAGGTTGGTCAAAGATTAAAAAGTTACTTTCTTCTAACATTAGTTTAGCCATCATTAATCTAACTTTTTCACCACCGCTAGTTACATTAACATTTTTAAATACGCTATCATTTGAAAATAACATTCTTCCTAAAAATGCTCTCATTCTTGAATCACTATTATCTTTTGTTTCTTGAGTTGTATTATTTAGGGGCCATTTGCTAATTCAATCCATTATTGACATTGGCTCTTTGAAATATTCTAAGTTATTATTTGGGAAGTAATTTGGCTTAATAGTTATTCCTCATTCAACTGTTCCTGATGTTGGTTTACGCTTACCCATAAGTATTTCAAGTAATCTAGTTTTGGCAATGTCATCATTGCCAATAATAACCATTTTTTCTCCAGGGTGGATTGTAAAACTTACATTTTCAAATAAAGTGTCGCCATTGTCATTTACATAAGTTAAATTTTTAACAGTTAATATTTGTTTTCCGGGAGTTCTATTTAAGTTAAATTGGATGAATGGATATTTTCTAGATGAGGGTTTGATTTCGTCAATGACAATTTTATCGAGTAATTTCTTTCTACTTGTAGCTTGTTTTGATTTTGAGGCATTAGCAGAGAATCTGGCAATAAAATCTTTTAATTTTTGGGCAATTTCTTCTTTTTTAAGGTTTTGTTTTTGTTGCATTTCTATTAACAATTGGCTTGATTGTTTTCAAAATGAATAATTTCCAATAAATAATTTAGCTTCAGAATAATCTATGTCAATAATATGCGTGCAAATTGCATCTAAGAAATCACTATCGTGAGAAACAACAATAACAATGTTTGGATAATCCATTAAAAAGTTTTCTAATCACTTAATTGTTTTTAGGTCCAATCTGTTTGTTGGTTCATCCATTACTAAAATATCAGGATTTCCAAACAAAGCCTTTGCCAATAAAACCTTTACTTTTTCATTAGCTTTTAAATCCGACATTTTCATAGTTCATTTTTCAGGTTCAATTCCTAAATTTGATAATAATGTTTGGGCGTCGTTTTCAGCATTTCAACCCCCCATTTCACCAAATTTTTCTTCTAAATGGCTTGCTTTTTCATAATCTTGAATAGTTGCATTTGGATCTTCATAAATTTTAGTTTTTTCAAGATTAATTTGATAAAGTTCTTTATTTCCCATTATTACAACATCAGTTGCAATATAATCGTCGAATTCATTTTGATTTTGTGATAATACACTCATTCTAGCATTTTTTTCTTTAATTATTTGCCCTTCTGATGCTTCAATATCCCCACTTAATATTTTTAAAAAAGTGGATTTTCCAACCCCATTAGCGCCAATAATTCCATATACATTTCCAGGCAAGAATTTTAAGTTAACATTTGTAAATAATTTTTTGTCTGGGAAAACTTTAGCTAAATTGCAAACATCCAACATGCTGCCTCCTCAAATATTAATTTTTAAATTATACATTAAAATGAAAAATTTCATTTTTTAAAGCATATCTTGATATGCATTTATTGTCTTGATTTCAATTAGATCCCTAGAATTTAATATTGATTTTAAAAGGTTTAAAGTAATTTTTTTAAACATTGAAGTATTTTTTTTTTTTTTTAAATTTAATATAGTAAAATTATTGCGAAAAATGGAAATATTTGTTTTTTTAAGATAGGGAAATCAATAAAAAATCAAAGGAAATTTAGTTCCTATTTTTCAAGTTTAAAATTAAAAAACAAGGAAGGTATAAGGTTGAAAAAATCCAAATTAATAATATCATTATTAATAGCAGCGACATCACTTTCTAGTATGTCTGCTGTAGCTATTTCATGTAAAAATACAAATAAAAAGACTAATAATAATCAAAATGACGAAAAGAAGAATCCTGATGAAAAACCCCAAAATAATCAAGATTCAAAAGGCAACGACAACAAAAATAATAATTCTACAGATGAACTATCAGTTGAAGAACAAAAAACTACCGAATATAAAAAAATAATTTCTGAAGTTTCAAAATTAGCATTAAATGATCCAAGTCAATTATTTGATTTGAAATTCAAAGCTTTTTCAAATCAAAATTCACAAGATTTGCTTCCATCTCAAATTGTTAGAAATTTCAATCAAGGTGTTGAGTTTAAACAAAAAAAATTTAATGATGAAATTGAAATTAAAAAAATAGTCAATGTTTTATATGTACAAACTTCAACCAATTCTGATGATTGATCAGTTGCAAACAAAACCGGTCAATTGAATTTTAATATTACTATTAAAGACAAAAAGACAAACAAAACATTTATTGAAACAATAACTGTAGGAAAATTTAAAACAAATCCTTATGGTTTTGATGAAAATGGAACAATTCCTAATACAGGTTCTGACGCTTTAAGATTGAATAAAAGTGAGTTGGAACAATATCTTGAAGGAAATCAAACAAAAAGATATGAGTTAGATAACAAAAAATATTTAGACATTTTAACTCGTCAACAAGAACAAAAATCAATAAAAGAAATCAGACCCAATTTGGAAGCTTCACAATCTAACATCCAAAAATTTGATGATAAGGCAAAAGAAATTAGTCAAGATTCATATGAATCAGCTGCAAGAAAAGGTTTTACATTGCCAAGCTACGATTCAAAAGGAAATGTAGAAGGCCTTGCTATTAATGAAAACCCAGGAGGACAAGGACCTTCACCTACAGATGCATTTGGTAGAGATCCATATAAAATTACAGGTTTAGCAAGAACATTGCCAAATGAACATTATCGTGACATTGCTTCTCAAACATTTGGAATAAGATTCTTAACTCCTATTGAAGGCGAAGAAAGAAAATTTACTAATACTGCCGGAACAACTTGAATCATGGATTATCAACAAAGAAGTGATGGAAAATATCCAACAAAATGATATTTTGCAACAAATTTACACGTTGCAGATGCATTAAAAAAACTTACAACTTCATTTACACTTCTAAAATTAATGGATAGTGCAAAAATTAAAACAACATTGCGTTTGGCAAATCTTGATGAAAATACATATAGATTTTCATTTACTGGTAAAGATTCTACTAATGTTTCTAATGGAATAAAGACAGTTTATACTGCAAGAGATTTCTTAAATTCAAAACCTTCTGATTATTTAATTAAATCACAAAAAGAAAAGTATAAAGATGTTGAAGAATATGCTGATTTTGCTGTTTTTGAAGTTGACTTTGAAAAATTAACATTGCAAAGCGTTTCTAAAAATGATCTAAGCGAAAATAGCGATATTACTAAAAACTTCAGCAATTTAGATGCCCACGAATTAGCAAAAGTCTTAACAAGTAATTATGCTCAAAATAAAGCAAAACAAATTAAATTCTTGTCGAAATCATATTTATCAAATTATCAAAAAATTGATGTTCCTTTAAAAGCAAATAAAGAAAACAAGGAATGATGAAAGAATTATGATGAACTTTTTGCATTAGGTTATCCAAATTCAACCCAAGATTTCTTTTTAAGAAGATATGTAGATGATGACCAAATTAAAAGAAGAGATGAATTTAATTACAGTTTATGAACAAATTCAGATTATAGATTTTATGATCAATTAGCAGTTGGTGAAAACGAAACCCCTTCATTTCCTCCATCAAAAACAGAAAGAGGAAATTACTTATCTTACAGTTTAGGATATAGAACATTCATTGATAAACCTGGTATTTCTGATGTGTTTTTAGCACAACCAGGTGGAATGAAGCAAGTTCAAGAAGAAAAAGACGGCCAAAAATATCAAAAATCAGTATTTTCATTCTATGAAAGTAGCGATGGCAAAACATATATGCGTATGGGGCTAAATTATATGCCTAAACATTTTGCTCCAGTTGGAGGCGCTTCTGGTACAAGTTTAAGAAATCAAAATAACGAACTTGTTGGAATATTTTATTTATCGAATTTAGGCGCAAAAACCGGCTTAGCAGCTGCTTTTAGATCGGAAGGATTTGACTACAAAGGCTTGTATGGAAATTACAATTTGCCTCAATATGATTTAATTTATGGCGGCGGTAAAGACCAAAAAAATTCATTTAGACAAACATTAAAAGAACTATATAAAAATAATAGCGATTTTAAAACAGCATTATTCCCTGATGGCTTAGGCGATGATAAAGTTCCTAATGAATTTAAATTTACAGAAAATAAAAAATAATCAATAATAAAACTAAAAAAAGTGGTGAAATGAAAAACTTATTAAAGAAAAGAAAAAACAAATTAATTTTAATGACAGCAGGTGTTATTATAGGAGCTTCAATAATTGCTGGGGCTATATTTTATAGTACAAGTTCGCAAAATTATTCTCGTTTTAATACCACCAGCTCAGCAACAGGAAATGATTTTATAAATAAAAGCAACCTAGATTATAAAAATGCGTTGCCTTCAATAAAGGATAACAACTTAAAAGAATTAGAAAAGCCACAACCAATTCCAGCCCCTAAACTAGAACCTGAACCAATCCCAGTTCCGCCTGCTCCAAAACCTAAACCAGAGCCAAAACCCGAACCCAAGCCAGAGCCAAAACCTCAACCTCAACCAACCCCTCCAGCTCCCAAACCAGAGCCAAAACCAAAACCTGAACCCAAGCCTACTACCCCTTCGTCAAAGCCTTCAACTAGAACAACTAAAATTATTCTAAACGGTGTTGAAGTTGAAGCCGAAGTTGAAGATCAAAAGAAACGTGAATATAATCAATATGATATCTTAAATCAACTAACTAATTTAAACCCATACATCAATGATAGTGCTCCAAAAATTAAAAAAGTTAAGGTTACTGAAGAATTGAAACAAGCAGCAGCCCAAGCGGCTACTCAACGTTTAAAAAGAGATGAAAAATACTTCAAAAAAGATCTTGAAGATTATGAAAAAAGTTGAGGGGCAAATTGAATAGATGAAGCCGAAGATTATCTTAAAAGAGAATTTGATCGTGGTTCATTAAGTTACACCGCAAACCAATTATTAAAGTTCCAAAGATTATTTGATTCAGAAAATGTTGTTAATTTCTTAACAGCAGAAGGCAAGGCAAAATATCCAGAAATGAAGCCTAAATTTGAAGGCAGGAAACACTTCAAATATATTTGATTGTATTCTCATTTAGATTTCTCTAAATTTACAAAGATTACTTCTAATGCTGAAAAGCAATTAGCTGAAGGCCTTGCATTAGATCAAGATAACGCCTATGTAAACGAAAAAGGTGAGCTAGATTCATATGCATATTCTCCAGCCAAAGGCTATAATGGTGTTGCAAATAGAATAATAAACGACAATAAAAATAGAAGAGTTTTTGGATATGATAGTATTGAAAATAGAAGCCCATATGGTCTTGCTAATGGCGACTATCCTGGTTGAAAGAAAACTAATGTAACTAAAGAATTTCAAAAATATGGTATTAATGATGGTGATGGTATAACCGTCAATAAATATACTAGAGAAAAAAAAGAAGACGGAAAGGGAAAGATCAATGAAGGTTATATTGTTGATATTGATGCCGATAATCCAGATGGTTATGCAAAAACTAAAAAATTAATTGAAGATTTAAAGGCTAAAAAGGTCAATATTACTGGTTATAGAATTAGAAATATGGGAAAATCTGACTCTAGCCAAAAATTTATGGATATTTTAAAGGCAATTCCTGATGAAATTCAACTACTAGAACTATTTTTCTCAGCAGGTTCTTCAAACACTTCTTCTTTAATTGCGTTAGAAAATAAACACATAAAGGAACTAGGAATTTACACTTTAGGAAATTCGCTATTGGATAAATGATCAATTAACCCTAATGCATTAAGAAAAGTTGAATGAATAAATTCAAACGATTACAATGTTTCTTGAGACTATAAACAAGGCGCTGATATCGCCACAAGAATAACATTTGATACATTGGCCTTTGATCCTGTTGATTACAATGAAAATGCTTCTACTTTACAAGAAAAATTAAAGAGAATTAATGATGGAATGAGAATGGTTTATTGAGTTAGAAATAATGAACCAATATTTGAAGGTGGATTTGGTCCGGGCTTAGAACCAGATCATAAAGAAGATGGTAATAGTTATCCACAAGGCCTAGATTTTACTAGAATACCAAAGATACGTTCTCTGAGGGGATTAGAATTTCATGATAAATTAAAACCAAGTAATTCAAAATCAAGAATGATAAGAAGACTTACTTTATATAATAACAGTGAAGCATTCAATATATCAGGTGAAGAATTAAATGAAGCAGGCTTTAATAGACATATTGTTTCAGGCGAACCTGGTCAAAAAAGCAAGATTTTATTTAGTAATGGAAATTTAACAACAAAAGTAAGAATCACAGGAACTTCATTACTAAATTCAGAAGGAATTGACAACCTTTCGCGTTTATATATGTTTGCAGAACAATTGAAAAAAGAAATAATTGTTGATAATAATGCCTCAGCTTTAAAATCTCAATTAGAAAGTTTGGGATATAGTGTAAAGACCTCTTCTTCTTCTGATTCTGACGGAGAATTTATTTAATAGGAAAATAACAAGATGAAACAAAAACAAATCGATTCGAATAATATAAATCAAAAGTTGATTTATGATGATGAATATTCAATAAAAAATCAGCAGAAAAACAACATTTTCAATAAGGTGTTGAAATACCTTTTGATTGTAATTAGTCTTGTATTTATTACAACTTTATTAATTTTTAGCGAAAAGACACTTTTTGCTAATAAAATGTTGCTTTCTAATTCACTAAATTCATTTTTTGACTTTTCAAGTCCAAGAAATCAACAATTAAACTTTTTAATAATTTATAGATTCTTAATTTTATCCTTTGTTTTATTTTATAGTTTAGTAAAAGGCTTTGCTAATTTATATTGACATAAGGTTACTATTAAAAAATATATTCCATTTTACTTCTTGTATTTATTGCTTTCATTAACTTCTTATACATTATTTTTTAGCTATTTTAAAATTCTTCCAAGCAAATTATTTACAATATCATTTATTTTGATTGCTTTATATATTATTAATTTTAGCTATGAAATATTTAACTTCTTAATTCAAAGAAAAACAAATCCATTGCTTTATAAGAATAAAAATATTTTAATAATTTCTTTAACATTTCAAGGAATCTTAACAATATTATTTGTTGCAATATCATTTGTTTGAATTAATTTAGGAATTAATAAAGACATATTGTTTGTAGGCAATAAATTTTATGAAACAATTAGAGATATTTTAACAATTAAATCTGCTAGCAATTTTGTGATTATTGTATTGACATTTTTAGTTTTAACTACTTTTATAGTATTATCTAATATCAAATTCTTTGCTTTATTGATAAATAAAAAATATGATAAATTCTATTTAAAAAATCAATTACTATTTTTATTAGTATTATTTGGGGCTGTATTTATTTGAATTCTAAGAATTTTTGCATATAAGCATAATAATGAAAACATTTCAATAGGTTCTTCAAAAGCAACATGAATTTACATTTTTCAAAGCGTTTTTGCAATTGTAGTATTTATTGCATATATGGTTGTTTCGTTTCAAAAGCGTTTTGAAATGAAAAGTTCATTTAGATCGTGATTGAATTTAGCAATTGTTCAAATAGTGCTTGCGTTAAGTTTGCTATTGACTACATTATTTAACACCAATAGCATTGTTTCTTTAATCAACGTTGCTGTAACGGCAACAACACAAATAGTAATATTATTTGTGTTTGTTAAACAAAACAAGAATATTTCATTGCTATTATTAATAATAATTAAACTAGCAATAATCTCTTCAATTTTAATCTTTGCAATTATTGGATTTAATTATATTTTAACTGCTGATGGCAATGAAAATTATTTATTTTCAATAATTAAAAGTAGAATGAATATTATTCAAATTATTTTACTTTTAAACTTTAGCATTGCATTTATTATGGCATTATCTTTATTGCTTAAATTTATTTTGGCAATTTATTATATAAGAAAATTAAATAAGGAGAATGAATATGAAAAAGAAAGACAATAACCCATTATTGAGTTATTTTGATGTATTTAAAGAATATAAAGAACACGAGTCCTCACAAGATTTAATTACTTTTGATGAAATGATATCAACAGTATTATTTAACAACAACCTAGGATTTAATTCTCCTATTTATTTAGATTTTATAAGCAAAATTGATTTGGCTTTTAAAAATAAATATGACATTTTACTAAAGGATTTTAACATTACTTTTAATTTGAATTTGAAATTCTCACAAGAGGTATTAGTACCTATAATTACAACAAAAAATTATTCTGCCAATAACGCAATTGATTTAACCACTTCTAGCGATATAAAATACCAAGAATTTTTGAATTCATATAATGCTGAAATAAAAAAACTTTTGGCCCTTAAAAAATCAATTAAGATATTTCCACATGTAATTTTATTTCATTCAGAATTAAAAAATGATTTAGTTTTATTATTTAGTGAAAAAGTAGTAGCAGTTGTTACAAAGGAACAATAACATGCAACTAAAAGATTTAGAGAATAAACGCAAAAGTTTAAACAATATTTCATTAAAAGTAAATAATGAAAAAAATATTTATTTAATAAATATTATGAAACTTAACCAAAGATTAAGCTTTTTTAATAAAAATGCATTGGTATCAAGGCAAATAATTTTGCATTTAAAAGAAATCTACAATATTAAGAATGATATGTTGAGGAGAGAAAGTCACCATAGGTTTAATTTATTTAGAAAAATAAATAGAAACATATTGTGAATTTATTTAACAGAAGAACAAAAATATAGCACCGACTCGTATTCGAGATATGAAAAAACTATTCTAAGTAATATAAAAAAATCTAATAATGAGTTCATTTTAATTGGCAAAAATGCAATTAAATTTGGTCAAGATAATAACCTACAAGTATTGCAATCTTATGGAAATTCAAATATTGAAAATTTGGCAGAAAAATTAACCAAAATAGTAATGATCTTGTATGAATATGAAAATTACGAAGAAGTCAATTTCGTAGTTAACTCCAATAAAAATTTTAATCAATATTTTACAATTTTGCCAATGTCTAAATTCTCGTTTGAAAAATTTCCTTTAAATGAAAGCAATAATAATTTATATGACATAGATTTTAAAAAAGCAAAAATATATCCTAATATTAATGATTTTATTAATTCTCAAATTAATTGTTATTTATTAAACACTATAAATATGTTAATATCTGAATCTGCATTTTATAAAGCAAAAATAGGTTTAGTTTCAACTAATACAATTTTAAAAGATTTAGACGAAAGTATTCTTAAACTTAAAAAGCAAATATCAAGAGCAAAAAGTGAATTACAAATTGAGGAACTAAATTTATTGACTAAAAAAGACCCTGATGAAGGTGATATTTATGAATAATTTATATAAAATTGAATTACTTTTTTTAGAAAATAAGAAGCTAAATATTGAAAAAGGCTTAGTTTATATTAATGTCAATGAAGAAAATACATGAGAACAAATAGCAAATACATCAATTGCTTCTTATGAAAACCTTTTACTAAAAATTATTGATATTTCAAAACAAAACGAAACCTTCTTTGTTTTTTTAAAAAACTCAAATATTGTTGTAAATAATAATATAGCTACAATTTCAACATTAACCCAACCTCATTTTTATATAAAATCGCTCAATAAAGTCAATTTAGTTAAAGCAATAGCTGAACTTTCAGACGAAATTAAATTTTGAAAGGCTAAACAACAATTAGGCTTAAAGTTAGAAGAATTTTTAAAATTAGAAGTTCTTGAAGAAAAATATTACTTGTTATCTTTGAGACAAGAATTAAATTTAATTGAAAAAGATAGGATTAACAATGAATAAAAAGAAAATCTTATTATTATCATCATTTGCAACAGTTCCTTTATTATCTCCAATAGTAGTTTCGGCAGCGCCAAACAATGATCCAAATAATAAAAAACCTGAGTTAGATCCAAATTTTGGTGAATTTGAAAGTGAAGCTAAAAAAACAATTGCTTCAACAATAGAAGATGGTTTAAAAGCAATAATCAATTATTTGCAAGTTCAACAACAAAGGTTGCTAGAAAATAAAGAATTAGAATTTAAATTAAAAATTCAACAATTAATTTATTTAAAAAATTTAGAAACATTTCTAACAAAAAATAAAGAAGAGATTCAAAAAAATCCTAATAAGTATGGAATTTATTTAAATACTCCCCTAATATTAGGAAAAGAAAAAAACCATGATTTGCAAGATATTGATTACGAAGGCGATTTATTTAAATCAATAAAAACTGGTAAATCCGATCCATTAGATTATAAAAAAGCAATTTTGCCAAAAGGAAGTGTTAAAGAAGTTGCTAAAGATCAATTAAATACTGTTAAAAAAGATAAGTATTCTCAATTTTTAAAGAAATATAAATCTGATTTCTTAAAAGAAGTCAATAAGTTATTTTTTAATGAAAAAGATGTTTTAAATATTGACAAAGATGTTGAACTAATTAGGGATAAAAATGGAGTATTTTCTACCACCTTGCCAAAAGGCTTTAAAAGTTGAGATGAATATTTTATTTCAAAGTTTAAAGTAAGAATTACAAAGTTTGATTTAAAACAAAATCAAGAAACAAACGAAGCTGAACAAAAAGAAGAAAAAAATCCTGATTCTTTGCCCGATTTAAAACCATTGGTTGATGGTGATAAAACAAGCCACTTAACAAAAGAACAAGAAAAAAATTTAATTCAATCATTGCCCCTTTTGGTTCCGTTTATATCAAGCAACAATTTGCCTTCTTCATTAAGTCAAATTAAAAGCCAATTTGATTCATTAGATGCAAGCAAACGTCAAGAATTATTTTATTTCAATAACCCGATAAACACTCGCTATAAATATTCTGTTTTTTCATTTGATATTAGTGGCAATGATATTATTAATTTAAAAGTACATATTTCAGATAATATAAATCCTAAGTTAGAAAGAACATATTTAATTGAAAAATATACTCCGTCACAAGACAAATATTTTAATCTGTTAAAAGAAACTGAAATAAAATCAATTTCAGAAATATTTAAGCCATTATACAAAGGTTTAGGCTTAGATGAAAAGTTAGATTACAATAAGCTAAGAAATGGATATTTAAGAAAAGCATTGCTTGCAATGATTGACTCGGCGTTACAAATGTCATTTAAGGCTGATAAAGATTCATATAGTGCAATTAGCAATAAAATATTGCAAAAATATTGAGTTAAATTGCAAGGAGATAAAACAAATACAAAAAAACAACTTGAAGAGTTTAGTAAAACAATTCGTTATACATTTTTTTCTTATTTAAATAGTCTAGTAGTAAATAATATATACTTTTGAACTACAATAGCAAAGGCATATAATCTTGTACAATTGCAATTTAGTGAAGCGCTTAAATTCAATGAAAAATTCATTAAAACAAATTTAGCAGAAATCAAAGGCAATGAGAATGTTTTAAGAGAATTATTCTTATTAAATAAACAATTAAACTACAAATTTACCGCTTTAATTAGCCAAAGAGATTTCAACCAAGAAAAATGATATTCTGATTACCTTGAACTATTGTCTGGTATAAAACATAATTTTGACTTATTATCAAATTTAGCAAGTAATATTTCAATAAAAGCTAATAAAGAAGAAAAAGAAAATTTCAATAAAGCTTATTTAGAAGCAGTCAATGTTTTAAATAAAAATTATCTTGAACAAAAGAAGATTATTAAAAAACTAGGGACTTCTTTTATAGTTATTTCTTTAATCATAATAATTACAAACATAATAATTTTTGCATTGTTAAAAAACTTAAAATTAAAGAAAAAGGTAATTATTATCAATAGTGTAATACTAGCGATCGCATTACTAATATTAATAATTGGAGGGCTATTATTTATATAGTTAGAAGGAGAACACATGAACAACACAACTAAAAATCCTCGTATTAAATCAATATTCAATTGCATAGCAACAATTGAGGGTGAATACAACTACCGTCAAAATCAACAATTTTATTTAGCAAGTAACCCAAATGTTAAATTCATAGTTATTTCCGCTACAACTAATAAGGCATTTATGTTGATTAATAGCGAACACGTATCTTTAGATATAAATAGTGAATTAATTGAATTAAATGAATCCCAAAATATAAATACTAGTCTTGATTATTTGGGCAAAATTATTGATATTAACGGTGGCATTATTTGACCAACTGATGAAAAAAAGAGACCAAATAATTCAATGTTAAGCAATCATCATCCAATATTTGGCCTAGCTCATAATTTGATGACAGTTAAAACATTAAATGAGCAACTTTATACCGGAATTATTGCAATAGATTTATTAATTCCAATTGGAAAAGGCCAACGTGAATTAATTATTGGCGATAGGCAAACAGGAAAAACTCATATGGCATTAAATGCAATTATAAATCAAGCAAAAAATGGCACAAAATGTATCTATGTTGCAATTGGCCAAAAGCGTGAATCATTAACTAATATTTATGAAACATTAAAAAAATACGATGCATTGAAAAACACTATGATTATTGATGCACCTCAAAACGTTTATGAACAATATCTAGCGCCTTACATTGGAATGGCCCATGCAGAAAATCTTTCATATGACAATGATGTTTTAATAGTATTTGATGATTTAACTAAACACGCTAATATTATTAGAGAAATTGCCCTATTAACCAACAAGTCAGTCGGAAAAGAAGCAATGCCTAGCGACATCTTTTTTGCCCACTCATCATTGCTTGAAAGAGCTGGATCTTTTGTTAATAGAAAAACAATTACTGCACTTCCAATTTTGCAAACAGTTGATGGTGATATAACTAGTTTAATTTCATCTAATATAATTTCAATAACTGATGGTCAAATTGTAACTTCTTCTGACTTATTTGCTTCAGGGAAATTACCTGCTATAAACATTGATTTGTCTGTTTCTAGAACAGGTTCAAGTGTTCAATCAAGAATGATGACCAAAATAGCGGGTGAAATTAATAAAATTTTTAGAAGTTACAAGAGACATTTAAAATTGGCAATGTTAGATTACGAGCTTAATAAAGAAACTTCTATTTTGCTTCACAAAGGAAAATTAATTGACAAAATGTTCTTGCAAAAGGGTTTTTCACTTTACTCATATCGTTTTGTAGTGCTAACAACAAAATTAATTTCTTGAGGTATTTTGCAAGGAATAAAAGATGAACAAAAAGCATTTATGTTACTAGATTATTTAATAAATAATTACAATGATTGCATAAAAGCATTTGAAACAATTTTAGATAATTTAGACTACGATGATAATATTATGAAAAATTATTTTGCATTTGTCTTGAAATCATATTCAGACTATTTAAATTTAAATTGAGATATTGAATTGGAACATAATTTTGTGCCAATACCTGAAGAACAATTAGATAAGGCAGCGAAGGTTTTAGGTGATAAATAATGAATGGAAAAATTATAAAAATTTGATCAGATATAGTTGAAGTAGAATTTAATAAAGATTTGCCTGCTATCAATCACTTGTTGACATTGCATGAAGGAAAAACCTTTTTACTAGTAAAAAGATTAATTGACGAAAAACATGTTAGAGCAATTGTTGTATATGCAAGTAAAGATATTTCAATTAACGAAGAAGTTGTTAACACTCATAAGAGTTTTTTGGTTCCAATAGGGCAAAATTCAAAAAACAATATTTACAACTTTTGAGGTCAACCTTTACTAGAAACAAAAAATAAAATTGAATATGTAGAAATGAATTCGACTATAAACAATGAAAGATATCTAGAAAATAACAAAGAAATTATAGAAACCGGAATAAAAGCAATTGATTTCTTTATGCCAATTGTTAAGGGCGCAAAAATTGGTTTATTTGGAGGAGCCGGAGTTGGAAAAACTGTTCTAATGAAGGAAATTATTTTTAACCTTAATAAACAACATGAAGCAAATTCTAATATCTTTATTGGTTCGGGTGAACGTTCAAGAGAAGGAATAGAATTATACAATGAACTTTCTTCATCTAATTTAATGAAGGACTCAATAATGTTTATTTCAAAAATGAATGAAGCACCAGGAGCTAGAACGTCAATTGTTCCAATCGGAATTACTGCTGCAGAATATTTAAGAGACACATGCAATGAAAATGTTTTATTATTTATTGACAATATTTATCGTTTTATTCAAGCAGAAAATGAAGTAAGTTCAGCATTAGGCAAAAAGCCTTCAATTGGAGGTTATCAATCAACTTTAGAAAGTGATGTAACTGAAGTTGAAAGCAGATTGTTTAGAAACAAGAAGGGCTCAATAACTTCATTCCAAACAATATTTCTACCAATGGATGATTTAAGCGATCCTTCTGCAGTAGCCGTATTTAATCACTTAGATGGTAATTTGGTCTTATCTAGATCTCAAGCAGCTAAAAACATTTTTCCTGCCTTTGATCCACTTGCTTCATCTACAAATGCAATTAATCCAACCATTATTGGCAAACGCCACTATGATGCAATAATTGAAGCAAAAAGAATATTAAAGGCATATAAAGATCTTGAAGATGTTATTCTAATATTGGGATTTGATGAACTTGATGAAGAAAGCAAAATCACTGTTAAAAAAGCTCTTCAACTTGAAATGTTTTTTACTCAAAATTTCTTTATGACTGAACATTTTACTAAATCACCTGGTCAATTTGTGCCATTAAACGAAACAGTTGAAAGCGTTATAAGAATATTGGAAGGAAGATATTTAAAACAAAACCCCGAAATCTTTGCCTATATAGGTTCAAATAAAGATATTCAACAAGATTAATAACGTATCCAAAACAAATAAAAATCAAACTCAACTAAAAAATATGAGTTTGATTTTTTAGTTTATTTTAAGCATGTTTTAACAGAAAGCAATTAAAATAAACTAAAAGGTGCATAAAAAAATTGTAATAGAACGAAAAGCGTTTTTTTTTTTTTTTTTTCGAAGTCTTGTTTGAAAATTATCACAATATAAGAATTTAATAATTGTTTATAAGTTTTTATATAAAAAATAAGGGAAAAATAAAAAAGGGGATATATGAAAAAATCGAAATTAAGAATTTTACTTTCTACTTCGTTAATTATTGCTCTAGCAACAACGGCAACCTTAGTTGCAACATCACTAAAAAGTAAATTTAAAAGAAGACAATATGAACAAGAAGATAATATTGACAAATTAAAGGAAAAATTTAATAGATCAAAATCTAAATTAGATAATTTAATTAAATCAAATGAAGCCAAAGATGTTGATAAACAGGCAGAAACAGACATCCTTAACAATACAAATCTTACTGATAAAGATTTAATTAAAGACATTGAATCAAAAACAAAAACTATTGAAGATGCTATTGAATCATTGACTAAGAAAATTAATGATAAAAAAGACAGTCTTCTTAATGATTTTAATGATGCTAAAAAGAAATTACAAGATTTAATTGATTCACAAGACGCACAAAAAGTCGACACTTCTAAAGCAAATCAATCATTGCAAAACAACAATGTAGATGCTTCATCAACGACCGATCAAATTGTTGATGCAACAACTGAAATTAAAAAAGCCACACAAGATTTACAAAAATTAATTGATGCAGCCAAAGAAAAAGCTAAACAAGACTTTAATTCAAAGAAGCAACAATTAGATGATTTAATTAAATCAAATGAAGCCAAAGATGTTGATAAACAACAAGAAACTGGCATCTTTAACAACACAAATCTTTCTGGTAATGATTTAATTAAAGACATTGAATCAAAAACAAAAACTATTGAAGATGCTATTAAATCATTGACTAAGAAAATTAATGATAAAAAAGACAGTCTTCTTAATGATTTTAATGATGCTAAAAAGAAATTACAAGATTTAATTGATTCACAAGATGGCCAAAAAGTCGACACTTCTAAAGCAAATCAATCATTGCAAAACAACAATGTAGATGCTTCATCAACAACCGATCAAATTGTTGATGCAACAACTGAAATTAAAAAAGCCACACAAGATTTACAAAAATTAATTGATGCAGCCAAAGAAAAAGCTAAACAAGACTTTAATTCAAAGAAGCAACAATTAGATGATTTAATTAAATCAAATGAAGCTAAAGATGTTGATAAACAACAAGAAACTGGCATCTTTAACAACACAAATCTTTCTGGTAATGATTTAATTAAAGACATTGAATCAAAAACAAAAACTATTGAAGATGCTATTAAATCATTGACTAAGAAAATTAATGATAAAAAAGACAATCTTCTTAAAGATTTTAATGACGCTAAAAAACAATTAGAAGATTTAATTGATTCACAAGATGGCCAAAAAGTCGACACATCTAAAGCAAATCAATCATTGCAAAACAATAATGCAGATGCTTCATCAACGACCGATCAAATTGTTAATGCAACAAATGAAATTAAAAAAGCCACACAAGATTTACAAAAATTAATTGATGCAGCCAAAGAAAATGCTAAACAAGAATTTAATTCAAAGAAACAACAACTAGACAATTTGATTAAATCAAATGAAGCCAAAGATGTTGATAAACAACCAGAAACTGACATCCTTAACAATACAAATCTTACTGGTAAAGATTTAATTAAAGACATTGAATCAAAAACAAAAACTATTGAATATGCTATTGAATCATTGACTAAGAAAATTAATGATAAAAAGAACCAAAAAGACAATCTTCTTAAGGATTTTAATGATGCTAAAAAGCAATTAGAAGACTTAATTAATTCACAAGACGCACAAAAAGTTGACACTTCTAAAGCAAATCAATCATTGCAAAACAACAATGTAGATGCTTCATCAACGACCGATCAAATTGTTGATGCAACAACTGAAATTAAAAAAGCCACACAAGATTTACAAAAATTAATTGATGCAGCCAAAGAACAAGCTAAACAAGACTTTAATTCAAAGAAGCAACAATTAGATGATTTAATTAAATCAAATGAAGCCAAAGATGTTGATAAACAAGCAGAAACTGACATCTTTAACAACACAAATCTTACTGTTAATGATTTAATTAAAGACATTGAATCAAAAACAAAAACTATTGAAGATGCTATTGAATCATTGACTAAGAAAATTAATGATAAAAAGAACCAAAAAGACAATCTTCTTAAAGATTTTAACGATGCTAAAAAGAAATTGCAAGATTTAATTGATTCACAAGACGGTCAAAAAGTCGACACATCTAAAGCAAATCAATCATTGCAAAACAATAATGCAGATGCTTCATCAACGACCGATCAAATTGTTAATGCAACAAATGAAATCAAAAAAGCCACACAAGATTTACAAAAATTAATTGATGCAGCCAAAGAACAAGCTAAACAAGACTTTAATTCAAAGAAACAACAACTAGATAATTTAATTAAATCAAATGAAGCAAAAGATGTTGATAAACAACAAGAAACTGACATCTTTAACAACACAAATCTTACTGGTAAAGATTTAATTAAAGACATTGAATCAAAAACAAAAACTATTGAAGATGCTATTAAATCATTGACCAATAAAATTAATGATAAAAAAGACAATCTTCTTAAAGATTTTAACGACGCTAAAAAGCAATTAAAGGATTTAATTGATTCACAAGATGGCCAAAAAGTCGACACATCTAAAGAAAATCAATCATTGCAAAATAACAACGCAGATGCTTCATCAACGACCGATCAAATTGTTAATGTAACAAATGAAATCAAAAAAGCCACACAAGATTTACAAAAATTAATTGATGCAGCCAAAGAACAAGCTAAACAAGACTTTAATTCAAAGAAGCAACAATTAGATAATTTAATTAAATCAAATGAAGCAAAAGATGTTGATAAACAACCAGAAACTGACATATTTAACAATACAAATCTTACTGGTAAAGATTTAATTAAAGACATTGAATCAAAAACAAAAACTATTGAAGATGCTATTGAATCATTGACTAAGAAAATTAATGATAAAAAAGACAATCTTCTTAAAGATTTTAACGACGCTAAAAAGCAATTAAAGGATTTAATTGATTCACAAGATGGCCAAAAAGTTGACACTTCTAAAGCAAATCAATCATTGCAAAACAATAATGCAGATGCTTCATCAACGAGTGATCAAATTATTAATGCAACAAATGAAATTAAAAAAGCCACACAAGATTTGCAAAAATTAATTGATGCAGCCAAAGAAAAAGCCAAACAAGACTTTAATTCAAAGAAACAACAACTAGACAATTTGATTAAATCAAATGAAGCCAATGATGTTGATAAACAACCGGAAACTGACATATTTAACAATACAAATCTTACTGGTAAAGATTTAATCAAAGACATTGAATCAAAAACAAAAACTATTGAAGATGCTATTGAATCATTAACTAAGAAAATTAATGATAAAAAACCAAAGGAAAATATTGAATATGAAGGGCTTGAAAAAATTAGGGAACAAATTAAACAATTTATTGAAAAAGTAAAAGAGGATGAATATTATACAAAATATAAAAATCAACAATATTATAATTGAGATAGTAATATAATAGACCAATTAAATAGACAGCTTAAGTTATTTGAAAATGTTACTTCTGCTTCGGACATTCAACAAATATCTGCGGCTAAGTTACAATTGACCAACGACCTAAACAAGGCAAAGAAAGATAAATTTAGTTGTGATATATATTGCTTTGTAAATATAGAAGTAACTAAATTTACAGGGGATATGCGAACAGATTCTTCGGCTTGTTTGGATAGCAAAAAATATTGAGAAGAAGCAGAAAAAGAAATTAGTAAGATTAGATGAGATGCTCTTGATTTAGAAAGACAAGGAATACAGGAAGATAAATTAGAAAAATTTAAATCTGATTTTAGAGCATTAAAAAAACCAATTGAAGATAAGATGAATGAAATTATTGATGAATTTTTAGATTTCTGAAATAAATTGAGTAACACAAAAAGTAAAACATCTTACTTTATCGAAAATAAGCTTAAAGGAAAAGCTCAATATAAAGAAGGCTACGATGCTTTAAACAAATTAATACAAGAAGCTAATGAAATTTTGAACAACTCAGAAAAACATAGCAATTTAGAATTAAAAAATAAAGAAGCTGAAATACAAGCCAAATTACTTGAATATAAAAATAAATATAATATGAACAAATAATATAAATAATTTATTAAAAACCTTCCGATAGTAAAGCTTAAAAATCGGAAGGTTTTTAATAAAATAAAAAAGCGCAATGCGCTTTTTTGGACAATTTAATGAAATGGCTGCCCTTGTTAGATTCGAACTAACGGATGGCGGTACCAAAAACCGCTGCCTTTCCACTTGGCTAAAGGGCAACATGGTGGAGGGGGAGGGATTCGAACCCCCGAACCGTGAGGAAGTGGGTTACAGCCACCCGCGTTTGGCCGCTTCGCTACCCCTCCTTTAAATTGCTTAATAATTATATAATATATTAGAAACAAAAGTTAAAAAAATATATTTTTTGTTAGCAAATCTAATTTTGTACTTTTAATAGAATAATTTATTGATTTTTAAAACATTGATTAAATTAAATAGAAGTTTTTGATATTTCTATATTATATTAATAATTATTTAAAAATAATTTATTAATTCAAATCAAAGGAAACACGAATGAAACGAAAAAACAAACTATTTATTCTATCAACTATCTTAGGATCGTTTGCAACTGTATTTACAGTAATTTCTAGTGCTTCATGTTCTAATAAACAAGATAAAAAAGAAGATTCAAACAACAATGTAGCAAATACACCTAATGTCAAGCCAAATATATCTAATGAAAAACAAGAAGATAATAGCCACATAATTAATCCTAATATAAAGCCAACTGTTCCAAATGAATTTCAAAAAACAAAAGAAGATAAAAATAATGCGGCAAGTCCTAGTCCTAGTAGGCTACAAGAAGTTAAAAATGAACTTCAAACATATATAGCTAATAATCTTAAAGATTTTATTTATGAAAATTTAAAATTAGAAATTAAAGATTTTATTGAAAAAGAAAAAAATGAGGCTGATGAATTTATTTTGAGATCTAAAGAAATTCTTTGAAACATTAGCGTTCAAAAGAATTTAATTGACCAAAGATATACTAAAGAGTCACTAAGTCCAAAATCAAAAATTGATGTTGAATTTTTGAAACAAAAAAGAAAATTAGAAAATCTATTTAGTATTTATAAAAAATGAAACAAAACAGATATGAGCAAGGAAATAGAACTTCTTAAAAAGATTAATAATGCTAATTTTGATTTCAAAAATGAAGATATAGCGAAATTAACTAGTGAAATTTCAAAAAGAATTGAAGACATTTATCAAAATATAAATTCATCAAAAGATATACAAAAACATTTAAATAATGTTAAAAATGATTTAAATCCGCTTATACAAGAATTGATTAACTTTAATAATTTTAAAAATAGTAAAACATGAGATGTTGTGGATAGGCTATTGTTGAGCGAATTATTTAATGATTTCAAGGATATTGATTCAAAAACATTTGCAGAAGTTATTTATCAATTTGAAGAATCAAATAAATTATTGGCCGAATATATTGAATTATATTCACAAATTATTTATAATGCAAAGAATGAATTTGAAATGCAACAAAAAAATAGCGATTTATTTAATTTATTTAGTCAAGAAACAAAAAATAAAATTACAGATTTTTTAGCAACAATTAATAAATTGGAAAATAATAGAAATGATCAACAAATAAAAAAATCTATACATGAAGAATTTAAAAAAATTCTAACTGTCCAAGAAGAAATTTATAAAAATATAAATAAGGATTTTTTAAACATTACTAATAAAGAAGAAAGCATTAAACTTTTAAAAATGCTTAATGAAAGTTTAAAAGAACAAAAAAATTCAGAAGATGGAAATTTTTTAAGTAAATTTCTAAATAATGAAATAGCAAAAATATTAAAAGAAAATTCTGAGCTATTTTCTTCAAAAGATATTGCCAAAATCAATAAAAATATGGAAATTACATACGAACTTTCTAGAAAATTAAACTTAGAAATTATTTTAAATAGGTGAAATTTATTGAAATTGATATCATCAAATGTTGAGGAATTTAATATTCTTGCAAATGATGTCTATTCTAAAAACCAAAAAATTTCCAACGAAATACAAGAAGTTAGAAAACTTATAGAAGAACACGAAGAAAAATTAGAAGATTTTTATATTAAGAAATTGCAGCCAAATTTAAAATATTTAACAGAAATATTACTTAAATTACAAAATAAATTACATTTAATTAGACAAAAAGTCAATTAAATTTAATTTCAATATTGCCAAATTAAAAATAAAAACAAGATAATGATTTTCAGTTATCTTGTTTTTAGTATTGTGTATGAATAATCTCTTGATTATTGCAAGGGCAAGACAATTCAAGGATTTTTAATATTTGTCTATTAATTCTTGCAAATTATTTTTTACTGTTCTAAATTCTCAAATACTCTTTTTATCTCTTGTGGAATATTTTAAGTCATTATAACTTAATAAAGATTCTGCATCATTTATGGCTTTTTTTATTTCAACTGTTATGAATTGTGATTTTCCATCTTGCTTTTGATCATATTTGGTTAATAAATTTTTTAATAATAATAATTTTTTTTGTATTAATTCCTTTTCAAAACTTATTGCTAAATTGCGTATATATTAATTGAATTTATTGAGGGCTTTTTGGGCAATTTTTTCATTTCCATTTATCTTTGATTTGAAGTTAGTAAGATCTTGTTTGGCTTGATTATATTTTAAAATTATTTCTTTTTCAAAATCTTTTTTATCAGGATATTGGAAAACTTTTTTGACTTCTTCTGTTGGTTCATAAAAATATAAAGGTGAGTAAAAGAACATAAAGTCGTAATATAAATCAACTCTTTGATCTATGCAATCAAAAATTTTAAAGAAATTGTTCTTATTATAATGGCTAAATATTTTTTTAAAAGTTTCGTGTTTGATGTTATCAGTTTTGTTTTCTACTGAGTTATATAAAACTTTTTGTTTTTGTAAATCTAATTTAAATTGTGAAATTAAATCTAAAATTTCTTTTACTTCATTATCCTCAAATATTTTATTGATTTTATTTTTTTCTAGTCTAGTTTCAACTATTGAAATAGTGCTTTCAATTTTTTCAAATAAATGTTCAACTTCTTTTTTAATTAAAAAATAATCAATATTATTTTCAATATTTTTTAAATCAAAGATAGCCCTTTTTATTTCAAATGATGATGAATTTTTAGAAATTCAAGAATATTTTTTAATTGTTTCAAGATATTTTTGAAAATGAGTTTCTTCTTCAGAAAAACCAAAATCAACTATCATATCTGGTTCTCCAGCATCTGCTCTTCATATTTTATATAGTCTGCTATGGTAATCATTTTCAAGCTTTTGTTTTATTTGATTAAATTCATTGAATAGCGATAGTTTATTTTTTATTTCTACATCAAAGGCAAGAATTTTTTCATTTACGTCAATAATTTCATTTCTTATTTTTGATGTTGCATCAATTATTTCTATTGCTTTTGAGGTTTTAGTTATATTATGAAAATATTGAATTGAATTTAAATAGCTATTTGGAATTTTGTGTTGATTATTTGAGATAAGCGATTGCAATTTAGATTTTTCTTGTATAAATAATGAATATTTATTTGACTTATCAAGTTCTATATTTTTTTTAACGGCGATTATTGAATAGATTGCTATTGTTGAAATTGCGGTAGTTAAGTAAAGACTTAATGAGGTTACAATTTTTGTTCTTTTTTTCATTTTCGTGCCCCCTTTATTGATTGTCATTTTTTAATTTTTTGCTTCTATTCATTAAATCGTCGCAATAGTTTTTAAAATTTTCTATTAATTTATTATGTTCTATAGTATTTTCTTTTGGAACAAGCATTAGTTTAAATTTATAATCATCAGTAGTTTCAGTTAGTTCTTTGTCTAGTTCAGGTTGATTTTGCAAAGCATATATTTTTTTAGGTTTAAAAAAGATAGTATAACCATTAATATACAATTTGTCTCAAATAATTTCTTCTACTTCTTTTAGCCCTATAGAATATGAATCATAATAATTTTTTCACAAATCAATAGCCTTTTTATATGGTGTCAACAACTCAACATAATTTTTATAGAAATTTTTATCTTTGATTTTGAATCCAAAAAAATCAATGTCGAATTCCTCAAGAAGTGCAGTTTTGTCATACATTTCTTGTGCATAATTTTTAAATTTTGTAAATATTTTTTTGCCATCATTTTTGTATTTAAATAAAAAATATACGAATAAAGTTTCTGGCGAGTTATAGCCATAAGGACCTTCATGTTTTTTTATATCAGGATCTTTTAATAATTCATATCAATCTGAAATAAATCATTTGTTTTCTTTTAATAAGTCGTTATATTCTTTGGCAAATTTATATGCTTCTTGTTTATCATTAATTAAAAATTTTATTTCAACCAGTTTAGTTGTTGCCAATTCTATGCTATCTATATCCGAATCAATCGTTATGTTTGAAAAATATTTTTGATTTTCATTTATTTCTTTTAATAGTCAATTTTGTTTGTTTATTATTTTTTCGTTTCCATCGCCAATGTAATAATGTCCTTGGCTTTCTTTATTCAAAAAGTCAAAAATTTTTAAAAGCATATCTTGCAATTGCTTTTTTACATTGTTATATTGAATAAACGCTTTTTCTTTTTCTAATAACATTTTTTTATGCGATGCTATTATGTTTTTGATATTTTCAATGGATTCGTTGACTATTTTGCGTGCTTTTTGAATAGTAAATAAATCTGAATTTTTATCTATCTTTTCAACTTCACTTAAGGTATTAGATTTTATTGAACTAATTTTTTTATCATTTTCTAAATTGCTAAAAGAATTTAAATTAGTTTTTTCTTCAAGAAATTTATTATATTCGCTAACTCTAATTTCATTCTTTTTATTGATTGAGGCATATGCTGCAACAGAACCAATAATTGAAGCTCCCACTAAAAAACTAATCCCACTAAAGATAAATAATTTTGCTTTTTTACCCATAGATTTTTACACTCCATAATTTTTAAAATAAATTAATTTATATTTTTAATTTTAACATTTAATTGTTTTTTAATGTCAGTATATATATTTTTTTATAAAAATATAATGTACAAAAATTATTTAATATTAAAACCCAAAATAATTTACAACAACTTAAATTATTTTGGGTTTAACTACATTGAATGAATACATCAATACATATTGATCTTTAATTCTTAGATTTTTTTGTCGCTTCTATTGCTGCCTTTAGTTCATTTATTGCTTCTTCAATATTTTTTCTTTTTTCTTCAAAATCTTTTGAAGATAATTCATCGGTATTTTTAGCTTTATTATCATCTAAAATTTTTTGGGCTTCTTTAACAGCATCTTCATACTGCTTAATATCAGATAATTTTATTAATTCTTCTAGTTCTTTTCTTTTGGCAATAAAATTTATTACTTCGTTTAATTTTTTGATTACTTCTTCTTCTTTTAAAGCATCTTCTTTAGCTTTATTTAGTGAGTTAGTAGCATCTGTAATTTTTTTGATTGAAGAATTATCTTTGTTTATATTAGCAATTTTTTCAATGGTTTTTTGGGCTTTTTCTTTAACTTCAATAAATCTGATTTCATTTAAATTTTTATTTATGTATTCTTCTAAATCTTGTTTAGATTTTTTGAAATTTTCTAATAATTCTTGCTTTTTGTTTTCGATTTTTTGATTTAATTTGTTTGTAATATCATTCAAATCATTTATTGCTTTTTTAATTTCTTCAATAGTTGATATTTTATTATTTTTATTATTGTCAAGAGCTTTTTTTGCTTCACCAATTCCAACTGTTTTTGCATCTTCTGTAGCAATAAGATTTTCAAGTGTATTTTTTGCTTCAACAAGATTTTGTTGTTCTTTGTTTAATTGCTTTTTGTCACTAATTTTTTTGTTTATTGATTGTATAGCTTCTTGAATTTTTTGTATTTTGGCTTGAATTTCTTGTTGTAAAGAATCTTTGGTAATATTAGTTGTATTTAGAGTATTTAATTCGATTTCTTTTTCAATATCCGTTACTTCTTTTGATTGCAAAAGATTTTTTAGATCTTCTTTTGCTTTGTTGAAATCTTGTCTTAGTTTTATTAGGATTTTTTTATCATTAATTTTCTTAGTCAATGATTCAATAGCATCTTCAATAGTTTTGATTTTATTTTCAATGTCTTGTATTTGAAAATTATCATCAATTGTTGTGTTTGCAAGTGTATTAATTTCTTTATTTGCATCAATATCTTTTGCATCTTCTGAATTCAATAAATCTTGCAATTTATTTTTTAAATTATTAAATGTTTGCTTTGCTTTTAATTGCTTTGTAAGTTTGCTATTTTTATTATTGCATGCTGTCAATGTTGTTGGTATTAAGCTACCAGCAATAATTAAGGGGGTAAATAGTAAAATTTTTCTTTTCATGTTTATACCTCTTTGATTAAATTTATTTCTATTATTAATAAAACTAAAACTTTTTTAACTTTATTTTGTTTTTAGTCTTTAAATAAGTAAATTTTACAGGATAGATATAAAAATTTGTAATATTTTCTAAATATTGAAAAATTTTAAACATATTAATTAGAAATTTCAATATATTTGCTTATTTTTAAATTAATTATTTTTTTGGATCAATTAAATTTTCGCAACTTTTTTTATTTCTTATTTTTTTAATTAATATTAATGTAAAATTTAAATATTATGTATAAGCACAATGAAATAGAACAAAAATGAAGAAAATTTTGAGCCGAAAATAAATCGTTTGCCACAGGAAATAATAGCAACAAAAAAGCCTATATACTTGACATGTTTCCTTACCCTTCGGGAATGGGATTGCACGTTGGGCATTTAGAAGGTTATACCGCTACTGATATTATTGCTAGATATAAACGCCTAAATGGTTTTGATGTGTTACATCCTATTGGCTGAGATGCTTTTGGCTTACCCGCTGAACAATATGCAATAAAAACAGGAAATGATCCTGAACCTTTTACATTAAAAAATATTGCTAATTTTAGAAGACAATTGCAAGCAATGGGATTTTCTTATGATTATGACAAGGAAGTAAATACTACTGATCCTAAATTTTATATTTGAACTCAATGAATATTCAAAGAAATGTACAAACAAGGATTGGCTTCAATTGAAGAAATTGATGTTAATTGATGCGAAGGGCTAGGTACTGTTTTAGCTAATGAAGAAATTTTAGAAAAAAACGGTATTAAAGTTAGCGAACGGGGTAATTTTCCTGTCGTTAAAAAGCCTATGAAACAATGAGTGTTAAAAATAACAGCCTATGCAGATAAATTACTTGAAGGCCTAGAAGATTTAGATTGACCTGAAAGTTTAAAACAATTGCAAAGAAATTGAATTGGAAGAAGTAAAGGACATATTGTCAAATGAAATATTAGTTCAAGTGAACAACAAAAATTGCAACTCTCAACATTTACTACTAGATTGGATACTATCTATGGTGTAACTGCAATAGTAATTTCTCCCGAACACCCACTTCTTCAAAAAATAACTACCGCAAAATATCATGATGATATTTCTAACTATTTAAAAGAAGTTAAATTAAAAAATGAATTGGAAAGAACATCTTTAAATAAAGACAAAACAGGATATTTTACTGGTTCGTATGCAATTCATCCATTGACTAATGAATTAATTCCTATTTGAGTTTCTGATTATGTTTTGATGTCATATGGAAGTGGGGCAGTAATGTGCGTGCCTGGTCATGATCAAAGAGATTATGAATTTGCTAAAAAATTTGATTTAAGGATTAAAAAAATTATTGAATGTGATGAATTACCATTTTTAGGAGATGGTATTCATATCAATTCAGATATTGCAAATGGTTTAGACAATGCAGGCGCAGTAAAATGTATTTTTAATGAATTAAAAGCAAATAATTTGGCAGATGAAAAAGTAAGTTATAAATTACGCGATTGAATTTTTTCAAGGCAAAGATATTGGGGAGAACCATTTCCTGTTTTATTTGATGAGGAAAATAATATTTATCTAGTAAAAGAATTAGTTGAATTGCCAAAGATAAAAAACATAAAACCATCAGGTACAACCTCTGGTCCACTGGCAAATGTTGAAAGTTGAATGAATGTTGAAATTAATGGTAAAAAATATCATCATGACACAAATGTTATGCCACAATGGGCTGGCTCAAGTTGATATTATTTGGCTTATATATTAAAAAACCCAGACGGCTCATATACTCCACTAAATTCATCGGAAGCAAAAAAGCGTTTTGAAGAATGAATGCCGGTTGATTTGTATATTGGTGGACAAGAACATGCTGTTTTGCATTTATTGTATGCAAGGTTTTGACATAGATTTTTATTTGATTTGGGTATTGTTAACACAAAAGAACCATTTACAAAGC
This sequence comes from Metamycoplasma hominis ATCC 23114, assembly GCF_000085865.1. Taxonomy (NCBI): domain Bacteria; kingdom Bacillati; phylum Mycoplasmatota; order Mycoplasmoidales; family Metamycoplasmataceae; genus Metamycoplasma; species Metamycoplasma hominis. Next base: position 356,571 of record NC_013511.1, on the reverse strand, counting down.
TAATAAACCAAGGATTAATTATGGGGCCTGATGGTCAAAAAATGTCTAAATCTCTAGGTAACGTTATAAATCCTGATGATTTTATTTTATCTCATGGAGCGGATAGTTTAAGAGTTTATGAAATGTTTATGGGGCCTTTGGTGGAATCAAAATCTTGAAGTACAGATTCATTAAATGGCATAAGAAGATGGATTGAAAAAATCTACAATATATTTGAATATTTTGTCAAAGGAAATATTGATATAAACAATAGCAATAATGAATTGATAAGCAACATTAATAAATTGATTTTAGAAGTTAGCGAAAATATTGAAAAAACTAAGTTTAATATTGCAATAAGCAAAATGATGGTATTTACTAATTACTTAACATCATTAAAAACTATTCCATCATCATTTGTTTTAAAACAATTTGCTATTTTATTAAGTCCATTTGCGCCATTTTTAGCTGAAGAACTTTTGTTTATGTTGAATGAAAAACCAATTCAATATCAAACTTGACCTTATGCTGATGAAACCAAGATAATTATTAAAAATATACAAATTGGTATTCAAATTAACGGAAAAGTTCGTTCTCAAATTGAAATATTGCCAAATTGAAGCAATGAAGAAATTATTGAAAATGCAAAAAAACTAGACAATGTTGCAAAATGATTACAAGGTCATGAAATAGTTAAAGTAATATATAAAGATTTTAAAATTTTAAATTTCATAATTAAATAGAAAAAGAAAGGCTTGTTAATAATGGAAGAAAAGAAAGATTATAAAGACACGTTATTGATGCCAAATACTGATTTTCCAATGAAAGCAAATTTAGTTGAAAAAGAATTGGAATATCAAAAACAATGGCTAGATATTAAGTTGTATCAAACTATTTTAAATAGAAATAAGAACAGTCAATCATTTGTATTACATGACGGTCCGCCATATGCAAATGGCAATATTCATGTTGGACACGCTCTAAACAAAATTCTAAAAGATATAATTGTAAGATTTAGAAGTATGCAAGGATATTATTCGCCATATGTTCCGGGCTGAGATACACATGGTTTGCCCATTGAACATAAAATGTTGCTAGAAGCTAAAAAGAATGCTAAAGATTTTAGTGTTATTGAATTAAGAAAAAAGGCAGCAGAATATGCTTTAAGTCAAGTTGAACATCAAAAGGCTCAATTTAAAAAATTAAGTTTATTGACAGACTTTTCAGAAATTTATGTGACATTGGATAAAAACTTAGAATTTAAACAATTAGAACTTTTTGCTAAAATGGTTAAAGAAGGCTTAATTTATCGTGATTTAAAACCAGTTTATTGATCACCTTCTTCTCAATCTGCACTCGCTGAAGCAGAAGTCGAATATGCTGATCACATTTCACCTTCTCTATATGTTGCATTCAAAGTGATCGAAGGAAACAAATACGTTGAAAATGGAGATTATTTAATTATTTGAACAACGACTCCATGAACATTGTTGGCTAACTCTGGCGTTGCAATTAACGATCAATTCGAATATGCAAAAGTGTTAGTAAATGACAATAAATATATAATTGCAAAAGATTTAGTTGAATCAGTTGCTGCAGTTGCTAAATGAGAAGAATATCAAGTTCTATCAACATTCAAAGGTAAAGAATTTTTAGGAATTAAATATAAAAATCCTATAACCCCATTAGTGGGGCCAGTTGTTTTTGGTCATCATGTTAGTTTAGATACTGGTACTGGCTTAGTTCACATTGCTCCATTATTTGGTGAAGATGACTTTATTATCGGCAAAAAAGAAAACCTAGAAATGATTATGCACATAAACGATGATGGAACAATCAATGATAAAGGCTTTGAATATAGCGGTGTTTTTTACGATGATGCAAATCCTTTAATTGGCAAATTTTTAGCAGAAAATAATCAATTAATTGCGTTTAAGAAAATTAAACACTCATATCCTCACGATTGAAGAACTCATTTACCAATTATGTATAGAGCAACACCACAATGATTTGTTTCATTAAAACCAATAAAACAACAAATCATTAAGGCTTTAAGTGAAGTTAAAACATTCAATGAATGAAGCAAAAAACGTTTAAGTCTAATGTTGGAAAATCGTGAAAGTTGATGCATTTCTCGTCAAAGATCTTGGGGAGTTCCAATAATTATTTTTTATGATAAAAACAAAAATCCTGTTCTAGATGATGAAATTTTTGAACATGTAATTAATTTAGTTAAAGAACATGGTAGCGATGTTTGATACGAATGAACAGCTGATGAACTATTGCCAGAAAAATTTAGAAATTTAGGTCTTAAAAAAGAAACAGACATTATGGATGTTTGATTTGACTCGGGCTCAACTTCAATAAGTGTTGAACCAGGCGGAATAAAAGCTCCATTTGATCTTTATTTAGAAGGTTCAGATCAATATCGTGGTTGATTCAATAGTTCATTAATTAACTCAGTGGCATGAAGAAATACTAGTCCATTTAAAGCTTTGGTTTCTCATGGGTTTGTTTTAGATGGCAAAGGTCAAAAAATGTCAAAATCAAAAGGCAATGTTGTTGATCCTTTAGCTGTGATTGATAAATATGGAGCAGATATTTTAAGACTTTGAGCAGCAAATTCTGAATATACTGCTGATGTTACAATTGACGACAAGATATTAAACCAAAATACTGAAATTTATCGTAAAGTTAGAAATACAATTAAGTTCATGCTTGGTGGAATTAGTGACTTTGATTTTAAAGAAATTACGCCAACTTCAATTCATGCTTTAATGTTAGAAAAATTGCATAATCTGGAAGCAAATATATTATTGAATTACGAACAATATAGATTTGTCAATGTTATTAAAGATATTAATAATTTTGTTATTGATTTAAGTAGTTACTATATTTCTATAACCAAAGATATTTTATATCTTGAAAAACAAGATGACCCTGAACGTAGAATGGTTCAATATGTTTTTAGTAACATTATTGAGGTCTTATTAAAAGCTCTTGCCCCAATATTGCCAACTACAACCGAAGAAATTTATAAATATTACAATAAACCTAACAAGTTGCCATCTGTTCATCTATTGCCATTTTTAGAAAGAAAAGATTTCGATTTTAAATTACAAGATCAATGAAAAGAATTCTTCGAAATAAAAGATGAAGTATACAAATTAATTGAAGAAAAAATTAAATCGCAAGCAATAAAGAGACCAAATGAAGCATGAGTAGTAATAAAAAGCGATTCAGATTTTATAAAATCATTACCATTAAATAGATTGTTAATGGTGGCAAAGGTAACGTTTGGCAATACCATTGAAGTAAGAGAATTAGAAACCAAAAAATGTTTGAGATGTTGAAACCATTTTGAAGATTCAGATTATGATGATGAATTGCAAATTTGTTTAAGATGCAAGGATGTAATTGATGCAAAATAAAAAAATTTCCATTTTTACTAAAGAATATTGGAAGAGCCAATGAAAAAATGCTTTAATAAATGCTTCTGTTTATATAGGAATATTTATAATATTTGCTTTAATTGATTTATTAACTAAAAGAAATTATTATATTCCGGCAGATTATAGAGATTCTGAAGCTATTTATTCATTTGGTCAACCCGGAGCACATGCATTTTTATGATATAGAACTGTATTCCATGCTGGAACAACTTTGGAATTAGGATTAGGCAACGTTGGATTACACATAATAAGTTTTATTATAATTTTTGCAACTTTCATTGGTAGTTTATTTTTTAAAAATCATTGATATATTTTTGTAGTTGCAGGACTAGCAGTTACAGCAGCAGGTTCGCTTGGAAATATGTATGATAGATTTCAATTTCAAGGTGTAAGAGATATTATATATTTTCCATGAATTGATAAAGGAACATTCAATTTCGCAGATTCATTTTTAATTTGTGGAGGAATTGGAACAATAATTTCTGCAATAATAATAGGTTTATGCTTTCATAATAAACAAAATAAAAATAAAGAAAAACAACTAACTAATGATAAAAACGTTGATAGTGAAAATACTTTTGATTCAACAAAATAATAATAAAAATACAAATTTAAAAATTAAAATTAGACTCTCAACCCTTAAGTTATATGAGTCTAATTTTTTATTCACAGAATTTTAAACTGTATTTTTTTGTTCTTTAACTTGCTTAATTTTTAAATTAATTTTTCGTTTACAAATAATCCAATTAATATTAGTAATGAATATACTGCAAAGGCTACAAAATAGTTTACAAAGTTATTTATCAATGTCAATACAATAATAATTATTGAGGAATTAATAATTCTAAATATTAGTGTATAAAAAAATAGTATTGACTTTAAATTTTTGCTTATCAAATAAGAAATAAGTATTACTAAAGAAAATAGTGATAAAGAATGAATATAACATTTGTTGAAGACCCAACGAGATTAAATATGCAATGTTTTTAGATTTATTAGCAATATCAGCAAATAGCGAGGGCATAACAATTTTAAATTACTAATAGCGAAAAAGATTGCTACTTTTCGCTATTTTTTCTTCAATACATTCAACATAATGGAATATTTGTTATATTTGAAATTGAAGGGAGAAATAAAAATGAATATAAATTTCAAACTAATGAGCGAAGAAGAAACAAAAAATATTGTAGGAGGTTTTGCAATTACTGCTTTAATTTCAACTATTTTGTCTGTAGTAACAAGCACTGTCGGAATTATTGGAACTTCAATAGGCTTGGCTAAGACTTTAAATGCAAATAAAGGAGAAGTAAAAGCCGGGAATATTTCAATGAAATGAGACAATAGCAATGAAAACATTGGTTATGCAGTTGGTATGCATTATTGCACATAATAAAAAAATAGGCATTTCGCCTATTTATTAATGCTAATTAATTAGTTCTTTTTATGTGATTTTTCTAATATCTTATTAAATCTTTCAACACGTCCACGAGCTTTAACATCTGTACGGTTTCCTGTGTAGAAAGCATGACAATTAGAGCAAACATCTAAAGTAACTTTATCAGCAGTTGAACCAAATTCTATTGTTGAATTGCATGATGAGCAAACAGCTTTAATTTGGTTGTATTTTGGGTGAATATCTTTTTGCATGTGTACTCCTATGTTATTTTTCGTTAATTAACTTAGTCAATTTTACCATAAATATAAGAAATTATTTAAACTAAAATTAATTTTCTTTGTTTATGTTCTTTCATTTTCATTCAACAACTTCTGGCATATCATATCCATATTCATCAATGTAGTTTCTATGATATTCTAGTTTTTGGTCTAATTTATTCATAAATGCTTTTGCATCTTTTCCATATACTGCTTCTGCTGCATCTTTAGCAATATGATATCTATCCATTTCACTTAATTGTCTAATATCGAATGATGTTGTAATATCACCGTTTTCACGATATCCGTGTGCAATTAAATTGTGGTTAGATCTTGTAAAGAAGATGTCTCTTAATAATCCTTCAAATCCATGGAAAGCAAATATGATAGGTTTATTTTTAGTAAATACCTTATCAAATTCTTCATCGCTAATTCCTCTTGGATCTATTTTTCTAGATCTCAATTTTAATAAGTCAAGAACATAAACATATCTTATTTTTAGATGTGGATATTCTTGGTTAATTAGTGAAATAGCAGCCAATGATTCAATGTTTGGTTCAACACCACTTGAAGCAAATACGATATCTGGTTCTTCATTTTCTGAAATATTTGAAGCTCAAGGAACAACTTTATAACCTTTTTCTAGTAATTCTTCAGCATCTTCAACTGTAAAGAATTGTTCTCTTGGTTGTTTTGAAGCAACAATTAAGTTAATTACATTTCTTTCAGTTAAGGCTTTATTCATTACTGCTAGTAAACTGTTTGTATCAGCTGGTAAGTATTCTCTAATAATTTCTGGTCTTTTATCAGCTAAGTGTCCTAAAAGTCCTGGGTCTTGGTGAGTGTAACCATTGTGGTCTTGTTGGAAAGCGTTTGAAGTTGCAATAATATTTAATGAAGGGTAGGTTTTTCTTCATGATAATTCTGAAGCTTTCTTAATTCATTTCATATGTTGAGTAAGCATTGAATCAACAACTCTTAAAAATGCTTCATATGATGCAAAGAAACCATGTCTTCCGGTTAATACGTAACCTTCTAGGAAACCTTCACATTGGTGTTCACTTAATTGCGAGTCAATAATTCTACCTGCAGGTGAAATTCATTCATCGTATTTCTTAGAAACTGGTTCTAGTCATTGTCTATTTGTTACATTGAATAATGCAAACATACGATTTGATTTAGTTTCATCGGGTCCAAATACTCTAAATGATGAAGGGTTATCTTTCATTATATCAGCGGCAAATTTTGCCATTTCTGCCATATCTTGGGCTTTTATTTCTCCAGGATAGTCAATTTTTAAAGCATATTTTTTTCAATCTTGTAATTTTAAAGGTTTGCTATCGATTCCGCCATTTGTAATTGGATTAACAGCCATTCTCTTTAGACCTTCTGGTGCAAGATCTCTAATTTCTTTTATTATAGTTCCATTTTCATCAAATAATTCTTCTGGTTTATATGATTTTAATCATTTTTCTAAGTCAGCAATTTTTTCCATCTTGAATGCTGAAACAGGAATAGGAACTTGGTGAGCTCTAAAGCTTCCTTCAATAGCTTCATTGTTTCATTGCTTTGGTCCAGTTCATCCCTTAGGGGTTCTTAAAACAATCATAGGTCAAGTTGGTCTTGTTGCTTCTTCGGCTGGTTTTTTTCTTGCTTCTGCTTGAATTTCTTTAATTGATTCAATAGCTTTATCTAATGATTTTGCCATTAATTCATGCATGTCAAGATTGCTTTTATCTTCGCTTCATTCAACGAAAATTGGATTTCAGCCTAAACCTTCGAAGTATTTTTTAATTTCTTCTTTTGGTTTTCTTGAAAGAAGTGTAGGGTTTGAAATTTTTCCACCATTCAAATGTAATATAGGAAGTATTGCTCCATCATTTACAGGGTTAATAAAAGCATTTGAGAATCAGCTAGTTGCTAGTGGGCCTGTTTCTGCTTCACCATCGCCAACAACAGCTGCGCAAATAACATCAGGGTTATCTAATATTGCTCCTGTTCCATGGCTTATAGAATATCCTAATTCACCACCTTCATGAATTGATCCAGGTGTTTCAGGTGCTGCATGGCTTGCAGTTCCACCAGGGAATGAGAATCTTTTGAACATTTTTGCAAGTCCAGCTTCATCTTGAGATATTTCAGGATATATTTCTGAATAAGATCCATCAAGATAAGAGTTTGAAATCATAACTTGTCCACCATGTCCTGGGCCTTCAATATAAAACATATTTAAGTCATATTTCTTAATTACTCTATTTAAATGTGTATAAATAAAGTTTTGTCCAGGAACTGTTCCTCAGTGTCCAATAGGATATAGTTTAATATCATTTGATGTTAAAGGCTTTTTTAGCAAAGGATTGTCTCTTAAATACATTTGACATACGCCTAAATAATTAGCAGCTCTAAATCATTTATCCATTTTTTCAAGATATTTTTTATCATCATAAATTTTAGAAATCATATTTCTCCTTGATTTAATTTTTATTATTATTTTATTATTTGAAATTTAAACTAAAAAACAAAATATTGTTATCTAGTAATTAAATTTTACTAAATGTAAAGAAATATAAACATTATTTTGCTCAAATTTAAAATTTTTTTGACTAATATATTTTGCCGTATTGTTGTATAATCATAGTTATTAAAAGGTGAAGGGAATATGAAAAAAAATATTTTATTAAGTTTTATTTTTCCGGCTGTGTCGTTATTACCTCTTTTAAGCATATCTTGCAAGGAAACTACCACAATTAATAATACCTTAGATACAAGTAATAACACTATTGATATAGATAATAGTGGCACTACAGATACTAATGATAAAAATACAAATAGCACAAATACTGGTACTACTGATACTGATAATAAGAATATAGGTAATTCTAGTGTTGACACCACAGATACTAATGACAAAAATACAGATAGCACAAATACCGGTACCACCGATACTAGCGACAAGAAAGATGACAATAAAGATACAAATAATGAAAATACTGATGATACAGATCCCGAACAACCTAATAGACTTCATAGAATTTTTCAAAGAAAGCTATTATCCGCTTCTCAAATTTCAGAAATAACAACACAATTTTCATTTGAACTTTCCAAAGAAGGCAAAAAATTTGTAGCCAACAAAGGAGCCAAAGCCTTAATTGAAATTGTTAATAAAGCAATTGATGAAACTAAAAAATACGACACTATTGAAATGTTAAAAAGTCAAGAAAGAATTGCTTATACATATTTTATGGAAGATAATGACATTAAAAAATATTTTGATATAAAAATTCCTGAAAATCTTATGCCTTGAGGTCACAAACTTTTAATTGAATTTTTAAAAAAAGGTGAAGAAAAGAATATGCCTTGTATTTACATACAAATTCTTTGTCCAGATATGATTAAAAACAATTTAATGGGTAAAGAATCGGAAGGATATATCTACTTAGATCTTTCAGATGCTGATTAATAGGATTAATTTTAAAAATTAAAAAAATAAATAGAAAACTAACAATTTGAAAATCAAATTGCTTGTTTTTTTTTATCATTTAAAATTAAAAATAAGTTGTGGTGTTTTAAACACCTAATATAAGTTAAAATTCTTCTAAATCAACATTTACATTAAACGCTGAATTTCATTTTTTTAAAACATTGTCTAAAAACAATTTTTGTCAATGTTCTTTATTATTTAAATCTAAATATCCATTTGGTTTTTTGATTTCATTAATGTCTTTATATTTATCTTTATTAATTATTTATATTGCTTTTTAATATCTATATTTTTTAGTATAAGATAATCATTATTTATTACCAATTTTTTAATGAAATCAAAAGTAAAAAGCATGTTTTTTTTCATCAAAAAAAATTATTTTTTTAAAAAATAAAAATTTTGTTATAATTCTTTTGCAACTACAACGAAGAAACACGAGGTTACGATATGCCGAGCTTAGTTGTTCATCTCGCATATTGAGAACTTGTGTGGAGTTACTTCGAATTACGAAGAAGGAGAACAAATATGAAACTAGAAGTCAAAATTAAATCTTTTGATGCCCACTTAGTAGATGAAGCTGCTAAAAAAATAGTTTTATTAGCTCAAGCTGAAAAAGCAACTATTAGTGGTCCAATTCCTTTACCAACACATAAAGAAATTATTACCATCTTAAGATCTGTTCACGTTAACAAGAAGTCTCGTGAACAATTTGAAAGCAGAACTCATAAACGTTTAATCGTTTTAGATAAAGTTTCTGAATCATTAGTTGATAAGGCTAAGAGATTAGATTTATCTGCTGGTGTACAAATAAGTTTAAAAACTGTTAATCAATAACAGTAATTATTTTTTATTTATAAATATAGTATATATATATTTAATAAATTAATAAATTTGAAAGGATAATCATGAAAGGAATCTTAGGAAGAAAAGTTGGGATGACTCAACTATTTACTTCAGAAGGTAAATTAATACCTGTGACAGTAGTAGAAGTTAAACCAAATGTTGTTACTAAGGTTTTAACATCAGAAAAAAATGGTTATGTTGCTCTTCAATTAGCAACAGAAGATAAAAAATCTTCAAGAATCATTAAACCTGAAGTTAATTACTTTAAACAAGCAAATACAACACCTAAGCGCTTCGTAAAAGAAATCCGTGATATGTCAGGATTTTCATTAGGTGATACTGTAGATGCTTCATTATTTACCGCTGGAGAAGTTGTTGACGTAACAGCTATTTCTAAAGGTAAAGGATTTGCGGGTACCATCAAGAGATGAAATCAACATATTGGCCCTAAATCACACGGTGGTGGTGGTGGTTCACAACCTGTAAGACAAACCGGTTCTCTAGGAGATATTTCTGGAAATAGGGTTTGAAAAGGTATGACCATGCCAGGACATTTAGGAGCTGAACAAGTAACTGTTCAAAACCTAGAAGTTGTTAAAGAAGATGCAGAAAACAATATTTTATTGATCAAGGGATCAGTTCCTGGTGCTAAAGGAGCATTCTTAATCATTAAAACTGCTAAGAAATCAATTAAGAATAAACCAGTTATTAAATTATTGAATCTAAAAGAAGCTTTGGCTAAAAATGAAATCTTTACTCAAGCTAAAAAATACAATCTTGAATTAAACATGGATATGTCATTAAAAGAAATGAAAGCTGCTTTGGATGAAGCAATTGCTAAGGCCGGAGAAGAAGGAGAAAATAAATAATGGCAACAAAAAATGTAACATTAGAAAAATTCTACATTTCTGAAAAATTTGATGAAAATCGTAATATTTCATTTAATTTAAAAAAGGCTAACCAAAAATCATTCAAGAATTTTGAAAATTTTTCAGAAGCATTAACAGAATTCATTGAACTTTCTGAAAAATCAAAAAACAATACTAGAGTATGATTCCACCGTGATGGTGCTTACCGCGGATCAGTTGGATTAGAAAAAGCTAAATTAATTTTAGAAAAAGTAACTGGCGAAAAAGTTAAAAATGAAGAAGCAATCGACTACTTAGAAAAAGAAAATCTAGTAGAAAAAACTCTTCCTAAAAAACCATCAAAAATATCAGTTAAAAAAGATAATGAAGAACACGTTGAATTTTCAAGTGAAAATCTTCCTAAATCAGTATTTGGTTTAGAAAAAATTTATAACCAAGCAATTTTTGATGCAATTTTATCAGAACGTGGCTCAAGAAGACTTGCTACTCACAAAACTAAAACTCGTGGAGAAGTTAGTGGAAGTGGTAAGAAACCATGAGATCAAAAACATACTGGTAATGCTCGTGCTGGATCACTAAGATCACCTATATTTGTTGGTGGTGGTAAGGTATTCGGCCCAACAACTGAAAGAAACTACAATCTAAAAATCAACAAAAAAACAAGAAGAAACGCTTTATTATCAGCATTAACTTTATTAGCAAAAGACCATGCTGTTTTAGTAAAAGAATATTCTTTATCAAAAATTTCAACTCGTGAATTATTAATTAAATTAAACGAAGATAAAATTGCTAGTCTAAACAAGGTTTTATTAGTTTCAAATAATGAAACAGTGTTCTTATCAGCAAGAAACTTACCAAATGTAACTGTAACAAAAGTAACTAGTTTATCAGTTGAATCTTTATTGGCAGCAGATGTTTTAGTTATTAGTTCAGATGATGTTAAATACTTAGAAGGATTGGTTAAATAATGAATATAAATGAAGTTATTAAATACCCACTTTTAACAGAAAAAAGTGAATTATCACGTGAAAATAAAAACGTTTATACATTTGTAGTTGATAAAAGAACAAACAAAATCGAAGTTAAAAAAGCAGTTGAATTTATTTTTGATGTAAAAGTATTAAAAGTTAACATTACTAATTACGATAAAAAACCTGCTAAATTAGGACGTTTCTCAGGTTTTAAAAATTCAGTTAAAAAAGCAACTGTATATTTAGCAAAAGATTCAAAAATTATTCTATTTGCTGAAGAATTAAAGAAAGCTAACAAAGAAGCTGAAAAAGCAACAGCAGAAAAAGAAGTTAAAGAAGAAAAACCTGCTGAACCTACCGCTGCAGAATTAAAAGCAGCAGAAAAAATTAAAGCAGCTGAAGCTAAAAAAGCTGCTGAAAACAAATAGTTAATCTTGCATAAATATAAGATGAAACTAAATTAAAAAAATAATTAATATTTTCTTAAAAGATAACAATATTTTTAAGAACGGAGAAAACAACATGGCTATTAAAAAATTTAAAGCATATACCAATGGCCGTCGTAATATGTCTTCTCTTGATTATCAAGCAAATTTAACAGGACATGCTCCTGAAAAATCATTGCTTGTTGCTCTTCCAACAAAAGCAGGAAGAAACAATCAAGGTAAAATCACTACCCGTCATCAAGGTGGTAGATTGAAAAGATTCTATCGTATCATTGATTTTAAACGTCAAAAAGATGGAATCCCAGCTACTGTAAAAACTATTGAATATGACCCTAATCGTTCAGCTAATATTTCATTAGTTGTTTATAGAGATGGTGAAAAAAGATATATTTTAAGCCCTAAAGGTATTAAAATTGGACAAGTTATTTTGTCAGGTGATAATGTTGACATTCAAGTTGGTAACCATTTGCCATTAGCCAACATTCCTGAAGGTACATTTGTTCACAATATTGAATTACAACCAAGACAAGGTGGAATCATTGCTAGATCAGCTGGATCATCAGCACAAATCTTAGGTAAAGATGAATCAGGTCGTTATGTAATTCTAAGATTAAAATCAGGCGAAGTTAGAAAAGTTTTAGCAATTAATCGTGCAACAGTTGGTGAAGTAGGAAACGAAGAACACTCACTTGTTAATATTGGTAAGGCAGGACGTAACCGTTTAAGAGGAATTAGACCAACAGTTCGTGGTTCAGCTATGAACCCTAATGATCACCCACATGGTGGTGGTGAAGGTAGACAACCTATTGGTAGAAAGAGTCCTATGACTCCATGAGGAAAAAGAGCACTTGGTGTTAAAACTCGTGCAACTAAAAAAGCATCAAATCAATTTATTATTAGAAGAAGAAAGGAAACTAAATAATGGCTCGTTCATTAAAAAAAGCTCCCTTTGTTGATGATCATTTAATGAAAAAAGTTTTGGCTATTATTGAAAATAAATCACCAAAACGTCCAATTAAAACATGATCAAGACGCTCAACAATTTATCCAGAATTTATCGGTTTAACCTTCCAAGTTCACAATGGACATGCATTTATTGATGTATTTGTTACAAATGATATGGTAGGACACAAACTAGGTGAATTTGCTCCAACAAGAACCTTCAATGGTCATGGTGCAGATAAAGGAAAGAAATAGAATATGGCTAAAGAAATTTTACAAAATTCAGCACATGCATCAGTTCGCATGCAAAGAATTTCACCACGTAAAGCAAGATTAGTAGCAGATTTAATTAGATATAAATCAGCAACTCAAGCAATAGTTATTCTAAAACATACACACAAAAAAGCGTCAGAAATTATTCTAAAACTTCTAAATTCAGCAATTGCTAATGCAACAAATAATGCTGGACTTGATGCAACTAAACTTTATGTAACTACCATTTTAGTAAATGATGGACCTACACTAAAAAGATTCCAACCTCACTCACGTGGACGTGCTTATGCAATTTTAAAAAGAACAAGTCATTTCTTTATTGAATTAACAGAAATCAATAATGTTGAAGAAATCAACAAAAAAGGAGATAAATAATGGGTCAAAAAGTTAATCCAAATGGATTTCGTTATGGAATTACAAAATCTCATAACACAACTTGATATGCAGATAAAGATAAATTTGCAACTTATTTATTAGAAGATCAAAAAATTTATGATTTCTTTGACAAAAAAGTTCGTGAATATTTAATTGGTAAAGTACAAATTAAACGTGATCAAGCAGGACATACTATTGTTTATATTCACACTGCAAAACCTGCAGCATTCCTTGGAACAAATGGCGAAAATGTCAAAGCCTTAACAGCACAATTAAAAAAGGTTATTGCTAAAAAACAAGCTGACATTACTATTGAGGTAATTGAATTAAAAAATCCTGATTTAAATGCTAGATTGCTAGCAGAAGGAATTGCAATTAAATTAGAAAATCGTGGTAGTTTTAGACTAGCACAAAAATTTGCAATTAAAGCAGCATTAAAAGCTGGCGCAAAAGGTATTAAAACTTCAGTAGCTGGACGTCTAAATGGCGTTGATATGGCTAGAACAGAAGGATATACTGAAGGTGAAATGAAATTACATACTTTAAGACAAGATGTTGATTATGCTGTAACAACAGCCTTAACAACATACGGTATCTTAGGAGTTAAAGTATGAGTTTCATTAGGCGAAATTTTATCACCTAAAACAAGTGAAGCAGAAGTAAAAGAAGCTCCACGTAAAAGAGAATCTAAAAAAGGCGGTGAAAGACATGCTTCAACCAAAAAGAACTAAACATAGAAAAATGTTCCGTATCCGCCACGACAAAGTTGTTGCACACCGTAATAATACAGTTGCATTTGGCGAATTTGGTTTAAAATCAACTTCATCAGCATGAATTAGTGCAAGACAAATCGAAGCAGCCCGTATTGCTATTACTAGACATATGGGACGTGAAGGAAAAGTTATTATTAAAATATTCCCTCACATGTCAAAAACTAGTAAACCTATTGGTGTTCGTATGGGATCTGGTAAGGGTAGCCCAGATCAATGATTTGCAGTCGTAAAAGAAGGAACAGTAATGTTTGAAGTTTTAGGCAATACAGTTGATACCATGAAGGAAGCATTGAGATTAGGTGGTCACAAACTACCTGTAACTTGAAAAGTTATTTCAAAAGAACAATCTTTAGAAACTAAAACTAATGAAGTTGAAGGAGAATAATTACTATGACATTTGCAGAATTAAAAGAAAAATCACTTGACGAACTAAATAAGTTGGTTGCTGATTTAAGAGCAGAACTATTCTCATTACGTTTCAAAAATGCTACAAGACAATTAGACGAAACCCACAAAATCCAATTAGTTAAAAAAGATATCGCAAGAACTTTAACAGCAATTAAAGCAAAAACTTTAGAAGGGAATAAATAATGGAAACTACAGTTAGAGAAAACCGTCGTAAAACTTTAGTTGGAACAGTTGTATCAACTAAAAACCAAAAAACAATTACTGTTGTTGTAGAAATTTACGAAAAACACCCTCTTTATTCAAAACGTTTTAAAAAATCAAAGAAATTTGCAGTTCATGATGAACAAAATTTAGCTAAAGTTGGTGACATTGTTAAAATTCAAGAAACAAGACCTTTATCAAAAACCAAACACTTTAGACTAGTAGAAATCAAATCACACGCAATTGAAGGAGCAGAAAATGCTTAGTGAATTTTCAAGATGTAACGTTGCTGACAATTCAGGCGCAAAAGAAGTTATGATTATTAAAAACCTAGGTGGATCAATTGTTAGATCAACCAACATTGGTGATATTGTTGTTGTAACTATTAAAAAAGCTATTCCAAACGGAATTGTAAAAGAAGGCCAAGTTGTTAAAGCAGTTATAGTTAGAACAAAACGTGGTTTAATGCGTGAAAATGGTTCTCATATAAGATTTGATGACAATGCTGTTGTATTAATTAAGGAAGATAACTCATTAAGAGGAACTCGGGTATTTGGTCCAGTAGCAAGAGAATTACGTGAAAAAGGTTTTTTAAAGATTGTTTCATTAGCTCCGGAGGTTTTATAATATGGCTCAAGCTAAAATTAGAAAAAATGACATGGTATTAATTATTGCTGGTAAAGACAAAGGAAAATTTGCTGCTGTTTTATCAACAAATCAAAAAGAACAAACTGTTGTTTTAAAAGGCGTAAACATTAAAACTAAACACCACAGACCATCACAAGAAAATAATGATGGAAAAATTGAAAAGAAAGAATACCCAATTCATATTTCAAACGTTGCTTATTTGGTTAAAAAAGGTGCTCAAGGTCAAAAATCAATCGGTTCAAAAATTGGTTGAAAAGTTGATCCTAAAACCAACAAAAAACAAAGAGTGATGAAGAAAATTAACAAGACTATCTAGAAAGGAGCAAATATATGGCAAAACAAATTAAATTAGCATTAGAACAAAAATATTTAGACGAAATTCGTTTCGCGCTAGTTAAAGAATTTGGTTACACCAGTGTAATGCAAGCTCCTAAACTAGAAAAAATCGTTATTAACATGACTGCCGGTAACGAAGTTTCAAACTCAAAGGCAATCGAAGAAGTTATGGTTGAACTTGCTCAAATTACAGGTCAAAAACCATATCAAACAACCGCTAAGAAATCATTGGCTTCATGAAAATTACGTGAAGGAATGCCAATGGGGGGGAAAGTTACACTAAGAAGAGAAAAGATGTGATCATTTTTAACAAAATTAATTAATGTTGCTTTACCTCGTGTACGTGACTTCAATGGAACATCACTAAAAAGCTTTGACGGCCGTGGAAATTATGCTATCGGCATTAAAGAAGAAATTATTTTCCCTGAAATTTCATTTGATAAAATCCGTAAATTAAAAGGTATGGATGTTATTCTTGTAACAACTGCAAAAAGCAATAAAGAAGCATTTGCATTATTAAAACACTTAGGAATCCCTTTTGCAAAGGGCAATAATTAGGAGATATTATGGCAAGAACATCATTAAAGGTTAAAGCCGAACGCCAACCTAAATTTAAGGTTAGAAAATATACTCGTTGCCAACTTTGTGGCCGTGTTCACGCTGTATTGCGTAAATATAAAATTTGTAGAATTTGTTTTAGAAAATTAGCACATGAAGGAAAACTTCCTGGTGTTAAGAAAGCGAGCTGATAATTATGGCTATTATTATAGATCCAGTTGCAGATATGTTTGTACGTATTAAAAATGCAATTTCTCGTAAATATCATGAAGTTGTATTGCCACATTCAAACAAGAAAGCAAAAATTTTAGAAATTATTAAAAGAGAAGGATATATTGTTGATTTTGAAGTTGTAAAAAACGAAAAAACCAATTTTAAAGAAATAAAAGTTACTTTAAAATACAAAGGTATGAATCAAAATCAATCAGCAATTTCTGGTCTTAAAAAAGTTTCAAAACCTGGCTTAAAAGTATATTCATCTGCTGAAAAATTGCCTAGAGTTTTAAGTGGATATGGAACAGCTATTATTTCAACATCAAAAGGTTTATTAACAGATAAAGAAGCTCGTAAGGCTAATGTTGGTGGCGAAGTTATCGCCTTCATTTGATAATAAACTTAAAAAGAAGTAATTATGTCTAGAATTGGAAAAAGAGTTTTAGAAATACCAAAAGATGTTGAAGTTAAATTAGATAAAAACCATATCGAAGTAAAAGGCAAATTAGGAGAATTGAGTTATACATTCTCACCATTAATTTCAGTAGTTGTTGAAAACAACGAAATTAAGACATTGAGATCTAACGAAGAAAAATCTACAAAACAATTACACGGAACAACAAATGCAAACATTAAAAATATGTTAATAGGTGTTTCAAGTGGTTACAAAAAAGAAATTGAAATTAAAGGTGTAGGTTACAAAGCCACCTTAAAGGGAAATACAATTGAAATTATTGCTGGTTATTCACATGCTGTAAATTTAGAAGTTCCATCAAATCTAAAAATTGAATTACCAAAACCAACCAATATTATTATTTCAGGAATTGACAAACAAGCTGTTGGCGAATTTGCTGCAAATATTCGTGATGTAAGACGTCCAAGTCCATATTCTGGAAAAGGTATTATGTATAAAGATGAAGTTATTAGACGTAAGGAAGGAAAGACAGCTGCTAAATAGTAGCCTAAGGAGTTATAAATTATGTTATCAAGAAATTTAAAACGTAAAGCAAAACACTTAAAGATTACTAACAAATTGTCAAAAGGAACTGCATTAGTTCCTAGAGTTGTTGTTTTTAAATCTTTACATGCATTTTATGCACAAGCAGTAAATGATGAATTGCACACCACAATTGCTTCTTCATCAACACAAATACTAGAAAATAAAGCAAACAATATTGATGCAGTTAAATTAGTTGCAAAAGATTTTGCTAAAAAATTATTGGCAATCAATGTAAAATCAATAGTGTTTGATCGTTCAGGATACATATACCACGGAAAATTAGCAGCTTTTGCTGATACTCTAAGAGAAGAAGGGATTAAATTCTAATGGCTGAAGTAGAAAAAAATATTAAAAATTCAGAAAAACCTGAATTAAAAGAAAATAAAACAGAAGGCACAAAGGTTGTTTCTTTTAAAAGAGAAAGATCAAATTCAAAAGATCTAAAATCAAGCGAAAATAAACCAAAACAATTCCAAAATCGTAATCAAGATCATTCAGCAAATCAAGCTCAAGCAAAACAATTCGAAGAAAAAGTTATTGACATTGCAAGAGTTACAACTGTTGTTAAGGGTGGACGTAGATTTTCATTCTCAGCTTATGTTGTTGTTGGTGACAAAAAAGGAAAAGTTGGATTTGGACATGGAAAAGCTAATGAAGTCCAAGATGCAATTAAAAAAGCAGTTAAAGATGCACAAAAAAATGTTTTCTCAGTTCCAATTTCAAATGGAACAATCCCTCATGAAATTCAAGAAAAATTCTTAGCATCAAGAATCCAATTACGTCCAGCTCCAAAAGGTGCCGGAATCATTGCTTCAAACACCGTTCGTGCTGTTGTTGAATTAGCAGGTTACACCGACATTTCAACAAAAACTTATGGTTCAAGAACAAAACAAAACATTGTCCAAGCTACTATTAAGGCACTTAAAAAAGTTAGAACTGTTGAAGAAATCGCAAAATTACGCGATATTGATGTAAATCATCTATTATCAAAATAAGGAGTGATTATGCAATTACATAATTTAAAACCAACTCCAGGGGCAAGAAAAGACAAACACCGTGTTGGTCGTGGTCATGCCGCTGGAAAAGGAAAACAAGCCGGTAGAGGACAAAGTGGTCAAACAAAAAGAAGCAAAGTAAGACTAGGATTTGAAGGTGGCCAATTGCCACTATTTAGAAGAATTCCAAAACGTGGATTTAGCAATGTAAATCACGTTGAATTCCAAGTAGTAAATCTAGCAGATTTACAATCAAAATATCAAGATGGTGAAGTAGTTTCTTACGAAACACTTGCTGCAAGAAACTTGATTAAAGGAACATTACCAGTTAAAATTTTAGCTAAGGGTTCTTTAACTAAAAAACTTAATGTACAAATTCCAACACTTTCACAATCCGCTATTGAAGCTATTGAAAAAGTCGGAGGAAAAATAGAGGTTAAATAATGGCTAGAAAAACTAAGTTGGAAAAAGAGATTAGTCAAGAAAAGATCGAGCGCAAATTAGCACTAGATAAGTTTTTAGTTGATAAAAAAAACACTTGAAATGAATGATGAAAAAATCATAATCTTTTTAAAAAGATTCTTTTCACCTTATTCATTATTACTCTTTTTCTAGCCACTGGAACAATTACAATTCCAGGTGTCAATTTAGCAAACCCTGATTCATTAACCCAAGGAGATTTCTTTGGGATTTTGAATTTAGTAGGTGGCGGTGGATTAAGACAATTCTCTGTTGTCGCGCTAGGAATAGGACCGTTTATATCATCTAGTTTAGTTATGATGATATTGCAAACTAAAGCATTCCCGGCCATTCACCGTTTAAGTCAATCTGGTCCTCAAGGCCGGATTAAAATAAATTTCATTACTTATGGAGTTACTTTTGTTTTTGCAATAGTTCAAGCATATTTGATAACAAAAGCATTAGTTAATCCTCGTCAAGGATTTGGAATTACTTTTTCACCAAAATTAGAAAAATTATTTGGACAAAGTGGAATGGTAGCATATCAATATTTCATTTTGCCTGCAATATTAGTAGCTGGCTCATTCTTTTCATTGTTCTTATCAGAACAAATAACTAATAGAGGCGTTGGCAATGGAACGAGTTTAATAATCTTTGTTGGTATAG
Source organism: Metamycoplasma hominis ATCC 23114 (assembly GCF_000085865.1). Lineage (NCBI taxonomy): Bacteria > Bacillati > Mycoplasmatota > Mycoplasmoidales > Metamycoplasmataceae > Metamycoplasma > Metamycoplasma hominis. The sequence goes on along the minus strand of NC_013511.1, from coordinate 337,030 downwards.
CAAGTGCTTTAATTCCTTCATTCAAGAGTGCATTTAAATTTTATGTTCCATCAGCTCAACAAAATAATTTAGTTCTACAAGAAGCAATAAATTACGCAGTATATATCTTTTGCTATTTACTTGTAATATTTATTGTTTTAATATTTACAATTGCAGAAAGACATATTCCAATTCAACAAGTTGGTGCGGGTCTTTCTAAAAACGAAAAGGAATTGAGTTATTTACCTATTAAAGCAAATCCTGCTGGTATCATGTCAGTTATCTTCTCAATGATGATATTGAGTGTGCCAACAATGATTGCAAACTTATTTGATCCAAATACAAGCAAGTATTATCAATGAGTTTACAACAATTTGCAATTTACTCAACCACTTGGATTCTTTTTATTTATTTTAATTACATTTGGATTAACAATATTAATGGGAATCCAACAATCGAGAATTGATAAAATTAGTGAAGATTTTGCTAAAAATAGTACTTTTATTCCTGGCGTTAGACCCGGAGAACAAACAGAAGATTATTTATTGAATGTAATTTTACGTTTATCATTCTTTTCTTCAGGATATTTATTGTTGCTAGGCGCTTTACAATTTATTCAACAAATGCTAGGCATGCCAGCCTCAATAGCATTTGGCGGTACAAGCATAATGATACTAGTTTCAACGGCTTATGAAACTGTTCAACAAATTAAAGCCCGCTACAAGTCACAAGAATTATCAAGAAAGAGAAAAATGATAAGAGAATTAAAAGAAATGTATGGAGAGGAAGAAGAAGATTTAATATGATAGAAAAATCTCAAGAAGTGTACAACGAACACGCAAAAAAATTTCCTAATATAATTATGCTTGGCGCACCAGGAGCTGGTAAAGGCTCTATTGCAACAAAAATGGTGCAAAATAATGATTATGTTCAGATTTCAACTGGAGATATGTTTAGACAAGAAATTAAAAATCAAACTCCCCTTGGCTTAAAAATACAATCTATTTTAGATTCGGGAGCATATGTTGATGATTGTATAACAAATCAACTAGTTGAAAAAAAATTAACTGAATTAGTAAGAGAAAATAAACACTTCATATTAGACGGATATCCCCGTACATTAGCTCAAGCAAAGTTTTTACTTTCATTAGCAAATGTTGGAATCAAAATTGATAAAGTAATTTTACTAGAAATTACTGATAAACAAATTATTGACCGTCTTTCAAAACGTAGAATTTGTTTAAATTGTAAAATCATTTATCATTTGCAATCATTTCCACCATTACCTGGTGATTTGTGTATTAAATGCCACGAAAAAGTAACAAAAAGACCAGATGACGAACCAGAAGTAATAAAGAAACGTTTATCAATATATAATGAACAAACTAAATGTTTGATCAATTTTTATCAAGAACTTGGTATACTTTTAAAGATAAATAGTTATCAAACAATTGATAAAGTATATAATGATGTAGAAGAGGCTTTAAAATGGTCATAATAAAAAATCAATTTGAAATTGAAAAGATCAAAAAAGCTTGTAAAATCCTGGCAGAAGTGAAAACTGTTTTATACGACTTTATAAGACCAGGCGTTTCTTTAAAAGAAATTGATAGCGTAGCTTTTAAAGAAATAAGAAAAAGGGGTGGAAAACCAGCATTCTTAGGACAATATGGTTTCCCTAATACATGTTGCATTTCTGTTAATAATGAATTAATTCACGGAATTCCTAGTGATTATGTTGTAAAGGATGGAGATATAGTCAAAATTGACACTGGAGCAATTTATGATGGCTATTATTCTGATTCAGCATTTACAAAAGGAGTTGGCAACATAACTGAAGCAGACAAAAAATTAATTGCCTGCGCAAAAGACGCTTTTTATGCCGGCTTTAATGCAATTAAAGTTGGCAAACACATTGGTGATATTTCTGCAGCCATAGGAAATTTAATTCGTGATAGAGGATATTTTACTCCAGATGAATATACAGGTCACGGAATAGGCAGAAAGTTGCATGAAGATCCATATGTTTATAACGATGGCTATCCAGGAACTGGACAGCTAATTAGAAATGGTATGGTAATTTGCATTGAACCAATGATTTTACAAAAATCTAAAAATGTATTGGTCAAGGGAAACGGATGAACAGTTTATGATCCTCTTGGTTATAACACTGCTCATTATGAACAAACAGTTTTAATTGACAATGACCAAGCATATATACTCTCAGGAGACAATATTTAATGGCAAAAGACGCAATCAAAATGTCAGGCAAAATTACTAAAATGCACACATCAAGAGACTATGATGTTTTATTAGAAAATGGACTTACAATTAAAGCTTCTATTTCAGGTAAAATGTCACTTCACAATATCAAAATGATCCCTGGAGATTTAGTTGACGTTGAACTTAGTCCATATGATATGAGCAGAGGTAGGATTGTTTTTAGACACAAATAATAAGGAGAAATATGAAAGTCAGAGCTTCTATTAAGCGTATTTGCAATAATTGCAAGATAATTAAAAGACATGGTGTTAATCGCGTAATTTGCATTAACCCAAAACATAAACAAAGACAAGGATAAAACATGGCCAGAGTTTTAAACATTGAAATTCCTAATAATAAAAAAGTTCGTATTTCACTTACTTACATCTTTGGTATTGGCGTTTCACTAGCAAAAGAAATTTTAAAAGATGCTAATGTTGATGGCGAAAAAAGAGTTAAAGATCTTAGCGAAGAAGAATTAACTAGAATCAGAGATGAAGCTAAAAAATACACCACTGAAGGTGATTTAAGAAGAGAAATAAATCTAAACATTAAAAGATTAATGGAAATTAAATCATATCGTGGTATTAGACACCGTAAGGGATTACCTGTACGTGGTCAATCTACAAAGAAAAATGCAAGAACAAGAAAAGGTCCAAGAAAAACAATAGCAGGAAAGAAAGGTAAATAATAATGGCAAAGAAAAATAAAAAAGTTATTACTCAAGGTATTGCACATATTCACTCAACTTACCAAAACACAATTGTTTCTTTCTCAGATCTAAAAGGAAATGTTTTTGCTTGAAGTTCTTCTGGTGCAATAGGATACAAAGGCACAAAGAAGAAAACCCCATATGCAGCAGGACTTGCTGCTGCTGCTGCAGTTGAAAAAGCAAAAGAATTTGGTTTAAAGGAAGTTACAATTTTAGTTAAAGGTGTAGGTCCTGGAAAATCAACTGCTAGAAAATCAATAGAAACAAGTGGTTTAAGTGTTAAAGAAGTGAAGGATGTAACACCTACTCCTCACAATGGAACTCGTCCTCCTAAAAAGATTCTTAAACGTGGATAATTTGTTATTTTGTTTTTTAAGGAATAAATATGAAGAAAATACAAAAAATTACATATAAAGAATTAGTAGCAGAAAAAGTATCAGATTTTAATACAACATTCGTTATTGAACCACTAATGCGTGGTTATGGTAACACAATAGGAACTGTAATAAGAAGAACATTACTTTCTTCAATTACTTCTGTTGCTCCATTTGCAATAAAAATTAGTCATGTTGAACATGAATTTACTGCAATTGAAGGATTAAGAGAAGATGCTATTACATTAGTTGCAAACATAAGAAAAATTCGCTTTGCATATGACCCAGAATTATTTGAAAAAGATAATTTAGCTAAAATTTCATTTAAATCAACAAAAGAAGGGGAAGTTCATGCTTCGGATATTGAAACTATCCCTGGACTTGACATTGTTAATAAAGATCAATACATAGCAACAATATCAAAAAATGGTTCATTGGAATTTGAATTATATTTAAGAACCGGTAGAGGCTATGTTTCATTTGAAGACAATAAAAAGACCATTCTAGAATATGGTCCAAAATTAGAATCAAAAATCAAAAATGGTCAATTTTTAGCAATGGATAGTGACTTCAGTCCTATTAAAAAAGTTGCGATTTTATTTGAAGAATTAAATTCTACTTCTAACATAATTGAAGAAAGATTAAAAATTAAAGTTGAAACCGATGGAACTGTTGAAGCTAAAAACGTTATGGAAGAAGCAGCAAAGATTATAGTTGCTCATTTCCAAATCATTGGAAACATTGACGCATTAGGAACAATTGATTTATTCGATGATCAAAAAGAAAAACATGAAAAAACTCCAAAAGTTTCAGTTTCTATTGATAAATTGAATTTGACAATTCGTTCATTGAATGCCTTAAGACGTGCTGGATTTAATAATGTTGATGAAATAATGAAATTAAGCGATGAAGAACTTTCAAATATTAAAAATTTGGGTAAAAAATCAGTACAAGATATTATTGACCGTCGTAGAGAATGACTTGATAGTCAATTAAATAATGAAGATTCTAACAAAGAATATGCTGCTAACGAAGAAGGAGAATAACAATGGCAAATCCAAAACAACTATTTCGTAGAAATACTGAGTGATGAGACCACGTTGAAAGATCACTTGTAACAGATTTATTGATTAATGGCAAAGTAACAACCACATTAGAACGTGCTAAAAGAATTCGTTCAAATGCAGAAAAAATGATTACTCTAGGTAAGAAAAATACCCTAGCTTCGCGTAGACAAGCAGCCAAATATTTAAGATTAATTGCAACAGAAAACAAAAATAAAAATTCATTACAATATTTATTTGATGTTGTGGCACCAAAATACGTTGAACGTAATGGTGGATATACAAGAATTACAAAATTAGCCAATCGTGCTGGTGATAATGCTAAAATGGCAATAATCGAATTGGTATAATTTGATTATTTAAAGGAGAAAATTATGGCAGTAGTACCAAAAAGAAAAACTTCAAAACAAAGAAAACATTTAAGAAGATCACACCACGCTCTAGTGGCTCCAACATTAGTTGAATGTTCACAATGTAAGAATTTAATTACTCCTCACCAAGCATGTGAAAACTGCGGTTTTTATAGAGGAAGAAAAGTTATTAAAGAAGCAATTAACGATAAAATTAAATAATATTAAATAATAAAAAATTCTCTTGATTTATTCGAGAGAATTTTTATTTATCAAACTCTTCAATTTAAAAAAAATAAATAATTAAATTACTAATAAGTAATTATTGAAGCATTTCTTAAAAAATATATAAGCAAATAAAAAAATATCTATTTTTTACAAAAAAAATTAATTAAAGTTATATAATAAATCAAGCAATTTTGATTGCTAAAAACTTTATAAAAAAACAAACAATAAAATAAATTTATTTTTTTATTTATAATCAACCAATTCAAATTTTTTATAAGAGTTTGATCCTGGCTCAGGATGAACGCTGGCTGTGTGCCTAATACATGCATGTCGAGCGAGGTTAGCAATAACCTAGCGGCGAATGGGTGAGTAACACGTGCTTAATCTACCTTTTAGATTGGAATACCCATTGGAAACAATGGCTAATGCCGGATACGCATGGAACCGCATGGTTCCGTTGTGAAAGGCGCTGTAAGGCGCCACTAAAAGATGAGGGTGCGGAACATTAGTTAGTTGGTGAGGTAATGGCCCACCAAGACTATGATGTTTAGCCGGGTCGAGAGACTGAACGGCCACATTGGGACTGAGATACGGCCCAAACTCCTACGGGAGGCAGCAGTAGGGAATATTCCACAATGAGCGAAAGCTTGATGGAGCGACACAGCGTGCACGATGAAGGTCTTCGGATTGTAAAGTGCTGTTATAAGGGAAGAACATTTGCAATAGGAAATGATTGCAGACTGACGGTACCTTGTCAGAAAGCGATGGCTAACTATGTGCCAGCAGCCGCGGTAATACATAGGTCGCAAGCGTTATCCGGAATTATTGGGCGTAAAGCGTTCGTAGGCTGTTTGTTAAGTCTGGAGTTAAATCCCGGGGCTCAACCCCGGCTCGCTTTGGATACTAGCAAACTAGAGTTAGATAGAGGTAAGCGGAATTCCATGTGAAGCGGTGAAATGCGTAGATATATGGAAGAACACCAAAGGCGAAGGCAGCTTACTGGGTCTATACTGACGCTGAGGGACGAAAGCGTGGGGAGCAAACAGGATTAGATACCCTGGTAGTCCACGCCGTAAACGATGATCATTAGTCGGTGGAGAATCACTGACGCAGCTAACGCATTAAATGATCCGCCTGAGTAGTATGCTCGCAAGAGTGAAACTTAAAGGAATTGACGGGGACCCGCACAAGCGGTGGAGCATGTGGTTTAATTTGAAGATACACGGAAAACCTTACCCACTCTTGACATCCTTCGCAAAGCTATAGAGATATAGTGGAGGTTATCGGAGTGACAGATGGTGCATGGTTGTCGTCAGCTCGTGTCGTGAGATGTTTGGTCAAGTCCTGCAACGAGCGCAACCCCTATCTTTAGTTACTAACATTAAGTTGAGGACTCTAGAGATACTGCCTGGGTAACTGGGAGGAAGGTGGGGATGACGTCAAATCATCATGCCTCTTACGAGTGGGGCCACACACGTGCTACAATGGTCGGTACAAAGAGAAGCAATATGGCGACATGGAGCAAATCTCAAAAAGCCGATCTCAGTTCGGATTGGAGTCTGCAATTCGACTCCATGAAGTCGGAATCGCTAGTAATCGCAGATCAGCTATGCTGCGGTGAATACGTTCTCGGGTCTTGTACACACCGCCCGTCACACCATGGGAGCTGGTAATACCCAAAGTCGGTTTGCTAACCTCGGAGGCGACCGCCTAAGGTAGGACTGGTGACTGGGGTGAAGTCGTAACAAGGTATCCCTACGAGAACGTGGGGATGGATCACCTCCTTTCTACGGAGTACAACCTATGTTATGGAAAAAATATTTGTATCCAGTTTTGAGAGATTTATCTCTCGGTTCTTTGAAAACTGAATATCGACATTGATATATTAATTAATATTTCAAAGTTTAGATCAACCATAGAATATTTATATTTTATAAAGACAAACAATAGGTCATACAATTAACAAAACTATTAAACAAGCAAGAGTTTTTGGTGGATGCCTTGGGTCTGGAAGTCGATGAAGGACGTGATTACCTGCGATAAGCCTCGGTTAGCTGGAAATAAGCTGTTATCCGGGGATTTCCGAATGGGGAAACCTAATTGAGCTAATCCTCAATTATCATATCGATGAATTCATAGTCGAATGAAGAGACACGCTGTGAATTGAAACATCTCAGTAGCAGCAGGAAGAGAAAATAAAGAATGATTCCCTAAGTAGTGGCGAGCGAACGGGGAAGAGCCCAAACCAGCACATGTTGTTGGGGTTGTAGGACTGCGACATGGATTAATGAATTTGTACATAGCAGAATAAGTTGGAACGCTTAAACATAGAGGGTGAAATTCCCGTAAGCGAAATGTATAAATCTCCTAGCAGTATCCTGAGTAGGGCGGGGCACGTGAAACCCTGTCTGAATTTGCCGGGACCACCCGGTAAGGCTAAATACTAACCAGACACCGATAGTGAACTAGTACCGTGAGGGAAAGGTGAAAAGAACCCCGGGAGGGGAGTGAAATAGATTCTGAAACCAATTACTTACAGTTAGTCAGAGCCCGTTAATGGGTGATGGCGTACATCTTGCAGAATGGACCGGCGAGTTATGTCAACATGCGAGGTTAAGTAGAATAAAGCGAAGCCGTAGAGAAATCGAGTCTGAATAGGGCGATTTAGTATGTTGATATAGACCCGAAACCAGGTGATCTACCCATGAGCAGGTTGAAACTTAGGTAACACTAAGTGGAGGACCGAACCGCAGTACGCTAAAAAGTGCCCGGATGACTTGTGGGTAGGGGTGAAATTCCAATCGAACTTGGAGATAGCTGGTTCTCTCCGAAATAGCTTTAGGGCTAGCGTGTAGTGTTAAATGATGGGGGTAGAGCACTGAATATGGAATGGCGGCGCCTAGCCGTACTGACTATAATCAAACTCCGAATACTATCATGTATTACTATGCAGTCGGTACATCGGTGATAACGTCGATGCACGCGAGGGGAACAACCCAGATCGTCAGCTAAGGTCCCAAAATTGTGTTAAGTGAGAAAGGTTGTGAAGTTTCTTAAACAGCTAGGATGTTGGCTTAGAAGCAGCCACCGTTTAAAGAGTGCGTAATAGCTCACTAGTCGAGAGACTTTGTGCCGATAATTCAACGGGACTAAAACACAATACCGAAGCTACGGGCAGAAATGCGTTAGGAGAGCGTTGTAAGGGCTTAGAAGCCAGACCGTGAGGACTGGTGGAGCGCTTACAAGTGAGAATGCCGGTATGAGTAACGATTCAGAGTGAGAATCTCTGACGCCTATTGGGGAAGGTTTCCTGGGCAAGGTTCGTCCACCCAGGGTTAGTCGGGTCCTAAGACGAGGCCGAAAGGCGTAGCCGATGGACAACAGGTTAATATTCCTGTACTTTCTTAACATGTGATGGAGTGACGGGGAAGGATAATTTTACCACTAATTGGATTGTGGGGTAAGTAACAACTGGGTTATGTAGGCAAATCCGCATAACTTAACTGGGAGTTACGATGCATAGCAAAAGGGCAACTGAGTAGCGAATTAGATGATTTCATGCCTCTTAAAAAAGCTTCTAACATTAAGTGTTAGGAAACCCGTACCGAGAACGGACACACGTCCCCAAGATGAGTATTCTAAGGCGAGCGAGAAAACTATTGTCAAGGAACTCTGCAAATTCATCCCGTAAGTTCGCAAGAAGGGATGCCCACAATAAAATGTGGGCCGCAGTGAATAGTAAGGGGGAACTGTTTATCAAAAACACAGCTCTATGCTAAGTCGTAAGATGATGTATATGGGGTGACTCCTGCCCAGTGCCCGAAGGTTAAGCAGAGGTGTTAGCATTAGCGAAGCATTAATGTGAAGCCCGGGTGAACGGCGGCCGTAACTATAACGGTCCTAAGGTAGCGAAATTCCTTGTCGGCTAAATACTGACCTGCACGAAAGGAGTAATTATCTCTTAACTGTCTCGACAATAGACTCGGTGAAATTATGGTTCCGGCGAAGACGCCGGAGACCCGCATCTAGACGAAAAGACCCCGTGGAGCTTTACTATAACTTCATATTGGAGTTTGATTTAACATGTGTAGGATAGGTGGGAGACGTTGATGCTTGAACGCTAGTTTAAGAGTAGTCGCCGTTGAAATACCACCCTTGTTACATTGAACTTCTAACTTGTTCCCGTTATCCGGGAAGAGGACAGTGTGTGGTGGGTAGTTTGACTGGGGCGGTCGCCTCCTAAAGGGTAACGGAGGCGTTCAAAGTTACACTCAATACGGTCAGAAACCGTATCTAAGAGCATAAAGGTAGAAGTGTGATTGACTGTGAGACCTACAAGTCGAGCAGGTGCGAAAGCAGGACTTAGTGATCCGGCGGTTCTTCGTGGAAAGGCCGTCGCTCAACGGATAAAAGCTACCCCGGGGATAACAGGCTTATCTTTCCCAAGAGATCACATCGACGGGAAGGTTTGGCACCTCGATGTCGGCTCATCGCATCCTGGAGCTGGAGTCGGTTCCAAGGGTTGGGCTGTTCGCCCATTAAAGCGGTACGCGAGCTGGGTTCAAAACGTCGTGAGACAGTTTGGTTCCTATCTGATGTGGGCGTTGGAATATTGATGAGAGCTACTCTTAGTACGAGAGGACCGGAGTGGACGCACCGATGGTGTGCCAGTTGTTTCGCCAGAAGCATAGCTGGGTAGCCAAGTGCGGCAGGGATAACCGCTGAAAGCATCTAAGCGGGAAGCCCCCTCAAAGATTAGTATTCCCTTTAAAATTCCTTATAGACTATGAGGTTGATAGGCTGGAGGTGTAAGTGCAGCAATGCATTCAGCTGACCAGTACTAATAAATTTATTGGTTTAATAGTAATATTCTATATAGTTATCTAAATTAAGTCGTATTCAGTTTTCAAAGAACAACAAATAGCCTAATGGCTATTTTTTTATTTAAAAATTATAAAAATTTTAAAAATTTGTTATAATTTCAACGCAATATATGAAGACAGTAACGGCGTAGTGCTTAATAATGTTACCTAGTATGTTTATACTTGTTTGTACATTGCATAATCTTTATAGGAGGAATAATAATGAGCGCATTAAAAGATGCCAAGGTTTTAGTTGTTGAAGAAATTTCAAACAATTTAAAAGAATCACAAGCATTATATGTAATTAATTATGCTACTTTGGATGTTGTTTCATTTCAAGAAATTAGAAAAGAATTAGCTCCAAATAATGCATTGCTAAAAGTTTACAAAAATAGACTAGTTAAACAAGCATTAAAAAATACAGAATATGCAAATATTAATGATAGTTTAGTTTTACAAAATGCTTATGCCTTTGTTAAAGGTGATTCGTTAGCAGCATTAAAGACCTTAGTAGGCTTAAAGAAGAAATTCCCTGCATTAAGAATTGTAAGTGGAATTTATGAAAATAAAGTAGTTGATGAAAAAACATTAGACGAAATATCAAAACTTCCTTCATTTACAGAATCACTTATGATTCTTGGAAATTCATTATTGAGTCCATTGAAACAATTATCAATTGGTTTAAATGAATTAATAAAACAAGGAAAAATTTCAGAATAATTATTTTTAAAGGAGATTTATCATGGCAAAATTAACAAAAGAAGAATTTGTTTCAGCATTAAAAGAAATGAACATTAAAGAAGTTATGGAATTAATTCAAGGATTAAAAGAAGAATTTGGAATTGATCCAACAGCAGTTGTAGCAGCAGCAGCTCCAGCAGCAGCAGCTGACGCAGCAGAAGAAAAGACTGTATTTAATGTTACTTTAAAATCAGATGGTGGAAACAAGCTAGCAGTTATTAAAGTTGTTAAAGACTTATTAGGTCTTGGATTAATGGATGCTAAAAAACTTGTTGAATCAGCACCTGTTGTAATTAAAGAAAATGCTAAAAAAGAAGAAGCTGAAGAACTAAAAGCTAAATTAACAGAAGCTAAAGCCGAAGTTACTTTAGACTAATTACAAAAAACACAAGTGAGGCTTTTAATACACAAAGCCTTTTTTGTGTTTTTTGTCGTATATTATGCACGTGTGCGTATATACAACAAAAAATAAAAATATAAACAAAATTTAATAAAAATTGAGGTAAAGCATGGTGAATAAGGATAAATACGAAATTAGAAAATTTGGACCTATTACCCTAAGACGTGACTATTCAATTAGTCAAAAGAAATTCGAAACTCCTGACTTTCTTGAAATGCAACGTGAATCAGTTGAAAAATTTCTAACAGTTGGAATTGAAGAAGAATTAAGAAATATCTATCCAATTGAAGCACATGGAAAAGTTAGAATTGAATACATTCATAATTCAGCACATTTTGAATATCCTAAAAAAACTGAATATGAAAGCATTAAAGAAGCTAAACAAAAAGGTTCATCATATCAAGGAAAGTTAAAAGCACACCTAAGACAAATCAATATCGAAACAGGTGAAGTTGAAGATTCAGAAGTAGTATTTGCTGAAATTCCTATAATGACTTATGGTGGATCATTTATTATCAATGGTTCAGAAAAAGTTATTGTTTCGCAATTAATTAGATCTACCGGGGCTTATTTTGGAATTAATGTTAGAAATAAACAAGCCAACGACTTGTTTAATAAAGTAGAAATTATTCCTCAAATTGGTTCATGAGTAGAAATTTATCATAAAGTAACTTCTCAAAATCCAGATACTGTAAAAATACATATCGATAAAAACAAATCATTTTTAGTTGTAACTTTCTTAAAAGCATTAGGATTTAGTGAATCAGGTATTAGAAGAATGTTTGGCGAAAATATTCCAGAATTGGAAGAAACATTTAAACGTGATAAAATCACTGGAATTAATGCAGAAGAAGTTACAAGAGAAGCACAAGAAGCAATTTATAGAATCATCAGAAAAGGCGATCGTATGACAGCTGATTCTGCTAGAAATTTAATTCCTACAACTTTGTTTAATGAAAAAAGATATAGTTTAACTGAAACAGGACGTTTCACTTTAAATAGAAAATTAAACATTATTGAAAGAATTGCTAATTCTTATTTAGCAGAAGATATTTTTTCTAGTGAAGGTGAACTTCTTTATGAAAAAGGAATGTTCATTACTTGAAATATCGCAAGAAAGATTCATGATGAATTTAAACAAGGAATTATTCCTATGTGAAAATTGCCAGATATTGATGAAAATGCATATGGATCTCAACTTGAAGTTGAAGGAAATGAACAACTTGCAAGTAGAATCTTTGTAACAAGCATTTGAATATATCCAACTGAAAATGATATGTTGCATGACCAAAAAGTTTTGGTTTTAGGTAATGATCCTACATCAACAGAAAATTTCTTGTTGATTCCTGATTTAATTGCAACGATTTCGTATTATTTTAATTTACTTTCAAAGGTTGGGGTTGATGATGATCCTGACTCATTAGTTAATAAAAGAATTGTAACAATAGGCGAATTATTACAAAATCAATTTAGAATAGGGCTATTAAAATTAGAAAAAAATACAAGAGAAAGAATCTCAGCAAAAGATATTGATAAGATTACTGCTAAGAACGTTACAAATAATAAACCAATATTTAATCAATTTAAATCGTTCTTTAACACATCAAAACTTTCTCAATTTATGGATCAATGTAATCCTCTTGCTGAAATATCAAACAAGAGAAGAATAACCTCCCTAGGACCAAGAGGGTTGAACCGTGATACTGCACAATTTGAAGTTCGTGACGTTCACCCTACCCATTATGGAAGAATTTGTCCTATTGAAACACCCGAAGGACCAAACATTGGTTTAATTTTAAATTTAGCATCATTTGCTAAAATTGATAAATATGGTTTTATTCAATCACCATATTTCAGAGTAAATAAAAAAGTTGTAGATTTTTCAGAACCAGTTTACATTACTGCAATTGAAGAAACAGGATATACATTTGCACAATCAACTGTTCACATTGAAGGTAATGTAATTGTTGATGAAAAAGTAATGGTAAGACGTGACAATGAATATTTAGAAGTAAATGCTGAAGATGTAGATTTTATTGGTGTCTCAAACCGTCAAATGACCTCAATAGCTGCTTCGGCTATACCATTTTTGGAAAACGATGATGCTAACCGTGCATTGATGGGTTCAAACATGCAACGTCAAGCTGTTCCAGTGTTATTCCCTGAAGCACCATTAGTTGCTACAGGAGTTGAAGCTGATATTGCTAAATATTCATCAACCAATATTAGAGCAACCAGATCAGGTGTTGTTAACTATGTAGATGCTAACGTTATTAAAGTAACTCCTGAAAATAGTTCAAAAAGTGATGTTTATCATTTAAGAACATTTGAAAGAAGTAACCAAGGTACATTAATTCACCAAGTACTTTTGGTTAAAGTTGGCCAACAAATTAATGCAGGAGATTTATTAGTTGATGGTCCTTCAATGAAAGATGGAGAATTAGCATTAGGAAAAAACGTTCTAGTAGGTTTTACTACTTGACATGGTTATAACTATGAAGATGCCGTTGTTTTATCTGAAAGATTGGTTAAAGATGATGTTTATACATCAATTCACATTGAAGAACAATCAATTCAATTTAGACATTCAAAGGCTGGCGAAGATATTTTAACTGCAGATATTCCTAACGTTTCAAACTATTCTAAACGTTTCTTAGGTGAAAATGGAATTGTTAGAGTTGGTTCAGAAGTAACAGCAGGTGATATTTTAGTCGGAAGAACTTCTCCAAAAGGTGAAGAAAACCCAACTCCAGAAGAAAAATTAATGGCTGCAATTTTTGGTCAAAAAACTGCCTCAAGAAAAGATACTTCTCTAAAAGTAAAACATGGCCACAATGGAACCGTTGTTGCTGTTGATATTCTAAGTAGAGAATTTGGCGACCAATTAGAAGATGGCATTGAAAAAATAGTTAAGGTATCAATTGCTCAAAAACGTAAAATTCAAGTCGGCGACAAGATGGCTGGTCGTCACGGAAATAAAGGTGTTGTTTCAATAGTATTGCCTGTTGAAGAAATGCCTTATTTAGCAGATGGAACACCATTAGATATTGTTTTAAACCCTCAAGGTGTCCCTTCACGTATGAACATTGGTCAAGTTCTAGAATTGCACTTAGGACTTGCTGCTAAAAAATTAAATACCAAATTTGTTACACCAATATTTGATGGAATTTCACACAACCAAATTCGTGATATTCTTGAAGAAGCAAATATTGATGTAACAGGAAAATCAATAGTATACGATGGGGCTACCGGAGAACCATTTGATCATCCAATTTCTGTAGGGATTATGTACTATTTGAAGTTGTATCACATGGTTGATGACAAAATGCACGCACGTTCAGTAGGACCTTATTCATTGATTACCCAACAACCACTTGGTGGAAAGAGTCAAAATGGTGGTCAAAGATTTGGTGAAATGGAAACATGAGCTATTGAATCATATGGAGCTTCAAATGTTCTACAAGAATTATTAACATATAAATCTGACGATATTGTTGGACGTAATAAACTATATAACTCTCTTGCTAGAGATGCAAGATTGCCTAAACCAGGAACACCTGAATCGTTTAATGTTTTAGCATATGAATTACGTGGTTTAGGAATTAAATTAGAAGTACATCAAAAATCTGATAATGTTGTAGATGATTCAGAAGAAGATCAAAGAGTAGACACAAAATATTTCCAAGAATTTGAAGGGAGTTTAGAATAATATGAAAAAAATTTCAAAATACGAATCATTAGATGAAGAAAAAATTTCAAAAATTTCATTAGCATTAGCAACTCCTCAAGATGTTGAAACTTGGTCTCATGGTGAAGTTACTAAGCCAGAAACTATTAACTATAAATCATATAAGCCAGAACGTGGTGGATTATTTGATGAAATAATTTTTGGACCAATGATTGATTATCGTTGCCCTGTATGTGGTTTCAAATACAAAAAAGTTAATGAAGGAAGCTATTGTACAAGAACTGAATTATGTAAACAAGAACATGTTCAAATATTGCCTAAAATAGCACGTAGAACCCATATGGGACACATAAAACTAAATAGTCCAGTTGTTCACTTTTGATATTTCAAAGTTGATCACTCAATTATTTATAAATTGCTTGGTTTAAAATCTTCAAATGGTTCTGACGTTGTTAAACGTGAAGAACTAGAAAATTTAATTTATTACAAAAATCATATTGTTCTAGAAGATGGTGGCTTAAAATCATTACCTAAAAATCAAATTATTGAAATCAATGAAGCAGCAATCATTTACCGCAATGCTCTAGAAGAATTACTTGAAAGATTTCAAGAAGGCACAGAAGAATATGATGATATTAAAGAAACCCTAGATTCTTTAATTGAAAAAGCAACATCAAAAATCGGCCAAGAATATGGAATTGATTTTTATGAATTAAACGAAGTAATTGAACATTATTCAGATGCTAAAATAGGTACTGGTGCTTTAGCTATTGAATATTTATTAAAAAATATAAATTTAGCTGAAGAAAAGCAAAAAGTAACTGATGAAATTAATCGTTTAAATGCAGAAGAAATTAATAATCCTGAACGTTTTGCCACAACTGCAAAACAAACAAGAGAAAAACTTTATAAACGTTTACAAGTAATTAATGCATTTATTGAATCTAAACAAGATCCAACTAGCATGTTAATTTATAATTTGCCTGTTATTCCAGCAGATTTAAGACCTTTAATTCAATTAGATGGTGGTAGACACTCAACTAGTGATATTAATGAATTGTATCGTAGAGTAATTATTAGAAATAATAGATTGCAACAATGACAAGAAAAAGATGCCCCTACATTGGTTATTCAAAACGAACTAAGAATGATTCAAGAAGCAGTAGATGCTTTAATTGATAACCAAAGAAGAACACCTAACTCTGTTTTATCAAAAGACAATTGTCCATTTAAATCAATTTCAGATGCATTAACTGGTAAAAAAGGTCGTTTTAGACAAAATTTACTAGGAAAACGTGTTGACTATTCTGGACGTTCAGTTATTGCCGTAGGGCCTTCATTAAAAATGCACCAATGTGGTATACCAAGAGAAATGGCTGCTAAATTATTTGAACCATGAATAATTGAAAGGCTAATTGAAAAAGAAGTAGCTACAACAATTAAAAGTGCTAAAAAAATTATTGAAGACCAAAACCCAGTAATTTGACCTCATGTTGCTGAAGCAATTAAGGGCAGACTAGTATTGTTAAACCGTGCACCTACATTACACCGTTTATCTATTCAAGCCTTTGAACCTGTTTTAGTAAGGGGCAAGGCTATTAGATTACACCCATTAGTATGTACTCCATTTAATGCTGACTTCGATGGTGACCAAATGGCTGTTCACGTTCCTGTTTCTGAACAAGCATTGCTTGAAAGTCGTGAATTAATGTTGGCTAATAAAAACATTCTAGGACCTAAAGATGGTGAACCTATTATTAACCCTTCTCAAGATATGGTTTTAGGTATTTATTATCTAACTATTGAAGAACCAGGGGCTAAAGGTGAAGGACGTGTTTTTGATAACTATGAACACATGCTTAGAGCATTAGAAAATAAAGTAGTTACATTGCACACTAGAATAGCATTACCTGCTTCAGAAGTTAAAACTCCAAAACTTATTTTCCCATTTGATGGTCCTCAATATATAATTTCAACAGTAGGTAAATTTATTTTTAATAATATATTCCCTAAAACATTTCCATTTATTTACGACAATAAAGTTGCTAAGGCAAATTCATTGGAAGATTATAATCAAACATTCAATGCAAAATATGTTGTTCAAGCAGGTACTAATATTCCTGAATATATCAAAAATATGCCTATTGAAGAAGCATTTAACAAAAAGAATATTTCTAAAATAATACGTTATGTTTTTGATAAATATGTTGCTCAAATTTCAATGTCTGATATTGCAGAAGTTATTAATAATTTAACTGAATCAAGTGATGCTAATGATTCAATAATTCAATTCTTGCATGTTAAAAATTATGAAAATAGAAAAATTGATTATGAACATGCAATGTTGCTAGCTCAATTTACAAGTCAAGAAAAGCAAAAGATTGAAATGTTAAATCCTGCTAGGGCAAATGGACAAGAAGTTCCACTTAGTCCAGCTGAAAAAGCAGAAATTCTAGACACTGTATGATTTAGATATACAAACATTGTTGCTTCAATATTGGATAGTATTAAACAATTAGGTTTTGACTATTCAACATATTCTGGAATTTCTATTTCGTTTAGTGATATTCTAGAAACTAATAAAAAGCAAGAATATATTGCTCAAGGTGATGAATATATTGCTAAATTAAAACACTACTATGAACAATGTTGAATAACTGATGATGATCGTTACTCTTTAACTATTAAAAAATGAGCAGAAGTTAAGGATTTAATTCAAGAAGACCTACAAAAAATAATTAAAGAAAATCCTCAAAACCCAGTTATTACCATGATTAATTCAGGTGCTCGTGGTAACATTTCTAACTATGTTCAATTAGCAGGTATGCGTGGATTGATGGCTAACAATACTAAAACTACTAAGGCCGATGCTAAAAACGACCGTGTTGTTAGATCAACAGTTGAAGTTCCTGTTAAGTCTTCATTTATTGAAGGACTTACTGCATTTGAATTCTATTCATCAACTCACGGTGCTAGAAAAGGTTTAACCGATACTGCCTTGAACACTGCAAAATCTGGTTATTTAACAAGACGTTTAGTTGATGTTGCTCAAAATATTGTTGTTAGAGAAGAAAACTGTGGTACTGACTATGGTTATAAAGCAAGAAACATAGTTGATACAAAAACTAAACAAATTATTGTTCCTTTGAAAGAAAGAATTGTTGGAAGATTTGCAAACAAACCTGTTGTTACAAGTGCGGGTATAGAAATTTGTTCTAGAAATGAATTAATTACTGAAAAAATTGCTCAACGAATAATAGCAAGCGGTATTGAAGAAGTCGAAATTAGATCAATCTTAGGCTGCAATACACGTAACGGTGTATGTAAGATGTGTTTTGGTAAAGACCTTGCAACAAATAGAATTGTTAATATCGGTGAAGCAGTAGGTATTATTGCAGCTCAATCTATTGGGGAACCAGGAACTCAATTAACTATGCGTACATTCCACACTGGTGGTGTTGCCGGGGTTGAAGATATTACTGGTGGTTTCACTAGATTGATTGAATTAATTGATGCCCACGAACAACCATGAGGACGTCCTGCCGTTATTTCACCATATAAAGGTATTGTTACAAAGATTGAAGTTGATGAAAAAGACAATACAAACTATTTAGTAACAATTGAAAGCAAAGGATCTTCAAACACAACAGTTTCTCACAAAATTTTTGTTAATACAACCAAAAAATTACGTGTTCAAGAAGGCGATGAATTAAGAATTGGTCAAAAGATTTCTGAAGGACCAATTATCTTAAAAGAATTATTAGCTTTAACAGACGTAATTACTGTTCAAAATTATTTATTGAAAGAAATTCAAAGAATTTATCGTATTCAAGGTATTGCAATTAGCGATAAGTATATTGAAATTATAATTCGTCAAATGATGTCTAAATTAGTAATTTCTGAACCAGGAGATTCTAAATTCTTCGCTGGTGCTATTGTAGATATTTTTGACTATCAAGAAGAAAATGCTATTCTACTTTCAAAAGGTTTGAAGCCAGCATATGGTAAAGTTGTTATTAAAGGTGCAAAACAAGTTCCATTGTTATCTGATTCATTCCTTGCCGCTGCTTCTTATCAAGAAACAAGCAAGATATTAGTTCACGCCGCTATTTCATCAAGAATTGACAATTTATCTGGCTTAAAAGAAAATATTATTCTTGGTAAAAAGATTCCATCAGGAACAGCATTATTCCCATTTGAAGAACATTCAAAATATGATATAAAACCATCAATTAATTACTTTACAACAACTCCTATTGACGGCACAGAAATTTCTGAACCTATTGATATTGATTCAGTTGTTAATACAGCGCAAGAATATGACAATGATAAACAATCAGTTGAAGAAGATTATTCTCCAAACGACGAAGAACTTGTTGCCGAAGAAGAAACATTTGATGATGAAGAAAATCAAAACGATTTTGAATAATTAAAATTTAAATAAGAGTTTAATTTTATTGACACAAACACCCTATTATAAGGGTGTTTTTTTATTCACTATTTTTTAATAAACTAGTTAATTTTGTTTCTTAGAAATGATAGAAAAAAGCAAGACAGTTATGATCTTGTTTTTTTCTTTATTTTGATTAACCCCACATTTTTCTATGCTTTCAAAAAAAGCAATTAAAATCACCCAAAAGGTTTGAAATAATATTTTTATTTGCCAAAATATATTGTTTTTCTTTTTTAATCAAACAATACTACTATTAATTAGCATAGGGTTTTTAATAAATTAATTTATTAAGTTTAAAAAATATTACAGTTGATGCATTTACTATATTATTACTAGAAAACGCCGAAGAGGATAAAAGTTCAACAATTTATGAAATATTTGCTTCAATAGAAAAACTAGATATTGAAATTAAAAAAGTAAGTAAATTGCTTGAAAAATAAAAGAAATTTTTTGAAATACTTTTTACTGATTAAAAAAATATTTTTTTGCTATAATGTATTTGTTACTTATAGAGTAACCATACTAAAAAGGTTTTAAAACTATATCAATAGTACCTTAAGGATGTGACAAAATATAAGGAGGCTTCATAATGTTTGCTATTATTGAAACCGGCGGAAAACAATTACTTGTTAAAAGCGGTGATGTAATTTACATCGAAAAAATTGATGGCAATGAAGGTGACAAAGTTTCATTTGATAAAGTTTTAGTTATTGATGAACAAGTTGGCTCACCTTATCTACCAAAAGCTTCTGTTTTAGGAACCATCGAAAAACAAGGAAAAGCAAAAAAAATAGTTGTTTATAGACACAATGCTAAATCTACTCATAAACGTAAATTAGGACATCGTCAACCATTTACCAGAGTTAAAATTACAGAAATTAAGGAAAAATAGTTATGGCACATACGAAATCAGGCGGAACAACCGCCAATAGCCGTGATTCAGCGGGAAGAAGATTAGGCGTAAAAGCAACCGACGGCCAATTTATTTTAGCAGGAAGCATTATTTATAGACAAAGAGGAACAAAAATTTTCCCAGGCCAAAATGTTGGTAGAGGAAAAGATGACACCTTATTTGCTTTAATCGATGGTATTGTAAAATTCGAAAGCAGAATTAACAGAAAATTTGCATCAGTTTACCCAATTGAAAGCAAGAAATAAACTAATTAAAAATACCAAGTAAAAACCTGGTATTTTTAATTTATTGTTTTTTTAAGTATAAAAAGAATTTATCTTTTATTTTAGGACTAACTTCAGCAAATGTTAAACAGATTGCGCCAATACCAGCATGAACTACAATGTCGCAGCTCAATTGAATTGTATAAATCCTTGGAAAATTATTGGTTATTTGTTTAAACGACTGAATTAATTCATCTATTTTATCGTTATTTGCATTTACAACTAATAGATAATTGTTTTCATTATCTTTGTTTGTATTTTCATATAATTCTTTTAAATTTTTTTCTAGAGTTTTTTTAAAGATTCTACCAATACCATCTTTTTCTAAAATTCCATTATCAAATTTAATAATAGGAACTATTTTTAATAATTTTGCTATTGCGGCTGCTGCTTTTGATAAACGTCCGCCTTTTAGCAAGGCATCGTTAAACTCTGGAATTAGAAGTAATCTTTCATTATTATTTTTAAAGTGTTCTATTGCCTCATCGAAGCTTTTTCCTTCTTTAATATATTCTTCAAACATTAATAAGTCTCTAACAATCAGATAAGAAATTTTATTTGATTGTACTATATGAACTTTTGGATTTGAAGCAAATTGTGCTGTTAGCGAAGCACATTGCGAAGAAAGCGCATTTGAAATTGGATAGACTAAAATTTTATCGTAGTCATTAAAATATTTTTCTATAACTTGCATGGCTATTCCGGGAGGAGTTGCAAAAGTTTTGGCATCTATTTTTTTGTCATTTCTTCAAAGTTCTTCAAATTTGTCTGTATCAAAATCTATACCACTTTTATATATATCATTTCCTACTTCGATTTGAATTGGAATTAAATCTCATCCAAAGCTGTTTGCTTGTTCTTGCGACATCCCTGCTGATGAGTCTATAATAATTTTAATTTTCATAATGTCCTTCTATTTGTTTATTTTAAGATTCATAGCCATAAAATAAACAAAATTAATATATAATTACTATATTACTTATATTTTTAATAAATAATTTAATACATTATAACAAAAAGGATAGATATGCAAAAAAATATATTAGATGATTTGAAATCAAGAGGTGTTTTAAATAATATATCTAGTGAAGAAAAATTTAATAATATATCACTAGGAACAGGTGTTTATACAGGTTTTGATCCAACTGCTAAAAGTTTACACCTTGGAAATTATCTACAAATATTAAGTTTGTTACGTTTTAAAAAAGCAGGATATAAACCAATTGCAATATTGGGTGGAATAACCGGAATGATTGGTGATCCTAGTTTTAGAAATTCTGAAAGAAAATTTTTAGATCAAGAAACACTACTACAAAATAAAAATGCAATTAAAAATCAATTACAAAAATTTGGTTTAGAAGTAATTGATAATTTAGATTTTTATAAGCATTGAACAGTAGTAGATTTTTTAAGAAATATTGGTAAATTAATTAATGTAAATTATTTGCTTGAAAAAGACTCTATTACTACTAGACTTGCAAACGGTTTAACATTTACAGAATTTTCATATACCTTGCTTCAAGGTTGAGATTTTAAATGTCTATATGAAAATCACAATGTAAAAATTCAAATGGGTGGTTCAGACCAATGAGGAAATATTACAACTGGACTAGAAATTATTAGAAAATTACATGGAGAATCTGCTGATGCAGTTGCCATGACATTCAATTTATTAGTTGACGAAAATGGCAAAAAATTTGGTAAGAGCACTGGCGGAGGTTCGTTATGGCTTGATCCAAATATGACTAGTCCATATTCTATATATCAATTCCTATTGAATCAAAGTGATGTAAAAATTGAAGAATATTTAAAATGATTAACATTTTTAGAAGTTGAAGAAATAAACAAAATTATGACTCAACACAATGAAAATAAAACCAAAAGAATTGCCCAAAAGAAATTAGCCTTTGAATTGGTTAAAGACATTCATGGGGTTGATATTGCAAACAAATGTATTAGAATAAGCGAGATTTTATTTAACAAAAGTAACGAAGAATTAAACATAGAAGATATTTCAATGCTTTTGGGCTATTTACCATGTATTGAAGTTAAAGAAGGCGAAAAATTTATTGAAATTTTAAAAAATAATCAAATTGTTTCTTCAAATAGAGAAGCAAGAGAATTTATTTCAAAAAATACTTTTTTAATTGATAACAATATAATAAACGATGAAAATTATTCA
This sequence comes from Metamycoplasma hominis ATCC 23114, assembly GCF_000085865.1. NCBI lineage: Bacteria > Bacillati > Mycoplasmatota > Mycoplasmoidales > Metamycoplasmataceae > Metamycoplasma > Metamycoplasma hominis. The sequence goes on along the minus strand of NC_013511.1, from coordinate 314,559 downwards.
ATTACATTTAATAAATTTAATGGTCAATATGCGCTATTAAAAAAAGGTAAAAAAGACTTTTACATACTTAAAAGAATTTAATAAATTCCTATTAAAAAAACATATAAAAAAGTAGGCAATGTTGCCCACTTTTTTTGTTTTGTTATTTTAATTCAATTGTTTGTGAAGCGGTTTTAGTTCCAAAGATAAAAGGGTTTATTCCATAATCTTTTTGTCCACCAGCTCAAGTTATAGTAATTTTGTTATCTTTTACTTCATATTCCAAGTAGTAAGATAATTCTAATTTATCTTTTTCAACTTTTTCATCTTTGTAGTGGTGAAGGTGATTTACTAATTGAACTTGACCAAATGAATAAAACGCTCCGGGTTTTCCTTTAAATACAACTTGGCTTAAAGCCTTTTCTGGCGCTTGGCTATTAAATTCAATAATAATATTATGATTTCCTTTTAGATAGAACAATTTAGCTTCTTTTTTTATTAATTTTTCAATTACTTCTTGTTTTTTGGATTCATCTCAAACCTCGAATGTAAATAAGTCTTTGTTTTGTTCAATTTTTTTGTTGATCAATTTTACTTTTGGATCTAATTCTTCGTCTTCTTTTTTAGTTTCGGGTTTTGCTTCTTGTTTTTTAAATCCTTTAATTTCTCTTTCAAAAGTTTGAGTTACGGAATTCTTTGAAATTTTAACAGTTAAAACAAGTGTTGTTTCATCGCCTTTTTTTGCTGCAAAATTATAACTAATATTTGCACCGTTTAGATTGCCTTCTAATTTAACATCAGTGGCAGTTAATTTGCTAATTTCTTTGTTTTTGTCTTTGATATCAAATTTAAGATCTTTTATAATTTTATCTAATTGTGTTTCTGATAGATCTATTTCATTGCTTACAATTTTAGTTCCAATAATAGGGTCTTTTCTTGCAACAAATTTAGCTCCTTTAAATTTTAATGTTATCTTATTGTCTTTTAATTCATAGTCAATGTAACCACTTATTGAATTATTCTTGTATTTTTTATTATAAAAAGTAGGCTTTGTTGGGTTGGCTAGTTGATATTGTGAGAATAAAGATTCATCCTTAGGAGAAAAGACAATGTTAGATCAATTTACTTTACTATCATTATTATCTTTTAAAACTATACTATGAGATTTGTAACTGTATACTAATATTCCTGTTTTATCTTTTAATGATTTTAATACTTCTTCTTTGTTGTATGGAGAAAATTCAAATTGATCTTTAACAGTTTCTATTCAATTATCTATTTCTTTTTGTTCTTCTGATCTTTTATCTTCTGGTTTAACTTCTGGAGTTGTTCCTGGTTTTTCACCTTCAGGCTTCTTTGGATCTTCAGGTGTTGTTCCTGGTTTTTCACCTTCTGGTTTCTTAGGATCTTCTGGTTTAACTTCAGGTGTTGTTCCTGGTTTTTCACCTTCTGGTTTTTCACCTTCTGGTTTTTTTGTTTTTACGCAACCTGCAGCAACTAATGGTATTGCAGCAACTGAAGTTGCAATGCTTCCTAATGCTAATAAAATTTTTGTGTGTTTTTTCATTTTTTAATATTTCCTTTCGAACAAGATTATAGTTTAAGTCGAAAAAAAAGATATTAAAAATTGTATTTAATTTGATTAAATGGCAAAATTTTTTACCAATAATTATATTGAATTTTTTTGTTAATAAAATGTTAATAATTTGTTAATTAAAGTAATATAATTTATCGCCCTAAATAATAAAAAAATAAGGCCTTACGCCCTATTTTTTTATTATTTTGAGTTTTTAATTTCTTTTAATCTTGCACTCTTACCTTTTAAATCTCTCATGTAATACAATTTAGCACGTCTTACTTTATTACGTCTAATAACTTCAATTTGAGCAATTAAAGGTGAGTTAATTTTAAAGATTCTTTCAACTCCAACACCATATGATTCTTTTCTTACGGTAATTGATTTATTGATTCCTGTGCCATATTCAGCAATAATTAATCCTTCAAAAACTTGAATTCTTTCTTTATCGCCTTCTTTAATTCTTACGTGAACTCTTACGTTATAACCTTCTCTTAATTGTGGCAAGTCTTCTCTTATTTGATCTTTTTCTACTAATTCTAACAATTTTGTTCTCATGTTATTTCCCTTTCTTTAATAATTCAGGACGTTTTTTTCTGGTTATTTCCCGAGCTTTTCTTAATCTTCATTTTTCTATTTCTAGGTGATTTCCACTTAATAAGATTTTTGGTACTTTCATTCCCTTATATACGGCAGGTCTTGTATATTGCGGATAATCTAGTAATCCATTTCCTTCGAAGCTTTCATTCTCATAGCTATTTTTTCTTAATACTCCTGGTATTAATCTTGCTACTGCTTCTGAAATTGCCATTGCTGCAATTTCTCCACCTGTTAAGATAAAATCTCCAATTGATATTTCTTCATCTACTAATTTTGTTATTCTTTCATCAAAGCCTTCATAATGCCCACATATTAAAGTAATTTCATTTAATTTTGCAAGTTCATGTGCTTTTTTTTGACTAAATACCTTTCCTTGCGGTGAAAGTAAAATTTTGTGACTATTTTTTAAAGGTTGTAGTGCTAAATCTATTGGTTCGATTTGCAACAACATACCTGCGCCTCCACCATAAGGGCTATCATCAACTTTATGATGTTTATCTAATGAATAATCTCTAAAATTAATGATGTTTATTTCAATGTGTCCAAGCTCTAATGCTTTTGCTATCATACTTTGATTGCAAAAAGCATTTAAATAATCTGGAAATAGTGTCAGAATGTTTATCTTCATAATTTATTAAAATTATTTTTTAGAAGCAACATAGTCTGCATAGAAGTTGTCTTGCTTTAACAAATTACGTACAGTGTCTGAAGGTTTTGCACCGTTGTCCAAGTGTTTAATAATTAATTCTTTATTTAACACTAATTTTTTTGAATTAGGATCATAGTAGCCTAATTCTTCAATAAATTTACCATCACGTGGGCTTCTTGCATCTGCGGCAACAATTTTATATGTTGCATAGAATTTTTTACCAGTTCTTTTTAATCTTAATTTAACCATGGTTTTTCCTTTCTAATTAATAATTTTATTTTTAAAGTTAGTATATATTTTAACACATTTTTTACTGTTAAGCAAAAATACTTAACACTTTTTAAGAAATGTTTATTTTAATATAAATTTTATATTGCAAATATATTGTAAAATTATATGTATGACAATAGAAGAATTAAAAAATAAATTAAAATATTCATTTAGTCCTTATTCACATGTTCAAGTTGCATGCTGTGCAATTGAAGAAAATGGCAAAGAATATTGGGGAGTTAATACTGAAAACGCTGCATTTCCATCTGGATTATGTGCTGAAAGAAGTGCATTATTTGGTTCTGTAGCATATGGCGCTAGAGTTGGTAATTTTAAAGAAATACATATAATTAGCAATTTATCAAAATTGCTATATCCTTGCGGTGCTTGTGCCCAAGTTATTAGCCAATTTTTAAAACTAGATGGCGATGTATATTTATACAGTTTTGATTTAAAGCAACAAAAGCATTATAAAATGAAAGATATTCTACCTTTTGCAGTTGCGTCAAAAGATATAGTGGATTAGGAATATTAAATTTAATATATTAACAATAATTATCATTTTAAAAAAATATACAAAAAACAATATAAAAATACTTTTTTGTATATTTTTTTGTATCAAAAATAAACTTTTTTAACTAAAAAAAATTATAATATAGTTATAAAAAATAAAAAAATAGTTTAAGTTAAGGCGGGTTTATGATTGAAGAGCACATCTGTGATATGAAGCACGTTAAAATTCATGGCAATGATTTTACAGATGAAATAAAATACTATTTAAAAATGTTTTCAATGACTCAAAAAGAATTATCTATAAGACTTGGATTATCAATAAAACATATCAATTCAATTATGAATAATGAAGTTAATAACGTTAGTGCAACTATTATTGAGGCGCTTGAATATGCATTTCACTTAGAAATTGGCACATTAACGGAAGTTTATCATATTTATAATAACTTAAAAACACTAAAGAAAAATAAGAATATTGAAGATGATTTAAAGAAACATGGTATTGATTTTTTAATAAATCATCCAGAGCTAGCATTGGCAGCTAACATTAGCATTCATGAAAATAGTCCATTACATGTTAAATTAATAATGCTAAAAAGATTTTTTGGTGTTGCTGATTTGGCTAACTATGATAAATATTTAAAAGATAATGTTTCGGCAGAAGAATGAACATATTCAAACCCAAATACAAAAGTTTGAATAAGATTTTGCGAATTGCTTTCAATTGATAAAAATATTGACGAAAACGTGGGAATTTTTAGAAAATCTTCATTTAATTCACTTTATCATAAGATTTTAACGATCATGTCTAATACACATTGTTCATTTGAAGAAAAAATGGAAACAATTAAAAAAGTTTTATTAAGCAAAGGAATTAATCTAGTAACGATGCCTTTTATTGAAAATAGTTTGATAAGGGCCATTGCTTTGAAAAAAGGAGCAAAAAGGTATATTTTCCTTTCTGATATGTTTAATTCTGAAGCATATATATTTTATTCATTGCTACATGAAATAGTTCATTGCTTTTTTTCAAATTATACTGAAAACAAAATTGATAAAGTTGTTATCAAAGAATATTTTGCATGAGAAAAAAACAACCCTACAACATATAAAGCAATATATGATGCAATAAATTCATATCAACAATGTGAAGCTATTCAAAAGGCTAACAAAAACATTGATACTTCATACATATGATCTACATTAAAAGATAAATATCCTTACGTTGCTTTCGATCCATTAAGTGATCAAAAGAGCAAAAATTAAATAGATTAATAATTTTAAAAAATATTTCTTAGCAATATAAGACTAAGAAATATTTTTTATTTTTAGGCCGTGTAAAAAATATAAGGAATGAACAAAATTTAAAAAAGTAAGTAAAATAAACTAGGACAAAAAAATTAGACTCAAATAGATTTATTGTTCATATAAACATCCCACATTTGTTGGGGTGTTTTTAAATCAATTTTTTTGATAAATCTTGCATTATTATATCAATTAATAAATTTGTCTATTTCTGTTTGCAATTCATTAAATGTTAAACTTTTTGCTTTTTTGAAAAAATTTGAAAATATTTCAGTTTTTAGAATAGAAAAGAAATATTCTACTTCTCTATTATCCAAGGAATTTCCAACTCTTGACATAGAAATAGTGCCATTAATTGAATCTATGTAATCAAGGAATTCCTTAGAGGAATATTGATATCCGTGGACTGAATATAAAATGAATTTTTTAGGAAATTTAGTTAGTTTAAAATGTTTTAAAACAAGATTAGTATCATTATATTTTGATAAATTTCAGCTCACAAGGCAACTAATGCACCACTTTTGGCATCAATTGCATGATAAATATGAATTTTTCATTGGTTTCGAAAAATCTATCTCGGCAAGCATCTACTTCAATAATTTCACCAAATTTATAATTTTGGTTTTTATTTGAATATATTGACAATTTTTAGTGTTTTCAATCAATAAAATATTCGCCTTATAAATTAATTTTTCACTATTGCTAATTTTGCTGTAATTAATTTTCAAATTTGAAAAATATTTTTTGCAATTCTTTTAATTTTATGGGTAGCATAAGGACTGCAAAAACCATGCTTTAATCAAGCATTATATAAATACAATAACGAAATTTTTGACTTTATTTCTTCACTAAGGTCTTCATAAAAATCTTTAACAGTAATAAATTTTTTAGTAACATTTGAATTTATTTTTTGATTTTCAATTTGATATTTCAAAAATAAGTCTTTTGCAAAATCGTTTTCTATTATTTTTGCATTTTGATTATTAAAGTTTTTATGTCTAATATTTACTTTAATTTTGCTACCTTGCATATTATCTTTAATAATTTTTTTATATCTACAAATTGTAGGAATTGATAACATTGTTTTTTCTTGCAAATTTTTGGAAATAAAATCTAAATTTTTAATCTTTTTAATTTCATATTTTGAAATAATTGAACCATTAATTTTTGCCATAAATAATACTCTCTTATTTAATTTACAATTTTAAGTAAAAGATTATCAATTTGTTTAGGAACAAACAATTTTATGTAAATTCAATATTTTAAATTTCTACTTCACCATAAAATGGCATAATTATAAATGTATAGCAATAGTAAAATTATGCGTTATATATACGACAATTTTATATTTAAGGAGAAAAAACATGTGTAATTGTAAAAAATGTAATGATTGCAAAGATTGCTGCAAATCATGTGAAAAACCTTTAAAAAATAAATTTAATAGTATTATTGTTAAAACACCATGTGCTGCTATGGTAAATGGTATTTCATCAGCTGGCTTACATCCAGATTATGAACTTGCTAAAAAACAACACAAAGATTATATTGAAAAATTAAAGACTTGTGGTGTTGATATAACCGTTTTACCTTTAAATGAAAAATATCCAGACTCATGCTTCGTAGAAGATACTGCTGTTATTATTCCAGGTGAACTAGCTATTTTAACTAATCCAGGTGCTAAAACACGTAATGGAGAAAAAGTTGAAATGCTTCCTGCATTAAAGAAATACTTTGATGATGGACACATTGCAAAAATTGAAGCTCCCGGAACTGTTGACGGGGGAGATGTTATGATGGTTGGAGATACATACTACATTGGTATGTCCGAAAGAACTAATCGTGACGGAATTAGACAATTCCACAATATATTAGCAAAAATTGGTAAGAAGTTAGTTCCAGTACCAATGACAGAAATGTTGCACCTTAAAACAGGAGTTAACTATCTTGAACATAATAACTTATTAATTGCAGGTGAATTTGTTAACTATCCTACATTTGATTCATTTAACAAAATTGTAGTTCCTGCCGATGAAGCATATGCCGCAAACTGTATTTGAGTTAATGAAACTGTTATAGTACCTGAAGGATATCCAAAAACTTTAAAAGCTATTCAAGATTTAGGTATTTATAGAGTTATTACTTGTGATACAAGTGAATATAGAAAACTTGATGGTGGACTTAGCTGCTTATCATTAAGATTTAGAACATTAGATAAAAAATAATATAAACTTATAAAAAAGCCTATAAATAAACTAGGACAAAAAATTTAGACTCAAATAGATTTATTGTTCATATAAACATCCCGAATTTGTTGGGGTGTTTTTAAATCAAATTTTTTGATAAATCTTTCATTATTATATCAATTAATAAATTTGTCTATTTCTGCTTGCAATTCATCAAATGTTAAACTTTTTACTTTTTGAAAGAAATTTGAAAATATTTCAGTTTTTAGAATAGAAAAGAAATATTCTACTTCTCTATTATTCAAAGAATTTCCAACTCTTGACATAGAAATAGTGCCATTAATTGAATCTATGTAATCAAGGAATTCCTTAGAGAAATATTGATATCTATGGTCTGGATGTACAATGAATTTTTTAGGGAATTTAGTTAGTTTAAAATATTTTAAAACAAGATTAGTATCATTATATTTTGGCAAATTTCAGCTTACAATTTCCTTGTTTTTGGTTGGCAATTTAAATTTTTTAATTCTTAATAGAAAGTAGATTTTTAATCCCTAAAATAGTGATAATTTGTTTTATTGATATTGAAAAATTATGCCTTTTTTTATTTTTTTCAACAACTTCTTTTAAATTTTTGCTATTGTTGCATTTTAAAATTTCTTCATAAAAAAATATCAGTAATGAGATATTCAAGCTGTTCTTTTAACATTTCTTTTAAAGTTTGTTTTTTCTTATTCAATATTTCTTTTTTTTCTTTAGAGGCCTGAACTCTTACCTTTTTTAGAAACCTTGCCTGTTTGCGATTTTATATTGATACCTAAATTATAGAGTTTATATTTAATTTTAATTAGTTTTAAACTATATTTATTTAGTTGCCTTCCATTACTAATTTCGCAATATTTATGTGATAAAAATTCTTTAGAAATATCATGATTTAAATATAGTTCATATCAAAAAAATATTGATAATCATTCATCTTCTCTTAATTGTCTTCCCATAATAATTTAACCTTTCAATAATAAAAATAAAGACTCGTATTTTTTCATTACGAGTCTAATTTTTTTGTCCAGGTTTATAACAAGTTACGTTTATTTTTAGTTTAAAAAGGAATTATGATTTAAAGATTTAGTCTAAATTGATTTTATCAGTTAAACCCACAATCTTAGCAATACTTATCAAATTTTCTTTTAGTATTTTTAAAATTTCTTTTGCTCTACTAAAAAATGAATCATTTAATAAGTTGTAAGAATTTTCCAAACTTCAATCTTTATCTAGGACTTTTTTTAATGCTAAATAATTATTATTTACATCAATATTGTTTATATTATCGATTATGTGTTTTTTAGCAATTTTATATTCTTTTTGAAATTCTTCGTAATTTTGAAGTTTATTTTTTTTCAGCATTTCATGCCATAGACCCATTTCATATGTTAAATTTATGATTGCATGTGAGTGATTATGCGAGTTTTTATCATCTTCAATGTTAATTTTATCAAGCATTTCTCTCTTGGTTAATTTATTTGGATTGAATATATGCGCCTTAATAAAATCTCAAACCGCTTGTAATTCATGTTGAGTTTGACCTAAATCAATGTCTTTGCCTTCAAGCCTGTCATCAATTGTCTTTAAATATTTTAAAAATTCAGAAGTTTCAAAAACAAGATTTGTATCAGCTAATACGGCATCCACATCAGAAAAAATTAAACTATATTTGAATAAATATAATGCAAATGGATTATTTTTTAGCATTGATGATTTTACTTCTAATCAATTATTGTAAAAATCATTTAATATTTTTTTGTTTTCTTTTAAACTTTGTTCGTATCTTAAGCTATTAATCTTAGCCCTTAGAGTGTTTAAGTTTCTTGTTAAAGATCCAAATATTTTTTTATATTCCCGGTAATTAGTTTTTACATCGTTAAATAAAATAGCAATTTTATTTTGATACAAATCATAAATATTTTGTGAAATCTTGTTTTTGAAATTGAATTCATTTTTTTGTTTTTTATCACCAAAATCATTTGAAAAATCTAAATTTTCCTTGTCTTCGTTATCATGATTTACTTTGATAGTGCAAGAAATAGCAGGCAATGAAATTATTGTAGAAGTACAAAGCAAGGATAGCAATTTTATTGATTTTTTCATGTTTAATTATCTCCGTCTGTAATTTTATCAATGGTAAAATATTCATTTCCATATTTTTGTTGGTCATATCCTTTAAATCCATTTCAATATAAATAAACACTTTTTACAATTTTTTCATTTTTTGATTTGAATTTGAAATCTTGGTTATTGGCATATGAAACAAAATCCATTTTTAAATATAATCTTCCAATTGGTTGATTTGGTAATTTAACTATGTTAAGATCGATGCGTTTAATTCCACTAAATACTTCACCTTCCTTATTTTCAAGTGCATATGCTAATAAGTAGTTATTTAAATAAGAAGCTAGTAATTTTAATTGGAATGGATCTTTGGCAAGCAATAAATTAGCAACTTCATAATTTTGCTTATTATTATTGTTTCAATATTCAAAAATATTTTCTAGTTTTTTTGCAGATTCATTTAACATATATCTAAAAACACTATTTTTATTATTCTTATCAATGAAATCATCTAATTTGATTCCTTGTTTAATTGGCTCACTATCTGCTCTAATTGAATATATATCAGAAGCTTTAAGTTCATTTGGCAAAGCATTTTTAGTAATTAAACCTTTTAATCTGTGACCGTGATCATCAAAATTGGAAGATATTAAAACATAATCTTTATATGTACCATTTAGTTTAAATACCCTTACTATTGCTTTAAAAATTTGATTTGTTTTAAAATATGGAGTATATTCAAAATCAATAATTTTATATTCCTTATCTTCATTTTTTTTATATTCAGGAACTGCTAATTTAAAGAAACCAGGTTCATTTTTGAAGCTTTGAAAAAGATACATTAATCCTTTTGCATTTCAATAATTAATATCAGTTGCGCCTTTAACAAAATAGTTAATATTATCAATAATGTTCATAAATTTCATACCATCAATTTCAAGAAGTGGATTTGGCACGTAATCGTTGAACAATGGTAGTTCTTCTTTTAAACCTTGATTGCCAACACCAAATTTTTGATTAGTTGCATATGTTCTAAAACCATTTATGTAATATTCAATATTTTTTTTATCATTTCTTAATAATGATTTTCCGTTTCAATCTTTAATATCTTTGAATTTAAATTTTATATAATCAGTGGTTCCAGAAAAAGACCTTACAATTTCTGCATTTTTCCAATCTATATCTACATCCCCGACATTGACATTAAATTTATTTAAGTATATTACTAAAAATTTTTTGAATCATTGACGATGTTGCTCATGTTCCTCATCATTTAATCATGAACTAGCTTGAATGTATTTGTTTTTAAATAAATTTTGTGTAATTACATTTTCTCTTTTAGAATTTATTAAATATTTAGATTTCATTATTGAATAATTTAATTCTGTATCTTGAATTAATCTAAAAATAACAGTTTGCATATATTCAAAATAAGGATCATTATTTCTATTAAAGTCTTTTTTTCGTTTATCGCCTAATATGCTATATCATTCGTCATTAACATCGCCTGCAGAATCTACTTCATCAAAACTATATTCGTTTAAAAAATTATTAATATCGCTTGGTTTATTGCTTTTTACAATATTAATATTGTCAAATTTTGATATTTCTTGTTTTCAAGAAGGTTTAATTGGAAAATTTAATTTATATTCAACATTTTTATTTGCATTTCTTAAATATAGCTTTTGGTCATTTACATATGCAGAGTCATAATATTGCTTTTTATTAGAATTATCATAGTAATAAAAAATCTTATACATGTTGTGTAATGCAGCAATCTGACCTATGCTTAACCTATGCAAAAAAATTCTAGAAATTTTTGAAATATCTATATAAGCATTGCTACCCTCTATAATATAGTTATCTTTTTTAGTTTGACAACTACAAATAATTAAAGGCATAAAGCTAAGTGAGCTAGCAATTAAAATAGAATTAAAATAAAACTTTTTTTTCATAATATATAACAATTTTATCATTTTTTATTGTATAGTTGTTTAAAAATTATTGTATAATAAACGAAATAGAAAGGAATTTCATGTTTATAGGAACAAGTGCATTTAACGGAAATATAACTTTAGCAACATTTGTAAATCTAATAATCTATATTTTAATATTATTGGGCGTACCTTCATTAGTTTTGGGCGTAATTTCTATATTTAAATTAAAAATTACTGATAAGAAAAATATTTATATTTATGCATTTGCTACGGGAATGTTTCTAATGATTGGCACTGTAGGTTTCTTTAAAGAAAGTTTTGATTGATCTAATAGCTATTTGCATGGATTAAGAGTTTATTCTGAAACTAATATTCCTTGAATCCAAGCTGCAATAATTGGTTTATCAGCATTATTGGGATTAATTTTAGTTATTTTAGGAAGGTTCATTTTCGTAAAGTATTTAAAAACAGACGTTCATGCAGATCACGATAAACACAATCACTCGGACCACTTATTTTCAATAAAAGATTTCGACAATCCAAGAGCAGCATGAGGCGCTATTTTAATGCTAATGAGTCATAGAATTATTGATGGACTATTTTTGGGATATAATGTTTATACATTAACATCAATTGGTGGAACATATAAAGCAAATATTCCTTTAATAATAACATTTAATATTCATATATTACTTGAAATTTTAGTTGTTTATTATCGTCAAATTCAATATGGAGAAAAGAAATCAAAAGCCATACTATACAACTTCTTAACATTTTTATTAATTATCCCATTTATGTTAATTGGCGGATTGCTTGGTCAATATATTGAACATAGTAAAGTGTTTTGAATAATCCCTTCGTTTTTGGCATTAGGTGGAGGAATTATTACATTTATGTCCATATTTGAATTGGTTCCAGAATTTATCCATGTTCGAAATCAATCCCCAAAAGTTTTATATACTTCATTTGCTTTATTTAGTTTAGGACTAGTATTAACTATAGTTATTTTATGTTTTCACACTCATACAGCAACGGCATTTTAAGGTGGTAAAAATGAAAAAAAACATTCTTATTTTAAGTTCAATGTTAGCATTATTTACAATGACATCTGCGATATCAATATCTTGTAAATTTAATAATTTTAATGAAGATAAGAAAAAATATATTCAAAAGCTTAATGTTGCAAATCCTTATTTAGAATATGGCAGTTCAATACCAAATTTCAAAAACCAAAATTTAAAAGAAATAAATTTAATGACAGGAGCCAAAGTTCTTAGAATTTATTCAAAAAATCAACCTAAAATAGACTTTAGGGATAATATAGTTTTGCGCCCGACTGAATTAAGTTATAAATTTGAATATGGTAATAGTATTCAAATTAATGATAAACTTTTCAATAGTGATGATAAACTAAATGTTGACTATCAAAACATTGAATTGAATAAACAAGATCCCAACAAATATTACCCCAGCAAAGACAAGGGCAATGGTTTTAATAATCCATATTTGTTCGTTCCTTCAAAAAATTCAATGTCTATAAATAGCAAACAATTCATTGAATCTCTAAGAAAAGCAAAAAATATTTCAATCAGCATAAATCAAAGAAAAAATTATTGAATTAATTGGCAAGGAATTAGAAATATAAACAATAAAGTTCATTGAGTAAATGTAAAAGATTTCAAATTAGGTCTTTTAAGAATGCTACTTTTAAATAAAAATTTTAGAAAATCTTGAGCATTAAAAAATAATATTCCACTTAATAAAGATAAAGAACAAGATTTTTTAAAGCAAAATCAATTGAATAATTTTGATTTGTTTGAATATTTAAAAAGTTACAATGTTGATGTTTATAAATTACTAGACTTTAACGACAAAAATTTAAGTATTTGTAGTGCTGATAATATTGAACATGATTGAGTTGATTTATTTAACAATTTGTTTATACATTCAAATTACATTGATGCAATGCCTTATGAAATCATTAATGAAAAATATAAAGATTTTTTAACAAACCTTGACTGATTTTATGAATATGATAAAACTTTTAAAGATAGATATTATGCGTCATATTATTTCATTAATGAAGTAAATGTAGATGAAATAAAATTATTAAAGAATTTCTTTTACGATAAAAATAAAAAATCAATTTCAAAAATTGATTTTTAATTTAATACATTGCCAATATCAAAAAATACTTTTGGTATGCAAATGTATCATGCATTTTTGCAAAATATTGTAACTACATTGAATTTTGACGATCTTGACATAAATCAACAACAAGAAATTTTGCATAAATATAATGATTTTAATATAAGCTATACTCGCAATGTTTCTAAAAATAAGTTGAGTAATAATATTACTATTAATTGAATGCCAACTGCAAATAAAAAATTTTTTAATGATAGTTTTTCAATGCTAGCATATGGTTTAAAAGCAAACCAATTAAATGAAAATACGAATATAAATAAGATATTAAAATCTAAAAATATTGCCTTTTTATTATTGATTCACCAATTGATTAATCAATATGGGATGTTGGCTAACCAAGGTGATATTTGAACATCTCAAGCGCCAAGCGATTTAGATATTTCAAGCTTTGATAGTGGAATTAATTATCATGTTTTAAAAGATTCTATGGTAAACATTTTTAAGCCATTGATTCCAAAAAATGTTCATGAAAATAGTCTTGACTTTATTGACAATAGTTATTATCTTGCAAACAAAAAAATATTAAACGATCTTCAATCAAGCAATCTTGATTACAAATTAAAATCAGCTTATTTTCAAGAAATATCTAAACAACTAAATGATATAATCAAAAAGTTTTATGAACAACATCCAGATGCTGCTGATATTGAATTTGATATTCCACTAAATTTTTTGAATTTGCAATTTAATAACCAAAGGCAAAATGTTTTGGAACATATCAAAACAATATTTAAAGCAGTAAATAAACATTTAAAGCCAAATTTTGTAGTTATTGATGATTTAGCAAAATATGACTTGTATTTTAATCAAGATGCTTCAATATATTGCAATAATAGCTTTGAACTTTTAAAATCAAATACTAAAGAATTTATAGCAACAGCTATTGCTAAAAACTATAAATTGTTTTTAATATTTAATAAAATTTCTAGCTTAACTAAAAGCAATAGTTTTATTCTAGAAAATACCAAAAAAATATTAAATGAATTAAATAAAACAAAACTAATTACAAATAATGAAATTTTTAACAAAAATTTAGAAGATTACAACAAAAATTTCTTTATAATAAAATCAATTATATTAAAATACTTAGAAAATATCTCTTACCAAGACCAATTAAATATAATTAATGATATTAACAGTTTACTTTCTTATACCTTTTCATTTGAAAATATCATTAAAACTGTTGGTTTTTCAAAAGTAATATACCAAAAATTTATTAATAAACCAATTAGTTATGACGGGTTGTCTTACTTGCAAGATATTGTAATAGAATAGGAAAAACATATGAAAAAAATAATATTATCTATAGGGGCAGTTCTAGTTTTAGCTTCGCCAATAATTTCAGCATCTTGTGTTTCAACAGATGAAAATACAGCAAAAGCAAATGAAATTTACACTAATAAAAGTGGAATTTTTAATTCTTCTCAATTAGAAGCAATCAAAAATGATTTTGTTTTCGAACTAACTGAACAGAGCAAAATACTAAAAAATAATTATGGCAATAAGGCGTTGGCAGATGAGCTAAAAAAGATTTGTAAAGATTATGAATTGCAAATTAATCTTAGCCCTTCTGAAAATAATAAATTAGCAGGTTTGAGGTTAATTAATAATGCAAACTTTTTAAAATTGTTTAAAGTGGTTAAGCCGAATTTAGGTGTAAATCACCAATTGATAATTAATTTTAAAATTGATAATAATAACAATATTTCATTAATCTATGACATATATTGCAAAGATGTAAAAACATATGATGCCAAAGATCAAGAAATAAAATTAGATTTAGAATAATGAATAAAAAGATTACACTATTTTGTTTACCAATAGTTTTAATAATTCCAACAATTGCAGCAGTTTCATGCCAAAAATCCTCTAATTTAAAAGCCAAAAATGATTTATTAAAAACCAAGATTATTGAAGGAATTAATTGCCCATGTCATACTAAATATAATGTTTTATCTAATAATAATCAAAACATGTCTAGTACTATGCTTGCAGCAATTTATGATAGTTTTAATTTTGAATCCAAAATACCGCTTAATCAAGAGAATAAGAAATTTTTATTCAAAATCATTGATAAACTCAATGATAAATACAAAAAAGATGATCAAAAGTCAAACATATTCAGTGATGAGTTATTTTTAAAATATTTTAAAATTTCATTGCCTGATTCGAAATACTTATTAAATCATACATTAAAATTAGAACTTGGATATGGTGATACAAATTTAAAATCAGATACTATATTTATAAAATATAGTATAATATGTAAATTAAGAAGTAACCAATTTTTACAAGTTATTGAAGATGAACGATATGTTTATATTCAGGGGGAATAATATGAGAAATAAAATTCGCTTATTAATACTAAGTGCCGTTGCAACTTCAGTTGTTGCAATGCCATTAGTTGCAGCAGGATGCAAAACAACAAATGATAGTCAAAATTCTACAACCACAGGTGAAGATTCGACTGGACAATCTCAAGATTCTACAACCACAGGTGAAGATTCGACTGGACAATCTCAAGATTCTACAACCACAGGTGAAGATTCGAGTGGACAATCTCAAGATTCTACAACCACAGGTGAAGATTCGAGTGGACAATCGCAATCTGGCGACATTATAGATCCTAATAAGAGAGCAAAAGGTCAATTAGGCCAAAGCCAATTGTCATATATTAGAGACCAATTTGGTTTCACTCTAAATAATGAAGGTAAAGAAATATTAAATGACCCTGCACGTGGAACAAAAGAATTACAAAGAATTTTAGAAGGAATAATCAATAAGTATAAATCTATTGATGAACAAATTGAAAACAACATAAGAAATAAACAAACTAGTGGAATAAATTCGCAAGTTTATAAAGCATATAAAAATGTAATAAATGATGCAGATTTTGTAAAATATTTTAAGGTTACATTGCCTAAGATACTTATTCCGTTTGGCCACCCCATTTCAATACAATTAAAATCAAAGGGAAGATTAAGGGATTTGCCAGTAATTTCTTATAGTGTAATATGCCCTGATAAATCAAATAATGGAATTTTTAGTAGTGACGGTGATAGCGAAGTACCACTTGAAATTGATTAATATAAAATAATGAAGAATTTTAATCAAAAAAATAGCCTAAATTAGACTATTTTTTTGATTATTTAGGTTTATAAAAATAATTTGTTTTAATAAAACTACTTAAATTTATTGAACATTTTGGTAAAATAATCGTGATTTATAACAAATACAAGTTGATAGCACAATTTAAGAATATAAAATTAAAAAAAATATTACACACTTCATAGGAGAAAAATGAGAAAAAAATTACTTTATATATTACCGTTATCTTCAACTATTTTAATAACCCCATTAGTTGCAGCTTCTTGTTCTAAAAAACCTAAACAAAATATAGAAACCACACAAACTAAAGATGAAAATGCACAAAAAACTGAAGAATTATTAAAAAAATTTAATGATGCAAAAACTGATCTTTTTAGTTATTTAAAAGATAATTTTTTGGTAGAAGGAGCTGAACAATTTAACACCTTAAAAGAAGTTCAGGATGCCAAGAAATTATTGGAATCTTTTAATAAAGAATCCCCTGAATCATCAATAGAAAGTTTAAATGAAAAAATACAAAAAATAAACGTTGCTAAACAAAAAATACTTAAAATTCAACCACTTTTAAAAGACTTAACAAAAATTGATAATTTAGTAAACTAATTAAATAATCTTGAAAATAAAATTAAATTAGATGCAGACAATTCTAAAATAGATAAATTAATAAGAAACGAATTAAAATCAATTGCTGATAATTTATCTTTAACTTTAAAGGCAATTAATCTAGAAGCATTATTGAATAATATTAATAGCAAAGATATTGCCAGTTATTTAAATAAATTGAACGAGATTAAACAAATAACCTCGCTTAGAATTCAAAAAACTAAATTTATTAATTTGGCATTGCAACAAAAATTCCAAGACCAAGTAATTGAAAATATTATCGATAAAATTGCTAAAAACAATTTAAAAGAAAAATATATACCATTAATAAATCAATATCAATATTTTAAAGAACAAATTATTAAAGAAATTAACAAATGACATGCAAATGATAATTTAACACAATCTTTAAATGAACAAATTGATTCTATAAGTCAAAAGTTAGCATTAAACGAGTCTATTTGAGAGTTTGTAGAAACTTTGACTGATGCAGAAATTAATTCAAATAAAATATTTCAAAAACCAGATGGCCAAGATTTTATTGAAAAATTTATAAACCCATATATTAATAAATTAGTTAATAACGAAAAAGACAGTTCATATACAAATTTCAAACAAGTTGAGCTTGATAAACAAAAATTTAACGAAATTTATCACAAAAAAATAAATTCACTAATCAAATAAATTAATTTACCTTGTATACAAAGAAACAAAATAATATTTAATTTTTATTTTTAAAATCATTAATCAGATATATTTTAAATTTGTTTTGCATTGTTAAAAAATAATATAAAATAATGTTATGACATTAAAACAAAAAAATTTTAGAAATCAAAAGAAATCAATATCATATTGAAAGAATGCTTGAAATAAAGCAACGATTAGTTATTTTTTTGTTTCATTAGTGATTTATATTGCATTAATTTTTATAGTTAGATATTCAAAAAAATCTGATGATGGTCAATATGTTCATTCTTGGCAAAATTCATTGACTGTATCAATGATTTTTGCAATTACTATAAATTTTATAATTGTTGTATATAGAAAAGGAATGGGAAAATGAATTGTCAATCCTATTGCTAATTTAATTAGAAATAGAATCATAATGCGTCGCGCAAAAGACAAATTTTATTCAGGAATGACAATTCATCAAAAGGATATTATTATTGCTAAAGAACGTCAAGAATTTGAACGTGAAAGACTCAAAGCTGAAAAGCAAAGAAACTATCAATCAATTAACAATTTATCATTTCTTTTATTAATATTATATGGATTAATTATACTAATTATATTGATTCCATTTTTAGCATTAAAAATAGTTTGATAATAAAAGAGGTTAATATGAAATATTTAATTGGTAATTTAAAAATGAATCTATCTTATTTAGAAAGTCAGAATTATTTAAATGAACTACAATCATTAAATAAAATTAAAAATTTTAAAAATGTAATAATTGGAGCGGCTTTGTCATTCGATGCAATGTCTCTGTCTTTACAATATAATAAAAGAAATTTTTTGTTTGGAGTTCAAAATATTTTTTATAAAGAAAAAGGTGCATACACTGGGGAAGTTTCATTTAGATCAGCAGTTGAATTGAACATTGACTTTGTTTTAATAGGACATAGTGAACGTAGAAAATTATTTAATGAAACTGATCAATTGATTAATTTAAAAATTAAACAAATTGAAAAAACTAGCATTATTCCTATTTTGTGTATAGGGGAAGATCAAGAAAATTGTAGCGATAAAGTCTTTGAAGATATTATAAAAAACCAAATATTAAAAGCTTTAGAAGATGTTGATGTTTATAATCGTTTAATTATTTCATACGAACCTACTTATTGCATTGGAAATGGAAAAATTCCTCAAAATTACCATATTGAAAAAGCAATATCTGTAATTAAAAAAATTACTAATAATCAAGTTCCGGTGTTGTATGGCGGTTCAGTTTCACAAAAAAATATTGAAAAATTGCTTGAAATTAAGGATTTGGATGGTTTTTTAGTTGGCGGAGCAGCATTAGATGCTCAAGGTTTTTTAGAAATGGGTTCAATAATAGAAAAAAACAACTAGAAATAAAAAACAAGACTCACATCAAAATAAAACGAGTCTTGTTTTTTTTACAAACATCCCACATTTGTTGGGGTGTTTTTGAATCATTTTTTAATAAATTTATTATTTTACCGTTAAATAAATGTAAAAATTTCAATTTTTAATTCATCAAGCGTTAAAATTTTTGTTTTTTAAAATATGCTAATAAAATCTTATATTAAACAATATTTATTTTAAAATTAAAATAATATAATTTAGAAATGGAAAATAAAGAATTAATTACAAAAACTTTGGCATATGAGTCTTTAAAGAATAAGCTATTAGACACAACATTAAGAAATATATTGATAAATTATAAAAAAAATAAATCATCAACTATAACAATTGAAAAGGAAGACATAAAATCAATTTTAGATAAAATTGAAAATAGAAGTGAATTTAAATTTATTGGTTCTCAAGATTCTGATGATGACATTGAAGTTGAAAGCAATGAATTTTTGTCCTCTGCTTCTCAAAAAGAATTATTAGCAATATTGTCGTTATTGCAAAGAAAGCAAAAGACTTTATTAGAAGAACAAGGAATTAATATTCTATATTTGGCTTTTGGTGGGCTTCAATGAAAGGATAAAACAGAAAAAAACGTTTATAGCCCACTTTTGTTTTTACCTGTTTCAATTGAAAGTGAAAACGGCTTGCAAAATAAAAAAATAATTATTCAAAGCAATGATTTCGTTGTAAATAATTCATTGATAAAGAAATTAAATGATGATTTTGGACTTGATATTAAATTTGAAGCATTTGATAATATTGAAGGTTCTCTATATGATAAATATACACAATACATTGAGTTTATAAATCAAAAAATGAATTCGTTCAATGATTCTATAAAACAAAATTGAAAAATAGTTGATGAAGCCTCATTGTCTGCTTTTAGGTTCTCTTCTATGGACATTTATTTAGATGTTGATAAAAATAAAGATAATATCATTAATTCAGAAATTATGAATGCAATGACAGGGATTAACAATGTTTTTAGTTCTGAATATTTGTATTCTGAAGAAGAAGTTGATAATATAGTTTCTCCTAAAGGCTATTATCACTGCCTAATGACTAATTCTTCGCAAGAAGCAGCTATTCAATCAGCAATTAAAGGAAATAGTTTTATTATTCAAGGTCCTCCAGGAACTGGAAAATCTCAAACTATAGCAAATATAATAAGTGAATTAATTGCAAGAGATAAAAAGGTTCTATTTGTTGCTGAAAAAAAGGCTGCTTTGGATGTTGTTTATAAATCAATCCAAAATCTTGGATTTGCTAATTTTATTTTACTTATTCATAGCAATAACAGCAATAAAAAAGATTTTTCTAATGATTTGTATGAAACATTGCAAGACGGTCAAAAATTTAAAAAAGTAAGTAATGAAGTTATTGCTAATAATGATTACTTATATAGCGACTCGTTAGAAAAAATGAATGATTTTGTTAGAAAGATATTATCAAATAGAAAACCATTAGGTCGCTCATTATATTTAATGATTGGTGATTATCAAAAATTACTTGCCAATACAAAAGGTATAAATTTCGATATTAGAGATTTTGAAAAAATGGATAATGAACAGTTTGTTAAAATTCAAAGTAGTTTAAATAAGTTTAATTTAAATTATAAAAATATAAATTTCAACGCTAAGGAAAGTTTATGATACGGGCTTTCGATTTTGGATGTAAAGCTTCAAGATTTAGAAAACATTAAAGAGATTTCTAGCCATTTAATTAATGAAATTCAAAGCCTAATCAATTTCTTAGATCTTGAAATTCCAAACAATTATCAACAATATATTAAAAATAGCAATTATTCATTATTTAATTCATTTTTTAAAATTTTTTCAAATATACAAGATATAGATATAAATCCAAAATATTTAGAAATTTTTTCGTATTATGAAACAAATGCAACACAAACCCTAAATGAAATACTATTGCAAAAAGAAAGAATTCAACCTGATATTGACTGAATTCTTTCAAGATATAATCAAAATATTTTTAATAGTGAAATTTATAAGAATTTAGATTTTATGAAATCTCGAAATAATATTTTTAAGCGTCTTTTTTCAAAGAGATATAGAGCAATAAAAAAAGAATTAAAAATTAATTTTATATCTTCTAATTTAAATTACAAAAACTTGTTAAAAGATTTAGTGGCATTAAACAACATTCAACTTGCTAAAAATGCAATTACGCTTTTAACAAATAAAATTCCTTTTTTATTTAAAGAAAACTATAATGAAATGGATCTTAATAGTTTAAAGCAACAACTAAATATATTTTCTAAATATGAAATTATTAATAATCAATTAAGTGAATTAAAATTTGATCAAAATTTAAAAATTAGCTTTTTTAACTTTTTATTAAGCCATATTCAATTAACAAATAATTACATAAATTTATATAAAAATTCAATGACTTTTGAAGATAAATTCAATGACTACTTTAACAATAAATATGTAGATTATTCAAATTCAAATTATAAAGTTAATGATTTTATAAAAAAACTAAATTTTTTAATTGATTCTGATGAATATCCTGAAGCATATTGTAGTTATATAAAATCAAGACAAGAATTAAAAGACAACCCCTTTACTAATGATTTTGTGGATGCTATTGAATTGCTAGATATTGATTGTTTAAAACAAAATAGTATTGAAAATATTTTTAATAAAAGATTTTATCAACTTTTAATTGATTACTATTTATCAATTGATTTAGCAGATTGAAACGATAGAGAATATGAAAAAATTATCAATGTTTTTAAAGACTCTTGTTTAAAGCTAAATGAAATTGCTAAATTCAAAATAATTGAAAATTTATCAAACAATTTGCCTACGTTAAATTCGACAATATACAATGATGAATTAGAAATTTTAAAGAAGGAATATTCAAAAGTTAGAAATAAAAAACCGATCAGAAAACTATTTAAAGAAATTCCAAATTTAATTCAAAATATTAAGCCTTGTTTTATGATGTCTCCTTCTTCGTTAAGTACATATTTAGCGGATAGTAGCATTACATTTGATAGTGTAATTTTTGATGAGGCTTCTCAATTAACGACAGAAAATGCCTTGATATCAATGATTAAGGCTAAACAAATTATTATTGCTGGTGATATAAATCAATTGCCACCAACTAATTTCTTTAAAACTATGTCTAGCGAGCAAGAACCAAACGAAGACGAAGAAATAGTCAACGAAGAAAATGATTATGATTCACTTCTTGAAAGAATGCAAAGCTCATTTAGACAAGTTGCATTAAAATGACACTATCGTTCAAAATTTGAAGAATTAATTTTGCCTTCAAATAAGTTCGTTTATGATAATAAATTAATTACTTTTCCAACATATCAAAAAACCGCCAAGAAAGACGGGGAATTGCTTCCTTTTGAAGGCGTTTCATTTATTAAGGTTAATGGAATTTATGAAGATCAAACAAACGAAATTGAAGCAAATAGAATCATTGAATTAATAAAGCAATTAAAAGATTATTATGGCAATACAAAAACATTTGGAGTTGTAACGTTTAATTTAAAACAAGCTAACTTAATTGATCACAAATTATTCTTATTTATGAATGAAAATCCTGAATATATGGATTTAGACACAGAAAATAAAATTTTTGTTAAGAACATTGAAAGTGTTCAAGGTGATGAAAGAGACATCATTATTTTAGGAATTACAAATAGTTGGGATAAAAACGGAAGATTGTCAAGATTCTTTGGACCATTAAATAATGTTGGCGGTGAAAAGAGACTAAACGTCGCAATAAGTAGAGCCAAGGAAGCAACTATTGTTGTATCTTCAATATCATATTCTGATTTAAAAGTAGACGATTTAAAAAACGAAGGACTAAGATTTTTAAAGCAATATTTACAATTTGCAGAATTTGGTTACGACAGCAAATCAGATGATATATTACAAGATGACACTAAAATATTTGATAGTGAGTTTGAAATCCAAGTTTATGATGAACTTAAGAAGCTTGGATTTAAAGTAAATACTCAAGTGGGATGTTCAAAATTTAAAATAGATTTAGCAATTGTTGATGATAAAAATCCATCGAAATATATTTTAGGTATTGAATGCGATGGCGCCACATATCATTCATCAAAAAGCGCTCGTGATAGAGATGCGATTAGACAAATGCTACTTGAGTCAAGAGGTTGAATAATTCACAGAATTTGATCTTTAAATTGATTTAAAAACAAAAAAAGAGAATTAGAAAAAATAGTTGATAAAGTAAATCAAATTAAACAAAAAAAATTTGTTGTAAAGCAAAATGAATATAAAACGATTGAAAATAGTCAATTTGAAATTATTGAAAAAAGAGATAATTTTAATTTTGAAGAATGACTTCCGTTTAATTACTCATATCGTAAGACACTAAATTTTATAGAAAAGTCAAACAAAAGAAATCCTTTGTTAAATGGCTATGAAATTGTTAAACAAATGTTTAATTATGGCCATACTTATAGAGAAAAAGAAATCAATAAAATGATAAAAGATATATTCGTGAACCTAGCTTTAAATAAAGACGAATATACTTATAAATTTCTTTGTGAAAATTCTATAAATTATTTTGTTAATAATAAAATGTTAGAAAAATTAATAAATCCTGATGGCGAAATCTTTTATCATGATGTTTCAAAGCCAAATACTTTTAGAATGCCAAAGGATTGTGACAATAGAAAAATATCAGAAATAAGTTCGTTGGAAATGTTTGATTTAATAAAACAAGTTTTAAACAATTCAAAAAGTTCTATTTTAAAAAACAATTTAACTAATACTATTTTAAAAACATTACTAATAGCAAGAACAGAAAATAATATTTCAAAATTAAATGATCTATATGGATATTTAAATAATTTAGGGTTAATTAAAGTTATTTCAAACGGCGATATTGAATATATTGACTTGAACAACAAAGATTAAATTAAAATAATATATTTTGTTAAAAAATAGCAAGTGTTACAAACTTGCTATTTTTGTTTAATATTATTTTTTGTTGGCAATGAAGTAATTCTTTGCAATTTCAATATCATTTGTTGAAATTTGATTTTCACTATTATTATTTATATGTCTAATGCATTGCAAAAATTCAATGTAAAGTTCTTGATATTTCGAAATAAAATAATCAATATCAAATAAATAAATTATGTTGTTTTCTTGCAGGTTATTATTTGAGTCAAATTGATTTTTATTTATAAAAATTAAGCCGTGATATTCAATGTTATTTCAAACGACATTGGCAATATAAATTCCTGCTTTTAATTGATTTAAATGTTCTGGATATTTGAAATTAAATTTTTGAGAATTTACAATTATTGAATATTTGTCTATTAGTAATTTGTTCAAGCCATTTATGTTTCCTTCTTCAATAAATTCATTGATTATTGTTGAAGAAATTTTTTGTTTATTTACCTTTAATTCATTGGCAACATATACATTGAAATATTTTTTTAATTTATCAATGTTACCCTCTCTATTGAACCCAAACCTAAAATCTTGACCACAAACAACATTTTTAACGTTGTTTATTTTTAATCCTTGAATAAAATCACTATAACTACAATTCAATATCGTTTGGTTTACATCAACTAAAAAAACATAATCAAATCCCAACATTGCTAATGTATATAATCTAGTTTTTGGTTGCATTGCTTTTTTTGTTAATACCTGAGAATTTTTAACTGGATTTTTAAACATCATTATTGCTAATTTTTGATCTGGATAACTTTGCTTTAAATCTTTTGCTATTTTAAATAATTCGTTGTGCCCTAAATGTAATGTTTCAAACGAACCTAAACAAATTGTTAAAGGTTCATTTATGTTTAACTTTGCTTTAAAATCTCAATCAAAAACTTGCATTATTTATCTCCATTATAAATTTTATTCATAATAATTGCGCCGCAGCAAGCAACATTGAGACTTTCAAATTCAATAGGAACGTAAACATTAAAATCACTTAAGTCAATAATTTTTTCGTCTATACCATTTCCTTCATTCCCTAAAACAATAACAATTTTTTTATTTCTAAAATCAATGTCATTGAGCTTAATTGAATTTTTATTTAATGTTGTACTATAAACTAAAAAATCATCTTTTTTAAAGGCTGACAGTTCTTTGCTTAAATCATTTGTCTTAATAATGTTTAGTGAAAACATTGCTCCTTGTGATGAACGAATTATCTTTTCATTGTATATATCTATATTTTCAACTATAACACTATCAAAGCCAAAAGATTTAGCAAGTCGAAAAATAGTACCAATATTTCCGGGATCTTGTAATTTATTAAGGGCTATTATTTTATTTGCTTTAATATTTAAATTTTGTATTTTACAAATTGCAATGATATTTTGAGGTGTTTGCGTTGTTGATAATGTTTTAATAATTGCTCTAGTTACTTGAGTTGAGTTTTTATAAGTTAGTATGTCATTGAATTCTAAAATGTCAATAACTATATTTGCTTCGATTGCTTCTTTTACTAAATGATAACCTTCAACAATAAACAATTGTTGTTCTTGTCTGCCTTTGGGAGTAAGTAATTTTTTATATTTTAGAATTTTTGGATCTTGTGTACTTGTAATTGCCATGTGTTTTTTTTCCTAATATAAGTATTTTAAAATAAAATAAATAAAAATCAACCATAAGGTTGAAATTTATTAGTCAAAAAATCCTTTATCTCTTAATTTTCAATATGGACCATCTTCAGTAACTGGCAAGCAAATTTCATTTGCAGCATCTTTAGTAACATCTTCTCCATTGCCCATAGCAATACCTAATCCTACTTTTTCAAGCATTTCAATATCATTTTCTGAATCACCAAATGCTACCATTTCATCAAGAGAAATGTTTAATAAATCTCCTAGTATTTTTAAGCCTACAGCCTTAGTTATTCCTTTAGCAGAGATGAATATGCCACCATTTCATTGAGCTAGAATTCATAAATCAAGATTTTTTTCTTTGAAGAATTTTTCTAAATCAGCTGCTACTATAGATGGTGTTGGAGTTGAAATAGTAATTAAATAATTTTTATCATGTTGCGATTCGAATTCTTTTTCTGGAATAAATTTGTCTTTATATGGTCTGTAAAATCAATGATCTATATTAAATAATTCATTGTAATATCCCCATTTGTTTCCAACAAAAGAAAAAGATAATTTATGTTCGCTTGCATATTTTCTAAATTCAACAAAATCTTTGTAATTAATAGTTTTTTCAAAAATATATTCTTTTGTTCTTAAATCAAGAATAAAAGTTCCATTTGCACCTATAAAATAATCAACATAAGGGTTATCTATTTGGGCGCCCACTGTAAAAATATCACGACCAGAACACAACACATTTACATAGCCTTGTTCTTTTAATTTTTCAAACATTTCTTGCATTCTAGGTGTTAATTGAGTAACTCCGAATGGCAACAATGTTCCATCAATATCAAATACTATCATTTTGTATTTTGTCATGTTTACTCCTAGCTAGAAATTAACATCGTAAGGCGTTTAAAAAATCGCTTGAAAATAGTTACATTTCCAAATTCTGATTTTCCTCATCCTACTATGTTATTCAAGTAAATAAAAATAATGTTTCCGCAAAAATTTTTCAATGATTCAAAGTAGCAACTATTTGAATTTTGGTTTGCTAATATTTGAATATCATTTTTGGTTAGCTTAAATAATTTTACATTAAAAAGTTCGTTTAAGTTTGTAATTTTTTCAAATTCTTCTTGACCATTTAAACATATATTGCCAATTTTAATTCGCTTTAAAACAACTACTACTGCATCTGTGTTACATATATTAGCTAAATCATGAATCAATGATCTAATATATGTGCCTTTTGAAACATTGACCTTAATGATGATTGATTGATTCACTTCATTAAATTCAATTAATTCTAAATTATTTATTTTTATATCATTGGCTTTTAAACTAAATTCTTTATTATCTCTAGCAAGTTTGTATGCTCTTGTTCCATTAATTTTTTTTGCACTATAAATTGGTGGTACTTGTTTTGTTTGTTTTTTTAATATTTCTAGTGCTTGTATAATTTGAGATTTAGTTATTATTTGAAAATTTTGTATTTTAGTTACATATGTTCCTAAATCAAAACTATCTGAAGAGTAATGGAATTTCGCTTCCACATAGTATTCCTTGTTTTGATTTTCAATTAAAGACAAGGCCTTTGTATCTTCATCTGTTGCTACGATTAAAAGACCTTCAGCCTCGGGATCTAATGTTCCACAATGTCCAACTTTATTGATATTATTATTTTTTGCAAATTTTTTTATTGCAAAAAAACTTGATTGGCCTCTTTTTTTATATAACTTATAAAACATAATTTTGTCCTTGCCATGTAATCATACATTAAAAATATTAATTTATTATCTTTAAAAATTAAAGTTAATAAAAAAATCATATAGTAATAGTAAAAAATAATATTTCAACATTTATTTTAAGATATTATGAATAATTAAAATTTTAAATTTGAATAAAAATGTAAAATTTTTTAAAATTTCCTTATATAATAATAAAGCATTTACAAAAGCCGTTTTAGCTCAGTTGGCAGAGCAACTGACTTGTAATCAGTAGGTCGTAGGTTCAAGTCCTATAAACGGCACCATATGCGCGAGTGGTGAAATTGGCAGACACGTTAGTTTTAGGCACTAATGCTTTGCGGCGTGAGGGTTCAAGTCCCTCCTCGCGTACCATATCATCAAGTTGTAACAAAAAAGTAGCAAACGCTACTTTTTATTTGTTTAATTTTAAAAAAATGTTTTAGTTATGTTATAATAAATAACGCAAAAACACGCATCCTTAGCTCAGTTGGCAGAGCAAGGGACTCTTAATCCCTGGGTCGTGGGTTCGAGCCCCACAGGATGTACCATATTAAAAAACTAGCTTAAAATGCTAGTTTTTTAAATATTTTTATAGGCTAAAAAAACACATTATAATATTTGCTAAATCAAAAAATCAATGTAACAATTTTTGTAATTTATTATTTTTTTATTTCTTTTAAAAACATTATCTTTAAATAAAAAATAACCAAACGGTTATTTATTTTTCTTTTTTAAAGAAAAAACCAGTCATTTGAACTTGAGCCTTTATTCGTGTGATAAATTTTTAAATTATTAATTTAAGAAAAAGGGAAAAGAAATATAAAAAATGAAAAAACATACAAAAATTTTATTAGCCTTAGGTAGTGTTGCAACCTCGGTTTTTGCAATACCATTAGTGGCAGCAGGTTGCATAAAAACAAAGAAACCTGAAGTTAAACCAGAAGAACCTAAGAAACCAGAAGGTGAAAAGCCAGGAACAACACCTGAAGTTAAACCAGAAGATCCAAGTCATGAAGAAGAAACAAATAAAAATGATGCTGATAAATATGGTGAAGAATCAATTTCAAAAATAACATGAAATGCTGAAAATCTAGAATTTATTAAAAAGGTTTTAAATAATCTAGACAAATACAAAATTCTTTTTGAAAGAAATAACAAAAATATCATGGCTTTTGAAGGGGCATATGATTTTAAAAATCAAGAATTTGCTATTGCTAAATGAAATTCTAAATCAGGCGTATCTGTTCAATTGGTAAATCCTGAAAAACCTCTTAGAAGTGGAGACAAGTTAAACTCTAAATTATTATTAACAAAAGATGAAAAAGGAAACTTTATTTTGAAATATAAAGTTGCAATTTTTAAACAAAATGGTAAACATATTATTTCAAACAAGGTTTATGAAAGTAATTTGGGAAACTTAGATTCTGGATTAGATCAAGTTTCAGAAGAAGATTTTAAAGAAGTTTCAAAAAATCTAGTCTTTGACTATCCTAACAAACAAGAAACATACATAAAAGACGCGGACACATCAAAAGTATTTTTAAAAACTATTAAAGAAAACTTTTCAATTGTTAAAGATTCATTAAAGATTACTAAAAATACAGGAGAAGATGGAACATATGACTTGTCAATTCTTTACTATTTATCATATAAAAATAAACAAATCTCAAGTCAAAAATATATTTATGAAATCAAAGGTTTTAAATTAACTCCAGAATTGCAAGAAAAAATAGATAAGGCAAGAAAAGAACTAAAAGATCAAATTGAAAAAACAAATGTTTTAGTTGCAAATGCCAAGTCATATCAAGATATTTTAAAAAATAAACAAATAAACAATTTTGATAAAAAGCCAAATTTTGCAGTTCAAGGCTACGACCAAGCCTCATATTCAGTAGCATTAAGTAATTTAAAAGTTGAAGATAAAAAAATAACATTGACTTTAACTTTGTCAAGTCTTTTAAATAAAGAAATAAGTGAATCTAAAACTATTGAAGTTAAATTAGATAAATTTGCAAACGGTTTAGATAATATTGCATTGCTATCATTTGAAAAACAAGATGAACTTTTAAACAAAGCTTTAGAAACGTCAATTTATCCATTTTATAGTAAAGACAAATATTACATTTCAAAGAAATCTATTGACAAATTAGAAAATAAATCATACTGAATTAATAATAAAAACAGTGAAATTAATTACACATTAGGCGAATTAAAATTTGAAGGCGATAAGTGTTTGATTAATCTTACTGTTTCATTTAAAGATTATGAAAATAGTACTAAGAAATCAAAATTTGTTGAAATTGATTTAAGTAAATTGGGTGTTGATGAATATAATAAGATTAGAAAACAAAATAATGAAACTGAAATAGATGACCAACAAGCCCCAACATCAACTATTGAAGACCAAGATGTAAAAGAATTAAATAAAGATGCATTCTTGAAATATTTCAAAGAAAACAAAGATAAATTATCTAACGATGAAGTTAAAAATATTTCAACATTTATGTTTGTAGAAAAATTGAAAAATATTAGTCTTTTAAGCAAAGACATTGAAAAAAGAAATGATTGAAAAAGGTGATAATTACATTTCTGTTCAAAATTTTGATTATGATAAAACAACATTAAAATTAAAACATTCAATGTTTGCGTTTGAATATACAAAACATATGGTTAATTTACAAAATGTTTATATCTTTTCATTTCCTAAAATAGAAAATAATAAAGTAAAATCAATTAGAGTTTCTATAGTTTCTATTCAAGATTTTCAAAATAATGATTTTAGCAATATGTCATCTAAACGTGTCAATGTTAATGAAAAGATAAATGAAGATAAAAACTTTATGCAAAAAATAGTTTTAAAAGAACATTTTGGAAAATTAGTAACTGTAAAATACATTGGCGATAAAAAAACAGTTGATGAAGCAATTAAAGATGATATTTCTAAATTTGAATACAAATTACCAGAAGAATTAACATTTGAAAAAATCTCAGTTAAAAAACATACAAACAAAGGTAAAGAATATATAAAATATACAATCACTGCTAAATGAAATGGAATAGAAGTTGAATTTATAAATAAAATTAGTTTAAAAAAATAAATTAAACAAAAAAAGGCGAAAAATCGCTTTTTTTTCGTGTTTTTTGCATTAAATTATTACTTTTTTTTATGTTTCATTATAATTTATTAATTAGTCTTGAAAGTGGCAATAAAAAACATTTAAAAGAAGGAGAAATTATGTTGAAACTTATTAAATTTTTACCATGAAAAATTAAAATATTGTTTATTATAGGAAGCTTTATTTCTTTAATTTCAGTTATATTTGAATTGATTACTCCTACATTGATTTCTCAATTCATTAGATTGCTTTTTATTGAAAATAAAAATAGTCAAGTAGATTTAAGTTTTTTTAATGGATTAATAAACTTTACATTTAATAACGCTATTAATGCTCGTAATTATATGATTTATTCTATAATAGTTTTAACTATAATTTCAATGTCTTTAACATTTGGCTGCACTAGCTTAATTGTATATGCAGCAGAAAGAAGTAGTAGATATATTAGAGAAAACTTCATTAGAAAATTAAATACATTAAGTTTGAAAAATATATCTGATTTGAAACCCGAATCATTAATTACTAGGGTGAGTGATGATATTGCGGTTTTCTGAGAATTTTTAATAAGTGCTACAAACGTCTTAACAAGGGCTATTTCAATGATAATTGGTGGATGTATTTTAGCCGTCATGAATAACGTAAAAATGGCAATAGGATTAATTTTGTTAGTTCCAATAATTTTAACAATAGTTTCTATTATGGCAAAAAAAGCAAGTCCTTCAATTAAAAAGGCTCAATTAGCCGTTGAAGAAATAACTAAGCAAGTTGATGAAAATATATTAGGATCTCGTTTAATAAAAATATATGATTTATATAAAAATAGAGAAGAAAAGTTTGCAAAAATAAATAAAACATGAAAGAATTTTAATGTTAATGCTGGTAGCATTTTTGTAGGAATTGCTCCTTTATTCTTTGGAATATTCAATTTATTTGTTGTGGTGCTTTATTCATTAGTTGTTCATGATGTTATTTCCAATGTAGCAACATATGATACAATTGTAAGATTTAATATTTTTATTGACTATTCATTTTATGTAACGTTTGGCGTTATATTGGGGGCAGTATTTATTTCAGCATTTGTAAAAGGAAAAATTTCTGCTACTAGAGTTATAGAAGTATTAAATACTAACGAAGATAAAATTTATGTATCAAATGGCAAAAAAATAACAAAAAACTTCGATTTAAAAGTTGAAAATTTAAGCTTTAAATATTATTCTTCAAATTCAAATTATACTTTGCACAATATAAGTTTTAGCCTACCGTTTGGAAAAACTCTTGGATTGGTTGGTCCTACTGGTAGTGGTAAAAGCATACTTGCAAATTTATTGGTTAATAACTATCTATATAATGAAGGATCGATTTTAATTGGGGATAATGAAATTAAAGAAGTTAATACAAAAAATTTACATGAAACAATCGGAATTGTTTACCAAGATGCCCTATTAAATACAGGAACAATAAAAGAAAATATGCTTTTTGCTAAAAATGATGCAACAGATGAAGAAATAAATCAAGCATTACGTGACGCTTGTGCATATGATTTTGTTTATAAATTTGAAGAAAATTTAGATCATGTCATTACTCAAGGGGCAACAAACCTTTCAGGTGGCCAAAAACAACGTCTTTCAATTGCAAGAACTTTATTAACTAAACCAAAAATTTTAATATTAGATAACTCAACTAGTGCTTTAGATAATATTACTGCACACCAAGTTTTACAAAATATAAAAAATAAATATTCATGTTCAACTATAATAATTAGCCAAAAATTGCCATTAATAAAAAATGCTGATGAAATTATTGTTTTATCTGATGGAAATATGTTGGATAAAGGAAATCATGAAGAATTAATGAAATCATGTTCATATTATAATGAATCATACAATAACCAATTAAGCCAATAGAAAAGGAGGCAGTGATGAAAAAAAGAACTAAAGAAAAGCAAAAACTTTCATTTATTACTTTGTTTAAATTAGTTTTTAAATATTCAGGTGAATCAAAAACAAAATTTTGATTGGCTGTTTTGTTTTCATTTTTTCATGCAATTTTTTATGCAATAGGTTCATTTTTAATTGGATATATTTTTACAATATGTTTAACAAAAGATGTATTAGATCATAAAACACCTTTTAATTTAAAATTATTTATAGGTATGGCTTCATGTTTGGTTATATCGTTTATATTGTATGGAATTTTTAGATATGTTTCAGGGGTATTTTTTGTAAAAATAACTTTTTCAGTTTGCGAGAATATAAGAAAAACCGCCATGAAAAATCTTTTATATATTCCTGTTTCGTATTTTGATAATCAAAAATCAGGTAATATTATTTCTATTTTAGTAAATGATATTAATAGTTTATCTGAAACAATATTTAAACTATTAAATGAATTAATCCAATGTGCTATAAATGTTATTTTATCTGTAATATTTTTATCAATGGTTAGTCTGGTTTTATCTGCTGTTGTTTTACCTGTTCTATTCTTATTTTCATTTATAGGGATATTAATTACTAAAAAAGCTCAAAAAGCATTTATTCAAACCAGAAAACATTTTGGGGAATTAAACGCTTTTGTTGAAGAAATGCTAACTAATTCTAAAATTATTAAAACTTTTGAACAACAAGAACAAGTTAATAATCATGGTAAACAAATAGCAAGAAACATATTTAACACAGCCTTCACCGGAGATCTTAATAACCAAATAATTAATCCTTGAATAGTTTTTACTAACAATATTTTGGTTATATTAATAGTTACTGTAACACTTGTATTAAAGGGAAATAATATTCATGTTTATGGGCTTTTTAATACAAATGCAGAACATGGATTTTTAATAAGTTATTTAACACTTATATATAGTTTTTTATCAACACTTCAATCAATGCTTACTATATTAGTTTATGCTAGAATTGGTATTGCATCTGCCGTTAGGGTTAATACACTTTTGAGTTTACCAAGCACACACATAAAAAACCACTCAAAGGGAATTGTGATAGAAAATCCTGTTGGAAATATAACATTTGATCATGTATATTTTAGATATAATGAAAATTCGCCTAAATATCAACTAACAGATGCTTCATTTAATGCAAAAGCAGGACAAACTATTGCTTTAGTTGGAGAAACTGGAGCAGGTAAAACTACTATTATAAATTTATTGAATCGTTTTTATGATTATGAAAAAGGTTCAATAAAGATAGATGGAATAGAGTTAAGAGAAATTTCAAAAGATAGTTTAAGAGATTTTACGGCAGTTGTTTTACAAGATAGCTTTATGTTTAATGAAAGTATTTTAAATAACCTTTTAGTAGGAAATCCAAAAGCAACCAAAGAAGATGTAATAAGGGCAGCAAAATTAGCATCTGCTCATCATATTATTGAAAAGTTAGAACATGGATATGATACTATAATTGATAATAGCACTTCAATATTATCTAAAGGAGAAAAACAACTTCTTTCAATAGCTAGAGCAATATTAGGAAACAAAAAAATCTTAATACTAGATGAAGCAACATCGAACGTGGATTCTAATACAGAAAAAATAATTCAACAAGCATTAAAAGAAAATATCATGGTTGGTAAAACATCAATAGTTATTGCTCACCGTCTAAGCACGATTAAAAATGCTGATTTAATCTTAGTTGTGGATGATGGTCGTATTATTGAACAAGGAACACATAAGCAATTGCTAGAATTAAATAAAAAATATGCAAGGTTATATTACTCACAATTTGATGATTAAAAACTAGATATAAAAAACTCGTAATCAAAAAGGTTACGAGTTTTTTATATAAAAATTACATTTAATTTAAATCTAAATGAAAAATAAAAAGGCCGGTTGGCCTTTTTTGCGGTGTATTTAAACAAATGGTGGAGAATGAGGGGCTCGAACCCACGACCCTTGCCTTGTAAGGGCAATGCTCTCCCAGCTGAGCTAATTCTCCAATGGTGACCCTAGCGGGACTTGAACCCACGAATGTATGGATGAAAACCATATGTGTTAACCGCTTCACCATAGGGCCATAATGGCGCCGACTATTGGGATTGAACCAACGACAAACTGGTTAACAGCCAGCTGCTCTACCGCTGAGCTAAGTCGGCACTTAATAAATGCTTAATTATTATAACTAAAAAAAATTAATTTTTTAATAAATTTTTTATTTTTTATTTTTGGCGCTTACTTTGTGCATTTGGTGCTAGTTAGAGGGATCGAACCCCCGACCCATTGATTACGAATCAATTGCTCTACCAACTGAGCTAAACTAGCATATTTTAATTTTAACAAAAAACTTATACAGTTATTTATTTTTTAATAAAACAATTAAAAAAATAATTACTATGGTCTATTGCAAGAGGGCTAATGCTTTTTTGCCTTCTTTTTTATTTTTATTTATAAAAAATTAAAAAATACTTGATTTATATGTTAGAATTAAGTTGATAGTGGGAGGATGTGGGAATGTTTGGTAAATATTATCGCCAAATTGATGATAAAAATAGAGTTGTTGTTCCACCTAAATTACTACAAGAATTAGGCAAGGAATTCTATATCACAATTGGAATAGATAAAAACTTAGTATTAAGAACGGTTTCTGAGTTTCAAAAAATGAAAACTAAATTGGAAGAAGGAAACACACTTAACAAAAACGTAAGAGATTTTATTCGCTACATTTTTGGAAATACTGAAGTTGTATCTCCTGATAAAAATAACAGAATCATGATTCCCAAACATCTTTTAAATAAAGCCGCTATCGACAAAGAAGTTGTTTTCCTAGGAACTGGTGATACTTGTGAATTATTTGCTAAAGAAGTTTATGATGAACAAGAAAGCTACTATGAAAATGATGATAATGTAAATGACTTGGCTCAAAAATTATTTGAAGCAGGAGTTAAGTTCTAAATGGAACATATTCCAGTTCTATTAAATGAAGTAATAGAACAATTATCAATAAAGCCAGACGGAATATATGTTGATTTAACATTAGGCCGTGGTGGTCATAGCCAAGAAATTTTAAAAAGACTAACAACTGGAAAATTAATTTGTTTTGATAAAGATATTCAAGCTATAAACGAAAGTAGAGAAAAATTAATAAAAATAAGCCAAAACTTTATTTTAATAAAAAGTGATTTTAGAAACATTACTTGTGAACTAAAAAAACTAAATATCGATAAAGTCGATGGAATATTAGCAGATTTAGGAGTTTCTAGTCCTCAATTAGATGATCCAAATAGAGGATTTTCTTATTCAATCAATTCCGATTTAGATATGAGAATGGATTTAGATAATACTCTAACTGCAAAAGAAATTATTAATAATGCAACTGAAAAAGAAATTATAGATATATTGCAATCTAATGCTGATGTAAAATTAAGTAATTTAATTGCGAAAGCAATTGTAAAAAATCGACCAATATCTGATTCATTTACGTTAAATCAAATAATAAAGGATTCATTGCCAGCTAAAATAGTAAGACAAAAAAATCCTTCTAAAGCAGTTTTTCAAGCTTTTAGAATAGCAGTGAATGATGAGCTAAATGCCTTAAGTGAAATGCTAAGCCAACTTCCTAATTTATTAAAAAAAGACGGAAAAATAGCGATTATAACATTTCATAGTAAAGAAGACGTTATAGTTAAAAAGTTTTATCAAAATTTAAATTATTTTGACCCTAAGCTAAAAAAAATACTAATTGTTGAAACTCATAAGTGACATCAAAAAGTAATTTTTCCAAGTAGTAAAGAAGAAGAAATCAACAAAAGATCAAGAAGCGCAAAATTACGCGTTATTACAAAATTAATGGATTAGTTAAATGAAAAAAATTATTATTGCTGCATATAAATTTTTAAAAAATAGTATCGAAGTAGAAGTTATGGAAAAAACTAATACTTTATCTTTTTGCATTTATAAAAAAGCAATTAATAATATTTATTTAACTGAAAGCGATATAAAAAATTTTATAAAGCAAACAAAGAATGAAATTCAAAAATTAATATCGGCAAGCATAAATGAAGTTATTGTTATGTTGTCTGAAGATAGCAAATGAAATATAAATAGTAAACTATTAACCTTAAATAACGACAATTTTAATATTAGTAATTTAAAAAATATTAGATCAAACTTCAATAATATAGGCCAAAAAATATTGGAATTTAAACTAGTTAAAAAAACTAATATTAAGCAAATTTATTCTTTAAAAACAATATCAAATGCTAATAGTCTAAGATTGCAAGAAATTTTTAGTAGCAACGATTTAAAAATTGCCAAAATATTTTGCTTAGATAGTTTAAAGACAAATTCAGTTTTGTTTAAAAATCCAAAACAAAAAGTAGCTATTTTTGTTGATGTATTAGATGATAAAGCTAAATTTATTTTAAACATTAATAAATCAAATATAGTAAGCCAAGTATTAGATTTAGGACTAAACAAATTAAAAGCAAGAATGTTACAACGCAATTTATTAAGTACAGAAAGCAATTGATTTAGCGAAGTTGTAAATTGTTTAACCTACAAATGCAATGTTGCTCCAATAATAAAGAATATATTAGGCGAATTTATAAATAAATTATTAACTAGCGTTGCAACTTTTGTTAATAATTATAAAATTGATTCAAAGGTTTGCAAATTATATTTCAATAGCGAATTAAAACTTTTTGATAATATATTAATTCAAAATGAAAAAATTAACTTATTTAGTGACTTTGAATATGAAATCAAAAATGAATATTTAAGTTGCGAAATGCTTGCAATAGATAATATTTTAGAATGTCAAATCAAACAAAATGCTTTAAATAATGAAATTAGTAGGGAATTATTTACAATTGAAGTTTATAGTAATTCCAAAAAGTATTACAATTTAATGCTAAACGATATAAATTAGGAGTTCTATGGCAAAAGAATTAAATAATTATAACCCGGTGGCAAAAATAATTGTTATTGGAGTAGGTGGTGGCGGAAATAATAGTGTTGAAACTATGATAAATAGCCATTTAGATAGTTTTCAAATTATTGCTGCCAATACCGATAAACAAGTATTAGCAAAATTTCCTCAAGAATGCGTTTTACATTTAGGTGATGAACGTGGAATTGGCGCGGGTGCTAACCCTGAAATTGGCAAAACTGCTGCTGAATCTTCACGTGAAGAAATCAAAAGTAGATTGCAAGGAGCTGATCTAGTAATTATAACTGCAGGAATGGGTGGTGGAACCGGCACAGGTGCAGCGCCCGTGATTGCACAAATAGCCAAGGAATGCAATGCTTTAGTAGTTGCAGTTGTAACTACTCCGTTTGACTTTGAAGGTCCAAAGAGAATGAGAATTGCAAAGCAAGGCTTACAAGAAATTAAAAAATGTGTTGATTCATATATTGTTATTTCAAACAATAAACTATTACAACAATATGGAAATATTTCTTTTTCAGATGCATTTATTTGCGCAAATAATGTCTTAAAGCAAACTATTAGAACAATAGTTGATGTTATTGCCACCCCAAGCATTATTAATCTTGATTTTGCAGATTTATCAACCATTATTAAAAATAAAGGTGAAACATTAATCGGCATTGGCCAAGCAAATGGCCAAGATAGGGCTGTAAAAGCAATCACATCTGCAATAACAAGCCCAATTTTAGAATCAAGTGTTGTTGGGGCTAGCGATGCAATAGTAAATTTCAGTGCTTCTCAAAAAGTAACTTTAAATGAAATTCAAAGTGCTTTGGGAGCTATGCGGGAAATTGTTGGTAATGAAATTAACATTATTTTTGGTATAACAACTCTAGAATCTGAAGAAAGCAACAAATTAGGTGAGCTATTTGTCTCGGTAATCGCCACGGGATTAAGAAAAGATGCTCCTAAAGACATTGATCAAATTCAAGATGAAGTAATCAATGTAATAAAAAAAGACGATTTAAATTATGTTAACGATGAAACAAAGGAATTCTTTGTATCTGAAGGAACATTTAAAACACAATCATTTTTTTCAATGGATAATGATGAAGATTCAAACGATGAACTTGCAGATATATTAAAACACTAAGATGATGTAAGAAATCTGTTTTAAAAAAATGCAATTAATTATCTTTATTGCCATTTAAAAAATAAAAAAATTCAGTTCAATCTGAGTTTTTTTTATTGCATTTTTTTGACCTTAAGAATATATAAATTGCATAAAAAATATAGAAAATAAGCCATTTTTTCAACCAATTATATTAAAAATCTGTTTTTTTTTTTTTTTTTATTATTAAGAGGTTTTACTTTTTAATATATATAAAAATAAAATTATAAATAGTAATAAAAGGTAAGAAAATGAAAAATAAAAAAAATATTAAGATATGACTTATATTAAGTAGTATTTCAGCATTAACTACTATACTTCCATTAGCAACTATTTCTTGTGATTATGGAGTAAAACAAAATTCAAAAGAAAACAAAGAAGATTTAAAGCCTGATGAAAATAAACCAAATTCTAAACCAGAAAATCCTACAAAAGAAGAAGATTCAAAACCTGATGAAAATAAACCTAAACCAGAAAATCCTACCAAAGAAGAAGATTCATCAAATTTAAATAAAAAATTTAAATTCGAACTAACTAAATCAAATACTTGAAAAATTACAGAATTTATTGGAAATGATTCTAAAGTAACAATTCCTAAGGAATATCAAGGCAAAAATATTACAGAAATTGATAATCATGCTTTTTTTAATAGTGTTATTCAATCGGTTACTATTGCGGGTTCAGTAAAAGAAATTGGCGAAGGTGCGTTTTCTGGTTGTAGAAACATTAAAGAAGTAATTTTAAATGAAGGTCTTGAAAAAATTGGCGCTGAGGCATTTAAATATACAAACATTAAATCTATTACTATTCCTAGTTCAGTAAAAGAAATTGGTAAAAGTACGTTTTCTGGTTGTGAAAACCTTGAAGAAGTAATTTTAAATGAAGGTCTTGAAAAAATTGGCGCTGAGGCATTTTTAAATACAAACATTAAATCTATTACTGTTCCTGGTTCAGTAAAAGAAATTGGTAAAAGTACATTTTCTGGTTGCCATAGCCTTGAAGAAGTAATTTTAAATGAAGGTCTTGAAAAAATTGGCGCTGGTGCATTTTCAAGCACAAACATTGAATCTATTACTATTCCTGGTTCAATAAAAGAAATTGACAAAAGTACATTTTCTGGTTGCGAAAACCTTAAGAAAGTAACTTTAAATGAAGGTCTTGAAAAAATTGGCGCTTGTGCATTTTCAAGCACAAACATTGAATCTATTACTATTCCTGGTTCAATAAAAGCAATTGACAAAAGTACATTTTCTGGTTGCAAAAACCTTAAGAAAGTAACTTTAAATGAAGGTCTTGAAAAAATTGGCGAAAGTGCATTTGCTGATAAAAAAATTGAATCTATTACTATTCCTGGTTCAATAAAAGAAATTGGCGCTGGTGCATTTTTTAGATGTGAAAACCTTAAAGAAGTAACTTTAAATGAAGGTCTTGAAAAAATTGGCGCTCGGGCATTTGATCGTACAAACATTAAATCTATTACTATTCCTGATACAGTAAAAGAAATAGGCAATTGATCATTTGATTTTTCAATGATTTCAGATATTTCAATTAATTCAAATAATAAAAATTTTGAAATTAAAGATAACTTTTTTATTGATAAAAATAATAAAAAAATATTATCATATTTGGATAAAAAGGCCACAAAAGTTACTATTCCTAGTTCAGTAAAAGAAATTGGCGAAAGTGCGTTTTCTGATTGCAAAATCCTTAAAGAAGTAATTTTAAATGAAGGTCTTGAAAAAATTGGCGCTCGGGCATTTTCAAATACAAACATTAAATCTATTACTATTCCTGATACAGTAAAAGAAATAGGCAATTGAGCATTTGATTTTTCAATGATTTCAGATATTTCAATTAATTCAAATAATAAAAATTTTGAAATTGAAGATAACTTTTTTATTGACAAAAATAATAAAAAAATATTATCATATTTGGATAAAAAGGCCACAAAAGTTACTATTCCTAGTTCAATAAAAGAAATTGGTGAAGGTGCATTTTCTGGTTGCGAAAACCTTAAAGAAGTAATTTTAAATGAAGGTCTTGAAAAAATTGGCGCTGGTGCATTTCATTTTTCAGACATTTCACATATTTCAATTAATTCAAATAATAAAAATTTTGAAATTGAAGATAACTTTTTTATTGACAAAAATAATAAAAAAATATTATCATATTTGGATAAAAAGGCCACAAAAGTTACTATTCCTAGTTCAGTAAAAGAAATTGGTGAAGGTGCATTTTCTGGTTGCGAAAACCTTAAAGAAGTAACTTTAAATGAAGGTCTTGAAAAAATTGGTGCTGAGGCATTTTATAAAACAAACATTGAATCTATTACTATTCCTAGTTCAGTAAAAGAAATTGGCGAAAGAGCGTTTCATGGTTGCACAAACCTTAATGAAGCAATTTTAAATGAAGGTCTTGAAAAAATTGGCGTTGAAGCATTTAGATATACAAAAATTGGAATTATTACTATTCCTGGTTCAGTAAAGGAAATTGGCAATTGAGCATTTGATTTTTGAATGACTACACTTATTTTAATTAATTCAAATAATAAAAATTTTGAAATTAAAGATAACTTTTTTATTGATAAAAATAATAAAAAAATATTATCATATTTGGATTGAATGGCCACAAAAGTTACTATTCCTAGTTCAATAAAAGAAATTGGCGAAGGTGCGTTTTTAGGCCACGGAGACCTTCATGAAGTAATTTTAAATGAAGGTCTTGAAAAAATTGGCGCTTGGGCATTTGATTTTTCAATAATTTCACATATTTCAATTAATTCAAATAATAAAAATTTTGAAATTAAAGATAACTTTTTTATTGATAAAAATAATAAAAAGATATTAGCATATTTGGATAAAAAGGCCACAAAAGTTACTATTCCTGGATCAGTAAAAGAAATTGATGAAAGAGCGTTTTCTTGGTGCCCAAACCTTAAAGAAGTAATTTTAAATAAAGGTCTTGAAAAAATTGGTGCTGAGGCATTTTATAAAACAAAAATTGAATCTATTACTATTCCTGGTTCAGTAAAAGAAATTGGCGAATGAGCGTTTTATGGTTGCGAAAACCTTAAAGAAGTAATTTTAAATAAAGGTCTTGAAAAAATTGGCTATGCGGCATTTGCTGGGTTAATTAATAATCCAAAAATTGAATCTATTACTATTCCTGGTTCAGTAAAAGAAATTGGCGCAGGTGCGTTTTCTGGTTGCAAAAACCTTAAGAAAGTAATTTTAAATGAAGGTCTTGAAAAAATTGGCGCTTTTGCATTTTCAGATACAAACATTGAATCTATTACTATTCCTGATACAGTAAAAGAAATTGGCGAAAGTGCATTTTCTGGTTGCACAAACCTTAAAGAAGTAATTTTAAATGAAGGTCTTGAAAAAATTGGCGCTAAGGCATTTTTAGATACAAACATTGAATCTATTACTATTCCTGGTTCAGTAAAAGAAATTGGCGTCAGGGCATTTGATTTTTCAAGAATTTCACATATTTCAATTAATTCAAATAATAAAAATTTCGAAATTAAAGATAACTTTTTTATTGATAAAAATAATAAAAAAATATTAGCATATTTGGATGAAAAGGCCACAAAAGTTACTATTCCCGGTTCAGTAAAAGAAATTGGCGAATGAGCGTTTTATGGTTGCAAAAACCTTAAAGAAGTAATTTTGAATAAAGGTCTTGAAAAAATTGGCGCTTGGGCATTTAGCAATACAAAAATTGAATCTATTACTATTCCCGGTTCAGTAAAAGAAATTGGCGAAGATGCGTTTAATGGTTGCACAAACCTTAAAGAAGTAATTTTAAATGAAGGCCTTGAAGGAATTGGCTGATATGCATTTTCAAATACAAACATTGAATCTATTACTATTCCTGGTTCAATAAAAGAAATTGACAAATATGCGTTTTCTTGGTGCGAAAGCCTTAAAGAAGTAATTTTAAATGAAGGTCTTGAAAAAATTGGCGCTGAGGCATTTGCTGGTAAAAACATTGAATCTATTACTATTCCTGGTTCGGTAAAAGAAATTGGCGAAAGAGCGTTTTATGAT
Organism: Metamycoplasma hominis ATCC 23114; assembly: GCF_000085865.1. Lineage (NCBI taxonomy): Bacteria > Bacillati > Mycoplasmatota > Mycoplasmoidales > Metamycoplasmataceae > Metamycoplasma > Metamycoplasma hominis. The sequence continues at coordinate 271,874 of NC_013511.1, read as the reverse complement.
TGCCTAAACCTTAAAGAAGCAATTTTAAATGAAGGTCTTGAAAAAATTGGCGCTTGTGCATTTTGAAATACAAAAATTGAATCTATTACTATTCCTGGTTCAGTAAAAGAAATTGGCGATTATGCGTTTAATGGTTGCACAAACCTTAAAGAAGTAATTTTAAATGAAGGTCTTGAAAAAATTGGTGAAAGTGCTTTTTCAGATACAAAAATTGAATCTATTACTATTCCTGGTACAGTAAAAAAAATTGGTGAAAGTGCGTTTTATGGTTGCGAAAACCTTAAGAAAGTAATTTTAAATGAAGGTCTTGAAAAAATTGGTGCTGAGGCATTTTATAAAACAAAAATTGAATCTATTACTATTCCTGGTTCAGTAAAAGAAATTGGCGAAAGAGCGTTTTATGATTGCCTAAACCTTAAAGAAGCAATTTTAAATGAAGGCCTTGAAGGAATTGGCTGATATGCATTTTCAAATACAAACATTGAATCTATTACTATTCCTAGTTCAGTAAAAGAAATTGGCTTATATGCGTTTTCTGATTGCCTAAACCTTAAAGAAGCAATTTTAAATGAAGGCCTTGAAGGAATTGGCTGATATGCATTTTCAAATACAAACATTGAATCTATTACTATTCCTGGTTCGGTAAAAGAAATAGACGATTGGGCATTTAATTATTCAATAATTTCAAATATTTTAATTAATTCAAATAATAAAAATTTTGAAATTAAAGATAACTTTTTTATTGATAAAAATAATAAAAAGATATTAGCATATTTGGATAAAAAAACCACAAAAGTTACTATTCCTGGTTCAGTAAAAGAAATTGGCGGAAGAGCGTTTTCTGGTTGCAAAAACCTTGAAGAAGTAATTTTAAATGAAGGTCTTGAAAAAATTGGCGCTGAGGCATTTTCAAATCCAAACATTAAATCTATTACTATTCCTGGTACAGTAAAAGAAATTGGCGAAAGAGCGTTTTCTTGGTGCGAAAACCTTAAAGAAGTAATTTTAAATGAAGGTCTTGAAAAAATTAGCACTGGGGCATTTAATCATACAAAAATTGAATCTATTACTATTCCTGGTACAGTAAAAGAAATTGGCGAAAGAGCGTTTTCTTGGTGCGAAAACCTTAAAGAAGTAATTTTAAATGAAGGTCTTGAAAAAATTGGCGCTGAGGCATTTTCAAATACAAACATTGAATCTATTACTATTCCTGGTTCGGTAAAAGAAATTGGCGAAAGAGCGTTTTCTGATTGCGCAAACCTTAAAGAAGTAATTTATAAAGGTGATGCAAGTAATATAAAATGAGAAAATACTGGTATAGACAAAACAAAGGTAAAAATTATTTCATCTAACAATTAATTTAAATTATTAATAAAATAATTTTTTAGTAATTAGATTACATATAATTAATTATTAGGCAAAAAATTTATACTCGTAATTTATAAAAAAGTTACGAGTTTTTTGTTTTATTGTGTTGGTTATATTAAAATAGTTATATGTACAAATTTTTTGCTAACAAATTAGAGGATGGAATTTTTTATTTTAGTGATGAAATTCAAAAACATTTTAAGGTTTTACGCTTTAATAAAGAAAATATTATTGTAAATTATGAAAATAAGTTTTATGAATGTCAATTTGTTTTTCCTAATAGTGCTAAATTAGTTAAAGAGTTAGATATTAATAATGAACTTGACTATAAATTATGTGTTGCAATTCCTTTAATTAAACAAAACCATTTTGAAATAGCATTGCAAAAAGCAGTTGAACTTGGCGCTTATGAAATTTATGTATTTCAAAGCCAATATGTTGATAAATCTAATTTAAATTTTGATTCTAAAAAGCAACGTTATGAAAAAATAATTTTTGAAGCTTGTCAACAAAGTTTTAGAAATTATATTCCAAGACTTCATGATCCAATTTCATTTTCAGAACTTTGTGTCTTAGATATTAAAAATAAAGTATTGGCTTATGAAAATAAAAAGAATAACGAATTAATTAAAGATTGCCAAGATGCTTTAATTATTGTTGGCCCTGAAGGCGGATTTAGCCAACAAGAAATTGATTATGCTATATCTTGCAATGTTCAAGTTGTTTCATTAACAAAAACGATTTTAAGGGCTGAGACCGCTTTAATATACATGCTTTCAAAATTAAATTAAACAGGTTTTATTTAAATATTTAAAACTTAAATAAAAATGTTTTAATAATAACTATATATGGTATAATAGGTAAGCATTTTATAAAAATAACAAACTATAAGAAAGAGAAAGTATGCGTCAAACAACAATTATTAGAAAAGAAATCGTTGATAAAAAATGATTCATTATCGATGCAGCCAACGTACCTTTAGGTAGACTTTCAGCACTTGTAGCTTCTGTACTTAGAGGTAAAAATAAACCAACTTTTACCCCTAATGTTGATATGGGCGACAATGTGGTTGTGATCAATGCTAAAGATGTACTTTTAACTGCTAAAAAAGATGAAATAAAAGTATATTACCACCACACTGGATACCCAGGTGGATTAAAACAAATTACTGCTGCTGATTTAAGAGCAAAAAAACCAGAATTATTAGTTGAAAAAGCTGTTAGAGGAATGCTTCCACACACCAAATTAGGTCGTAAACAATTTAAAAATTTATATGTTTATGCAGGTTCTGAACACAAGCAAGAAGCACAACAACCAGTTAAATTAGAGGTTAAATAATTATGGCAGATAAAGTAAGATACTATGGTTTAGGTCGTCGTAAATCTTCAGTAGCAAGAGTTTATATTTTACCAGGTAGTGGAAATTTAATTATTAATGGAATAGTTGCAAAAGAATACTTAAATTCAGAAATTTTAATAAAAGATGCTTTAAGTCCTTTTGCAGTAACTGAAACTGCTAACCAATTTGATGTTTTTGCAAATGTTAATGGTGGTGGTTTAACAGGACAAGCTGGAGCAATTAGATTAGGTATTGCTAGAGCATTATTAGAAGCATCTAATAATGAATATAGAAACAAATTAAAGGATGCAGGATTTTTAACACGTGATGCTAGAGTTAAAGAACGTAAGAAATTTGGTTTAAGAAAAGCAAGACGTGCAAGACAATTTTCAAAACGTTAATTTGTTTTTGTGTTATAATATTATGGAGTTTTTTAAAACTCCTTATATGCGAGCGTAGCTCAGTTGGTTAGAGCACACGACTGATAATCGTGAGGTCGATGGTTCAAGTCCATTCGTTCGCACCATTTCATTAACTTGACCAAATACGCATTTGCGTATTTTTTTTATTTTTATGTTAAAATATATTCATAACAATTTTATCCCTTGGTAATAATTAAGATTATTGCTAGGCTATGAAAGGAAAAAATATGGTATCAAAAGAAAAAAAAGCTGAATTAGTTGTTAAATTCGGACGTAATGCAAAAGACACTGGATATTTGCCAGTACAAATAGCAATTTTAACTGAAGACATTGAAAGCTTAAAAGAACATTTTGCAGTAAATAAAAAAGATTTACATTCAATGAGAGGATTCATTGCTAAAGTTAATCACCGTAAAGCATTACTAAATCACTTAAAAGACGAAAACTACAACTTATATTTAGAAACCATCAAAGCTTTAAACATCAGAAAATAAAGCAAATAAAAAGCACAACGAATGTGCTTTTTATTTTAGTTTAGAAAAAAAGCGATTTTTTCGCTATTTTTTCTTATTTTCTGTAATTATTTTGTTTTATATATTAAGATAAAAATGTAGCTACAATAAAAATGAATATTTAGTTATAAATTTTTTAAAATCTGCTTTTTTGAATTTGATCTATATAAGTTTTTTTAATTATTTAAATAATTAAAATTACAATATCTACTATTTTTAATGCCAATTTGTAGTAAAATACTTTACATGATTAACATTATTTTATACCAACCCGAAATAAGCCCAAATACATCAAATATAATTCGTACATGCTTTGCCGGCAACGCAAAATTGCATATTATTAAACCAATTGCCTTTGATCTTCATCCTCATTGAATGAAAAGAAAGGCTGCTGGGCACTTTTTAACTGAAATTCAACATGAAGTTCATGAAAATTATGAAGAATTTTTTAAAAAATATGGTGATAAAAATATTTATTATGTAACAAGATACGGTTTAAAAAATTACGTAGATGTTGATTACAAACAAGAATTGCAAACAAATGGTGAACTATGAATTATGTTTGGAACTGAAAGCACAGGAATTCCTAAGAGAATTATGCAAACAAATATTCCTAATTGTTTGCGTATCCCAATGTTTGATGAATGTCGTAGTTTAAATTTAGCCAATAGTGTTGCAATAGTACTATTTGAAGTATTAAGACAAAATGATTTCGCTGGACTATCAAAATTTGAAAGTCAAAAAGGGAAGGATTTTATTTTAAGGAAAGATTGATAAATTTTATGTTTAATTGATTCCCTGGTCATATGGCCAAAACCATTAGATTATTAAATGAAAAAATAAGATTATTTGATTTATTTATAATTGTTTTAGATGCACGCTTACCTCTTACTTCGTTTAATAACGATATTTATAAGATGGCTAATAATAAGCCAATTTTATTTATATTAAACAAAAGCGACAAAGCAGATCTATCTAAATTAAAACCTTTTATAAATGAATATGAAAAGAAAGGTGTTGTTGTAACAACTAATTTGAAAGATAAATTAGCCTATAAAAAAATAAATTCAGCTCTTAATAATATTTATTTAAAAGTAAAAGAAAAAAATGCACAGAAACATAAGCTAACACCTGCATTAAAATGTGTCGTGCTTGGCGTTCCTAATGTTGGTAAAAGTACCTTAATAAATTTATTGGCTGGTTCTAAAGTTGCAAAAGTGGGTGCAATGGCTGGAGTAACAAAATCAGAACAATGAATAAATTGCAAAAATTATTTACTTTTAGATACACCGGGACTTTTAATGCCAAAACTAAAAGATGAAGAAACAGGCGCCAAATTAGCTGTAGTTAGTTCAATAAAGTTGGAAGCTTTAAATATAAATGAAGTTATTGTTGCTACTTACCGCCTAATATCTAAGTATTATCCTCAAAAAATTATTGATATAAAATTGCAACCAAGTCAAGATGAAGAAGAAATCTTTAGCCAATTGAGTTTATATGCTAAAAATAATAATTGAATATTAAAAAATCAATTACCCGATATAAAAAAAGCAATAGTTCAATTAATCTCTTATTTTAATAATCTAAATAATATTGTTTATGATCAATGTCAAGAAAAGGAACAAAATGGCTAAAAATCAAAAATACAATTTAAATGACGAAATTAAATATGTTGCTTTAGGAGATTCATTTGCAGCGGGATTTAATAGCAAAGTAGGGTTTAATACTAATGGAAAATTATCAAATGGTAATATAGATGGTTTGGGTTATCCATCATTTTTAGCCTTAAAATTGCGAGATTTAAACTATAGATTAACAAGTTTTTACAATCTAGCAATACCAGCAGGTAATTTAGATATAATTTATGCCTTAACTTCAAATAATGAAAATGATTTAATTGCCAATTCAAAAAGTCTTGATTTGCTTCAATCAATAGATTGGCATGTTTCAAATCCTTCAAAGAATTTTTTTGATGAATTTTTTTTAAATTGAAACATTTCTAAAAAAAATTTTTCTTTTTATAAAGAAACTATTTCAAAGGCAAATTTTATAACAATTACAGCTGGATTTAGCGATTTAATTTTTAAAATGCCATTTTATAAATTAACTAATTTAATAACAGCAAAAAATGAAACAAAAACCAATTTAATTATTGAAATAAAAAAAGATTTTGAAAATATCGGCAAAGAAATTATTTCAAAATATCAAAAGCTTGTTGAATATATTCAAAAAATTAATCCACTAGCAAATATCGTGGTAACAAATTATGCTAAACCATTTATGGCCTTGCAAGATTTAATTAATTCGATTTACATTTCTTCTTCATATAACAATGAATTTGATTTGGTTGAAATGATACAAGATTTATTAAACAATGTCGCTAAAGAAGTAGCTAAAAAATGCCAATGTTTATATGTAGATATTTATGAAGAAAAATATTGAAAAGAACACCAAAATTATTTGTATGAAAACTTATTTAGTTGGTTTTGCACCGAAAAAGGATATAAAAAAGTTGCATATTATTTACTTGCTAAATTAAGTTTAACTAGTGAATTTAAAATGTCTAATTTAATTCAATATTGTAGTGATTCTAAATATTGAAATGAAACACTTGAAAACCAAGATCAACAATTATTCTCACTATACAACAATGATTTAGACCTACTAGAAAATATCTATGGAATTAATAAAAATTTCAATATATTAATAGATAGCAAATTAGAAATATCTCTAAAAAGATATTTATATAAACATTTAAATAATTCAGAATTTATTCAATTAATAAATAGATATTCTTCTTATGATATTCATAACATTGCTTGACATTACTTAAAAAATAAATTTTTTGGTGCAAAAACTAAGTATGAATTTTATAAGTTGATTGATGCATTTTTAAGCAACGAAACAAATAGCAAAGCTATATTTTTAACATTATTTAAAGATGGAAAAATTGATGATATATTATTTAGATTACAATCAAGACTTGAAGATGTATTATTAACTAAAAAAACAATTATTAATTTTGATTTGCGTGAACAATGAAATTATATTCTAGGCAATTATCAATATTTAATATATGATGTATTTAAACAATTCTTTAGTGCAGGAATCATAGAAGAAAACAAAGAAGAAATTAAAAAAATTGCTCTAACGTTTGCAAAAGAATCATTAAATACAGATTTGCTAATGTTTTTATTTTCATTCAACGATAATCAAAAATATATAGAAATTAAGAAATTTTTGTCTCAATTGAATACATTTAAGGAATTTATTTATTTTATAGTAGAAACACTTTTAAACTATAGCGATATTTATGCAAAATTAAAAACCTTTGATGAATTATGAACTAATTTAATAGTAAATAATAAATACAATTTAATTTATTTATTAGATAAGGCATTTATTGAAATTTCAAAAGATGAAGAAATACAAGAAACAATCAATTTCATTTTAAATACTTATTTTTCAAAACAAAATTGTCAAGAATTAAAACCTCGTGATAAAAAAATAGCCTCTGAAAATATCAAATATATTTTAGAAACATTTAAAAACCATTCATATTTTTTAAATAATTTATTTAATCACTTTATCAATAAAATTAAAACTATTTCCCCATATAACCTAATTGTAAAAACTAAAAAATTAAATTCAATATTTAAATTAAGAAATATTATTATTTTTGATAGATATGTTTTATCAAGTTTAAAAATATCAAAAGCAATATTAGTCTTAATTTCAATTAAAAATAAGAATAAATTATAAAAAGCACCCATAAGTGCTTTTTATTTTTAAAGAATTTTTTAGTTATTATTTTGCAATTTTATATTTTAAATGGCTAATTATTTAGTTAAAAAAATAGTGCCAAACAATAGGCACTTTTTTTATTCATCCAAGCCATTTTTTAATTTTAGATTTCCGTTTGCTAATTCTTTCATTTGCTTAGACATTCTTTCGAAATCCGAAATTAGCATATTAAATTCTCTTGGGCTTCTACCAGAACCTTGCAAAATTCTTTGCTTTCTACTTGGGTTTTTTAAAACTCGTGGGTTTTTTTTCTCGAAGTTCGTCATTGAATTAATTAAATAAGTATAAATTCTAAATTTATTTTCTGCTTCTTCAATCTTTTCGTCCGAAACCTTATCTGCCATTCCCGGAATCATTCTTAAGATTGCTTTCATCTTACCTAGTTTTTTAATTTGAGCTAAACTATTCATTAAATCCATTAAATTGAATTGGCCAGAAAGCATTTTATAGCCAATTTTTTTCATCATTTTTTCATCAACTTCTTCCGAAGCTTTTTCAATCAATGTTAGAACATCGCCCATGCCCAATATTCTATCTGCCATTCTATCTGGATGAAATAATTCTAAACCAGTTAATTTTTCACCAGTACCAATAAAAATTATTGGAACGTTTAATAAATGAGTAATCGACAAGGCTGCGCCACCACGAGCATCACTATCTAATTTTGTAATAATAGTGCCATCTAAATTAAGTTCTTGGTGGAAAATTTTTGCCGTATTTATAACATCTTGTCCGCTCATTGCATCAACTACTAGAAATATATAATCAGGGTGAGTATATTTTTTAATATCTTTTAGTTCTTGCATCAAATTTTCATCAATTGCCAATCTTCCGGCAGTATCGATTATTACTAAATCGTTTTTGTTTTCCTTTGCCAATTCTATTGCTTTTTGAGCAATATTAATTGCATTGTTTTCTTCCATAGTAAAGAAATCTGTTTGAGTTTGTTTTGCTAATTGTTGCAATTGTTCTCTGGCAGCAGGTCTATAAATATCATCACCAACAAGCAAAGGGTTTACTGCCAAATTTTTCTTTTTGAAATAAACAGACAATTTTGCAGCAGTAGTAGTTTTACCTGAACCTTGCAATCCTACCATCATTATTTTAGTAGGGTTATTGTTTGTTTTAATATCAATTGATTTCGAACCTAAAATTCTAGTCAATTCATCTTTGAATATTTTTAAGACTGTTTGTTGTTGATTTAATTTTCCAATAATTTGAGAAGAAAGGGCTTTTGCCTTTACTTCTTTAGTGAAGTTTTTAACAACTTCAAGGTTAACGTCTGCCTCCAATAACGATATTTTAATTTCTCTTAAAATTTCTAAAATGTCTTCTTCATTAATAGACATTTTTTTATTAATTTTTTGTATTGAATTTTGCATTCTTTTTTGAATAAAATCTAACATGTAATTATTATACTAACAAAGCAATATATTATTGAAACAATTTCAAAAAATGCAATGATCATTTTTATTTTTTGAATAATGAAAAAGGAAAAATATGGTAAAATTTCATTGTTATTTTATATAAAATAAAATTGTGGAGTTTTTATGGGAGATAAAATACAAAAAAATATTCAAAATATAATAAATCACTTAAAAGTTTCTGGTTTTGTTTATCAAAATTCAGAAATCTATGGGGGTTTAATAAACACTTGGGATTACGGACCTCTAGCAGTTAATATTATGACTGCGATTAAGAAATATTGAGTAAGAGAATTTATTGCCAAAGAAGGAAATGTTCAAATTGATTCAAAAATTATTATGAATCCAAAAGTTTGAAAAGCCAGTGGGCATTTAGACAATTTTTCAGATTTTTTAATTGAAAACAAACTAAATCAAAAACGTTATAGGGCAGACCATATTGTTAAAGATTTATTTCCAGAAATTAATGTTGAAAAAGCAACATTTGAAGAACTTGAAGAAATAATTAAAGAAAAAGTTAAGGAATATGATGGTTCAAAAACTGAATGATCTTCAATTAGGCCATTTAATTTAATGTTTAAAACCCAAATGGGTGCAATTGATACAGCAGCAAATCAAACATATTTGCGTCCTGAAACAGCCCAAGGAATTTTTATAAATTTTAAAAATGTCTTAAGAACAACTAGAGCTAAGTTACCTTTTGGAATTGGCCAAATTGGTAAAAGTTTTAGAAATGAAATTACACCTAGGGATTTTATTTTTAGAACAAGGGAATTCGAACAAATGGAATTAGAATATTTCTGCAATCCTAGTGATGATGAAAAGTTTTACCATTATTGAATTAAAAAATGCGTTGATTTTGTTACACTTTTAGGATTAAAGTCGGAAAATATAAGAATTAGACCACACGAAAAAGAAGAATTAAGCCATTATTCAAAAGGCACTAGCGACATTGAATATTTGTTTCCATTTGGTTGAGGAGAATTGCTTGGTATTGCAAATCGTGGCAATTATGATTTAAGTCAACATATGAAATATTCAAATGAATCTCTTGAATATTTGTTAGACGATGGAACTAAAATAATTCCTCATGTTATTGAACCTTCAATTGGTTTAGATCGTTTATTGCTTGCATTGCTTGTAGATTCATATGAAGAACAAGAACTAGAAAATAATGATGTAAGAATTGTTTTAAAACTTGATTTCAATATTGCACCATATCAAGTTGCGATTTTTCCGTTAATGAAAAAACTTAACTCTAAGGCTAAAGAAATATTTGATAATTTATTACAAAAAACCGAATTAAGATTAATTTATGATGAAAGCGGTTCGATAGGAAAACGTTACCGTCGTCAAGATGCAATTGGTACACCATTTGCAGTAACAATAGATTTTGACACATTAGAAAAAAATACAGTAACTGTCAGAGAACGCGATTCTATGAAACAACATGTAGTTGAATTAGACAACTTAATTAAGTTTTTTGAAAATTATAAAAAATAAAAGGAGCTAAATGGCAGAAGATAATATATTTGAAATTGTTAAACAAAAGTTAAACATTGTTGATGTTATTTCTTTATATATTTCTTTGACAAAAAAAGGAAAGAATTATGTGGCTTGTTGCCCATTTCATGGCGAAAAAACTCCTTCTTTTGTTGTGTCACAAGAAAAACAAATATTTAAATGTTTTGGTTGCTCTAAAAGCGGAAATTTAATAACTTTCATTGAACTTTATACTAAAAAAAGCCCTCTTGAAAGTATCAAGGAGCTTGTTTCAAAATTCAATTTAAATATCGATTTAACAAGGTTTAGTAATAGTATAACTACTACAACAAAAGAACAAGAAGATTTATACAATATAAATCAAATAGCAAATGATATATTTCAATTTGAAATTTTAGAAATTAATCAAAATGAGCAATTAAAATTATTTCTTAAAAAAAGAAGGTTAACAAAACCACTTATTAAGGAATTTGAAATTGGCTTTGCTGATAAAGATAAAAATTTATGTAATATGCTAATTGCTAAAAATTGTTCATCATTTAATTTAGCCAATTCATCATTGATAGCAAGCAACAATTTTGATAACTTTTTTAATGATAGATTGATGTTTCCAATCAAAAATAAGGATGGAAGAATTGTTGCTTTTTCTGGAAGAAGTATTTATAATAACGTTGAACCAAAATATTTAAATAGTTCTGAAACAATAGTTTTTAAAAAGCATGAAGTTATGTTTAATTACTATCATGCATTGGATGAAATTATAAAGAAATCAAGTGTTTATTTAGTTGAGGGGCAATTTGATTGCATTGCTCTTTATAAAATAAACATAAAAAATGCAGTGGCACTTTTAGGCACAGCTTTATCTATACAAAATTTAGAATCTTTAAGAAATTGTAATATTGTTTTGTTTTTTGATAATGATTTTGCCGGCAAAAATGCTACTAAGAAAAATTTAAGAATAATATTAGCAAATCAAAAAAGATATAATTTAAAAGTTTCTTTTGTTTTGAATGAACATAGCAAAGATCCTGACGAATTATATAATATCGACGAAGGAAAAACATTGTCTGACATAGCATGTTGTCCTGTTGATTTATTTATGTATTTATTCAATGAATTTAAACAAGTATTTCAATTGGAAACCAATGAATCAAGAAAAGTTGAATTAAATGCTGAATTGTTTGAATTTGTGATTTATTTGCAAGAACCATTAATATTGAAATTAAAAGAAAAATTGATTGAAAATAAAATTTTTTCAATTGAAACTTGAAACAAATATTTATTCTTATATGGTAAAGAAAACTTCCCACTTCATCCTATTTCAAAAAATAATTTAAAAGCTAGTCTAGATAGTGAATATAATAAAAAAAATTATTCTAAAAACTCAAATTACAAAAAATACGAAGATCTTAATTTTGCATATTCTGATCCCTCGTTTGATAGACTTGATTTTTTTGAAGAACCTTTAATACAACAACCTAAATTAATAACTGGTAGAAATTTAGTATTTTATTTAATAATAAAAACCATTATAAAGCACCCACAATACATTGCTAACTATCAACTTGTTGATTTTGCTAGAATGGCATTTCCAAATGGATGTCAAAATCATAAAATGTTTTTGTGTTTTTTAATAAATGGCATAAAAAATAATAAATCAATAGATGAAACAAATTTTGAATCATATATTGCAAACAATATTGATCTTGAAAATAATGCTAAACAAATATATTTAGATTTGTTTAAGGAAATTATGAGTCTTAAAAACAAAGAATATACAAAAGAAGAACTAGATAAAAATTTAAATAATTGAATGAAAGAAACAGGCCAATCCAAAGACCTAATAATTAATTTGGACAGAAGGAAATAATTATGCAAGATACTAAAAATAATGTAGAATCATCAGTTAAGTGTATAACTAAAATTGTTGCAGACGAGTTAAAAAAAGTCCAAAAGAAAAATAAGGATAAAAAAGCTTTTACTCAAGATGAAATTTTTGAATTCCTAAACAAAAAGAACCTTTACGTTGATGACGAAGAAGCGGAAGCTTTACTTGAAAGCCTTTTTGCAGCTAATCTAGTCTCATCTGATACTGATGACGAAGATATTGAAGATATTGACATAAATTCGTTAGATGATGAAGTTGCTCATGCGGCAGCTAAGGATGATGATAATGATGACGATGATGCAGAAGAGGAAGAAAAAGATTTTGATCCTTCAAAAATTAAAGAGTTGGAAGAAGAAAATCTTGACGAAGATATAAATATTGATCAAGAATTTGACGATAGTTCAATTAGAAGCAAGGAAGAAGATGACTCAGAAATGTCTTTTGACGAAGATGATAATCATTTTGTTAAAAAGGCATTTAATGATCTTGATGATGAAGAATATAATGATTATTACGGCGAAGATTTTGACGAATATGAAGATGACGATTATCAAACAAACCACAAGCAAGGTAAAAAACAATCATACGATGACTTCGATGCTAACAATTTGCTAAAAGAATACAATGATGAAGATATAAAGTTGAGTGAAGAAAAAGTTTATGATCAAGATGATATAAAATTAACTAATAAGCTAACTGAAACCAACGACATTGTTAAATGATATATGAGATGAATTGGCAAATATGGTAAATTGCTAACTACAAATGAAGAACAAGCGCTAGCAAAAAAAATGCAAGAAGCTAAAGAAGCAAATAATTATTATAAATATAAAAAAGCTAGAGATATGTTAGTTAAAAGAAATCTCCGCTTAGTAATCAATAATGCAAAGCGTTATAAAAATCGTGGATTGAATTTTATTGATTTGATATCAGAAGGAAATGCCGGAATAATGAAGGCAGTTTCAAAATATGATTACACAAAAGGATTTAAATTTTCAACATATGCTACTTGATGAATTAGACAAGCAATAACACGGGCAGTAGCCGATCAAGCTAGAACTGTGAGAGTGCCAGTTCATATGGTTGAAACAATAAATAAAATATTGAAGATTGAACGTGAATTGCAACAAGAAAATGGATATCCTCCAACAGATGAAGAAATTGCTAAAAAATACGGTGGAGATTTTACTGCTGAAAAAGTAAGATATATTAGAAAAATTAATATCGATCCAATTAGTTTGGATAAAAACATTGGAAAAGAAGAAAATTCTAGTTTTTCAGATTTTGTTAAAGACGAAAGCGTAATTAGTCCAACTTCGTATGCAAGTCACGAAGAGTTAAGTGTTATTATAAACGAAATGATTGAAGAAGGGTTAAGTGATCAAGCTGACCGGGATTTAATTAGAAAACGTTTCGGAATTAACGACTTAAAGGGAAACAAATACAAACCTCACACTTTAGATGAACTTTCAAAAGAATTAGGCATTTCGAAAGAAAAAGTTAGACAATTAGAAACAAAAGTTTTGCGTAAATTAAAGCATCCTCAAAAACGTAGAAAATTGAAGGAATTCTTTAATAGCGATAGCTATGATTTAGATTAAAGCAAACATATACAATTAATAAGGCTATTTATAAATCAAAAATTACGTGTAGCCTTATTTTTTATTTTTAAATTTATGAATGATTTAAAAAGAGCATTTAAACTTTATAATTTAATATAATTAAATATTAATAGATTAGGCAATTTTATAAATTTAGGAGTGTTTATGATTAAATTAGGAAGCCATATATCATTTAAAAAACCTGATTATTTAATAGGTTCATTTAATGAAGCTATTAATAATGGCGAAAATTGTTTTATGATTTACTTAGGAGCACCACAAAGTGCTTTTAGAGTTGATAGTTCATTATATAATATTGAAAAATATTTAAAGCAATGCAATAGTATTATTCCTGTATCTGATATTGTGGTTCATGCCCCATATATAGTAAATTTAGCCAATAGAGAAAAGGTAGATTTTGGGATTAAATTTTTATGTAGTGAAATTAAAAGAATGAATAGTTTTGGTGCTAAATTGTTAGTTTTACACCCAGGTTCATCAGTTGAATATAGCAGAAGCGAAGCATTAGCATCATTAATTCAATCTCTTAAAAAGATAATTGAATCTACTAAGGACGTAATAATATGCCTTGAAATAATGTCGGGTAAAGGCAGTCAAATTTGTAGCAATTTCAATGATTTATTATATGTGATAAAATCCGTTAATTCCGAAAGAATTGCAATATGTCTTGATACTTGCCATGCCTGAGATGCGGGGTATGATATAAAAGATTATGAAAATTTCAAATCTTATATAAAACAACAAAATATATTGCCTTTAATTAGAGTTATTCATTTAAATGATTCCATGAATGAACTTGGATCAAAAAAAGATCGTCATGCAAACATTGATAAAGGCCATATAGGTTTAGAAATATTGAAAAAATTTGTTCATGATAAAGACTTCGATAATATTCCTATTATTCTAGAGACACCGTTTATTAATAACAAAAGTCCTTACAAAGATGAAATAATAATGCTTTTAGAGAATAATAAAAAAGATAATATTCTATTTTAATATTAAATCAGTTATTGAGGTTATTTTTCCTGCTCCTTCATTAATTAAGTTTTTGTTGAAATTATCTTCATTTAAATTATTTTGAGTATCATCAAGGCAATAAACCTCTTTGCCAATATTTAAGAATTGATCTATTAGGTTATTCATGGTGCTTTTATAACAAGAGAGTAAGACTAAATAATTAGAAATTGCTGCGCTAATTCTATTTCGCGCTTTTAGCGTTATTTTACTTGTGTGATAATTGCTAGGGTATTCAGAAATGAATAGCAAATTGCTATAATCGAATCATTTCTTAGGCAAAGAATTTTTAGCGTATTCAATTCCGCATGCTAAAATAATAATAATATTTTTATTTTTTGAAATTAAATAGTCAATTAATTGTATGTCTAAACCTTTTCATGCTTCGTTGCAGAAGACATATTCTTTGCTAAAATTTTCAATAGAATCTTTAACCTCAATAATATTAGAAATAGAAATATTTCCAGTTATCATAATAATTTTATGCTTTAATAGTTGTTTATTTCCATAATAATAAAGGACAAACGGTGGATTTCAAACATTATTGCAATATAGCGGATAATCACTATCAAAAATTGTTATGTATGATTTGTTTTTGATTGCTTGGTCACTACAAAAATCAGCATATTTTGTTTTTTGACATGTTATTTGTGATTTTAAATCATTATAGATTTGGTGTCATTTGCCATTATTTATATAACTTAAATAAGCTAAATATTCTTCTTTATTCATATAATTTATTCTCCTTGATTTAACTTTATCATTGATAATTAGAAATATTTAAATATAAAGAAAATATAGCGAAAAAAACAGCTGGATTTTCCAGCTGTTAATTTTTTTGTTTAATTATTTTTCATAATCTTCGGGTCTGCTTAATACTTTTGAGCCGTCTTTTGTAACCAAAATAGTGTCTTCTATTCTAGCGCCACCTTCGTTTTCAATATATATACCAGGTTCAACAGTAATAATCATACCTTCTTCTAATATTGCATCTCCACGGTTTCTTCCTACTCCAGGTAGTTCATGAACATCGATTCCAACTCCATGTCCTGTTGAGTGTGTGAAGTATTGACCATATCCTTTGCTTTCAATATAATCTCTACAAATTTTGTCAATTTCTATTGTAGCAATACCTGGTTTTACGGCTTCTCTTCCTAATTTTTGAGCTTCTTTAACAATATCTAGGATTTCAACAAGTTTTGGATTCTTTGGTTTTCCAAAGAAAAATGTTCTAGTGATATCACTTGCTCAACCTTGATATTGAGCACCAAAGTCTATCTTAACAATATCACCATCAGCAAGTTTACGATCTGTTGGATGGTGGTGAGGTTCAGCAGCATTTGTACCAAAAGCTACAATTGTTTCAAATGATTCTTTTTCAGCTCCAAATAAACGCATTAAGTAGCCTAATTTATTTGAAACTTCTAATTCTGTAATTCCTTCAGTTAGAACGGTTTTTATTTGTTCAAAAGATTGAAGAGAAATGTTACATGCTTCTTGAACATTGCTATATTCTTCTTCATCTTTTAGTATTCTAAATTCTTGTCCATTTACTAACACAAATTTAGATTTTGGCAACATTGATTTTAAATTTTCAAATGTTTCAAGTATTAAATAGTCCTTTTCAACACCAACAGTTGCATATTTCTTTTTAGCCAAAAAATCTTTAAATGAAGTGCCTTTTAATAATACAACTTCTACATTTTTTGAATTCTTGGTTACATATTCAATATATCTTCCATCAACAAATAAATATGCCTTTTCCTTTTCAATAACAAGAAATCCATCGCTTGTTTGAACTCCGGCATATCACAAACGAGTTTGAGGAGCTTCTGAAATAATCGCATCAATTTCGTTATCTTTTAAAATTTTGTTTAATTTTTCTCTAATCATGTTAAATCCTTATTTATATTAATAGCTTTAATGCTAATAAAGAAATTTATTTCTTTTCTTTGTGTGTTGTATGTGCATTACATTTTGAGCAGTATTTTTGTACTTCCATTTTGTCTGGATGTAATTTTTTGTTCTTTTTTGTAATGTAATTTTCCATTTTACATTTTTCACATCTTAAGGTTAAACCTTCTCTTGGCATAGTGTCCTCCTATAAAATATAGTGTTTTAAAATATTTATATATAAATAATTAATATAAATTATAAGTTAAATTAAAAAAAATTAATTTTTATATAGACATTTTTTAATATTTTAAATATTACAAATCTTTAAAGCATAGCTATTCATTAAATTTAAAAATAATAAAATTTTTTCCTGCTTATAAAAAGTATCTTAAATTAAAAAGTAATTTAATAATTAACCAATAAAAAATTACTTTTTGGTTCATTTTTTTTTTTTTTTTTCAGAAATCCAATTTATTAAATTGTTCTTAAACAATCCATATGGTAAATTATATGAAGTTAATATATTTTATTTTTATATAGAAAGGAAATTATAAAATGAAAAAATCCAAAAAAATTTTATTAACTATGGGGGTAGCACTTCCATTATTAGCCTCAACTCCATTGGTTGCTGCAGGTTGCGTAAAAACTAAACCAGAAGTTAAACCAGAAGATCCAAAGAATCCTGAAGGTGAAAAACCAGGAACAACACCCGAAAAGAAACCTGAAGGTGAAAAACCAGGAACAACACCTGAAGTTAAACCAGAAGAAAAAAGCGAACTTCAAAAAGCAACTGAAGGTATTGCAGATGCTACAGTTAAAGCAAATTTTGAAAGTGAATTAAAGAAATATCGTGAAGAATTAAAAACTAAATCTGAAGCCATTTTAAAGCCAATTATTGAAAATAAAGAAATTAAAGCTGCAGTTTCTGAAAAAGAATTGCCAAATATTACAAAAACATATAATGAAGCAATTTCTAAATTAAATGAAATTTTAGATGATATTATTTTGTCAACATTAAAAGAATACAACACAAATAAAACAAAAGTTTCTGATGGATTAATGACAATTAAAAAATATTTAACAAAAGAAAGAATTTCTAATTTAATTAAAAAAGAAAACGGGTTGGCAGATTTCTTGGCTGCATTTGGAAAAAATATTTCTAAATATGCAAAAGCAATTTTTGAAACACTAAAAACAAACGAATCAACAAAAGCAATAGCCCAATTAAACGATTTAATTAAAGCTGTTGACGATAAATTTGCTGGAAAAGATAATTTATTTGAAACAACCGCTAAGAAATTAAAAGAATTTGATTTTAGCAAATTGGCTGAAGAAGGATATGTAAAAACATTTGAAAAATTAATTAAATTATTATCTGATGCTAAGGCAGAAGCAGTTGCAGTATTAAAATCTGTAAAAATGTCTGATGAAGATATTAAAAAAGTAAAAGATGTAATTAGACCAATTTACAACGTTTTAAATGATGGTCTAAAAAACTCAATTAACTTATTTGAACAATCATTGAGAGATTTACCAAAAGTGTTAGAAATCTTAAAATAATTTTTACTTTTAGCATAAATGGGAGTCTTCCATTTATGTTTTTTTTATCTAATTAAAAAAGAAAGAAATATTAAAAATAGATATGAAAAAGAATACAAAAATCAAAAGCATTTCCATTTTAAGTGCTACTGCAATTTTACTTGTATCAGGAGTCATTTCATCAGCCTGCAACAAGACGCAAGATAAAGAAACTGAAACAACGAAATTAAAAGAACAAACAAGAAATATTAAACCAAATTTGAAACTTTCTATTAAACAGGATAAGATACTTCCAAGTGAAATTAATTTATCAAATTTTTATGTCAATAATCTTGATAAAGAAATATCGTTTGAAATCTCTAATATTATTGCAGATGATGTAAACGGAAATGTTATTATAAATTATTATTTTACAAAATCAATAATCGATTCCAAAACAAGACAACCGCTGTTAATAAAATCAAATACATTTTCTCAAAAATATACAGGATTTAAAGCGTTGGTCGCTCCATTAAATTCGTCAATTGAACAAGTTAATCTAGAAATAAATGAATTTAATAAAAAAGACTTTTTGCCTTCGCAATATATTAAATTGCAAAGCAATTTTTCATTTAAAAACATCGATTCCCAATATGAATTAAAAACTGAATATATTGCAAATGATGAACAAGGCAAAATAGAAGTTAAATATTATTATGTACAAAAAGACAAAGATATAAAATCAAAAATTATTTCAAAAACGTTTTATGGTTTTAATTCATTGAATAATATAGCTAATATGCAAAAAGAAGCTAACACTTTAAATAAGTTAGGAAATGAGATATCTTTAAAATTAAAGAAACAAATTAATAAATCAGAAACATATGCTTCAACATTGAATTGAAGTGATTTTGAAACGTCTAAAAAACTAAATTCAGCTTATTTAAGAAGCAATGGTGAATTAATTTTTGATGATATAAATGGGGAAGTTAAATTAAATTATTATTTTGAAAAACAATATATTGATAAGAAAACTGGCGCCTCATATTGAATTAAATCAAAGGTTTATACAACCAAAATTACGGGCTTTAAATCATTTTTAAAAAATCTTAATATCGCGGTTGATAAAGTTAATTTATCAATAAATGAAAAAAATATAAATACAATATTGCCATCTCAATATATTCAAAATTTAAGCAATTTCAAATTCGATAATCTAAATAATGAATATGAATTGCAAAAAAAATTTAGTTACGACGATCAAAAAGGTGAATTAACTATTAGCTATTGATACAATGACAATAAAAAGAATCTAAAATCAAATATTGTTACTAAAAAATTTGAGGGATTTAATACATTACTCAACATAGAAAGACAAGAAACATCAAAGAAACTTTCTAATTTAGTTAATTCAATTGATTTGAACGAATTTTTGGCACCTGAAAAGCATAACAAAAAACCTTCAGAAATCAAAAATATTGATTTCAATAAAAAAAATATTGATGGAGCAATGTTAGTTATTGAAAAAATGCAAGCCAATGACGAAGAAGGAACATTGTTAATTAGTTTTTATTTAAAAAGTACTAATCCAAAATTCAGCGATTTAAAAACAGAAATTAAAACAGTAAAATTGACAGATTTTTTAACAAATGCACAATTTATTAATAACCAAAGAAATGAAACAATTGCTTATTTAAATGACCAAATAGGAAATTTAAATATTAAAGTAAGCGATAAGAAACCTGAAACTGCTATTAAAAGATTTGCATCTTCAATCAAACAATCAGATTTAAATATTGAAATTTTAAAGCCAAATAATCATTTTAAGAATATTGAAGTTGTTGTAAAGCAATTAATTCCAAACGATGAAAGTGGAAAATTAAGTATAAGATTAGCAATCAAACAATTAAACAAACAAATTAATGAATATTGTGAATCAAGCAAACTTATTGAAGTTGAATTAAGTGGTTATAAAACTAAAACAATGGATAAAAACGAAAAAATAGAATCTTTAAATAAAGTTGCCAAAGAAACAACAACGTTAATATTAATTTCTTCAAAAAACATTGCCAAAACATTTGCTTCTGATGTTCAAATAAACGATTTTGAAACAAAAATTAGTAATGATTTTTATATTGAAATTTTAGAAATAAGCGAATCAAATGATGATAAAGGAAACTTAAAAATTAAATTTGTTGTTAAAACAAACGAAAAGCAATATAAAGATTTAAAATCAGATGAACAAACTATAACATTGACAGGTTTTTATACAAAAGAACAATACTTAAAAGCTTGTAAGCAAGAGTTGAATAAATTAATTAGCGATGATAAGATAGAAGCAAATGTAGTTTTTGATAAAGAAAATGATAAGTCAAATATATTGCCTTCAAATGTTGAAGGTAAAGAAATTCATCTAAATATAAGCGATTCAAAATATATTATTGAAGGAAATCCATCAATTATCGCAGATGATGATCAAGGAATTTTGTCAGTAAGCTGAACAATAAAAGTTAAAGAAGAAAAATTTAAAACCTTTATTGTTTCTGAATCAAGAATTTCAAAAAAAATTACGAATTTCTTAACTAAAAAGCAAAATGAAATCAATATTGAACAAAAAAGATTGGATACATTAGTTGAACAAGAAAATATTATATCTTTAAAAAATAATGAATATTTAACATCTAAAAAATCTTCAATGATTTCAAAAAATGACTTTGAATTAAACAAGCAAAAAAGTAATGAACTAGCAGGCTTGGAATTAAATATTTCAAAAATCAAGGCCAATGCCAATGGAAAATTAGAAATAACCTTTTCGTTATTGAATAAAACATTTAAACACGGAACAAAAGAATCAAACAAAAAGACAGTTACATTCAATTTCTTAAGCGATGAAAATTACACATTTAATTTAATTAATAACTTAAGCATTTCAAAAGAATCAACTTATGTAACTGATGGCGTTTATACTGAAGCGGATTTTAATAATAAAATTGTTAATAATAAACAAGAAATTGCTAAGTTGTTAGGTATTTCTGATTTTCTAAATCAAAACTCAATTATCGAATTGAATCAAGAAAGCACAAACGCTATTGTGTCGCTAAAAAAATGAGCAAATACTACTGTAAAATATGAATTTATTTTAAAGATAAAATCAGCAAATGCTAAACTTTCTAAAAAATTCTCGGGTGAAATTTCTATTGCTAATATTATGAATAAACGAAATTTAATAAATTTTGCAAATAAGTTTAATTTTGATTTTAAAGATGACAACAAAAAAGAATTAGCAAAATCAATGACAATAGATGAATCAATAGAAAAAGGCTACAATTTCTTTTTTAGAGAAAAAATTGATTTTGGTAGCGCAGAAAAATCGTTTATCATTGATGATTATAAAATTCAAAAGGATTATAAACTATTGGCAAGCGAAAAAGAAGATGCTATAAATATACAAATAACATTCAAATTAGATGATTATAGTGAAATAAAAACTTTTACTAAATCAGGTTTCAATGTCAAAGCAAGCATTGAAAAAATAAAACAAGAATTAAAAAATGAACCAAAAAGGCTTGACGATTTATTGGATAAACTTACAATGGAATTCACTAAAAATAATGATTTTGAAAAGCAATCTATTGATGTTAAAGATATTACAATTAATGATTATAAATTTAATCTAAAAGATAATGATTTTGCAGATATCTGTGAAATAGAAGCAGTTGAATATGATAAAACATTAGGAAAATTAACTTATAAAATTAAGTTAAAAACGAAGAAAAGTTTATTGAATGAATATAGTAAAAATCCAATAGAATCTACTAAATCAAGAACATTTGAATTTGATGGATTTGCTAAGGATATAAGCGAAATAACTAAAAATTTAGAATCGGATGTAAAAGAATCAAAGGAATTTAAAAAATATCTAGAAAATGTTAAATTAAATATTGAAACAAATATTGAAAAAAAGATTAATGAAGCAAGAAAAAACGCAAAAAAACAACCCGCTCATCCAAACGTAATTAAAACAATAATTGAACAATATAAAAAGTTTAACGAAGAAATACAAAAAACGTTATTTGAACTAGCAAATAAAGCAATTAATGTATTTGGTCAATTTAATTCTAATAAAGAATCTATTAAAAAGCTTTACAACATTTTAATTAATTTAATTATTAACACCAATGATGAAATGTTAAATGTATTATTAGAATTAGGCATTGACGATAAGGTTTCTAAAGGTTTAAAAAATTTGACACGAGACTGAGTTTTATCAAAAACAGTTGGAGCCTGAGCTATAAAAATGTTCAAAGAATTTAAAAATGGAACTAATGTTTTTATTGAATATTTAACTCCAATATTGAATAGCTTTAAAGAAAAACATGAATTTTTAAAAACAAATGATAGCAAATATAATGAATTAAAAAGCATGTTAATAGAACATTTAGAATATATTTTAGATTACTTTTGCAATCTTAAATTTGATTATTTATTCCACAATCAAGATCCAAAACAACCACAACCACAATATGATAAAAAAGGTGGAGGAAAGATGGTATTGATATTTGGTGGAGGATGATCTATATTATTTGATCTAGAAAAATTTATAGAGCCAAAATATTCTGATCCATCCGGCAATGATTTAAAAAAGAAATTAAATGATATGGCAGATTTAAAGAAAATAACAAAACAAGAATATGAAATTATTTTTAATGAATTTAAAGGAATAATATTGATATTTAAGCAACTAATCACAAATATTTATAGTAAAGATTTAAAAAATGTTTTAATGTCTCAACTGCCAAAAGTTTTTAAAGCAATAAATAATGCTAAAAAAAGTGCTAAATAAAAATTATTGCTAACATTAATTATTAAAAATTAGTAATTATAAAAAACCTTTCTTAATAGATAAAATTATTATGAAAGGTTTTTTATTTTAATTATTATCTAATTGTTTATATTAATGAAATTCATTTTTATATTACTAAAAATGCGTTGTACCTAAAAAGCATTTTGAAATTGCAATAGCCTGTTAAAAATTCCATTTTTGATTTTTTAAGAAATTAGAAAAAATTAAAGTTTGGTAATTGACTCAATGTTTTAGGCAGGTTTGATGTTTTAAATTCAACAAGGTTGATTAATTTGAAAAATTTATTTACTGTGAAATATACATTTCTATTTTAGTTATTTTTTTGTTGTATATTCTCATACAAAAACAAGATAATTGTTTAAAAACTCTTATCTTGTTTTTGTTGAATATTTTTAAACATTGAACAATATGAATTTCAATTTACATAAAAATGATGATAAGTATTGATTTATTTATTTTTTATTATTTCTAATAATTTTTGATCATTATAAAAATCTTTGTATTCTAAGTAAATATCAGGTTCTATTCCACCTTCAATAGATTTAATTGTATTATTTTTCATAGTTACAGATAAATTATTAGAACTTATTACTATTGAAGTTCCATCCGGCAACACAACAGGTAAAATTGATGCTGCACCGCCGCCTGTTTTTTGTCCTATTATCTTGCCTAATTTCATTTCTTTAAAAATTGAAGTAAAGGTATTTGCAGCACTAAAAGTGTTTACTCCAGTTAAAAGATATCAATTGTATTCAGAATAAGCATCATTTTTGTAATTTCCATCGCCATCTGTATCAACTTCAACAGATCTAATATTTATTTCTTCATTTAAACGATTATATGTTTTGTTTAATATTGGTTCATCTGTGATAAAACCCAACCCCCTTTGCATAGCACCCATATCGCCACCACCATTGGTTGATAAATCTACAATAATGTTTTTTATTTTCATATTTCTTAGGTTTTTCTTGATTAATTTCATAGCATTAGCAAACCCCAAATATGTGTCTTCACTAAATCCTTTATTAGTAGAATTATCATTTAAATTTTGAAAGGTTTTAAATGAGTTAAATGAAATTACTGCGGTATTGTTCGAAATGAATCTAACACCATATTTTTCGAATAATTCTCTGTTTTCTTTGCTTGTTTGAATTACTCAATTATTTAATTTATTATTTTTTAAATATTTTATTGTAGATTGATAAATTCTTTCTCTTTTATTTGTGGTATATTCATAGAAATCTTTTGCAATGCTAGAATCCTTGCGATTATAAAATGAAGGCATTGAAACTCAAGTGTGTAAATCATTTAAATTGTATAAATATTTTATATATTCCTTTGTTGAAATAACTGGATTTTGACTAAGCATTCTTTGCTTTTGTTCATTTGAAATTGTAGAATAAAAACTATTAATATTATTATTTTCTTTAAGGCCGTAAAAATAATCAATTAGTAAAGCAGTGAAGTTAAATTTTGCTTCAACTATATCATTGGGAATAAGTGAGTTTTGAAATTTGCCATTTCTAATTTGAGGAATTTCTTGCACATTAGATTTTATGTCAAAATCGCACCCATAGATTTTGTTACCATTGAAATACAAATTGTAATAATTAGTTGAGCAAAATAACAAATTAAATATTGCTAATGGCAGCAAAACATTACCGTTATGATATAAAATGTCAAAATTATATTTTTTTAAATCTATAACAATTGTATTTTTATTAAAATCTTTTGAATAATATGATTTGGATTTCAAATATTTGTTGAAATTAGTCTTTCCTGGGCTTTTTGTTATATATTCATAATAAGTGTTTGGCATAGTAATTTTATTTGTTTTTCAGTTAAATGAAATATATCCGAATTTAGTTGTAATTTTTAATTCAGAGAATAAAATATTTGTCGAAAAATTTATATAGTTTTTATCAAAAAATCCATCTAATGAATTTATCATTTGTAGTAAATTAACATATGGAACATTGCCATCATTAACAAATGATAAATTTAATTTTTTAGATTCAATTGTGTATTCACTTGATAAATTATTAAATTCATAATTCTTTATTGTTATTTTTTTATCATTATCATTAGATAATAAAGAACAAGAAACAGGTAATATTGCACACGAAATTGCAACTGACGATGTTAATAATAATTTTAATAAGTTTATTTTCTTTGATTTCATTGCAAGTACCTCGCATTTAAAATATATTTAGAATTATAAATTTTTTAAACGTATTTTAATTAAATTATAAATTTAATCAATAATAATTGAGAGATTTTATTGAAAAGAATATAAAAAATGTAACAATTGAGTTACATTTTAAATTTTATTTGAAATTAGCAATTAGGCGATGGGCTAGAATCTTGATTTGATTTATTATTATTATTATTAATTTGATCTTGATTATTTTTATTTGTTGCATCTGAATCATTTTTTGTATATGATTGAAGCAATTCTTTATTAATTCCTTTTGTATATTTAATAATATAGATAATGCCGCTAATTCACGCTAATAATAGTCCTATTATTAAAGGTATATTGAAATAAAATAGTATATATTTATAATCTGATTTATCTGATATAAAAGGAACTCCTATTGAAATCACTACTAACGCTAATGAAACTAAAATGGTTTTAATTTTACCAAATCAATTTGCTGATACTTCAATGTTTTTCTTTATAGCATATACTCTAGTACCATCAACAATTATGTCTCTTATAATAAACAAAATTACAATAGGTATATAAACAAAATTATATGTTGCTAGGAATAATAACATCAATGTAGTTGCGACCTTATCTGCAATTGGATCAAATATTTTTCCAAATGAAGATACGGTTTTTGTTTTTCTTGCATAAAATCCATCTAAGAAATCAGTTATCATTGCAATAATAAAAATTGCAACATTTATTCAATATAAAATGGATAGCACTATTCCTTTATTGGTTTTGTAAGAAAGTTGAACACCATTTAAAATTAAACCAAATGAGGTTGAAAGAAAAACAATAAAAGGAATCATTAGCAACATTCTTAAAACTGTTAATCAATTTGCAACACCAAATTTAGAGACTATTATCTTTTGTTTCTTTTGACTTTTATTTTTCATTATAAAATCTTTCAGATATTGATTTTTGAACTAATTGTATATAGTCATCTCTTGTTTTTCCTAAAGGGACTAATTCATATTGTTCTTTAAAATAATTGATTGTTTCAGGTATTTTTTTATCTCATAAGTTGCAATTTGTAATGTTTATTAATTCGGCGTGTTTTACAAAGGTTTTGTATTGTTCATTTTTAACAAATGAATATGAAAAATCATCTCTTGTAATTAAACGATATAGTAACCTTTTAGCGCCTTCTTTAATTTCACCCATTGGATGAGTGCTTATTGAAACTTCAAAATTTTTAAGTTCTTGGTTTGTAAATTTTATAACTTCATAAAAGCTTAAAATATATTGATAAAATAGTGCTAACGTTTCTTTTTGTTTTTGCATTTCCACTTTTTGAGCTCTCTTCTTTAAAACTTTATTTTTAATTAATTTTCAAATTAAAAAAGCTAAGACGGCAGCCAAAACTATAGCTAAAAGTGTATAAACAATTGCAGAACCAACTGTTGACGCCTTTTGTTCCTTTGCTACTTGTGATGCATCGAATTGTAGTTGCATAAGACTCCTTTATTATTAAATAAATAAAATATATTAAAAATTATAAACTAATTAATTATTATCTTTAATTAAAATTAAACATTCATATGGGCTTAAATATTCCGGAATACTTGAATAGTATTTATTTGTATAAGAACTTGAAAGAATTAGATATTGATTTCATATATATGATTTTATTGGAAATGAATTCAAGTTTAATAAAATTAAAAGTTTTTTATTTTCACTAGTACTATATTCAATACTTATTAAATTATTGCAAAGTAAAACTTTTGGAAAACCCTTAAAATAAATTGAATATTTAGATTTGTTTAAAATTCTAACTAAATTTGAATAAAAATTAAATGTGCTATCTTTACTGGTTAACTGTTGTTCAACATTAATTTTGTTACGCAATTTTGGCTGTATAAAATCTAAATTTTGAATGTTATTAGTCCATGGAAATTCTATTTGTAGTGTTATTGGATTGAATTTAATTTGAGACTCAATATATTTTTGACTAGAAATATTCCTAGATTGATAAAATCTTTTTTCTTCGTTAAAATTAATGTTATTTAAATTAAAAATATTATTTGAATCAGTACCAAGAATTCCTAATTCATCGCCATTGTATAAACTATAAGAATTTTTTGCAAGCATTAAAAACATTAATAGAGATTTCGCACTCTCTTTATAAAATGATAAATTATCTCCGTATTTGTTTACAACCCAGCCGCTATAATTTGATGATAAAGAAAGTATATATTGCTCATTATTGCAAAAAGGTTTTCACAATTCAAATAATTTTTTTACATTTAGTTTATTGAATTTAATTCAATCTCATGAATTTTTTAAATTTATGTCAGATAAATGAGTTAAATAAATATAATCAAAAAATATTAAATCGTTTTGATTGGCAATATCAATTATGTTTAAAAAATCATTATATTGCTTTGTTTTTCAAATAACCATAGAACTAAAATTTATGTGTTTGATAATTCTATATATATCTAATAAAAAACTAAATTTTGACTTCATGTTATTTGTTTTTTTATTGATTAAGAATTCAAAATCTTCAAGAATAAATCCCTTAATGCCTAATACACTATAAAAACTAATAATTTCTTTTAAGAAAACGCTTAAATTTGAAATATTTTCAATGGTAGGAACTAGAAATTCTTGGGTTAATAAATAAGATTCAATATCATTTTTATTTGATTCATTTTCACTGCTTTTGTTTCGATAAATAGAAATTAAATGCTTTTTTGCAATAATACTTTTTTTTAATTTTGCAATATTGATTGTTGGCATTATTTTAATGTTATTTGCCAAACAAAGTTCAACTAATTTTTTAAAATCTTGCAAATTCGATCAATCATTAAATTCATAATTTCTATTGATTTCATAGCATTTCAATAATATATCATCAATTGCTATAATATCAATATTTAATGATTTTAAATATTCAATTTTTTCAATAATTGACAAATACTTGTTTAAACCCTTTTTATTATTAAAAGTGCTTAAATTAAGTTCATAAATAGAAATTTTTTTCATAACACCAACTTTATATTTCTATGTAAAATAAAATAAATTTATTTAAGGCATTTTCTTCATCTAATAATCCTGATTTAATTGCTATATCTATATCAGCAAGTAACTCTATTAATTCCTTTAATTTATGCTTGTTTGTTCTTTTTATATACGACATAAACAACTTGATTCTATATGAATGTATTGATAAAGTTTTTGATATATATTCATTATCACTAGTATTTTCCATCAACAAATACGTGCAATAAATTTGATAAAACAAATAACTTATTTGGCTTAGAATTTCACTAGCACCATTACCATATTTCTTTTGTTCATCTATTGCTTCTATAATATCAATGCTTTTTTGTTTTAAAATACAATTTGATAAATTAAATTCAATGTTGTCAGAAGAAATAATATTTGAATTATTGATCAACAACATATCAATATTTTTATTTTGCAATAGCAATTTATCTACTTCATTAATGATTTGTTGTAAATCATTAGGAAACATTGACAAAAAATCAAGTAATGTAGTTGAAGATATATTGCCTCCATTTTTTAAAATATATTCCTTTATATAGTTATATACATCCTTATCACTTGGTTTTTTAATTTCAATTATTTTTGAAATATATTCAATTTTTTTATAAGCCAACGAAGGATTAAAAGAAATATCATTTTTTTTAATATCCTGCAAAATAAATATTAAATTGTTATCTTGCCCTTTTTCAAGCAATTGTAAAAAATCGTTCATTTTTTTATTGTCATTTTTTTTCTTAGAATTAAAAAAATCAATGTTTTTTAAAACTATGACTTGTTTTTTAAAAGAAAATAATGATTGGTTAAATATATCATCTGATAGTTGTTCTAAATCAATAGATTCATTGTAAGTGATTACTGAATAATCATCTTGATTTTCAAATTTTAAATCAATAATTTTTTGTAATTCTTGATTTATTAAATAACTATCTTCTCCTCTTATTAAATACATATTCTTATTATATAAAATAACTAAAATAAGAGTGTTATTTTTGGTATAATATCCTATATTTATCTATCAAATTTAGGAGAAAATATGTCAGGACACTCAAAGTGAGCTACCACAAAAAATCACAAGGCTGCAGTTGATGCTAAAAGAAGCCAAATGTTTCAAAAATTTTCAAAAGAAATTATTGTTGCTGCAACATTAGGCGGACCAGATCCAGACTCTAACCCATCGCTAAAATTAGCAATTGCTAAGGCTAAGGCAAAAAGTATGCCTAAAGCAAATATTGAAAAGGCTATTGCAAAAGTAGCTGGAGGATCTAAAGAAGCTGCAAACTATCAATCTTATTTATATTCAGGTACAGCATTTGGCGGTGTAAATTTTATTGTAAGTTGTTTAACAGATAATTTCAATCGTTTAAGCTCAAATATCAAACATTTCTTTTCAAAACACAATGGTCAATTAGGAAAACAAGGAATAATACCATATGTTTTTGATCAAAAAGGTTTAATTGAATTTCCAAGTAATGTTTCTGGTGAAGAAGAAACCATGATGACAGTTTTAGATGCGGGAGCAGAAGATTTTAGAAATGAAGATGGAACTTATACAATAATTACAAGCCCTTCAGCATTTCAAAAAGTAAAACAATCATTAGATGAAACATTCAAAATTGAAAATTATACAACAGCTGAAGTTACATATATCCCAAATACCGAAATTGAAGTAGATGAAGAAAAAGCAAGCCAAATTGAACAATTTGTTGACTTTTTAGAAGACGATGAAGACGTCCAAGAAGTTTGACACAACGCAATCTGAGAATAATAAAAAACGCTTTGCGTTTTTTATTTTTTTATATAAAATCAAAAACGGTTTTTTCGCTAATTTTTCCCATTTTCATCAATAATAAAATTCTTTAATTTAAGATAAAGATGGAGGGATGAATGAATAAACGAAAAATTTTTTTGGGACTAGGATTATTTTCATCAGCATCAATAATAATACTAATGTCAATAGGAATTAATAAATACATTTCAAATATAAAAAATAACAATAAATTATTTATCAAAAACAAAAATGAAATAATAACAATAGGAATATCAGGCGCAATAGAGTATCCTGACTCATATGAAATTAAAAAAGGCACTAAATTATTGGAAATAATAAAACAAGCACGTCTTAAAACGGGTGCAGATTTAAACAACATTGATTTAAATTTAAAGTTAGAAAAAAATCAATCAATTAATATTCCTTTTAAAAAAGATAATTCAATTTCTATTAGAGAAGTCAATAACGTTGGCATATTAGAGGATTTAGGAATAAAAAAAGATATAGCAAAAATTATTTTAAGCTACTTCATTGCTAAGGATTATTTAATAACATGACAGGAATTGGAAAATTTACCAGGAGTAGGTGAAAAAACTTTAACTATATTAAAAAATCATTTAGTAATTTAAACACAAATTTATTTGTAGCGCTGAGCTTTTGCTTATATTGTTTAATTATTTATAAAATTAATATTGTTATATCATCAATAATGTTGTCATTAATAATTGCAGTGAATTTTTTTAATTTAAAATATTGAATAAAAATTGCAATAGTATTTCCTTTAATATTTTTAGTTCATTATTTGTGATATTTGGATTTATTTAAAATAAATGGAAAGAATATTTGTGGTAAGTTTGAAATAAAGAGATTTTTTAATAAATCAATATTAATTAAATATCAATATTATAATGTCTTAGTTAAAAATTGGAGCAGTTGAGAATTCAATAATTTTTACAAATATAATATCGAATTGTCAGGCACTTTATCAATAATTAAAAATCAAAATATGTTTAGTTTGAGCAATAAAATCGATTTTGAATTGTTAAATGTTAAATTGGTTTCAAAAGCATATGCATATCAAGAAAAAATTCCAATATTGCAAGATTATGATTATAAAACAAAAAAATTTCTAGCACTGGTTTTATTCAACATTCAACAAGCTAATGATTTGTTTGTAGATCAATTAAAACAGCTAAGTGTTATGCACTATTTTACAATAAGCGGATTTCATTTTGGAATAATATATTTGCTTATATCAAAAATTTTAAAATGATTGAATTCAAAGGAATTGATTGTTGATTTGATTTCAATATTAATGTTATTTTTTTACCTAAAATTATTAAATTTTTCAATATCTGCAAGTCGGGCGTTTTTGTTTTTGATATTAAAAATTGCAAGCAAAAACATTTTTAAAGGCAAATTTAATAACATTGACATATTGAGTTTTGCAGCACTATTATTGATATTCTTTGATATTAGAACCATGTATTCTTATTCTTTTATTTTATCTTTTACAATAACATTGATTATTTTTTTAATTTTAGACATTAAAAAAATTTACAAAAACAATATATTTGTAAATTTTCTATTTATTATATTACCTTATATTTCTTCTATTTCAATAGTAATTTCATTTAATCCAAAATTTAACATTTTAGGAATATTTTATCAATTATTCTTTCTACCAATTTCAATATTTAACTATGTATTTTGTTTATTTGCTTTTATAGTTAAACCTATAATAAAAATGTATGTTTCAATATTTGAAATAGTAATAAATACTTTGAGCTATGGTTGTTTGATTATTGAAGTAGAAAAAAATTCAATATTAGGATATTCTATTAATTTTTATATTATTTCAATATATACATATATTAAAATAAAAAGAGAATATTATTTATTGACCAATCATTTTAAATAAATCTTCTTCAGTTATTATAGTAATATTTAATTTATTTGCCTTTTGCAATTTAGATCCGGCATTTTCACCTGCTAATAAATAATTAGTTTTAGATGAAATACTTGAGTGAATTAAACCACCATTTTTTTCAATTAACCTTTCAAAATATGACCTAGGATGTCCTAATGTTCCTGTTATTACAAATGATTTATTTTCCAATAAATTAGTAATTGATTCATTTTCATCTTTCAAATCATATCCAAGATTAATAATGTCCTCAACTAACTTTTTATTAAAATCATTAGATATTCAAGAAATTATAGAATTTATAATTTTATCTCCTATTTCATGATAATCAATTAATTGTGAAAAATCATAATTTAATAAATTAT
Organism: Metamycoplasma hominis ATCC 23114; assembly: GCF_000085865.1. Taxonomy (NCBI): domain Bacteria; kingdom Bacillati; phylum Mycoplasmatota; order Mycoplasmoidales; family Metamycoplasmataceae; genus Metamycoplasma; species Metamycoplasma hominis. Next base: position 239,417 of record NC_013511.1, on the reverse strand, counting down.
GTAACGATTTAATTTTTGAGGCTACGAATTTAGCTAATTTTACTCCAATTAGTGGGATTGAAAGAGCAGAAATCATTTTATATAAAGGTTTATTCTTACATTCATCAATAGAAATTAAGATATTCTCAATAGACTTTTCACCCATTCTATTTAATTTTAATAAATCTTGTTTTTTGTTCTTTAAATTAAAAATATCAATAGGGTTGGAAATTAAAGAATTTTTTAAAAATAGATCAATATTTCTCTCGCCCATAGTATTAATATCTAAACCATCTTTTGAACAAAAATGAATCAATTTTCTTCTTTGTATTTCGGGGCATTGATCATTTGAGCAAAATTGTTCCAATCCCGTTTCTGAATCGACAAGTTTATTGTGACAATATGGGCAGAATTCTACTTTTTGAAAATGATCAATTTCTTTTTTGCCGGAAATTAAGCCTATTACACAAGGAATAATCTCTCCAGCTTTTTTAATATATACTAAATCATTTTCATTTAAATTCAAATCTTTTATGTATTGGAAATTATTCAACGTTGCAAAGCTTACAAGACTACCCGAAATTTCTACAGGTTCTAATTCTGCATTGTATGTAACCAATCCAGTTCTTCCTACTGTAGCATATATTCTTTTTATTGTTGTTGTTTCAACATTAGGTTCATATTTAAATGCAATTGCATAATGGGGAAACTTAGCTGTTGATCCTAACTTGTCAAAATATTGAACCTCGTTTAACTTTATAACAACTCCATCTGTTTCATAATCTATTAATAATTTCTGATTCTTGAAGTTTCTAATATATTCTTCAATATCTTGCAATGTATTAGCATGTTGAACTTCATGAGTAACAGGAAACCCATAAGTTTTTAAGAATTCATGTTCTTCTTGCATTGTTTTAATATTGTGTTGCAAAGGATCTACAACATAATACAAAAATGCTGACAAATTTCGTTCTTTAATAATTTGAGAATTTAATTGTCTTAATGTACCTGCTGCAGCATTTCTAGGATTTGCAAGTTTATTTTTATTTTCTTGCCCTAATTTTAAATTTAATTTTTCAAAATCAGATATTGCTAAATAAACTTCCCCCCTTACCTCTAATGATTCTTTATATTCAATAGTTTTAGGGATGCAAGACATTTGAACAACATTTGCCGTAACATCTTCGCCAGTTATTCCATCTCCTCTTGTTATTGCTCTAACTAATTTGCCATCTTCGTAAATAATAGAAATTGAAAGGCCATCAATTTTAGGCTCAATAAAAAAAGAAAAATCAGACGTAATTTTCTTTATATTATCAATAAATTTTTGAATTTCATCTAACGAATATGCTTTATTTAATGAAAGCATCGGACGTTTATGTTTTACTTTTTTAAATAGATCGGAAGCCAATGCATTAATTTTTCTTGTTGGAGAATTTTTTAATTCTTCATCACTAAAAAACGAGGCATATTTTTCTTCAAGCGCCTTTAATTTATTAAATTCAACATCATAAATTTCATCTGGAACTTCAGGCGAATCTAAATTATAATATGCATTATCTCAAGCACTAATTTTAGCCTGCAAATCAAAAATTTCTTTTCTTATTTTTTCTATATCGTTATTGCTATTCATATTAAACTCTTTGAAATGTTACTAATCATCATTTTGGCAATGGAACAGCGTCAAGTTGAGCCACTAAAACTAATGTTGTTAAACTAGCTATGACTAATACAGCAATTATATCTCTTCAACAAGGCGTCAACACTCTATAGTGAGATCTTTTAGCATAAGGTTCATAACCTCTTGATGTCATTGCGTCAGCCAAATCATTCGCCTTTGAAAATGAAGAAACAAATAGTGGAACAATCAAAACAATAAAGGATTTAGTCTTATCCTTTAAATTTCCATTTTTAAAATCGATACCTCTACTTGCTTGTGCTTTCATGATACGACCAGATTCTTCAAGTAATGTTGGGATAAAACGTAATGATATTGAAATAATCATTGTTATAATTTCTGTAGGAATTTTAATTAACTTTAAGGGGATTAAAATATCATTAATTGCTCTAGTTAGTAAAACTGGTTTTGTTGAAACTGTTAAAATTGTTGTTGTTAAAATAACACCATATATTCTTAAAAATATTGATAACGTTCTATAAATTGTAAATTTGGTTAATTGAAATATATTTTCGCTTCCAAATGGGGCTCAATAAATTGTATTAATTATTGTTTCATTTCTATAATAGACATAGGAGTCTAAATTTCCATCAGAAGCAAGCGGAACATAACTTAAAACCGAGTTTAAAGAGACTGCGCCTTTAACTGTAAACATATTTATTATCAATAGAAATATTGCAATATATAGTGGCAAGCGCAACTTGGAAAATAGTGATTTTAATGATTTTGTGGCTACTAAATAAAAAATCATTATTGAGAAAATTAAAATTCCCAAAGTTATAAAGTGATCAGCCATAAAAAGCAATATTATTAATAAAACATTTGTTAAAAATTTGAAGCGAGGATCAATTTTGTGAATAAATGTATCGTAATTTAAATATTTACCAATAATTGTTTTATTCATTTGTTCCTCCCCTGCGCTTCGTGGCTAAGTAATAATTAATTTTTTCAGCTAAATCTTCAACACTTGTTACCTTACCTACATCTACATTATTCTTTTTTAATTCATTAACAAATGATAATAATCTAGTAGGAATTAAATTATTTTCTATTAAGAAATTGTCGTCTGACAAAATATCATATGTATTTCCGTCTCTAATTATTTTTCCATCTTTTACAAATATTGTTCTATTTGTTCATTTTAGAGCATTATCAAGGTCATGTGTTACAATAATGATCGTTTTTCCATTTAAATAGAGATTGTGAAATAAGTTTAGCATTTCTTCGACACCTTGTGGATCAAGCCCGGCAGTTGGTTCATCTAAAACTAGAAATTTTGGTTCCATTGCTAATATACCAGCTAATGCAACTCTACGTTTTTGACCGCCTGATAAATTAAATGGACTTCTTTGCAAATAATCAATAGGCAATCCAACCATTTCAATATATTTAAGTGCTAATTTCTTAGCCTCTTCTTTACTTACACCCATTGAAATAGGTCCAAAAATTATATCTTTTTCAATGGTTGATTCAAAAAGTTGATATTCAGCAAACTGAAATACAACTCCCACTTGTTTTCTTAATGCCTTAATATTTTTTATTTTTCTTATGGTTTTAGAAATCTCTAAATCGGTTGTAACTCACTCAAACCTTTCGGATTTTTTCTTTAATTTTCAATCTTTTAGATCTTTTTTTCATTTTTCAAGAACAATTTCATATTCATTTGAATCATGTTTAATTTTTTTTAAGTTAGGTTTTCTAGGTTTCGGAGTTTTAATTTTTATTGGCAGCTCATTAAAGATAATTTTTCCAGTTGTAGGAATAATTAAACCATTAAAATGTTCAATAAGAGTTGTTTTCCCTGAACCCGTTGGGCCAATAATGGATATTGCTTCTCCTTCTGATATTTCTAAACTTACATTATCAATAACTTTTATATAAGTGGGCAATCCTTTGTCGTATTCTTTGGTAATTTCAGAAGCTTTTATTTGCATATTTCTTTAATTAATTCCTCTCTATTATATGTTGGTTCAATATCATTTAAGAGACTACTTAGTTTATAGATAAATGGAGAATCTATTTTTGCAATTTCAATAATTTCTTTGTTATTTAGGATTTCTATTGGTTTACCTTGAGCAATAACATGCCCGCCAGCAAATACTATTAATTTATCTGCTAGTAGTGCTTCATCCATATCATGTGTGATAGAAATTAATGTTTTATTAGTTTTTTTGTGTAAATTATGAATTATTTTATAAATATCATTACGTCCTTTAGGATCTAGCATTGAAGTAATTTCATCGAAAATAATTATTTTAGGATCTAGGGCTAATGTTGAAGCAATTGCAACGCGTTGTTTTTGACCACCAGATAGATTTTGTGGTTCTCTATCTAACTGATCTAACATTCCAACTTCTTGAGCATATTTATAAATAATTGTTTTCATTTCTTCAGGTTTTAGCATTTTATTTTCAAGACCAAAAGCAATATCATCTTCAACAGTTGAACCAATAAATTGGTTATCAGGATTTTGAAATACGATTCCAATTTTTTTTCTAATTTCTAATAAATTTTCTGAATTTATTTCTAATCCATCAATTATTATTTTTCCTGATGTTGGTTTATAAATTGCAGATAAAAGTTTAGAAAATGTGCTTTTTCCCGAACCGTTATGACCTAAAATAGCAATATATTGGCCTTCTTCAATTTTAAGATCAATATTTTCTAACGCCAACTTCGATGAGCCTGGATATTTATAAGATATTTTTTTAATTTCAATCATGTTAATAATTATAATAAATTAAGGTTAATATATTTTATTTAAAATATAAAAAATAGTGATTTTATCACTATTAAAAAATTAATTTTAAATAATTTTTTTAATATTTTATGCAACATTTATAAATATGGTAATTAGCTATAAAAAACTTAGGCAATAAAATATTTTTTAAAACCTAAAAAATTTAAAATTTTAGCAAATTTTTATTTATCATTTGTTTGATCTTCGTCTTTATCTTCAGTAAAATTTCATCTTGCTATTTTAATTTTTTCTTCTTTACTTTTAATGTTATTTTTAGGGCTTTTTAGTCTTTTTATTGCTTGAACAATTGGTCAATTTTCAAATTTAAAACTTTCTACAAATCCTTTTCATTCTGGTTTCAAAACATTTTCTTTATAATCTTTAAAAAACTTTTTAGGATTGCAAAAAAAGTCTTTTGTTTTTTGAATTGAATTTTTAAAATTGTCTTTTTCTTTTTGCAACGAAAGTTTAAATTTTTCTGTTCAACTTAAATGAGTTTTTTTAGGTTTATCTTCATCATTTATTATCTTATTAAAAAGCTTTATTTTCATGTTTTTCCTTAAAAATTATCAATAAATTAAAAATTCTTATTAATTAAAATTGCAATTAATATTTTTTGATGTTTTATATTAATAATTATAATAAATCTAGAAAATTAGTTTTTTTAAAATAAAAAATAGTGAATACTCACTATTTAAATTAAGTTAAATTTTCACTTCAATTTTTGTCATATTTTACTGAATATTTTTCGCACATTTTTTGAATAACTTTATCTCAATATTCAATACATTTCTTAGCATCATTAAAATGAAATTTAAGTCCCACTATCATTCCGTGGTTTGGCATTGTAGTTTTTGCCATTACAATTAAATAATGTAAAAATAAGTGTTGTTCATATGTTACCAATATAACATCACCAGTTTTATAATATTCTTTTGTTTGAGGATGAGCACTATAAATCGCTCCACTTATTTTTATTTCATCAATGTGGTGTCTGCAATAATTTCATTGGCCCACTTCATTAAGATAATTTTTGTAATATTTATTGATTTTTAATTTATTAAATTTACTTGTAGGCGATTTTTCTAATTTAAATTTTTTAATAATTTCGTAATATTTTTTAACTCATAAATTATTTAAATTTTCTTTAAAAAATTTTTGCGAGTCAAATAAGTAAGCGATTTGTTTTTCAATTTTTAAGGAATTTAATTTATCTATTCTTTTTAGGTCTTCAGAATTAAAAAAAGGCAATGTAATTTTTTTATTATATTCGTCATTTTTATTGTCTTTATTTAATTCTTTATTAGTTGAATTATCTCTTGTTTTTGATTGCTTATTTATTATTTTTTTTATTATAAAAATAACTACAGCAACTATTAAAATAAATGCCACAAACGCAGAGCCAATAGCTAAAGGAATGCTAGTGCCACTATCTTGATTTGAAGTTTCTGTTATTTGCCAATTTTGTAACTTAAGAATCATTGAAAAATTATTAGTGTTTTTTGTGTTTATTAATTTCTTTATCCGTCAATAAACCGATGTATGGTAATTGACGCATTTTTTCTTCTCAATCGAAGCCAAAGCCAACAACAAAGTCGTCTTTGCCGATTTCAAAACCAAAATTATCTTGTTTAAATTCTACTAATCTGCCAGATGGTTTATCAAGTAAAGTAAGAACTTTTAATGATTTAGGATTTCTTGATTTTAGCAGTGAAACAACTTTGGTCATAGTTCTAGCACTATCTACTATATCTTCAACAATTAATACATCTTTATCTGCAATATTATTTTGTAAATCCAATGTTATTTTGACATTTCCCGAAGATCTATCTTTTCCGTCATATGAGCTAGTTATCATGCAATCCAAAACAAAATCTACAGTTACGTCTTTAATTAACTGCGCCAAAAATGGCAAACAGCCTTTTAATAAACCAACTATGATTAAATTTTTTGAATTTTTATATGTTTCATTGACTCAATTAGCTAATTCTTTAATGCACTTTTCTAATGTTGCTTGATCAAAAAGAACTTTTTTTATTCTATAGTCTATTTGCGACATTTTTCTTTTTCACTCTCAATAATGTCCAAAGCTTTGTTAAAAACTTCTTTTTCTGTTAAGTTATTTGTGTCAATTACAACATATTTTAAGCCAAATTTTTGAGCAATTTCTTTAAAAATTTTAAAATAGTTTTCATGTAAATTACGGAAGTATTCATAGTTTTCATCTCAGTTATCTACTTCACTTTGCCTTCCGCGTGTAAATATTCTCTTTTTAAATGTTTCAAAATTAATATCTAAAAATATTGCAAAATCAGGCAATTCATCTTTACTAATTAATTTTTCAAACAAAGCATCATATGCATCTAAATATCTTTTACCTTTTTTAGATAAAATTAATTTTGCAAAAATATAATGTTCTATTGAAAATCTATCCAAAAAAATCATATCTTCAATTGGATCTTTTTTGCTTTTTTCAAATTCTTCTTTAATTTTATTAAATTTTGTAGAATGATTTTCAACTATATATGATTGAAATCCTATTGTTAAATTAGGCTTCCCTTCATAAAGTCATTTCAAAAATGTATTAAATACTTCGTCGTCTTCTTCAAATTCATGAAGCATAAGCGAACCTTCAAAATAACGATGAAGTTTTTCAGCTAATGAACTTTTACCGGCAGCAATCATGCCACTAACACCTATAATCATTTTCCCTCCTGTTTTATGTGATATTATTTTACAAAAAAATAATAATATAAATCAAATTTAAAAAAATTTTTTAGCCTTCAAAATCAGCTAAAAAATTTTTAATTAAAATATGATTTTAAAAATTTAAGATATGGTACAATAATTGGATTTTGCAAGGAACTTGCTTTTAAAAGATTAATGAGCAATGCCGAAATAGTCATTGGACCAACCCCTCCGGGAACAGGGGTTATAAATGAGGCAACATTAGAAAATTCATTAAAATTTAAATCCCCTGAAATTTTATTATTGCTATCTCTGTGTATTCCAACATCGATAATAACCGCCCCAGGTTTTACTTGGTCGTATGTGATTGGGTCTTTTGTGCCGGTTGCAACAATTATTATATCCAAGTCTTTAATATTATTTTTAGGAGTATCTTTATTGTATCTAAATACGTTATATCCTTTTAAAACTAAGAAATTTGCCAATGGGTACCCGACAATTTTGCTTTGACCAATAACTCCAATTTTTGCATTTTTATAAAGAATATTGTATTTGTTTAAAAGTAAAAAAATTCCACTAGCAGTAGCTGATAAAAAATAATTATTAGGATTTTTTAAATCAAGATTAAAAGAGGTTAGACCATCAATATCGTGATCTATGCTTATTAAATCCAATATTTCTTGACTATCTATAATTTGATTAGTTTGCATTGGAATTTGAACTATAAATCCGGTGCTTTGTTTATTTAATAATTCTATTGCTTCAGCGATTTGCAATTTACTTGCATTTTGTTGCAATTTTATTAGTTTTGTATTTAATCCTATGTCAGAAGCATATTTAAGTTTATTTTTTACATAAATATTTGACTCACTTAAATCGCCTACTTGTAAAATTCCTAAAGTAGGTCTAATTTCTTGAGGCATTTTTTCAATAGCTTTTTTTAAATCTTCTTTAACTTTTAAAGAGATTGCTTTACCATTTAATAATATTGCCATTTTAGCTTGTGAACTTTCTAAACTTCCCAGCTTTAGACTGAACATTTACAGATGAAGTATCTTGCAAAGTTTTTGCATATTGAACAGCTTCTTTTTGAGTCTTAAATACTCTCAATGCTCTTTTTCCTTTTGGATTTTTGACTGCCCAACCATCTTCATGCTTTACTACTAATCTGACCGCCATTTCCCCTCCTTATATATTTATAGTTAAAATTATATTAAAGTTAAATAAGTTTTATAAAACTATATTTAATTTATTAATTTTAATAACTAGATTATTTTAATTTTATAAAAAATAAAAATAATTTTTATTATTTATTTTTATTTTAAAAAAAATATCACCAAATTAAAAGAAAAAGAGATCATAAAACGCTGATCTCTTTATTTTTCATATGGTGGAAGCGCGGGGAATCGAACCCCGGTCCACACATGTTCATTATTAAGTATCTACAGTTTAGTTAATTTTATGTTTGGTTATATTATTATCAAATTAACAATCTTCATAATAACCATTGGCATAATTTTGCAATTAAAACGCCACTTTAATTGCTGAGCTCTCCAAAGGCTAGCAATGAACCGAGCTATTCATTAGCCTACCAGAATTTATTAGTATGCAAAAACTGGATTTGATGACATCATTTGATTTAAAACAAATGATTGTTTGTTTTGTTTTTCTTCTGCGCTTAAAAAGCCTAGTAGCATTATAGTTTGCCAAACTACTGCAACTTAATAACTTGCATGTATGTCGAAGCCTGTACGCCCCCTTAATAACTTGATTTTATTTGTTTCTTTATTTCGTTTTCTCTTTCTTTAGCTCGCTTATCATATTTTTTTAAAGCTTTAGCTAAAGCTATTTCTACCTTAATATGATTATTGCTTCAATATATCGAAGCCGGAACAATAACAAAAGAAAATTTTTCTTGCTTGTTTTTTAATTTTAATATTTCTGATTTATGCATTAGCAATTTTCTACTTCTTTTTAAATCGCCTTTTACCTGCATATATTGAGCAATATTTAAATTATTGATTCATAATTCTAGGTTATTACTAATTGAACAAAAAGAATTATCAAGTTTTGCATTTTTTGCCCTTAAACTCTTGACTTCTCAACCTAATAACGAAATGCCACATTCATATGTGGAATCAATTTCATAATTTGATTTTATAAATTTATTTGAAATTATCAATTTGGGCATACTATTATTTTATAAAAAAATATAACTATTAAAATTATTTTTAATTAATTAATAAAAAAATGTCAATGCTAAGCTAATGTTGCATTTACATTTCCTTTTTCGTGATCTATCGAAGTGATAGTAATTAAATACTTATTGCCTGCTTTATAGATTTTATTTTTAGATGATGCTTGAAAATCGTTGTCTTTATTAGTTGGAATCGTGAGATTTTCAAAACGAACTAAAACACTTGTTTGATATTCGTCAATGTTAAAAAACATTCCAAATTTTTCTATTGATACTAATGTTGCAAAAAATTGCTTATTAATTAAATTTTCAAAGAATTCCGATTTTCTAACATCAACAACACTTCGTTCAACAACCATTGCATTTTTTTCAGATTCACTATTCATTAAAGCAATTTGACTTATTTTTTGTTTTAGCGTTTCTGATAAATCGGGTGTTATTTCTTTCTTTTCAAAAATATAAGTTCTTATCAACCTATGTAGCAATAAGTCTGGATATCTTCTAATTGGACTAGTAAAATGTGAGTAAGCTTTTGAAGCTAAACCGAAATGGCCAATATTATTTGATGAATATATTGCTTTTTGCATTGTTCTTAATAATGCCATTTTAATAAAATCATCAAATTTATGTTCTTTTAATTTTGCAATCATTTCTCCAAATGATTTTGGTTCTCCATCATAAGGAACTTTTACATCCTTAAATCCACAAAAATTGAATAATTCTTGCAATAAAGTTAGTTTTTCAGGTGAAGGTTTTTCGTGAATTCTATAAATTGAAGGAATTTTTAAATTAGTCATCATTTGAGCAACGGTTTCGTTTGCCCGAACCATGAAGTCTTCAATTAATTTTTCGCTTTCGCCTTCTTCTTTCACCTTGATATCAACAACCTTTGTTCCATCCATTATAACTTTTGATTCTTGAATTTCAAAGTCAACATAACCTTCGGATATTTTTTTACTTCTAATAATTTTTGCAAGATCTCGTGCATGCAACAGCATATTTGCAACATCATCAGGAACACTTTTTATATTGCTATAAAAATCATTAACTTCATTATAAGTCAATCTATAATTTGATTTTATAACACTAGGATAAATTTTATATGATATATTGTTCCCTTGCTTGTCTATTTCTAATTCCAATGTTATACAAGCTCTGACTTCATTTGGGTTTAATGAACAAATTCCGTTAGACAATTCAACCGGCAACATTGGTATAACCCTATCGGGTAAGTAAATGCTTGTGCCACGCAATAAAGCCTCATTATCTATTAAATCGTTTTCCTTAACATAGTATGAAACATCGGCAATATGAATAAATAACTTTCAATTATTCTTTTCATTTTTATAACACGAAATGGCGTCATCAAAATCTTTAGTGTCAAGACCGTCAATTGTAACTGTCATTAAATCTATTAAATTTATTCTTGAATTAATTTCTTCTTGTGAAACAAAAGAAGGTATTGAGGAAACATATTCTAATAAATTTTGTGGAAAATTGACATTTACATCATTTTGGGCAATGATTTTTTTAATCACATGTTCTTTATCATTAATATTACCAATTATATTTTTATATGCAATAGCAACTTTTTTATTATTTGGTTTTAAAATCTCACAAGATACCAATGAATTTTTCAATTTTGTTATATCTGGGCATTCTTTTTCATTAATAATTTCAAATTTAGCCCTATCTTTTTCATCATAAGCATTAAAAAACAGTTTATTTGCGCTCTTTTCAATAGTTCCAACAATAGTTTTTCTTGCGTGATTTAAAATTTGAATAATATCGCCTTTATATTTTTTTATGCCATTTTCATAATAATAATAAATATTTGCAAGCAATAAATCTTTGTCCAATACCGCTTTTAATTGAAAAGGCGCAAGAAAGGCACTAAATACTTTAGTTTGAGATTCTTCTTGCATTTCAAAATCAATAAATCCTAATCTTTTGGCAGTTATTGATATTTCCTTTTGTACTTTAGTTAGAAAATAAATAGCGATGTATTTTTCATCGCTTTTCGTATCAATTAATTTTTTAGATAAATAGTTATTTAATATTTCTGATAATTCAAAATTCAAAAAAGCAGGAATTCTTAATTTTTTTGCAATTTCAATAAAAGTAATTCCATCACTTTCTCTTATGCATTTTAATACTTGTTCTTCATTAATTTTAGGGTTGTTATTCTTATTTTTAAAATTTTTTATATATGTCATCTTTATTTAAAAATTCTAACCATTTTGTATTACAACTCTTAAAGCGATCAAGAATATAAAAAGTAATATACCTAAAGTAATCATTGATCACTTTAATACTTTTTTAATTCCTCTTTCTTTTGATACTTTGAACAAGTCTAGGTCATTTGAACCAACTAAAGCTCCACTAAAACTATTTGAATCAGGAGCCATAATAAATGAAATTCCAATTATCGCAAATGAAATTATTACCAATATAACTGTTAAGGCTATTGAAGCAGCATGCATAAAATCCCTTTCTTTTTTTATGTTGTTTTGTTTATAATTAAAATCAAATTATTAATTTAACTATTACCCATATATTTTAATTTATATATTATTATTTTTTATTAATTTTAAGTTCCAATCCATATTCATCTAATTGTTCTTTTGTCACATCGCTAGGAGCTGATGTCAACAAGTCAATACCTTTAGCATTTTTAGGAAATGCAATTACATCTCTAATTGATTCTGATTTGGTTAAAATCATTAAAATTCTTTCAACTCCAAATGCAATACCATTGTGAGGAGGTAGACCATATTCAAATGCTTTTAAAAAGAATCCGAAACGATCTTGTTGTTGTTTTTCACTTAGATTAATTACGTCGAACATTTTCTTTTGAATCTTTGGATCATAAATTCTTATAGAACCAGATCCTAATTCAAATCCATTTAACACTAAATCGTATGATTTAGCTCTAACTTTTTCAAGCTCTCCAGTTTCTAAATATTTCATTGTAGATTCTTCAAATTGTGTGAACGCATGGTGAGCAGGTGAATATGTTTTTGTTTCTCTGTCATATTCAAACATAGGTCAATTTACCAATCATAAGAAATTCAATTGATTTGGATCTGCTAATTTGTATAAATCATTTGCAATTGTTCTAATTGCTCCAAGTGATTTCAATGCATCTTCTTCTAAATCATTAGCTGAAATTATTGCTCATGGGGTTGAAATATTATCTTCTTTTGCCTTATCTAAAAGACATTGGAATTCATTTTGGTTTGCTTCTTTTAAGTCGAATATGTCTAATATTTGTCCATTATTCTTTTTAAAAGTTTCATTAATTATTTGTTTATGTTCATTTATATTTCTGTCAAAAACAATAGCTTTTACAAATTTCTTATTATATTTGGCCGCAAATTGTTTTGAATAATCTTCAATTAAAAATCCAAATCTTGTATCTGGTTTATCATTTCCATAATGAGCCATTGAATAGAAAAAGTCCATTTTTGGAAATGGAGTTTCAATTTTGTACCCCAATTGTGAAAGTACATCCTTTCACATATCTTCACATAATTTAAATATTTCTTCTTGACTTCCAAATGACATTTCAATATCTAATTGAGTGAATTCTGGTTGTCTATCTTTTCTTAAATCTTCATCTCTAAAAACCCTGGCAATTTGGAAATATTTTTCAAATCCAGCAGCCATCAATAATTGCTTAAATAGTTGTGGTGATTGAGGTAATGCAAAAAATCTTCCTTTTCTTCTAGTAGGAACCAAGTAATCTCTAGCTCCTTCGGGAGTTGATTTACCTAAAATTGGGGTTTCCACTTCAATATAACCTTGTTTATCGAAGAAATTTCTTACCAAAAGTAAGAATTTATGTCTTAATCTTAAATTGTTAAGCATTCTTTCTTCTCTTAAATCAAGAAAACGATATTCCAATCTTATATCTTCGTTTGCATCATTTGTTGATTTTGAATTGTTAATTTCAAAAGGTATTTGCTTTGCTGAATTAAAAATTTTATAATCAGAAACTATAACTTCGATTTCTCCGGTTTTTAATGCTGGATTAACTTCTAAACGCTTTTGAACAGTTCCTTTTACATAAATACAACTTTCTTTAGTTAATAAAGGATCTGATACATTTTGAAATATTAATTGCACTACGCCACTTGAATCTCTTAAGTCAATAAAAACTTGTTGCTTAAATTTTCTTTTGTTTGCAATTCATCCACAAAGCTCTACTTCTTTGTTTAAATCATTAATACATAATGTTCCACAATAATTTTTATTCATTGTTTTCATCTCTTTTCATTTCACTAATAATATTTTTAAATTCGTCTAAATTAGTATAAATTATATTTCTTTCATTTAAAAGTGATTTTATTTTCAACTCATTTTTTTTCATATTTAATTCTTTAAAAATTAAATATTTTGGTTGCAATTTATATTGAAGTTTAAACAAACTCTTAATTGATTGTTTTTGACTTGGAAAAATTACTTGAAAATTCCTTCTCAAATCATAAGCAATTTTTCTTATTTCATTTTTTTCATCTTCATTCAAATAAGCAATTAATATCGTTTCATTAAAACTTAGCTCTGGATAATTGTCAATATTTGACATTATTATTTCCATTAATCTATCTACTCCAAATGCAAACCCAATAGAACCTATATCAGGTCCGCCAAAACTTTTAATCATACCATCATATCTTCCACCCCCAAGAACGGTACATTGCGAACCAAGGGCATCTGAATTTGAAACAAATTCAAAAACAACATCATTGTAGTAATCAAGTCCCCTGACTAAGTAGGGATTTATTACATATTTGATTTCAAATTCATCTAGTAAATCTAGTAAATTTTTAAATCTTTCTTTTTCAATTGAAGATAAATAATCTATTAATTTTGGAGCATTTTTTACAAAATCTTTTTTTATTTCTTCTTTATCATCTAAGATTCTCAAAACATTCTTTTGCAATCTAATTAAAGAAATTTCATTCAATTGTTCTTTGTATTTAGAAAAATATTCTTTTAATATTTCTATGTAGTTATTTCTTGACTCAAAAGAGCCCAAATTATTTATTTCTAAAGTAATGTTACTAATTTTTAACGACTTTAAAAAATCATATGCCAATTTTATTATTTCAAAATTATTCTCAATAGTTGAATTTTCAATTAATTCAACTCCTCCCTGAATAAATTGTCTATAGCGACCTTTTTGAGGGCGTTCGTATCTAAACATAGGTCCAAAATAGGCTAATTTAGTAGGTTCTAAATTATTTATTTTGTTTTCTACAAAAGCTCTTATTGTTGAAGCGGTTCCTTCTGGTCTTAAGGCAATGTCTCTTTGGCCATTATCCTTAAACAGATACATCTCTTTTGAAACAATGTCACTAGTTTCACCAACTGATCTTATAAACAAGTTAGCGTCTTCAATTATCGGTGTGCAAATTCTTTTAAAATTGTAATTTTTTATAATTTTAAAAAATTTATTTTCTATCAAATTCAAAACCTTTTCTTCTAACCCATATATATCTCTTGTGCCTTTAAGTCTTTGAAACATTGGTTCCTCCTTTTTTAGATATTAAAATCATTAATACCAACAAATGTTTGTTCGCTAATCTTTTCTGTTTCTCAATATTTAGTTTCAATTCTCTTTTGCTTGATTGAATATCTCTTTATATACATCAATCTTCAAATGTTTGGTAATATAAATAAATTGATAAATGAATTTGAAATAATAAACATTGAAGTTACCAATATTGTTGTTGCATTAAAGCCTGTCATCAACGTATATGTAGATGCCACAAAAATAATTGCAAAGAATATATTGAAGATGTTTTTATTCAAAGATTCTATTACATATTTTTTAAATATATTGTTTATTTGGCCAATTTCAAATATGTAATTTTTTGTATTTAAATTATTGCCAAATTCTTCCTTGATTGTTTGAGAATTAGAGATAGAATCAACTACACTAAATGCAGTAGATAATATCAATGCTCCTAAAATTCCATTGTTAAATTGTCCATGGCAAATTATTAATCAAACTATTGAACTTATAACTGCTAATATTTCGTTTATTCACATTACAAAAAACGCTATTAAACCAAATCTTATAATGCTATATATTCCACAAATTATTAATGAAACCACAATTATTAAAATAGTAAATCCAAAATTGATTAATTCACCATTTGCATTTAATGATATTTCGTGTATGTTCAAATCAAATTCATTACCTATAGCTGAAATTTTAGTATTAATAAATGTCTTTAAAGCTTCTAATTTAGTTGAATCAATCTTGTCCGCTGAAGAAATTAATAAATTATATGAGTCGTTAGTTAAACTTGATTTTTCAAAGAAAATATTTGCATTTGAAATATTTAATTCTTTTCAATATTTAATAATTTGATCAACTTCAGTTTTATTTCAATCACCATTTATTGATGATTTTTGAATAGAATATAAGTAATTATTTGCTAATGTTTCACTAGCATTAATTCCTAATTTTGTACTTTCAAATACACCGCTATATATTCCATAGAATACAATGGTTAATATTACAAATATTGCAAAACCTATACTAAAATATTTTGATTTTGAGATTAAATCAATCTTTGCTATCAAAGAATTTGCTCTTTTGCTATTTCAAACAATTCAATTTGTTCTTTTATCAAACGTTTCTGTTTTTATTAAATTTCACATTATTAACGCATTGACCAATACTCCAATAATCAATCCAGAAACCAATCCAATAAATAGCATTATGCCCATCGCATTTAAATATGAAGTTTTTATAAAAATAGTAAATATTGAAACCACAATTAATGCAAAGGCAATATCAAGTGTTGATATTATTCCAAACCTTAATGATTTATTTGTTGCTTTTATTCCGTTAGAACCTGAATTTACTTCTTTATCTAGACGTCTTAATATTTGCCAAATCATTAAAAATGTTAAGAATGTAGAAATTAAGAAAGTAAATGCTACCGCTCCCGTTATATATATATTAAATGAAGTAATAATTGATAAAAACACAAATATCATAAATGCCAAGCATATTGATGATACGATTCCATATAAACGATATTTTGCGATCAAAAATACTGCAAACAATGAAAATAAAATTGCTAAAACTGCTAAATATCTATTTTGATTTGTTGAACTACCAGTTAAAAAATAATTGTAAGTTTTAGTTAATTTAAATGGGGCATATGAATAGTTAATTGCAGCAGCAATATATTCATCGCTTAAACCTTCAAGATTTTCGTTTGCCAAATAAAATGATGATTCATTTTTTTCGGTTGAAAGTATTCTAGATGTTGCGGGATTGACTGCTGATATCAAATATTTTCTTGCATTAATTTCTTTTGATTTTAAAACAGGATATTTAATATCAATGATATTCCCTTTTTTGTCCTTTTTTATTTCAGGCAAAGCAGAATTTCCAACATAAGCAAAGTTTATAGGATTTTCTCCTGCTGCCTTTCATTCATCTGGAAACTCGGTTTTTGCTCTGCGAATGAATTCTGCCAAATTCATTCAAAAGTAAATTTTATTGCCTGGGTTATTTATAATTTCTTCACGCGAGGCTTTTCTATTACGTTGTAAAGATAAATTTGTTGCAAGCATGTACTCGTTTATCATTTGCACAAAACTATCCCATCCATATTCATCCAATTTAACTTGAATTTTTTGTCTTGCACCAAATTTGTTGTAGGTTGTTGCTGGATTTTTTTCTACGCTAATATTGTAGTTTTGAGGTCCATTTTTCAAAAAATCTTTAAGAGTTCTAGGAACATCAGGATTTGGATAAAACCTAGAAACATATTCACCTTTATAAAATAATGGATTACCGCCACCATCAGTTACTGTTAAATAAGGCTTATTAACAAAATTGGATATTAAATTATTAACATCCTTATCTGTTTTATCTTGATAACTAGTAGCAGAAATCAAATTTTTAGATACTAAATTAATATCATATGAAGTACTTAAAACCCCGTTTTGGTTTCCTATGTAATTCTTAGTCAAATTCAAAATTTCTTGATCTGATAATCCATATGATTTTTTATACGAGTTTTCTTTTTGATTTTCCCTTTCTATTTTTAACCCAATTTTAGCAAATGTAACATTTGAATTGGATTGTTTTTTAAGTTGCGGAAACAAATAAAAAATCGATCCTAAAATTGTCACAATCAATAAAATTAAAATTAAAAAAATGCTAATAACTCATCTAAATTTATTGTTTAAAATTTTTGTTTTCTTCATATAGTTAATAATTATACTAAAAAATGCATGTTATCTAAAATATTAAAATTACTTAGTAATTAAGTAATTATATTTTGACTCTTTAAATATTCTATGCCATTGTTTGTAATTTTTCTACCACGGGGTGATTTCTCAATTAACTTATAAATCAATAATATAGGCTCAATATCATTTAAAATAGTATATTTATCATCCTTAATTATTGAACTTATCGCATCAAGCGAAGAAAATTTGTCATTAAATACTTTATGTAATGTTTTTAAATATTCAATTTGAGGCGAATACAAACCATACAAATAAATACCTAAATACGAAAAGGCTTTCTTCACGGTTTCCAAGTCAATTAGATCAATTTTGTAATATATGGCAAAATCATTAACTCTTTTTAAAAGAGTATTAGCGACTCTTGGTGTTTGCCTTGAATGAATTGCAATAAAATTAATCGCATCATTTTTAATTTTTATCTTATTTTTAGTTGCAGAGTTAAAAATTATCTTAGCAATTTCTAAGTCGCTATAATCGCTTAATTTTCCTATATAGCCAAAACGATCTTTTAATGGTTTGGATAATAAATTGATTTTTGTTGTGGCAGCAATCAAACAAAATTTTTTTAGTTTCATTCTCATGATTTTTTTATCACCATCAACGCCCAACGCAACATCAATTGTTCCTTCTTCTAATGCTGAATAAAATAATTCTTCAATATTTTTGTTTATGCCATGAATTTCATCAATAAAAATTATGTCATTATCATTTATTGAAGAAAAAATAGTCAATACATCACTCTTTTTTTCGATTAATGGACCTTGAACATAAACAATATTGCTTTTTGTTTCTTTTGAAATTATTTTAGCAAGTGTAGTTTTTCCTAAACCTGGCGGGCCGTAAAATAGTAAATGATCAATTTGTTTTTTTTGAACCTTTGCAGATTCTATTATTATTTTAATAGTGGAAATTAGTTTTTCTTGGCCTACAAATTCATCAAAACTATTGATCGAGAACTCTTGACTCATTTTGCTTCATTCCAATTATTTTTATTGCATTTTCAACTGATTCTTCAATATTTTCGGTTATACTCATTTTTTCTAATGCGTATGAAATTTGTTGTTTTTTAAAACCGAGCATTCTCATTGTATATTCAAATTTTTCTCTTAAAGAGTCGCTTGTGTTTTTGCTCTTGATTTTAAGTAAATCTTCATCGCTTAATTTTGATAAAAATTTTGCATATTTTTGTTTATAGGCAAAAATTATATTGTTTGCAATCCTCAAACTTACATAAGACGCTTCGCATAATTTATCTTTATCTTCGTTTGCAATTAGTTGAATTAAATTTTCTCATCCTAAATTTAGAAGAGAAATTGCTGTCTTAGGTCCTAAACCTTGTAATGAAATTAAATCTTCAAAAATTATTAATTCTTTAAAATTTTCAAATCCATAAGTAGTTTTTTTATATTCATTTACCACATCGTAAATAAATATTTTTCTCAGATCATCCTTATTAAATCTTTTTATATCTGCCACGTATATCAATTCACCCTCACCATTATGATCTAAAATTAAATAGTTAGTGTTTACGTGCATTATTTTTCCATATAAATATATTTTCATTTTTGCTCCTCATACTTTTAAGTTTATTGGATTTTTCTGACTATTATTTCATTTGGGAAAAATAAGCGAAAACTCTTATTTTTTTCCCAAACAATAAGGAATTTCTATGAAAGTGATAAAATAAGCATATGAAAAATTTAGAAGTAAACATTGAAATTAGTAAAGATTCAAAAATTAAATATGAATATGACCGCAAAAGCAACAAAATCAAAGTTGACAGAATTTTAAGAGGTGATTTTAAATATCCTGCAAATTATGGCTATTTATCTGATGCACTAGATTGAGACGGAGATGAATTGGATGTATTAGTTTATTCTTCAGAAAGTTTTTTACCCGGAACATCATTAAATGCAAGACTAATTGGTGCAATGAAAATGATTGATGGTGGCGAAACAGATACTAAATTAATTGCAGTTCACGCAGATGATTATAGATTAGATAATATTAAATCATTGGCAGATGTCGATCAAATGTGATTAGTTCAAGTAAGAAATTTCTTTTCTACTTATAAAGAATTTAAGGGTAAAAATGCTACATTAGTAACAGGATTTGAAGATGTTGTTTGAGCCGAAAATGAATATAAAGAATGTCAAGAATTAATGAAAAAATATGGTTCTCTTGATAAAGATGAATTTATTAAAAAAATGAAAATTGAACATCCTGACAAATATTTATAAAATCAAAAATACAAAACCTAAAAGTAAGTTTTTTTTGTATAACTTACTTTTTTTTAGATTTTTATTTAACTTTTTTTGAAATTATTTACTAAAAATAAAGATATAAAATCATACAAAACGCAATTTAAATGGAGGCAAAAAATGCGTCGTAGTAGCAACAGAGCATTCTTTTTAAAATGTTTTAATTATTTTAAGGAAATAATAAAAGAGTTAAGGGAACGAAAAATTAAAATAGATATAAATAAAATTCCCGAAATTTTTAATAAAGAGAATTTAATTTCACTTAAATTTTTAATTCAAAAGAATGTTTTAAAAACAGCAAAATTGTTTGAATCTTCATTGAGTGATGATTTGAAATGTATTTATATTAAATATTTTAAAGAACTTAAAGATGATATTAAGTGAACAGACTTTTTCTTTTCTAAATCATCATATTATCGTAAATTAAATTATTTAATTTTAGCAATTGCTTGATTCTTGATTTTTTAGACAATAAATTTTCTTTATTTATGTAATAAATAAGAGATTTCACAATTCCCAAAATTTGGCAAAATCCTTAATTTTCATGGTTACATTATTATGTCTAGAAGGCAAATTCTAGACACCGGAGGATCAATGGAAAAATATAAAATAGACAAAGAAAAGAAGCAACACGATTTATATAAATATTGAATCCCCTTTTATTATTTGTATTTTATAGCAAAAACTAGATTGATTTGTGAATTCAAAGAAAATATTTTTAAAGAAGAAAAGAAAGATTGTACCAAATAGTTGTTGAAAAAAAGGCAAATGATATCCTGGCAAAAAACTATATTTGTGAAGATGTAACTTTTAAAATATCTGCTTCAAAATCTTTAAAATCGAATACTTTAGTATCTAATACGATGCTAAAAAAATATCCAATATTTATCAAAATAAATAGAGATGAAAAAAGCAATAAATTATCAATCACTTTCTCAATTCATAGATTGATTTATGAAGTTGCTACAAAAAAAGAAATTTCAATAAATAAAAAATCTCTAAATTTGTCGATTTATCATAAAACAAATGATGAATATATTCACTTTAAAATTGATAAATATGAAGATGGAAAACCTATATTTTTAGAAAAAAAACTGATAATAAAAATTGATGCTTATACAAAAATTAGAGATTATTTGAGCTATAAAGTCGGAGCCAATATTCTTATTAACTATGACTTAGCAAATAACCTATCAGATAATAGAAATATAGACTCAGATTTTAAAACAAGAACCCTAAAAAATATTGATATTTTTCTTACTGACAAGAGTTTTAAAGAAGATGTTAATAATTCTTCTGCAACTGTAGTTAAAGAATTTTTTGTTACATATTTTAAATTCAATCAGCTGAAACAAAATATGCCCTGAAATCACATTGGATATTCGCAAAGCTTTATTGAAACAAACCAACATAACAAAAAAATTATTTATGATTATCCAGAATTAAAAAATCCAATTTTTGATTCAATTAATTTTTATAGTCAAAATAATAAATTAAATATTACTAACAAATTAGAATATACTTTAGAAAAAAATGGACCCCTTTCTTATACTTTTAATTACTTTCTAAATGATTCATATATTTTTAGCAAAGAAACACAAGATTTTTTAAAAATTAAATCATATAATAATTCAATCAAAAAAGGATTTTACATTCCAAGTCACTTTAATGGCATTATCAATTTAAAGTTAAATAGTAATTTTAAATTGTGAAATGAAAAAATTAATGATTATACCCTGAATATTTACAACCCCTTATTTAATATCGAAAACAAAGGATTAATTAAACTAAACATTTCAACAATAAAAACATTAAACTTAAATAATTTTTTTAGCAATTGAACAAAAGCAAACAATTTAAAAGCATAAAAAACAATATAAAAATTCAAGCATTTAGGTAAGGATGCTTGAATTTTTATATTGAACATTATTTTAATTTTGGACCCTTGGGGATTGCTTTTCTTTTGTGTTCAGTTTGCTTGTGAATATTCTTTATCTTTTTAATTAATTCCTCAGAAACAGATGTTTGATCTAATAGATATTTTTCAAAATCTGAGTATTTAAATCCTAATTCTTCTTCATCATATTGATTTTTGTATAATGTTGCACTAGGTTTTTTATCAATAATTTCCTGTGGAACACCCAACAAACTCGCCATAGCATATACATCAGATTTTTTTATGTTAGCAAAAGGCAGTAAATCGCATCCACCGTCTCCATATTTTGTAAAATATCCCAAATAATATTCATCAAAATTATCTGTGCCAAGCACAAGATTTTTGTTTTGAAATGCAAGACCATATAATGTTGTCATAAATAATCTGGATTTAGTATTTGCAATTGAACCTTGGTTTATTATATTTGCAATCTTTACTATTTTTTTAAAGCAAGAACTTAAATTAATAATTTCAATTTTTGTCTTTAATTTAAGTTGCAAAAGTTTAATATGGCTTTCTGTATATGAATCATTTTCTGTTTTTAAATAATAAAATTTGCAACCATTTGGAAAAGCTAATTCAGAAATTAACGCTAATGTTGAACTATCAATTCCACCTGATATTCCTAATGTTATACCTTTGGAATTTGAGGAGTTTATTTTTTGCTTTAATCAAGAAACTATTTTATTGATTAATACCGAATATATCTTCAATTCTTTTTTTGTCTTAGGAACTTTTCTTAATAAATCTTCCATTTTAACCTACCTTATTTCAATTATCATTAAATTTAACAATAATAAACGTAAAATTCCATAAATTAATTATAATTTATATTTATTAAGTTTATAGATTAAATACCTTATTAATTAAATTTAAAGGAGTACGTTATGATAAATGTTAACGATTTAAAACCAGGAGTTACATTTAAATTAGAAGGCAATATTTATGTAGTGCTTGAAGCAGCGCATTCAAAACAAGGCCGCGGCCAAGCAAATGTTAAAGCAAAAGTTAAAGATCTAAGAACAGGTTCAACAACAATTAAGTCATTTACTGGTGGCGAAAAAGTTGAACCAGCAATGATTGAAAAATCAAATATGGATTATCTATACAATGCAGGAGACGTTGTAGTTTTAATGGATCAAGAAACTTTTGAACAAATTGAAATACCTTCGGAACATCTTAATTGAGAATTAAACTTTCTTAAAGAAGGACAAAAGGTAATAGTAAGAAAATTTCAAAATGAGGTTTTAGACATTGAATTACCTGCCAATGTAAATTTAAAAGTTGTCGAAGCACCAGATGCAGTTAAAGGCAACACAGCTCAAGCAGCACAAAAAAAGGTTACTCTAGAAACCGGCTATGTTGTTGAAACACCATTATTTATAAAAGAAGGTGAAATAGTTACTATTTCAACCGAAACTGGTAAATACACTGGAAGAGCGTAAAATATGTGAGCAATTGAAGTTAATACAAAAATGAACTTTCGTTATTTTGTTGAACAAGATGCAATATATGAAGAATTAAACAATATTTTTAGTTCAAATAAAAATATAAAATTAATTGGAAAAATAGAAATTAAACCAAATCGCACTAAAACAAATGTTTTTATTAATCTAAGTTACAAATTAATAAACAAAACTAGTTTTGCATATGAAACAAAAAAACTAATATTTAAGATTGAACATAAAGTTTTTTCATTAATAAATGCCAAACCAAACAATATTAATTTAATATTCCAAGGTTATGAAGATGAAAAATAAAAAAATTGATCAAATAGCTATTGACAATATAAAAATCAATTCCTTAAATATGGCATTTAGTTGAAAATATAGTGATTTTTCTTCAATCATGAGTGGGGCAAAAATATTTCATGCTATTTTTGGCTATTTTTTCAATATAAATAGAAAAAATAATTCTGATGTCAATAGGGATAGATTTGTTTTTTTTAATCCCAACATATTGCCACTTTTTTATGAAATTTTGAGATTATATAGTTTAATTAGTGAAAATGAATACCTTAACTTAATAAGCAATAGAAATCAAAACATTTCATATTCGAATTGAACATTAGATTGAATTAAAAGCGGCGAAATATTTTTAGGAATATCAGGCGGTTTTGCATTAGGAAACACAATCGCTCAAAATTATTTAAATAGGTTAGATAAGAATATTAATCACTTTACTTATTGATATGTAACTGAACGTGAACTTCAAGAAGGATCTACTCAAGAAGCACTAGCATATGCTGGAACTCATAATTTAAGGCAATTAATTGTTATCTATGATGCAAATGAAATTGAATACACAGTAGATAGTAAAAGTATTAATCCAGAAAATATAGCAAAAAAAGTTGAGTCGATGAATTTCAAATACATTGAAGTGTCAAATGGTCAATGTCGTTCAATAATAAAAGCAATAAAAAAAGCACAAAAAATTAATCAACCTGTGTTTATTAAAATTTTAAGTCCTCAAAGCGAACAATTATTTAAAAAGAACTTTGATAATTCAATAACTCATGAAAAATTAGAAGAATTCAAAGACAAAACCTCTTTTCAAAAAACAAATTTGAGTGATTTGTATTCTGAGGTTGTTGAGTTTTATGAAAACAGATTGCAAAAAATAGAAAACAAAATAAAAACATTTAGTAATTCAAATAATTTGCAAATCTTTTTAAAAAACAATATTCGTGAAAATATTAACGATGTTGAAGAATTTAAAGAAAAAACATACATTGAAAATGCTTTAAAAATAATAAATAATTTATGTGATAAATACAAAAATTTACTAGTATTATCAAATAATATTTCTTATTTTCAAAATATTAAATCGTTAAATGGGATTTTTGCAAGTAACAATCTTGGAAGAGGAATTTTCTTAGGCAATAGAGAATTTACAATGATTAATATGGCAATGGGATTAGGTTTGCATTCAAGCATAGAAGCAATTGTTATTGTAGATATTAATTATTTAGGTTATTTATTGCCAACATTACAAGTCTTAAAATATTCAAATGCAAAAATTCTTATACTATTAATCAATAATAGAAATAATTTTAGCCTAAGCAATGAGCTTAAAATATTATATTCATATGACCATATAAATTTATTGAGGCCTTGCGATTTCAATGAATTAAAAGGAGCATTTGAATTTCATTTTAATCACACAAAAAAGTCATCAATAATTTATTTAGAAAATAAAGAAATTAAAGAAATAAAGGATACTTCAAAAGTTGAATTTGAAGATGGCCCATATTACATTAGAAAAATTAGTCAAACAACAAATATTATAGCAGCAGGATCTGATCTTAGAATAGCAGAGCTTATTGCTAGAAGGTTAAATAGTTCTATTATTTCAATATCAAATATTGGAAACATTGAAAGCCTGAACTACGATAGAAATAATTCAATACTAATTGAATCTTATGAGGCATTATCTCATGAAAAAATTGCTAAATATAACATTGCATTAAATAAATTTTGCAACCTTGAAAAAAATGATGAAGAGTATATTGTAGAAAAAGTTTTAACTTCAATAGTAAAAAAATAAAACATGCTTTAAAAAAAGGCATGTTTTTTTATAAAATAAAAAAAATTAATTATTACTTTGCAATCTTTAGAATTTCAATTATTTCTTTTGATAAAAGGGGTTTATAATGACCAATGGTTTGACTGTCGTTTTTAGTTGCACTTAATGCCATTTCACGAAACTTTTCGCAACTTACTCCTAATTCTGATAATCTAGTTCTCATTTTTATTGTTCTATAAAATTCATCTAATTTTTTTGACAATAAATTAGCCTTTTCTTTTTGGCTCAAACCCTTGTCAACATTAAAAACTCTTTCGGCTAATTGAGCTAATTTTTTAGGTTTTTCAATTGCCATATATTTTGCATATGCAACCATGACAATCGCCATACCTTCACCATGAGTTATGCCATAAAAATTGCTTAATTCATGTTCAATTCTATGCGAAGCTCAATCAGCAACTCTACCAGAATCTAACATATTATTGTGTGCAAAAATAGAAATTAAAAATACTTCTGACCTTGCATTCATATCATTTGGATCTTCCATTAATAATTTAGCATTTATCATCAATGCCTTTAAAAGTCCTTCAATCATGTAATCTGTTGCATCAACATGTTCTATATTTGTATAATATCTTTCAATTAGATGAGAACTAATATCAGATATGCCACATGAAATTTGATACATAGGGAGACTTTTTGTATATCAAGGATCAATTATTGCAAATTTTGGAATAATAAAATCATATTCTATGCCAAGTTTGTGATTCTCATTTGACAAAATTGAGCAATTTGACGATTCGGAACCGCTAGATGCAATTGTCGAAATAACTCCGATAGGTAATGCGCAATTTGGTTTATCTTCATATGTATAAAATTTCCAAACATCAACATCGCTTTTCGCTCCAACTGCTATTGCTTTGGCGGTGTCGATTACCGAACCGCCACCGATGGCAAGTATAAAATCAACATTTTGAGCCTTTGTTTCTAATACTAATTTTCTTACTAATTCAATTCTTGGGTTAGGAACAACATTACCATTTTCAATAAATTCTATATTTAATTTTTTGCATGCCTTAATTATTTCGTCATATATTTTTAGTTCAAAAATATATTTTCCACTATAAACAATTAAAATTTTCTTTACTTTTAAAGATTTCAATTCTTCTTCTAAATTTTGAATTGAATCTTTTCCAAATATGATTTTACAATCGTTTTTATAAATAAAATTCAACATAACTAATTCAAACTCCTTATAGAAATCTAGCTTCGTTATATTATTAAATAATTAGCGATATATAACAATAATTTTATAAAACTAATTAAATTCTATTAATAATTTTTAGAAATCTTAGGATCATATGTCATTGAAAGACCTATTGAAAAAAGTTTAAGTAAAATACAGAATATAGTAATATAAACAGCAACAATTATCAAGTATTGAGGATTTACTTTTATTGAAGATAATGCTTCTTTAAAAATTGTTCCTATGTTTAAATTACTTTCAGCAGTTAAGAAATCTAGAAAGGCAAGAGATGCAACAATTAGAATATTTATTGCAAGACGATCAGCAATTAAAATAATTAATGAAGGTAGGACATTTTTAAATAAATGTCTATAAGTAATTTGAAAATTATTTAAACCTATTATTTTAGCTGCTTTTATGTATTCTTTTTGAATTAAATTAAGAATTTCGTTTTTTGAAAGCTCATAAAAACTTATTCAACTAATCAATATGAAAGCAATTAGAATACCATATCAATTTGTTCCCAAAAATATACACAACAAAAATATTCAAATTATTTCAGGTATTGCATTAAGTGTAACAGCAATTTTATCGATAACAATTCCATATCATTTGTAACGATTAAAAACATAAAATGCTGCTAGAGAAAACCCAATAAAAATATTAATAAATATTGCCAATAATATAATTGAGGTTGTTAATGCAAATGCACAAAATATCCTTGAATAAATATCAATTCCGCTTTCTGTTGTTCCGAGTAAAACTTTATTTAAGATATTGATATTTATTGAATTTTGATTCAAATTTATTGCCTTTATTAAATCGTAGGGATTATATGTTAAAGCAACAATATCAGTATTTACAGTTAAACTTCCCCCGCTATCTCTTGCTGAATCATACAAGATTCTAAATATTGGTTTAATACCTAATTTAGCAGCCCTAATTGACTCTTGATTTTCAATAGATCTTATCAAATCAAGTTGATATCCTCTTTCAAAATTTCTTGTAATAATTTGAGAATAATAGGGAGGTAAATTATTGACAAAATCGCTTTTATTATCAATCGAATGTATTGGAGAAAATTTTACAAAACATAGCAATATTAATGTTAGTAAAATGAATGCTAATAAAAAACTAAATATTACGATGTTGCTCTTTTTATTAAAGAATCTCTTCCAAAATAATTTTGTTTCGCTTTGAAATATAGGGTAATTGTGAATTTGTTGTCTTTTTTTAGCAAATTGAAAAAGTTCTTTTTTATTATCTAGTTCATTCATAATCTAACCTTTTTCTTTTAATCCATCTTATACGCTTTTCAATAGCTTGAGCAGGATTCAAATAATTTAGAATTATTTCATTTATGAATCTAGCAATCAATAAAGCAAAAAAATTAAAACTAAAATAAAACATTATGCAATTTAATTCTGCTTTTGTAAATACATAAGAAATAAAAATACTTTGTCCTGGTATTGAAAAAATTCTCTCAATTATTAATGAAGTACTAAAAAGCAATATATAAAAAGGCAAAATGACTTGTAATTCAGCAATAATTAAATTTTTAATAATGTTTTGTTTAAATAATTTAGTTTTTGAATTTCCTAGTGAAATACCAAACAAATAATAATTAGAAGAAAGAGTTTCTTTTGTTATTTTTCTTGATCTTGCATGAAATAAACTAATTGTGCCAAATGCCGTAATAATAATTGGTGTAATTATAGAGGTAAAAGTTAAACTTCCATTATTTATAAATTGACTTGGATATCCTAGAAAAATTGATGTTCCTAATGCTAATATTGCAAGAACTATTAAAGGTATTGTAGCTAAAGCACTAACAATTATATTTACGACAAAATCGGGTGCTTTATTAAATTTATATGCACTTCAAATTCCTAGTAAATTTCCAATAATCAAAGAAAAAATAAAAATAATTACAGTAAATAAGATTGTTCATTTAAATTGCATAAAATACAATGTAATTATTGACAAATTAGTTGCTGCAAGCTCTTTTGAATAAATCTTGCCACCTCTAAATGAAAACAAATTATTCAAAAATTCGCCATATCTAATTCATGGGCTTGAATTTATCTGTGAATAAACTGCAATATTCTTTTTTATCTGTGGTTCAATCAATGAGTTAATAACAAAAAAGATAATACTAACAATGACAAACAAGACAAAAAAGTAAACAATAATGTGCTTAAATAAAATTAAAATATTGTTTTTCATTATTGCCTTAATTATAAACTAATTATTCAACTTTGTTCAAGCCTTGAATTATAAAATCAGTTTTGCTTTCGGTTTTATATCCGACTTCATTTACTTTTTTACTAATATCAATAATAGAAATTCCTTTAAAAACAATTTGACCAGATTGACTAATTAATTCAATCTTTTCTTTATTAAATTCAAATTGTTTCGTTTTATTATTTTCATCAACTTCAATATTAACAAATTCTTTTAATTTTTCAAGTAAAGAATTAAAGCCTTTTTCTTGAGCGTCAATAATTTGTTTCTTTATTTCTTGCAAAGAAAAATCTTTTTTATTATCTAGGATTTTTGTTGATAACTTATATCCTCCCAATTGGACTGTGTCTTCAACAGTTTCCATTTTAAAACCTTTAATTTCAAATCTATTATTATTTTGCTTTTCATTCACTGTTTGAATAATATCTAAGTGTACTAGTCCTTCATCGGCATGACCGTGTGTACCAGCAGCAACTTCATATTTTGCTTCATCTGGAATTTCACTTAAATCATAAGCAATTTTATATTTAGTAAATAATGCTTTTATTTGATCTAGAGTCTTTGCACTCTTTGCTTCTTTTACAAATTCATCAACTTTAACATTTTCTTGATCTTTGGCAATTTTTGCAATTTTTAACCCCAAGCCTTCTTGAAACTCAATTTGGCTATCTTGACTTTGATCATTATTGTTTGGGTTTTTCTTATTCTTTGGATCATTGCATCCTGCTGCTACTAATGGAACAGCAACAATAGAAGTAGAAATAGCTCCTAATGTTAATAAAATTTTAGTGTATTTTTTCATCATTCCTCTTTTCATTATTTACAAAAAAAATTATATACTAATTAAATTTTAAGTGTTAGAACATTAATAAAAAAAACATTTTTTATTTACTTTAAATTAAACATTAATTGTTTATTTTTTTTGATAAAACTATATTTTCACTATTTTTTCCCATTTTGTTAGTTTTTAACTATTGAAAATATATAATTTAAATATTCATTACATTAATAGTAATTAATTAAGAAGGGCAATAATATGGAAAAAAAAATAATAATTCCTAAAAGAACATTTTTTAACAATAAAAATTACACTTTGGATTATAAAAATAAGACTTTAATAGTAGATCCAAAAATCTTAAAATCTATGCAAGAAAAAAAACCTGGTACTTTTGGAGGATTTAAAAAAATGACCGGTTCGGCGTTGGGAGCTATAATGGGATTGAGCTCATTTGACAGCCAATTTGAAGCATTTTGTAATATATGCGGTTTTAGAAAACCAATATTGAACAGGAAATATGTTGATGCAGGTATTGCATTAGAACCAAAAATAGTAAAAATTATTGAAAAAAAATTAAATTCCAAATTGCTTAGATATGAAGCCAATCAATATAATTATGATTATTTTAAAGATAACGAGCTATTTGGAGGGTTGCCTGATGGCTATAGTCCCGAAAGACATTTAATTATCGAAATTAAAACTGTCGGGGAAAAAAATTATGAAAATTGAATAAAATATGGAGTTAATCCTGGCTATATAAAGCAAGCTCAATTATACACATACTTGATTGGAGCAACTTCATTTAGTATCGTTGCTTGTTTTTTAAAAGAAGAAGATTATTTAAATCCAAACGACGTAGACATAACTAAAAGAATAATAAAGAATTGAACATATATCTTAAACAACGAACAAGTCCAAGATGATATTAATTATTGTATGCAATGATATAAGAAATACACTCAAATTGGAATAAGTCCAAAATGAAATGAACAAATTGACCAAGATTTATTAAAATTCCTTGAATGTAATAACCAAGAAGAATGGAAAAATTTATATTTATATTGAGTAGATCAAGGAAAGGCTGTTCCCGAATATGAACAAGCCTAAATACTTTAATTATAAAAATTTTTTGATTCTAAATACCGCCAGACCTTACTTTGCCTTTAATAATTGAGAAGAAGAATTATTGAATGATTTTAGTGAGGTTTACGAAAGCGACAACCAAGAAGACAACGGTTATGAAATGTTGGAATTTGCAAATGATGATATTGAAAACATTCTTGACAAAAATTTTAATCAATACTTTGAAAATAACTCTACTAAAAACAAAGACTTTTTAAAGCTAAATACTATCGAAAAAATAAAAAAAATTCAACAGGATATGCAAAATGATTCAACACTGTTTGAAAAAATTAATTCAGATGGTAAACTAGAATTATTTAACAAAATATTGGATAATTTTTTTCAATTTCAAATGGTTGATAGTGGAATAGCCCTTGTCGAGGAACAAATTATAAATTTTTTAACAAAAAATTCTTCAAATAAAGTAAATATAATTTCTAAAAAATCTTCAACCGATGAAAAAATTTTACAAACAAAAGAATTTTTAATGCAAAATTCGCTAATAATAAATCCTGTTTTTGAATATAAAAAATGCATATCAAAGCCTTTTTACTACGATAGTAAAACTAAAGAAATGGGAAATATTGTATATTCATCAAAAACTAGCCTAAAGGATTTATTAAGAGCATATTATGATTATTCCGTTCTTTCATCCTCAGGGATCGAAATCAATAAAATTTTCATTGTGAAACCTTGATATCAAACAAGAAAAAACTCGAAAAAAAATGAATTAAAAATAATAAAAACTGAATATTGCAATTATAAAAAATCAAAAGCAACATTTGATAAAAAAAAGAATTTATCAGAAACTGAAATTAATGCTATTTTTGATAAAAATCCTCTGCTTAATGAAGATAATAAAAAAATAAAAAATGACAAAATAATTGATTATGTAAAAAATGAATTAAATTTAAATAATGCATTTAATTTTAATAGTCGTTTTGAAATTGAAGATAACGATGCAAAAAGCAAGATAAGTAAATACACTTGCAATTTTTCTGATTTCTTAAAAATTGTTGAAAACTTTGATAGTAATAAAGAAATACACGAACTAGATTGCAATATAACAATGGATGACTTAAAAGATAATTTAAATTTAGGAATCAAATTCTACCAATTATTAGTTAAAAAGGTTATTCCTAAATACATTATTTGTCAAAAGGAATTATTAAAATTAAAAGTTAAATCATTAACTGATAATTCAATTGAAACCAAAGAAATTTTAGATTTTTATGAAAACAATTTAATTTCAATTTCACCCGATATTTTAAACAAGGATAAATGCCCTGAATATTTATTATTAAAAGAATTTAATAAAAAAATAGTTTGGTTTGATTTCGAAGGCGTTACCTTGCCCGTTCCAATGATTAACCACTCTCTAGCATGAAATCAATTAATAAGTCAAACATCTATAATAAAAACTCAAAACGGTGAAATATATAGTTCAAATGATTTTGTTTATGACCCTTTAAATTACAACTACAAAACAATTATGAAAGTAATAAATGATTTATATGATGAGAAAGCAGATTATTATGTCGTATATAACGACACATATGAAGCATCTAGAATAAAAGAAATGCAAGAAATTTTGGAATATTACAAAGATGATGGATTTATTAGCCAAAATGAATTTGACATTTTAAAAGAAAAATCTCAATTTATATTAAGCAAGATTATTGATATAGAAAATTTATTTTTTAGACCAGCAATGGATTGCAATATAAAAAGCTCTATTGTAAATTTAGGACAAATAAAAAATGTTTATTCAATAAAAAAGATTGAGCTTTTTGTAAATGAAAATAAATTAAATTTAAAACATAAAATTTTTCCATATCACGAACTTGATGTAAAAAATGGTGGAATGGCCTTACAAATAGCGACACTAAGGGCCTTAAACAAAATAAGAGATAATGAATGGACAGTCAAAGAAGCTCAATTGAAAAGATATTGCCATAATGATGTTTTGGCAATGATTATGGCATTTGACTTAGTTGAATATTTATTAAAATCAAAAAATATTTATTTTAAAAACTTCGAAACATATAAAGACTTAAAAGCGAAAAAATAGCGAAAAAATCAAGGCATAAATATGTTGTAATT
The DNA here is from genome assembly GCF_000085865.1 of Metamycoplasma hominis ATCC 23114. NCBI lineage: Bacteria > Bacillati > Mycoplasmatota > Mycoplasmoidales > Metamycoplasmataceae > Metamycoplasma > Metamycoplasma hominis. The sequence continues at coordinate 206,634 of NC_013511.1, read as the reverse complement.
TTTATATGAAAAATAAAAATAATAGAGGTATGCTTTTAGAATCTATAATAAATAACACTAACGAGTATTATTTTAAAAATGGAATTGCTTTAATTCATAAAAAAAATTTGGATATTAAATTTAAAAATGTTAAATTAGAAAAAAATAAATTGCTTTTAAACGATGCAAGTATCTATTCAAAAAGCACAGTAGATTATTATGGAGTTTGAAAAGGAAGATTTTTAGCATTTGAAGTTAAAAGCACTGAACAAAAAAATTTTGAAAAAAAGAATATTAAAAAACATCAAATTGAATATTTAAATAAAGTTGTATTGCATCAAGGAATTGCGTTTTGAATAATTTATTTTAAATTTCAAAACGAGTTTTTATTGATTGAACATGCTAATTTTAAAAAATGCCTATTTGAAGAAAAAAAATCATATATTTTTTTCGAGACAATAAAATCATTAGGTAAAGAAATAAAGCTTATTTTTCCTGGAATATTAGATTTTTTGAACATTTTAAAATAAAAACGCCATATAAAGGGCGTTTAAATTAATTTTTGCTGTTAATACGTTTTTTAAAAGCTGTTGAGAATTTGAAACGTGGATCCAATCTATCTGGAACATTAATAATTTCTTTAGTAATGTTGTGAACCTTTTCCTTGCCTTTTATAAATTTAGAAGAAAAGTTTCCAAATCCCGAAATTGTAACTTCTCTTCCTGCCTCTATTTCGTCGGCAATTATTCTGATTATTTCATCAAATGCAGATTCGATTAATACATGTGCAAATCCTGTTTCATTGCTAGTTTTACTTAGTAGTTCTTTCTTGTTCATTGTTATTCCTTATGTTATTCTGATTTTAGCTTTCTTTTCATTAAATTAATTATTATTTCATTAGGGTTAGCATTCTTGTATATTATTTGATAAAGTGAATTTACAATAGGCAAATCCAATAGTTTTGTTTTTATATATTCATCGTAAACAATTTCTATTGATCTAAGACCTTCCACTGTTAATTTTGAACTATCAAAATTTTTGTTATAAAAATTTTTTCCAAATGTGTAATTTCGTGATTTATCCGACAATGCTGTTAGCATTAAATCACCCAGGCACGACAATCCAAAAATCGTTTTCAGCTTACCCCCACGAGCTAAAACAAATTTTTTTAGTTCATTAAATCCTCGAGTGATTAAGGCTATTTGGCTATTTGTGCTATATCCAAGCCCAGCAACCATACCGCTAGCAATCGCTAAAATATTCTTAAAAATTGATCCTGATTCTGCTCCTGCCACATCTTTTTGCGTATAAACTCTAAAATAATCATTTGAAAATAATTTTTGGACTTTTTTATTTAGTTTATCATTATTAGAAACAGCGTCAACGGCAGTTATATTTTTATTAATTATGTCTATTGCAAAAGATGGCCCAATTAATGAAACTACACCACTTATTAATGAATTGGTTTGGGCTTCTTGTTTCATTATTTCGTGGCAAGATTTATTTGAATCTTTTCAAAAGCCTTTAGATACATTTATTATTATGACTTGTTTTTTTATTAATTTAATTACTTCTTTATATGTTTCAGGCAAAGCCTTAGTTGGAATTGCAAAAACTATATAATTGCAATCTTCAACCGCTTGTTTTTTATCTTTTGTAACTTTAAATTTTGGTAAATTTACATCTTCAAAATATTTTGTATTTCTACCATTTTTTAGATCATTTAACTCACTATCATCTATGCCATATATTGTAATATTATGACCATTATTTGCTAAGATAGTTGCCACAGCAGTACCCATAGCGCCACTTCCAAAAATCGAAATATTTGCCATTGTTATTCTCTCTCTTCTTTTTTGTTTTTATTTCTTAAAACTAGCTCTATAGGAGTTCCAGAGAAATCATAATTTTCTCTTATTTGATTTTCAATATATCTTAGATAAGTGAAATGGGCTAAATCAACATTATTTACAAACAATAAAAATGTTGGAATTGATCCATCTATTTGTCTTGCAAATGTAATGGATAATCTTCTGCCGTTTATTGATGAAGCAGGTCTTATCATTTGAGCAGTAGCCATTAAGTCATTTAATTGATTTGTATTGATTTTTCTTGAAATATTATTCTTGACTTGAATAATAGTATCTCTTAGTTTATTTATTCTTAAATTATCTTTGGCTGATATAAACACAATAGGAGATCAATCAACAAATTTAACTTTTTTCAACAAGTCTTTTTTATATTTTTCCATTGTGTTTGTATCTTTTTCAATTAAATCTCATTTATTTACAATCAAAATTAATGGTTTTTTTAATTCATAGGCTATGCCGATTACATTTTGAGAAAAATGGCTAACTTCTTCAGTTGCATCTAAAACCAATAGACATAAATTTGCATCTTCAATTGATTGATTTGCTCTCATTAAAGCATAATGTTCAACACTTTCAGTTAGTTTGCTTTTTCTTTTAATACCTGCTGTATCTACGACCTCAAAGATTTCACCATTAATTTTTATTAGAGACGAAACAGAGTCTCGCGTTGTACCTTCGACATTGCTAACAATTGAACGTTCTTCATTAGCCAAAGTATTAAGCAATGTACTTTTACCAACATTGGTTTTTCCAAGCAATGCCAATTTAAAATATGATTCAACATCTTTATCACTAAAATTTAATTTTTCTATGATTTTATCCAACAAGTTTCCAATTCCATCACCATGAATTGCTGAAATTGGAAATATTTCATCAAAACCAAGCGAGTAAATTGAATTATCATAATAATTAACGTTTGAACCTTCAAGTTTATTTACTGCCAACAAAACATGTTTATTGCTTTTTCTTAATAAACTAGCAACATAATAATCTTCAACTGTAAGCGGTTCTTTACCATCTATTAAAAAAACAATTACATTTGCTTCATCAATAGCTATTTGTGCTTGAAGTTTAATTTGCTTTTTAAAATCTTCATCTTCAATAGTTATACCACCTGTATCAACTACTCTAAATTTTTTGCCAGTTCAAATTGCATCCTCATATAATCTATCTCTAGTAACCCCGGGCGTATCATAAACAATGGATTTTCTTTTGTTTATGATTTTATTAAATAAGGTACTTTTACCGACATTAGGTTTTCCAATTATTGCAACAATATTATTTCTCATCATCAAGCCTCTTTCGCACTTCTTTATACATTACGTCAAAATTTTCTTGAATGCTCATATTTGAAGTGTCAATAACAATGCTGCCTTCGCTAATTTTTAATGGATCAAATTTTCTGTTTGTGTCATTATAATCTCTTATTTTTATATCTTCTAATACTTCATTATAGTCGGCCTTCAAACCCAATTCTAAATCTTGGGCAACTCTTCTATTTGCTCTTACTTCAGGTGTAGCTCACAAAAAGAATTTAACCTCTGCCTGCGGTAAGATTCTATATGTTGCATCTCTACCATCAACAATAATTCCTTTGTGTTTAAGACCAAATGATTGAATAAACTTATTAACCTTTGCCCTTATTAAGGGAAATTTTGCTATTGCTGATGCGGCCATAGAAACTTCTTCTTGCCTAATTAATTTACTAACATCTTGACCTCTAAAAATAATTTTATCGTCTTCTGTTACATGAATATCTTCTATATTTCATGCATTATTAATAGATTCTTCATCATTTAAATCTAGTCTATTTTGTAATGCATTGTAGGCAACAACTCTATAAAAACTACCACTACTTAAAAATTTATAACCTAATGTTTTTGCTAGCATTGTTGACATAATAGTTTTGCCAACACCAGAAGGTCCATCAATTGCAATATTAATACGCTTTTGTGTTTTCATAATAACCTACTTTCTTTACATTTGTGACGTGTTGATGCATATAACTAAATTAATACTAATTATAGACACATTACTCTAAATTACTTAAAATTTTTTTTAAAATTTGATCTTGTTTATAAGTTTCATCATTTGTAGTTTTTTCTTTATTAATACTTTCTAGTTCTTTAATCATGTTTAAAACTTCAAGGATATTGGAATCACCTTGATTTTCTGCAATAATTTGTTTGATTTGTTTTAAATCCAATAAAGGGTTTTCACTATTTTTATTAAAATCTAAAAATTCATTTAAATTAAGTTTTTTTAAATCTATTTTAAAATATTGACAAATTTTTTGCAATTTATAATTTTGCTTTTGAAACGTTTTTAATTTTGCCTCTAGATCTTTATTAATTGTTTCCATTCTAAACCTTTAATATAGTAAAAATCTTAATCCTACCGGGCGATTTAATATCTGGATTTTTTTTATTCACATAAAAAAACTTAATTGTTAGATTATTTAATCCTTTCTTAGGATTTCATCTAACATAATCATCACCACTACTTGTTTCATTAAAAGGCATTATTTCATATTCATCTTTGCTATATGTGTCAGGAAAGGCATCATTTTCTATAAAAATTCTTTTAAATCATTTGAAAATCATTTCTCTAAATTCATTTGATTGTGTTCACTTTGGATCATTCTTAACTATTCCAATTCTTATAATCTTTCTAGCATCGTCTAAATTTTTTTCTAGATTATTAGCAAATTTAGAATTCAAATTTCACTTTTCAGAATCACTAATTACCTTGACAGTTTGATTTCCTTTAAAATAATATTTAGATTGTGAAGTACCCTTAACGTTATTAAGTTCGAAGCTTCCCGTTGCATATTCATAATTCAAATAAACTTCATATGTTACTTTTAGTTTATTTGATTCTTTGTCAGATGTGTCTAATTCCAAATTAGAAAATCTCATTTTTAAGAATTTCATTTCAGTAAATGTTTGATTTGTTAAAATTTTTGAAAAAATGAAATTATGAGCATCAAATTCTTCAGGCATATCTTTTAGTAATTTTTTAATTTCGGACTTTTTAGGACCTTTAAATTTAAAATCAAATGCCGTTCTAGTATTATTATTCAAATATGGTTTCAACTCTGGGTGTTGATTAATATATTTATTTCTTAACGCATCTACTTTTTGTTTTTCATGAATAAAATTTTCATAAATTTCTTTTGCAGAAGCTGAATTGATTACAACCGGATCAAGTTTTATATTTTTACTAATTTGCAAAAATTTTTCTACACTTCAATATTGCTTGCTAACTCTTCTACCGTTTTTTACTACAAAATATATAGCCCCCGCAATTGTAGCAGCAGCTGCAATTGAACCAAGGGTATAATATAAGGGCGCCAATGATCTATGCTTTCGTCTAGTATTAGAATGATTTTTCATATTTACTTAATTTTATATTAAAACCATTATTTTATTATGCTTTTATAAGTATTTTTTTATTTCAAAAATTAAAACGATATTTTTTACATATTTTTAGTAGTCAAAAAGATAAAAAATATTCCTTAATTTAAAATATTTCTGCAAAACAAATTTAATGCACTTAATGGTTTAAAAAAATACTAATTAATTGTTTAATTTCAAATTCTTTAGCTATTAAAATATAATAATAATTATTATTTATATTATTTAAATATAGCTTTTGAAAGGATAATGAAAAATTATGAAAAAAAGAATAAACATTTTAATGTCAATTTCAATCGTTTGTGCTGCTGCATCAACATCAGCCATTGCTGCTATGTGTTCAATAAGCAATAACTCCACGAAAAAGTATAACGAAGCAAAATCTAGATTACTTAATCTAATTAAGAAACTAGATAATGAAGGTCAAAAGAAAGCAAATGATTTTATTGCAAGACAAGATAAAAAATTTAATAGTACAGCATTTAAAAATCATTCAAACACATCAAAACTTATTGATGAAATAGAAATTTTTAGTAAAAAAATATTAGAAAATCTACAAAAAGATGAAAAACAAAGATTAGAAGAATTAAATAAATTAAATAAATTAAGATTAGATTTACAAAACTTAATTAATTCAAATGACGGTCAAAACGTCGATTCTTCTGATGCTAAAAAAGCATTAAATGAAAATCAAATAGATGATTCTTTGCCAATAGATAAAATTAAAAAGACAAATGAAAATCTTGAAAATGCAAAAAAAGAACTTCTAAATAAAATAAATGCCGAAAGAGAATTACAATCAAAAATTTTTAATGAAAAAAAACAAGAATTAAAAAGAGTTCTTGATTTAGAAGATACAAAAGAAGTAGATTTTACAAAAGAACAAAAAGTTTTTATTGAAACAAATATAAACGAAACATCATCAATTGAAGATATAAAAAATAAAATTATTGAAGTTGAAAAAGCAACTTCTTCTTTAACATCAAAAATTTTAAATACCAAACAACAAGAACTTCAAGAATTTGAAAATATTAAAAAAGACTTACAAGATTTTATTAATACAAAATTAAATGATGCAAAATATCAATCAATAAAACAAAAGGCTTTAGATAAAATAAATAGTTTAAATGGAATAAATAAAAATTCAACAATTAAAGAAATAAAAGCTGGACAAAATGCTTTAATAAAGGCAAAAGAAGAAGCAGGCCTTGAAAAAGAAAAATTAGATGGTCAAAATATAAAAGATACTCTTAAAGAAACTATAAATAATGCCAAAGAATTTAAAAAGTTATTAATTGACAATGACCAAAAAATAGTTGATTTAAAATCTAATTTAGATAATGAAATTTCTAAAGCAGAACAATCACTTTCAAAAGATAAAGAATCAATGGAATCAGCCAATGATTTATTGAATACTAAACTTATTGAATATAAAGAAATCTTAAATAAATTCAATCAAGAAAAAGAAGCAAAATTCAATGAATTAGAACAAACAAGAAAGAATATTGAAAATTTCTTAACAGATGAAGTTAAAAATAATCCAAATTATGCAACTTTAGTTAAGGATTTAACCAATGCAAAAGATGCTAAAAAATCAGTAACTAATTCTTCAAATAAATCAGACATTATTGCTGCAAATGAAGCATTGATACAAGCATTAGCAGATGCTAATAAAGCAAAAGATCAAGTTGATGAAGCAAATAAATCAATTAAAGAACAATTGAATGCATTAATTGACAAAGCAAACACATTATTGCCTCAATTAAATGATAATGATAGTGAAATTGTAAAAGCTAAAGAATCATTAAATGCAGAAATTACCAATGCAAATAAAGCAGTTAACCAAAATGACAATGCTTCAATGCAATCTGCTAAATCTTCATTAGATGACAAAGTTACTAAAATTCAAAATCAATTAACTGAGTTCAATAAAGATAAAGATGCTAAATTTAAAGAATTAGAACAAACAAGAAAAGATATTGACAATTTCTTAACAGATGACGTTAAAAATAATCCAAATTATGCAACTTTAGTTAAGGATTTAACCAATGCAAAAGATGATAAGAAATCAGTAACTAAATCTTCAAATAAATCAGAAATTATTGCTGCAAATGACGAATTAAAACAAGCCCTTGATAAGGCAAAAGTAGCAAAAGATCAAATTGATGAAGCAAATAAATCAATTAAAGAACAATTAAGCGATTCAATTACTAATGCAAACCAATTATTAAATAAATTAGTTGATTCAGACAAAGACATTCAAAAAGCAAAAACTGAATTAAGTCAAGAAATTCAAAGTGCAAGTCAAGAGCTTAATTTAAATAATCCAACATCTATGCAATCAGCAAAAGAATCTCTAGATGCCAAAGTTACTGAAATTACTAAAAAATTAGAAACTTTCAATAAAGATAAAGATGTTAAATTTAAAGAATTAGAAAAAACAAGAAAAGACATTGATGAATTTATAAATACAAATAAAACTAATCCAAATTATTCAACATTAATTTCAGAATTAACTTCAAAAAGAGATTCTAAAAATTCAGTAACTAATTCTTCAAACAAATCAGATATTGAAACAGCAAACACTGAATTAAAACAAGCTTTAGCAAAAGCAAACACTGACAAAGCTCAAGCTGATAATTTAGCAAAATCAACTAAAGAACAATTAAATAACTCAATTTCTAGTGCAAATACATTATTAGCAAAATTAACTGACAAAGATAATACAATTCAACAAGCAAAAACTGAATTAGAAAAAGAAGTTCAAAAAGCTAATCAAGCAGTTGCTTCAAACAATACTGCTTCAATGCAATCTGCTAAATCTTCATTAGATGCCAAAGTTACTGAAATTACTAAAAAATTAGAAACTTTCAATAAAGATAAAGATGTTAAATTTAAAGAATTAGAACAAACAAGAAAAGACATTGATGAATTTATAAATACAAATAAAACTAATCCAAATTATTCAACATTAATTTCAGAATTAACTTCAAAAAGAGATTCTAAAAATTCAGTAACTAATTCTTCAAACAAATCAGATATTGAAACAGCAAACACTGAATTAAAACAAGCTTTAGCAAAAGCAAACACTGACAAAGATCAAGCTGATAATTTAGCAAGATCAACTAAAGAACAATTAAATAAATCAATTTCTAGTGCAAATACATTATTAGCAAAATTAACTGACAAAGATAATACAATTCAACAAGCAAAAACTGAATTAGAAAAAGAAGTTCAAAAAGCTAATCAAGCAGTTGCTTCAAACAATACTGCTTCAATGCAATCTGCTAAATCTTCATTAGATGCCAAAGTTACTGAAATTACTAAAAAATTAGAAACATTCAATAAAGATAAAGATGCTAAATTTAAAGAATTAGAACAAACAAGAAAAGACATTGATGAATTCATAAAACAAATTGAAAATGATCCTCAAACTAAAAAGAATTATCAAAATATAGTTAAAAACTTAAAAGATAAAAAAGCTGAAAAAAATTCAATAACTTTTTCTAATAATAAAAAAGAAATTCAAGATGCAAATAAATCGTTGCAAGATGAATTAAATAATGCAAAGATTACAAAAAAAGGTATTACTGATTTTTACAACAGCAAAAAACAATTAGAAGATTTGATAAAAACTGATGATGCTAAAAAAGTAGGAACTACAGAAGCAGATACAATTTTAGATCATTATAAAAATATATCTGATGCTTCAAAAAATGAAGAAATTAAACAAGCAACCCAAAAAATAAATGATATTAAAAAAATAATAGAAACTAAAATTCAAGAAAAGAAACGTAATGAATTTTCTCAATTTGAACAAATAAAAAATGAATTGCAAAGTTTTATTAATAAAGATTTGAAGGATCAAAAATATAATTCAATTAGAACAAAAATTGAAAATAAAATAAATGGTGTTTCAAGCATAAATAAAAATTCAAAAATTCAAGATATAGAAAATGCTAAAAAACAATTAGAACCTGCTAAAAACGAGTTTGAAAAAATAATAAATAATATTAAAAAATTCAATTCCCAAAAACAAAAAGTTGAAGAAAAGTTAAAATTCTTAGATACCAAAGACATTGGTACCTCAGGTAGTCTTTCAAACAAAAACAAAGATATAAAGGCAATTTTTCAAGGTTTCATAAACGAAATAGAAAAAGAATTAATTAATAAAAATGCTGACGATAAAGCAAAAGATGAATGCATTAACAAAATAATTTTTTTAGACAAAGCTTTAATTTCGAGATATGAAGGAATTTTGAATGTTGCATATAAATTTTTCGGTGATACATCAACACAAAATAATCAAACAGAAAAAAATGAATTTTTTGATAATTTAAGAAATAATTTAGTTGATCAAAAAGTTTTTGATCAACTAGAAAAAATGAATATGAATCATTTTGAAGATTTTTATAATACGTTCTACAACAAAGGTAATGCACCATTAAAACCTGATGGTAATCCAAATTATAACGATCCAAAATATCTTGAAGAAATTAATAAACAAAATGAATTAGAAGGGCCAGCTGTAAAGTGAAGTGCATTTGATGATATATTAGATGCTGCATTTGTTAGAACTGCTCAAACTAGTTTTGAAAATAAATGTAAAAATTTATTTAATGATCATAAAAAGGATGATGAACGATACGGAACCATTAATAAAACATTAAATGTTTACGATATTGATATTTATTCAAAAACCGGAAGAGCAGATGCTAACGATTTAGACTTAAGAAATAAAGACAAAATTTTTAAGGGCCATGAATATGTTACATTTAAATTCAGCACCGAAAATGTTCCGGGTAGATGACAAAAAAATTTCAAAGGATTAGCAAAATGGGATGGTTCAAAAAATAGATATAGATTTGTAGGTATTGTATCAATAAACTTAAAATATGAATATAATCTTATTATTTCAACAAAAGGAGAAAATTACAAAAAACCACTTAGCCTAGAATACAAATTAGGAAGCAATAACAAGGGCCAAAATTATAATCCTATAATCATTGATAAAATTTCGGGAATAAATTAAAATAATTTCTTAATAAAGATAAATAATAAAAAATTAGATTTATAATAAAATCTAATTTTTTAATACATTTGTTATTATTTAGGCAAGAATAAAATTTTGCGCAATGTTTAAAAATAAAAATTATTTATTATATCTTCTTTTAAAAAATTTAGGCTTTTCATTGTCGATATTTCTTATATATCTGCAACTTGAAAAGTTAGAACATCCAATAAATTTTTGGTGTTTTGATTTAGTATATCTATAAAGTAAGTCATGTCCACAAAGAGGACATTTTTCTTGCAAAATTTCTTGAGGCAAGAAATCTGTTTCCATTGTTTCATTTACATTTTGAAGTTGCAAATTAAAATTATTTCAAAAATCTTTCAATAAGACTTTATAATCTGATAATCCTTCTGAAATTAAATCAAGTTGGTTTTCAACGCTTGCTGTATATTCTTCATTAATTGTAGTTGGAAAACCTTGAATTAATTTTTCTAAAACTAGTTTTCCATAATCTGTAGGATATAAACTATTATTTTTAGTTTCAACAAATAGTCTATCTTTTATAATTTTAACTGTCGTTGCAAATGTTGATGGTCTTCCTACTTTTATATCATCAAGCATCTTAATTAATGAACCATCATTATATCTTGCAGGAGCCTTAGTTTCTTTGTCTAATTTAACAAATTCTAAAACTTTAATAATATCTCCAACTTTATAATTAGGAATAATAGATTCTTGTTTTTTATCAAAAATTTTATAATATCCATCGAAAATTATTTTACTATATGACATTTTGAAATTATATTGGCCATTTTTTAATTCGTATTGATATATTTCTCGTTTTGGTGTAGCCATCAAAGCCATTAATGTCTTTTCATAGATTAATTTATATACATTTGTTTCTTCGTTACTTAAATTAAATTTTTGTTGAGCTTCGGTTGCAAGCAGTGAAATGTCTGTTGGTCTTATTGCTTCATGGGCATCTTGATCACCAGAAAATCCTTTTATTTCAGTTGCTATATATTCTTTTCCGTATTTTTGGGCAATAAATTTTTGGGATTTTTCAATAAATATTGATGAAAGTCTAGTTGAATCTGTTCTAGGATAAGAAATTAACCCCATTTCAAATAATTTTTGTGCAGCAATTTGAACCGTTGCCGAACTATATTGAGATTCTTTATATAAAATAGATTGTTTAAATGGAACAACCATTGCCTCTGAACGAATCGATTTTTTAAAGTCTATTACCTTCAATGATTTATTTTGATTTAATTGAGCTAATATATCATCTACTTTTTCTCTTTTAATTCATTCATTTTCGCCAACAAAATCTAAATTATCTCTATATACGAAATTTGCAATTTGTTCGTCGGCAGTATGTGCTTCAATTTTTGAATATAATGTTGGAATAAATTTTGCAATTTCTTCTTCTTTATCAACTACTAGTTTTAAAGCAATAGATTGAACACGACCAGCAGATGGATTAGTTGGAGTATTTTTTACTTTTCTTTGGATTAATTGAGACAATTTAAAACCAATAATCCTATCTAATATTCTTCTTGCTTTTTGAGCATTTACTAAATTTTCATCAATTGTTAAAGGGTTTTCAATTGCATAATTAATGGCATCTGGAGTGATTTCATTGTATTTTACTCTTTTATATTTATCTTGCACTTTTAGAGTATTTACTAAATTATTTGCAATTGCTTCGCCTTCGCGATCCGGGTCAGTTGCAATTAAAACTTCACTAGCATTTTTAGCTGCTTCTTTTAATTCGGATACAATTTTTCTCTTGCTTGGATCAATTACCATCTTAGGTTCTCAATTTTCAAAATCTATACCTAATCCTCCAATGCCTGATGTTGACATTTTTAAAATATGGCCAATACTTGACAATACCTTTATGTTATCACCTACTATCTTTTGAATAGTATTAACTTTATTTGGCGATTCAACAATCATAATTTTATTTTCCATATTGCTCCTTTGAAAAATAATTTTGCTATTTTGAATATATTCTTTTGGATACATTGATTTATTATTTTTATTAAAAAGTAAAAAATAATTAAATATTATACAAGTTTAATTATTCGAATATAAAAAAATGCAATTAATTATTTAAATTAATAAATGCATTTTTAAATTTAATTATTAAAATCTTTTATTCATTTTTGAAATTCGACATCTTTATAGTTGCTAAATATTTCTTGAACTTTTTTGTTATCTTCTTTGTTAAGCGAAGGAATATAAGGTTTTAATGTGATAATGAAGTTGCCTTTTTTAGAACTATTTTTAATAGGAAAACCATAGCCATCTAAAGTGATTACTCCATCTAATTTCATGTTTTTATTTAATTTTATATCTTTATTTCCGTATGGTGTAGGAACATTAATGGTATCTTCATTAATAATTGAAAAAACAGAAATAGGCATTGAAACTACAATATCATTGTTAAATCTTTCATAAAATTTATGTGGTCTAATAGCAATGATAATATATAAATCTCCATTAGATCCTCCATTACGAGAAGGATTACCATATCCTGACAATTTAATATATTCGCCATTGTTAATTCCACCAGGAATTTGAATATTTTCATTCACTAATTTATATTCATATCCTTTTCCACTACATACATGGCATGTGTTTTTAATGCTTTTACCCAAGCCTCCACACTTGTTGCAAGGACTAATTGTTGAAAAGAAACCCATTTTTTGTTGAACTTGACCACTACCATGGCATTGAGGACATGAAACAATATCACTATCACTTTCTGCTTTTGAACCATGGCAATGTGAACATTCGCTATATTTCTTTAATTGAACAGTTACATTTTTTCCAAATATTGAATCTAAAAAATCAATTGACAATTTCATTTGCAAATCACTGCCCTTTGTCTTTCTAGATCTATTTGAGCCAAAACCAAAAATACTTGAAAAAGGATCATCTGAATCGTCACTTGAATCAACTTCAAAGCCTCCTCCAGAAAACATATCTCTAAAAGAATTAAAGAAATTGTTAAATACATCTTCTGAATATCCAAATGAACTTTGATCGAATGCAGAATGTCCAAATTTATCATATTTTTGTCTTTTTTCAGGATCAGATAAAATTTCGTATGCTTCTGAAACTTCTTTAAATTTTTCTTCAGCATCTGGCGCTTTGTTTCTATCTGGGTGGTATTGCATTGCTAATTTTCTATATGCCGACTTGATTTCTTTTTCTGTGGCATTTTTAGAAATGCCTAAAACTTCATAATAATCACGTTTATTTTCCATAATTTTTAATTTTAGCACAAAATTAAAAAGAGTGCTAATTTTTTAAATCATTTTTTGCTAGCAATGCTATTCTATCTTTGTTATTTATATCTTTTAATATTAGAACATTTGGAAATTTATTTTTAAACCATAAAGAGCAATAAGGGTCGACTTCAAAAATAATTATTCCTTTTTCGTTTAAATAATTAAACGCAGATTTTAAAATCTTTTTATAAGCAAATAAACCGTTGTCTCTAGCAAACAAGGCTCTTTTGGGTTCTCATTTTAATGATTTTATTAATTTCTTTTGTTTTTTTAAATAAGGAGGATTGCAAACTATTACATCAAATTTAGATGTTATTTTATTAAATCAATTTGAACGAATTACATTTACATTTAAATTATTTAATTTGGCATTTATTTTTGTTTGTTTGATTGCAAAACGGCTAATATCACTTAATGTAACATTAGCGTCTTTATTTTTTTTAATTGCAAGTCCTATTAGGCCACTACCGCACCCCAAATCCAATACTTTAGATTCTTTTTTTATAAATGGATATGCAGCTAAAATAACCTCTTCTGTTTCATATCTAGGAATCAAGGTTTTATATTTTAAATTTAAAATTACATTTTGAAATTCCTGGTATCCAATTATTTTTTGCACAGGAATATCTTTTTTTAGCATTCTTAATTCTTTTTTTGAAATATATAGGGGTAAATTATATCTTTCTTTTTCGCGTAGTAGAATTTCTTTATCTATCATTAATTTCCCGCTTCAATGATTTTTTTAGCCTTTTCATCAGCTATTAATGCTTCAATAATTTTGTCTAATTCGCCTTCCATAACTACTTTTAATGAAGTTGAAAATCCAATTCTATGATCTGTAATTCTATCTTGAGGGTAGTTATATGTTCTAATTTTTTCTGATCTATCCCCTGTTCCAGCTAGTTTTCTAAGTCCACTTTCTGCTTCTTCACGTTTTCTTAATTCTAGTTCATACAATCTACTTTTTAAAACTTTTAAGGCTGTTTCTTTATTTTGAATTTGGCTTCTTTCATCTTGTGATGTTACAACCAATCCTGTAGGCTTATGAGTAATTCTTACTGCAGAGTCCGTTGTATTAACAGATTGTCCGCCAGCGCCAGAACTTCTAAACACATTGACTTCTATATCTTCTGGTCTTATTTCAATTTTTACGTCTTCATCAACTTCTGGCAATACAGTTACAGTTGCAGTTGATGTATGAACACGTCCTTGAGTTTCAGTTGCAGGAACACGTTGAACTCTATGTACACCACGTTCAAATTTTAGTTGTGAAAAAACTTTTTCGCCTTTTATACTAAAAACAATTTGGCTATATCCACCAGCTGCGCCATATGTAGAATCAATTATCTTGATTTTAAAACCTTTAATTTCTGCATATTTTTGATACATTTTAAATAAATCACCAGAAAAGATATTTGCTTCATCACCACCAGCTGCACCTCTTATTTCCATAATAACATCACGTTTGTCATTTTCATCTTGTGGCAATAAAAGTTCTTTAATTTCTTCTTCTATTTCTTGCAATTGATTCATTTGATTGTCAATGTCGTTTTTTGCAAGTTCAATTAATTCTTGATCTTTTTCGTTTGTTAAAATTTCTTTTGACAAGAAATATAATTCTTCAATGTTTTGGTATTTTTTAAAAGCATCATAAATCTCTTGCAACTCAGATTTTTCTTTTGCTATTCTTGTATATGCTTTTATATCATTATAAATATTAGGGTCGTTTAATTTTTCAGTTAATTCATCGTATTGATTTTTAATTGAAAGTAGTGAATCGTACATTGTCTTTTCCATATAGCCTCTATAATTAAATTTAAATTAATTTATTAATAACATTAATAACTTATTTTTATTATTATAAGCAAAAACTTAGTTTTTTTGTTATAATAATTTTGCTTTTAATGCCGTCATAGCTCAGGGGCAGAGCACTTCCATGGTAAGGAAGGGGTCGTTGGTTCAATTCCAATTGACGGCACCATATCATTTTTTTATGTCGTGTAGGGATTTAAAATCCCTACTTTTTTTATAATTTAAATTAAAAAAAGTAGCAAAATTTTGCTACTTTTATTAATCATTTCTGATATGGCATGGGTAGTAAGACTTGAACTCACAACACACGGGGTTGAAGCCCGTTGTTCTGCCGATTGAACTATACCCATATAAAGCAATATAATTTTACATTATTTTTGCTTTATTTATTCGTTTTTTTATCAAATAATTCAATAATATCATTTATGGTCTTTAATGAAAGCAATTCTTCATCACTTATTTTTATATTGTAAGCCTCTTCTAAATCACTAACAAGTATAACCAAATCTAAACTATCAATATTTAAATCACGAATAAAAGTTTCTTTATTAAATTTTGTTTTAGTTAGTTTTTTAATAGCATTAATTATAATTTTTTCAGATTCCATAAAATTAATTATATTCTATTAACACTAAATTTATAAGTTATATTAGATTTTTGACTTTTATTTTCTCATTTAAAAGCAATATATAAATTTTGATCATTCTCTTGTTTATAAGCATAAGAAACATTGCCATCTAAAATAGTCATCCTATTTAAAATATCCTTTATTATATAAGTAATCATTTCTTTGTCAATAAATCCTTGGCCATCTTTAAAATTTAATTGATTGTAATAATCTGAAGTTTTAACATCAGGAAATATTTCTCTTCAATTAATCTCTGTTTTTATAATTGGCTTTGGCTTTGTTTCTGGTTTAAGCTTTTTATCGTCATCATTCGCTTGGCCATCTTCATTAGAATCTTCAATTTTACTATCTTCGTTTTGGCCATCAATAGTGTTATCTTTTTCATTTTCATTGCCAGAATTAATGTTTTTGTTGTCACTATTGTTATTTGTTGAATCTTTTTTGTTAACCTTTTTATTGTCTAGATTATTAGCTTTTTTATTTGAATTAGAAGATGCTAAAAAATAAACTCCAACTAATGCACCAGCGCCAACGGCACAAGCTAATCCAAGAGATAAACCGAAAATTATTTTTTTCTTTTTTGCAATCAACGTTATTTCCCTCCCTTCATTAATTCTTCTAGAGTATTGGAATTATTAATCAAACTTCTTATATCCTCTGCTTTTACGACACTTCATTTTATGAAATTTTGTTGTTTAAATATATTATTTACATTTAATTTTACTAAGCCACTTTTTTCATTAAAAAATGGTTTTGAAATTTCTTGATTGTATCTAATTTTAAAACCTTTCAAATCCTCACCAAAATTAATATTTAGTAAATAAGAATAATTTCCTTAATAATTAAGAGGCAACAATAAGCCTTTAGCTGCGCCAATACTATCATTATTTGCTATTATTGCCTTAGAAACCTTGTCATAATATGAATAAGAATCTATTGAAATTTGCTTATGCTCATTTTTACTGAAATCATTAATTTTTGCATTCAAGTTGCCTTTTATAAATTGTTTATCAATATCAATAGATACATTAAAACCATTAATATCGCTTTGAATTAGTTGAGAAAAATCGCTTATTATGCCACTTTTGTTAGAAATTTCTTTTTTTGATATTTCAACATCAAATAATTTTTTATTATGTTTTCCCAACACCAGAGTAGTTGGCATAAATTTGTATTTAACTTGTTCAACAAATGAATAATGTTCCATATCTGTTGGAATGTCTCTATCTGCTAATGATAGAATTCTTAAATTAGTTCATAAATCATATTCGACGCCATTTTTATTTGAAACTAGTTCTCTGTTTGAATTGTTATTGCTATATATCTCATATGTATATCTTTCTACTTGATACAATAAGCCTTTTACCTTATAAAAAATTTCAAAATTAATATTTTTTATGTCCCGAACTTTTTTAGTTTTTGTTGCCTCATTAAATTCAGAAATAAGAGTATATGTATATTCATGTTTATCTGAATCAAAGACTTTTTGGAGTTTTAATAATTGATTGTTAATCGAACATTTAACATCTATATCATCTATTTCTTGGTCGTAATTCAAATATTTAAATTCAATTATAAATTTATTATTTTCAATTAACCTTTGTAATTTAAAATCAACCTTTTGAAATGAATTTGTTCATTTATCTAAATATAATTGTTTGGTTGTATAAGCATTTATGTTTTCAATCCATTTTGTTGGTTCTTGATCATTGATTGCCTGCATAACGATAGGAAACATTATTGGTTAATAAAATCAATAAATAAATTAACTATATAATTAAGTTTTTTGTAATATGCATTCTTTGATCAATATACCAAATATCATTCAGATTCAGGATTGTTATAAATAAAATTATTAAAAAATATTTTTTGATTATCAGAATTTAATAATTTAATAAATTTTTCTAATTTTGAAATATCATCATCTTCTTCATAATCGATTGTTTGTGATTTTTTTTGTTTTAATTGTTTATCTTTTAACTGCTCAAAAAGGCAATAATTAAAGATAAATTCCCGCTTTTTTTGTAAACAAAGCGATCTTATTTTGCTTAAGTCTATATTTTGTAAATATTCCATTTTTCCTCCAACTCCAATTAAAAAATAAATTCAAAAAAAAGTTATAATTTTAGCACTCGACAATAGATATATTTATATATAAATATCTTTTTAGTAAGGTTTTAAAAATGGAAGAAAAAGCAAAACGAATTCAAAAAATTTTAAGTGAGCAAGGCATTTGTTCTAGAAGAAAAGCAGAAGAATTAATTTTATCGGGGAAGATTTTAATAAATAATAAAATTGCAAAATTAGGCGAATGTGTAACTATAAATGACGAAATTAAAATAAACAATAGAATTATCAAATTAAATAATAATATTGCAAATAATTTTAAATACATTGTTTTAAATAAACCCATGAATACAATTTGTACAGCAAGTGATCCTCAAAATAGAAAAACAATTTACGAATATCTCAAAGCAAAAGAACGCTTATTTTCAATAGGAAGATTAGACTTTAATACAACAGGAATTATATTAATCACAAACGATGGAGAATTTGCTAATTTATTAAGCCATCCTTCTTCTGAAATTCCTAGAATTTATATTGCTACATTAGAACGTGAAATGCTTGATGGTGAATTAAACTTATTAAATTCAAATCACGTATTATTAAATGGCAAAATTTCAAAACAAAAAGTTACAAAATTAAGTGCTTTTAAATATGAAGTTCTGCTATATGAAGGCAGAAACCATCACGTTAAAAATTTATTTTTGTTAGTAAATAATTATGTTAAAAAATTACATAGAAAATCTTTTGGATGCATTGATGATAGTAATTTAAAAATAGGTCAATATAGAAATTTAACTTCAAGCGAAATTAATAAATTATTAGCTTATATAAAGAAATAAAAAAATTAGACTCTTAAGTTTTTAGTCAAGAGTCTAATTTTTTTATTTAGTTTAATGGTAAATTATTTTTATAATTCTTTATGTTCTTTCTCTAATTTTGCATTATGTGTTCATTGTTTAAGTTGACTAGCAGTTCCATAAACATAGTGATCTTCGCCAACTTTAAATGTTTCAGGAACATTAGGGAATTTTTGTTCATCTAAGTAATCTAAAGCAAATGAAACATTTTGGAATTTTTCATTAGCATTAGAAATTTTAGGAATAGCTTTAAATAAGTTTATTGTATATGGGTGAATTGGATTTGCATATATTGCTTCGGTTTTTCCACTTTCAACAATTTTTCCAAGGTGCATTATTTGAACTTCATCAGCAACATATTCAATCATTGAAAGGTCGTGTGCTATGAATATAAGACCGATGTTCTTTTTAATACATAATTCTTTTAGCAAGTTAACAACTTGTGCTTGAATTGATATATCTAGTGAGGCAATAGGTTCATCGGCCACAATAACTTGAGGTTCAACTATCAATGCTCTTGCAATAACAATTCTTTGCAATTGACCCCCACTAAATTCATGAGGATAACGATAAGCAAATTGTTTTAATAATCCAACATCTTCCAATGCTTTATAAATTATTGTTTTATACAATATTGAAGAAATTAATAATTTTGCAATAGGATATGAAACTTTACTATCAAAATATCTTTTACGTCATACCCACTTCATATGTTTAGCGTCAACTCCAGCCATAGCATCAGCTGTTTTTAAATTAGTTTCTACTCACTTGTGGTCAATTCCTAATAAAACATAAATATTATTTATATCTTTATCAAGATATTTTCTTTCAATATCAAATGATTTCAATGTATCTTCTTTTAATGAAATATCTGAATGGTACATTTTTAATATTGTATTGTATTGAACCTTAATTGATTTTAATTTGCTTTGTAATTTTGCTAATGACTTTTTATCTTTGTTTGATTTGTCTTGATTTTGTTTTAATTCAGCTATTTTTAATAAAATCTTATCTTTTTCTTTTTGACGTAATTGTTCAACATATTCAAAGAATTTTTGTTTCAATTCTTTATATTTGTTATTGCAATAATCTTGTTGCTTGCGCAATTCAAGATAGAATTTCTTTTGTTCTTCAAGATTTTTATACAAGCTTTCAAGTTCAGCTTTATATGAAATTAAATATTTAGATCTGCCTTCAAGATATGCTTGTTTTCCTAATTCTAGATCGTTTTTGGCTTCTTGAAGTTGTTCTGAAGTAATTTCAGGATTTGGATTTTCTTTTATTACTTTTTTAATTTCAACTTCTCTTGATAGTAATTGTTTTAATTCTGAATCTAACTTTTGTTTTTCTAATTCTGATATTTTAGTATATTCATCGAATTTAAAATCAAAGTCTTTTTCTAAAACATTTTTAATGTCAGATTTCAATGTTTTTGAATATGGCAATGGGGCTAATTTTGTTTTATAAAATTCATTAATATATTCATCTAGTTCATTAATTAACTTCTTTATATTATTAAATCCTAGGAATTTATTAAATGGTTTTATTTTTGCTAATACTTGACCCCTTTTATTCATCAACAATTCACTTTTTAAATTATATGAATAAAAGTCTAAATCACATGACATTAATCTTGCTATGTCAATTAAACTCTTTTCATTTTTTGATTCATGAATATAGTTTGCAAATGTATTCTTGCTTTCAGAAGATATTTTTTCAATTTTATGTCTTAAATTAAATATTTGTTTTTTAACTTCTTTTAATTCAAGTGAAGCTTCATAAGCAATCTTTGAAGTCTTGCTTAAACATTTAATGTATTTTAATTTTTCTTCTTTTTCATTTAAAGCAATTTGTGGGCCAGGTAATTCTTTATTACGATATTTACGTTGTGTTTCATAATAAAATTTAATTAACCTATCAACATTTGCATACATATTATTAATAATAATGCTTTCAACGTTTTGCTTTTCTTCTAAATATCCAAAGAATAAGCTAAAGTTATCTTCTCTAGAAATGTCAAAATTGAATTCTAGCTTATTTAGGTTTTCTGTTCACTTTTTAAATAAAGGTTCAGCTAATTTGTTAATTTCTAAATAATTTTGTAATTCCAATCTCATTGCTTCGATTTGAAATGTGTATTTAAAATTCTTTTTAACATTTAATCAATCTTTAAAAATATCTTTAATTTTGTCCTTCATTACTCCATTAACTAATAAAGGTTCTTTTAAAATTGAATAAATATTTTGTTGACTATTTAATGAAGCATGAGGATCTTGGAAAATCATTTGTACATTTTTTCTTAAAAAACGATTTAAGGATTCACTAATGCGCTTACCTGAAATTATTTTGTCTTCTAATCTTACAAATCCATTGTAATCATCATATAGTCTAAGTATTGTTGAACCAACGGTTGTTTTACCTGAACCTGATTCTCCAATTAAACCAACTATTTCTCCTTCATGTACATCAAAAGAAACTCCATCAACAGCCTTATTTATCATTCCTTGATTAACGAAGTATTTTTTTAGATTATCTATCGATAAGATAACTTTTTTATCTTTAAAATTTTTATTATTCATTGTTAAATGCCTTCTTAAATAAGTCTAAACGTTTTTGTAATTCTTTTGATTTTTCAATTTTTGGTGCTTCAGGAGATAATAATCATGTTGCGGCAGCATGGGTTTCAGTAATTGGAATTAGAGGAGGTTCTTTTAAATAGTCTATTTCTAATGCGTAGTCATTACGGTATACAAATGGATCACCAAGAGGTAAATTTGCCATATCAGGAGGGGTTCCTTGAATGGTGTATAGTTTTTCATCTTTTGATTCAGGTATGGCCGAAATTAATGCTCAAGTATATGGGTGGGCAGGATTTGTAAAGATTTCTTGTTTGGTTCCTTTTTCAACAATTCTACCAGCATACATAACATAAATGTAATCACAAAATTTTGCAATAACAGATATATTGTGACTTATTAAAATTATTGAAATTCCCATTTTTTGTCTAATATCTTCAAATAATGCCAAAACGCTGGCTTGAACTGTTGGGTCTAATGCTGTTGTTGGTTCATCAGCAATTATTAATTCTGGCTTTAAAGCAACAACCATTGTAATAACAATTCTTTGTTTCATACCCCCTGATAGAGTGTGAGGGTATGCATAAAATATTTTTTCAGCCGAACGCAATCCAAATGTTTTTAATAAACCAATTAAATAATTTTTCTTTTCAGTATAAGTTGAGTTTTTTCAATCTTCATTATTATTTAATGCATCTAATAATTGCTTTCCAACTGTTCTTGTTGGATTTAAACTAGTTAAGGGGTCTTGTGGAATATAACCAATTTTTTGTCCCCTTATATATTGTCAATATTTTTGTTTTTTAATATTTGTTAGTTCATATTTGCCAATTTGAATTTGATCAGCACTTATAATACCTGATTCATTAACATTAATTAAGGTTTTTGAAGTTACTGACTTGCCAGAACCAGATTCTCCAACGAGGCCAATTATTTCACCTCTATGGACATCTAAATCAACACCTCTAACAATATGGATACTTTTCTTATGACCTTGAGGGAAACTAACATGCAAATTTCTAACTTTTAATATTTGATTATTTTTTAGAGGTTCAACACGAATTGAATCTAAAACTCTGGTACTTTTATTAATTTTTTGATGTTTTATAGTATCTGAGTTGTTTTTGTCTAAATTGTCGTGTTTATTAATAATTTTTGCCATTTTACTTACCTTTTCCTTTGTTCATTACACGTGGGTCAAGTGCATCATGCACACCTAGAGCAATGAAATTCAATGATAATGATAAAAACAATAAAATAATTGTAGGCAAAGCAATAATCCAAATATTTGAGCCAACTTCTTGTGAAGCTTCAATTAACATTTGTCCTAAGTTAGTATCCTTCTTTTCTTTAAAGAATCCAAGGAATGCTAGTGATGCTATTCATAGAATAACACCTGGTACTGATCTTACTATATTATTTGCAATTTTTCCAATTATAGTTGGTAATGCATGAACGAAAATTCTTCTTGGTGTACCAACTCCAATTGCTTTTGCAGCAATGATGAATTCTTCATCTTTTACTGTAATAATGAACATTCTAGTTATTCCAACAAATCCTGGTCATCCAACTATTGTTAACGTTAAAACTAATGACCATTCATTTGCTCCAATAATTGAAACAAATAATAAGATTCATATTAATGTAGGAGGTGCTAGGAATATTTCAATAACACGCATTATAATGGTATCAATTAATTTTCCAGCATAGAATCCTAAAAATGCTCCTATTGATATCCCAATAATTGCTTCCAATATTACAACTATTAAAGCAATTTTAATTGCCCTTCATGTTGCATATCATGCAGTAGTTCAAATATCGTAGCCTATTGATGATGTTCCTAATAAAACATGAGAATAGAAGTTTTTTTGTTCATTAAATATTTTTAAATATTCAGCATCTGTTATTTGATTCTTAGAAATAATTCCATTTATGTAATTAGCAACTACTAAATCATAAGCATTATATTTTGCAACATAGATCCCAATATCATTAACCTTTGCTTGAAAGCCATTTAAGAAAAATGCCATTCTAGCCTTATATACAGGATCGGTTTCTGACCTATTTAAGACAAATTGATAAAATTTGAATACGGGATCATTTGATTCTAATGCTTGAGTAACAATTGGAGAAGATGCGGGAGGTAAATTCTTTACAAATGCATTATCTGAAATTGGATCGTTTGGTTTATAGTAAGAAATTCCATTAGCAGGAACTAATATAGATAACAGTAAAATAATTATAAATACTGCTAGTGCTATTAATACTACTGGTTTAGTAAAAAATCTCTTTAAAATTTCTATACCTAATTTCTTAGGCTTACCTGCAACAGAAGAAATTACTATTCTATCTTCTGGTGCAACAAATTTAAATTTTTTCTCTAATTCAGTATTAATTTTATATTCTTTGTTAAAGGCTTTAACTTCATTTATATTCATATTAGTTATCTCCTTTAACAGTTGTATTTTGACTTGCTTTGTTTATTAATTGTGATTTAAACAAATCTTTTGCAAGTTTAGAACGTTCTCTATATGCCAAGAAAAATAATCAATAGTTTCTCTTGCTATTAGTAGAATATTTAATCTTAGGATCTAATATTGCATATGAAACGTCAATAATAATATCGGCAATTAGCGATATAAATGTAAAGAATAATGTAGAGAACATAACAACATTAATTTCTCCTGTAGGGAAGGCATTAACTATTATTTGTGATGTTCCTGGTACTTGTCAATATTGTTCAATAATTATTGATCCTGATAGTAGACCAATAAATGACCCAAAAACTAAGCTAAATAAAGGAATTGAAATATTTCTTAAAACATATTTAAAGAAAATTTGTGAAGAACTCAATCCTTTTGTTTTAGCTATTAAAACGAAATTTGATGTTAATACTGTAATAACTTGATTTCTTGTATATGTTACATAACCTGCTAATGAGGTTATTGACATAACAAATATAGGAGGTAAATAAGAAACAAACATTACTCCAAATGATTGTTCACCAGGTCTAGGCACAACGCTAGAAATTCCTAATGCCACCGAAATAGTTATTACAATAGGAGCCAATATAAATGATGGTATAGCAACAAATATTAATACAAAAACATTTGAAGACACATCAAATCATTTTCCACGCTTATATCCAGCAATGACACCTATTGCAATACCCAATATTGAACTAATAAAGAATGTTGGAACAGTGATTATTAATGAATATTGTAAGGGGGTAAAGAATAGTTTTACCATATTTGTATATAAAGCAGAGTTTGGGTTGTTAGCTGGATTATATAAAAATCCAAAATCGCCCTTCGTAAAAATGTTTTTCATATAATTGCCGTATCTAACAATTATAGGAACTAAAATGTCCGGGTTATCTTTATATCTTAATCCGTTTTCAATTTCAAGTTTATGCAATATTTCAGTATATGTTAATCCTGATTTTTTGCTTGCTTGAAATTGTGCTTGTGCTAAGTCATTAACTGGATTGTTTCCAAATGCAGCAACTAGCACATAAACGAAAATAGAGATAATAAATAGAGTAAGAATAGCAAACGCTATTCTTTGTAAAATATATTTTGTCATTTTTTATTGAATTAATTATTTTTTAGTATCTTTGATTATTCTTCAGTCTTGGTATGAATCAACTAATGATCCTGCAAGAGTTGGTGAAACGTAGTGTTTGTTTATTAAAGTTTTAACAAATTTATCACGGCCAACAAACACGTCACTAGTATATCCTAAGGTTACAAATGTTGTAAATTCTTCTACAATCTTAGAAATTTCTTCATTTTTAAAGTTCTTAAATGTGCTTGCTCAGAATATTGCAGATCATTGATATAGATCGGTTGGTTCTATTGATTTTCCTGAATTGTCTTTTCCAAAATCGAATTCGATTGGTTTTGGTTTTGAACCTCTAACATCTTTTTTAGCAATTACATATTTTCCAGTTTTAGGATCTTTTTCTAATTTATATGATGCTAAAATTGCAGGCAAGTTTGAATTTAAATATCTATTGTCAATTTGATCAATTTTTTCAAAATCCAATGATAAATTTGGTTTGTTTGTATTTGCATATTCTAACAATTTTTCAGCCAATTTAGTAATTTCTGGGAAGGCTTGTTTGAATTTAGTTTTTTCAGTGCCATTTTTGTGTGCAATCTTTACCAATGTTGGAACTAATGCAGCACCTCATGAAAGTCCGTCGTATGTTGAAGCAGCACCGTTATAGTCTGCTGATCATGCTAATAAGTTTTCACCTGTCAAGCGATCAAATCTATATGCGTTGAAGTTTGGATCACGTGGATCATCAAAGCTCTTAACTGTAACTTTAATTCTTGGATCTAGTTCAGAAACAACGTTTTTAACTTTTTCTCATGCATTCATGTATAGTTGTGGAGCATTTAAATATCTAAATCCTACTTCAAATTCAATTGTTTGTTTTTCAGGATCGGTAATTTTTTGTTCTTTAAAGAATTCATCTAGTAATTCTTTCATTTTTGTTTGAAGAACTTTAAATCCTGCTGATTTCATCTTGTCAGAAATTGATGATTCAGTTTCTGAAGCTTTAGCGTTTTCAGAAGGACTTAATTCCTTACCTAGTTCAGCACCGAAATCAACTTTGTTTCCATCTTTGTCAATTGCAAATAGTGAGTTAGCTTGGTCTCTAAAGTCTGTAACGGTGTTCAATTTTGCAGTGCCTTGATCTGAACCACCTAAATTTGAACCTTCTGGAACTTTTGCAAGTCAGTGAGTTGCTTGGCCAGAAGATGCTTGGGCTGCATATGTATCTCAGTTTACTGCTGCATATAGAAGTGTTCTGAAGCTTAAACCTTTACCAAATAGATATGATTCTGAAGTGTCTGCTTTTCCACTGTCAAGATCTTCTAGTGAAGATCCATATACTAATTTAGCAAAGTTTTCATTGAATTTGTAATTTTTGCCTAATTTTGAAGAAATGAATGGTGTTCTAACAAATCCAAAGATTGAAGTTTGAACATTCAAACGTTCATTTAATTTCAATCCAAATTTTTCTGGTTCTGAAGAAACTTCTTTCTTTTGTGGTTCTGTTAAACTACTAAAACCGATTTGGCTAATTGTTCCTTGGCTATATTTTCTAAATGATGTTTGGTTGTACAATGCAGGTTCAACTGCTTTTGATTGGAAGTTGAAAACGATTGTTTTGATTGTTGAATTATCTTCAACTCATTTCTTATCCCAGTATAGTGTATTCTTTGGTAATTTTTGGATTTGGTTTTCTATACCTTTGTTGTAGTAGTAGCCTGAGTACAATGTAGATTTAGCAGATGTTCCATATCAGTATTGACCAATTTTGTATTGTAAGCTTTCTTTATTCATTGAATTTAAAGCGTTACGATATGCTTCTGTTTCTGATTTTGATAAAGCAATGCCATTTGATTTTAAAACAACTTGTTCATTTTTAGCATTTAATGCATCAATGTAGTCAGATGGAGCTGGCATAAATTCATATGTTCCTGATGCAAATTGAGTTTCAAAGAAGCTTGAAATGTTGGCATTATTTTCTTTTCCAGTAATTGATTCGAAAGTAATTGCTTCTCTATTTTTTAAATTGCCTTCAGCTGATACTTTTTGAATAAATTTATCTTTTTCAAATAATTTATTAGCATCAATACCGAACAATGCATAAGTATATATGTTACCAAATGATCATTGTTCACCATAAACTGGTGAATTTTCTTCAGCTAATTTTGATTTCAATGCTTTATCTAGTTCTTCTGATCCACCGGTGCTTAAACGATAGTCTAAGTTTCTTGAATATGTTCTTAGTCATGAATATCAGAAGTCTTTTGCTTTAACTTCATATCCAGTGTCTTTTCCGTTGTGATCAACTCATTTAACACCTTTTCTAATTACAAATTGTAATTTTGAGGCTTTAGCTAATTTGTCTAAAAAGAATGCACTATTAATTGATCTTGATTCAACGCTCTTGTCACCTTTTGTTTTAACAAAAACGTTTGTTTTTTCATAAACCTTGTATTCATTGCCTTTATCGTCTGTTACAGTTTTAGTTGGTTGTGGATATTCAGATTCACTTGGAATTTCATCTGAATCAAATACATATTGTTTATTAGTTTCTTTTTCAGTTAAAACAATAGCTTCTGCTAATTCTAATCTATATTTGGCAAAAGTAGGTTTTACTAAATAGGTAGTGGTTTTTTTAGTGCCTTTTTCTGTTATGGTTATAGTTTTTGTTTGAGTTAAGGCTTGTTTTCTAACAAGTTCACTACCTGTATATGTTGCAGGCAATGAGTTTATATATGGACCATATGAATTTGAAACGTCTGCATCAAATATAGGTTCTTTGTTTACTGCGTTGAATTCATATACGAATTCGCCTTTTTCATATGCCGGATCTATTTTACATGAAGCGGCTACTAATCCTGGTACTCCTACTGCTAGTAAGGATCCAAGACCAAGTAATCATAATTTTGATTTAGTTTTCATTTTTATCCTTAAAATTTTAAATTTTTATATATTTGCTTTGCATATCTTTGTTGATATACAAATATCTTGTTTGTAAATATTTAAACAATAATTGTTTAAAGAATGTTATTGTAATTTATACCAACATTTTTAATTTTAAAGGTCATTAAGTAATTAAAAATGTTAGTAATTTTATTAAATAATTGAATAATAAACTTAATATTTGAAATATTTGGCTTTTGATATTAATATTAGCTAGTTTAATAAATTTATGTTTTTAATATTTTTATATTATCAAATACAAAATATAAAAATATTAAACGAAGCTATGAACCTCTAAAAGCCATTATTCAGTTTTTAAGATTATTTTTTGTCTTAATATATTGATTGTTAAAAAAATTATTTATAGTTGAAAAATTGATAGTCATTATTCGCTCCTCAAATGATGTTTGTCATAATATAGTTAATGTTTCTAGACATAACGCAATTCATAACATTCTTCATAATAAAGCTAATAATTGATATAGCGAAAAAGCCAGACATAGCTGGTTTAAACATATTCTTTAAGTTTCTTTGGTTTTTCAAACTCTGATTCATGTTTTCTTTTTCCTTCTTTTTTTTATAGACTTATTTTACAACAATTTAAGTTTTTATTTTTAAATTTGTATACTTTTTTTAACATTAAGGTGTATTTTTTGCATTAATTAGCCATTAAAAACAAAATATTACAAAAAATAAAAATTTTTTTAATTTTTTATTATAATTATAGCAATTCAATTTCAAGTAAATTGGATTAACATAGTTAATGTCTTAACAGAGCTTATAGCTTATTTCACTGAATAATTAAAAACAGGACTTGAGGGGCCTGTTTTTGTCTTTATTATGTTAAAATATTTTATTATGAATAATAAAACAAGAAAATTAATTTTTAACAACCATAAAGATAATTTAAAATGGGATATTTATTTTATGTCACTTGCCAAATTAAGTGCATTACGTTCGAAAGATCCTTTAACTAAGGTGGGAGCTTGTATTGTAAGTCCAGATAATTATGTAATATCGCTAGGATATAATGGCATGCCAACAAGTTATTTAAATAAAGAAGTTAACAATGATGATTTATTCACTTGGAATAGACCTACGACCCAAAACGATGTCTTAAATTCCAAATATACTTACGTTGTCCATGCCGAAGCAAATGCAATAATAAATGCAAATATTACAAATTCAAAGATTATACCAGGATCTATATTATACGTAACACATTCACCATGCTACCACTGTGCTAAGCTAATTGTCCAATCTAAGATTTCTAAAGTTGTTTATGCAGTTGCATATAAGCCTGATTCAGATGATTTTAAAGCTTCAAATAAAATTTTTGCTGCATTTAATATCGAATGTAAAGCAATAGAAAACGATTTTGATTTAGATTTTCATATAAAATAATATTTAAAAAACATCAAGCGGTTAACAATACAACTTGATGTTTTTTAAATATTCTATTTATGATATAGGGTGTCATTATCGTATTTTGGTTCTTGGGTAATGTTAATATTTAAATGATTGTATGTTTCAATATCTTGCATAGAAAGTATTGCGCTGCAATGTGCTTCGATACCTGCCAAATTTTTTAATTGATCATAGGCTAATTTTGCATATTGGTTGCTCTTAGCAGACATTGCTAAAATTATTAAAGTTTCATTCATGTGTAAGCGGGGATTTTTGCTTTTAAAAACATTTACTTTAAGATTTTGAACTAATTCAATTGCTTCTTTTGATAGCAAATGGATTTCTTTAGGAATATTTGCTAAATATTTTAAGGCATTTAATAGCGCAGCTGATGATGAGCCAAGAAGCGCTGATGTTTTACCTATAATATTTATATTGCCATTTAAGGTAAAGGTTGTGATATTCATATTCAATTGATTTGCTAATTTGTTAGCAATTTCAATGCAAGGTCTAATTGAAAAATTAATATTATTTTTAGATATTAAGTTTGCATTTCTTATTAATACTGATTTAGAAATCATACCTTTTTTAAAAGCAACAGCACTTTGATAGTAGCGACGGATTATTTCTTTATTTGCTGCTTGTTTAATTTCCTCTTCATTATTAAAACAAAATCCAACCATATTAACTCCCATTGATGTTGGTGAATCATAAATATTACGCTTTTGAATTTTGTTCATTATTTGACTTAAAATTGGAAATGCTTGAATATCACGATTATAATTTGTTGCTATTTTATTGCGACTTTTTAAATAATAAGGATCGATTTTGTTTTGATCATTTAAATCTGTTGTTGCAGCTTCATAAGCTAAATTCAATGGATGATCAACCGCTAAATTTCAAACGGGAAATGTCTCGAATTTTGCATAACCAGAATCTATATTATTTATTGCATCATGATAAAGTTCGCTTAATGCAACTGCTAATTTTCCAGAACCTGGTCCAGGGGCAGTAATTACTATTAATGGTTTTTGAGTTTTTATAGTTTCATTTTTACCATATCCATTTTTTGAAACTATTAAATCTAAATTATTAGGATAATCGTCAATCTTATAGTGTTTAACGACATTGATATTATGTTCGCCAAGAATATTTTGCAATTTATTAACTCTAAAGGTGGGTTGATATTGGGTAATAACTACATTATTTACAATTAAATCGTAACTTTTAAAGTTATCAATTAGTCTCAATACATCGTCTTCATATTTGATTCCTAGATCACCACGTAATTTATTGTTTTCAATGTCATTAGCAGAAATTACAACTACAATTTCTGCTTCGTTTTTTAATTTTAACAATAATTGTAATTTGCTATCACTTAAAAAGCCAGGCAAAACCCTTGAGGCATGTAAATCGTCAAAAATTTTGCCACCAAATTCTAAATATAGTTTATTGTTAAATTGCTTAATTCTATTTTTAATTTCAATTGTTTGTAACTCAAAATATTTTTTTAAATTAAAAGCCGTCATGATTTTCCTTATTACTTAAAAATTTGTGATTTTATTGATTTTATTAAGAGCTTATTTTCTCTTAAAAACACAGGATTTTCAAAATCTTTTTTTGAATACGTTTGAATCTTACAAATAAATTTTAAAAAATAAGCAACAGATATACATACAATAATTCCAAATATTGGAATAAATAAATTTAATAAAATTTTATAAACTAAATTATTGCCGTGATAGCCAAGAGGATATTTTAAATTTAAAAAGGGATAGATTGCCACCTTAGTTTTTGTAAAAATATCAAGTCCAGTTGTTTTTTTATTAAATTGTTCAATTAAAAATAAATTAGTTACTTGCACACCAATTCAAAAAATTAAGACAGCAAATAAATAATATCCCAACATAAAAATTGAACTTAAAAGCATTGTCTTATGAGAGACTACCAATTCTCGTCTATTTATTATAAAAAATGTTGTTCCTATAACGGGATTTATTAAATGAACTGGAACAGTTAAAACTTTTCAATTTCAAGGAATTTCATATCATATATTTGGATTAATGAATACAAAAGGTATTATTAAACCTCAAAAAGTAAAGAATGTTATATTTATATAAACAGTTGCCAAAAAAAATCCTCTTTTTGTCCATAGATAATTAGGAAGTAAACCATAAAATATTAATGCAAAACCTATTAAAATGTTACTAATATAGGTAAATGTAAATCTAACTTGTAACATTGCACCCGAAACAGAAGGCAAGGCATTAGCTAAGATTAATTTATCTCGAGTTTCTTGACTCAATTTAGAAAAAGCAACTTTTAATTCATGTCCATCGCTAATTCATGAACATACAAAAGTTATAACAAATAAACATAAAATCACTACACCAAATCAAAAAGTTAGACGGTGTCTTGCTTTTAGCAATTTTTTATTATTATTTAATTGATAATCTTTTAAATTAGTATTTTTTTTAATTGAAGGCATAAAACAATTATATAAATTTTTTAAAGTTAGTTATTAAAAAAGATACTACAAAATGCAGCATCTTTTTTAATATTATTAATCTTCGTCAGCTACTAATTTTCCACCACGTTTTTTAATAATTTCTTCTGATAAATTACGTGGTAATTTTTCATAGTGATCGAATCACATTTGGTATGTTCCACGACCTGTAGTCATTGAACGTAATTGAGTTGCATAACCAAACATTTCACTCAATGGAATATATGCTTTAATAACATGAGCTCCATCGTTTCTTGTTTCGTTATCTCTAACTTGTCCTCTTCTTCTAGAAATATCACCCATAACATCTCCAAAGAAGTCTTCAGGAACAACAACAGCAACATCCATAATAGGTTCTAGTAATACTGTTCCCAAGGCTTCACGGCCTTTTGTAAGTGATTTAGAAGCGGCAATTTTATATGCTAATTCAGACGAGTCAACTTCGTGGTATGATCCATCAAATAAAGTAGCTTTGATATCTATCATAGGGTATCCTGCTAAAATACCAATAGCCATTTTTTCGCGTAGTCCCTTTTCAATAGATTTTATATATTCTTTAGGAATCTTACCACCAACGATTTTGTCAATAAATACAAATCCTCCATCTGGGTTTGGTTCATATTTAATTCAAACGTGTCCATATTGACCTTTACCACCAGATTGCTTTTTGTGCATACCTTCAACATCGGCAGTCTTTGTAATGGTTTCACGATATGAAACTTGTGGTGCGCCAACTGTTACTTCAACTTTAAATTCACGTCTTAGACGGTCAACAATAATGTCAAGGTGAAGTTCACCCATACCTGCAATAATTGTTTGTCCTGTTTCTTCATCGGTGTAGTATTTAAATGTTGGGTCTTCAGCAGCCAATCTTTGCAATGCTAATGATAATTTTTCAGAAGCATCTTTGGTCTTTGGTTCAATAGCTTGAGATATAACTGGTTCAGGGAAATTCATATTTTCCAATACAACATCTTTTTGTTTTTCATCAATCAATGTATCTCCAGTAGTTGTTACTTTTAAACCAACTGCTGCAGCAATATCTCCTGTTCTAACTTCGTCAATGTCTGTACGACTATTAGCATGCATCAATAGAATTCTACTTAGTCTTTCTTTTTCACCTTTTGTTGAGTTGAATACATAAGAACCTTTTGAAACAATTCCTGAGTAAACTCTAAAGTATGTTAGGTTTCCAACAAATGGGTCATTCATAACTTTGAATGCTAAAGCTGAGAAAAATTCGTCATCTGAGGCAGGGATATGAATTTCTGATTCGCCTTTATATGCCTTCATTGGAGGAATATCTAAAGGACTTGGTAAATAATCAACAATTGCATCAAGCATTAACTTAACACCTTTGTTTTTAAATGATGTTCCGCAAACAACTGGGAAATATTCAGAAGAAATTGTAGCAGTTCTAATTGCTCTTTTTAAAATGTCAACTGGAACTTCTTTTTCTTCTAATAATAAAGTCATAAGTTCTTCATCATAATCAACAAGTGATTCAGCTAATTCAGCCCTCATAATATGAGCTTCATCTTTTAAATGTTCTGGAATAGCAATTTCTTTAGCGTTTTCATCAACTTCGCCATCATATGAATATGCTTTCATTTCAACTAAATCAATGATTCCAACAAAATGGTTTTCTTCACCAATATTTAATTGAATAGCGTGAGCATTAGCACCAAGTAATTTATGAAGTGATTCAACAGATGCTTTAAAGTTAGCACCCATTTTGTCCATTTTATTAACATAAACTATTCTTGGAACATGATAATTTGTTGCTTGTCTTCAAACTGTTTCTGTTTGAGGTTCAACACCACTTTGGGCGTCCAAAACAGCAACTGCACCATCCAATACTCTTAACGAACGTTCAACTTCGATAGTAAAATCAACGTGTCCTGGAGTATCAATGATATTTAATCTTTTTCCTTTTCAATAAGCTGTGGTAGCAGCTGAGGTAATAGTTATACCTCTTTCTTGTTCTTGAACCATTCAGTCCATTTGTGAAGCACCTTCGTGTGTTTCACCAATTTTATGAATTTTTCCCGTGTGATATAACACACGTTCAGTAGTTGTGGTTTTTCCGGCATCAATGTGAGCCATAATTCCGATATTGCGGTAATCTTCTAATTTATATTCACGAGACATACAACCAACCTATTATCATCTAAAGTGAGCAAATGCTTTGTTAGATTCAGCCATTTTATGGGTATCTTCACGTTTCTTAATAGCTCCACCAACTTTGTTTGAGGCATCTATTAATTCATTTGCTAACTTTTCTTCCATAGTTTTATCGTTTCTTAATCTTGCATATTGAATAATTCATCTTAATGCTAAAGTTTGTTTTCTTTTTGCAGAAACTTCACAAGGAACTTGGTAGTTTGAACCACCAACTCTTCTTGATCTAACTTCTAGTTGTGGACTAACATTTTCTAATGCTAGATTAAATACTTCAACTGGTTCTTTTCCTGTTTTTGTTTTAATAATATCAAATGCACTGTATAAAATGTTTTCAGCAATAGATTTTTTACCATCTAACATAATGGTATTTACTAATTTAGTAATTATCTTAGAGTTAAAAACTGGATCTGCTAAGACATCTCTAACAGGCGCTTTATGTTTTCTTGACATATGATTTTCCTTTCTAATTTCTAACTATAATTAATTACTTTTTGGTTTTTTAGTTCCATAAATAGAACGAGCTTGCTTTCTGTTATTAACTCCGGCAGCATCTTGTGTTCCACGAACAATTGTGTATCTAACTCCGGGTAAATCTTTAACCTTACCTCCACGAATTAAAACAACACTGTGTTCTTGTAAATTGTGTCCTTCACCGGGAATATAGGCAGTAACTTCTTGACCATTTGATAATCTAACACGGGCATATTTTCTAATAGCTGAGTTAGGTTTCTTAGGTGTCATTGTTGCCACACGAGTACATACGCCACGCTTAAATGGTGCGGGCATAGCAGTTTCTTTTTTTTGTAAAGAGTTATACATTTTTCCTAAAGCAGGAGCTTTAGATTTTGTT
The DNA here is from genome assembly GCF_000085865.1 of Metamycoplasma hominis ATCC 23114. NCBI lineage: Bacteria > Bacillati > Mycoplasmatota > Mycoplasmoidales > Metamycoplasmataceae > Metamycoplasma > Metamycoplasma hominis. The sequence goes on along the minus strand of NC_013511.1, from coordinate 171,658 downwards.
GTTTTATCTTTACGGCCTTGTTTTACTAATTGTGCAACTGTAGGCATATTTTTTCCTTTCTAAAATTTAAATTATATATTGTATTTTTATATGGTCTTTGGTATTTTAATAGATAAATACTGTACAATTATACAACAACTAACCCGGTGTTTTTTAAAAAAATTAAACTTTTTTAAATAAAAACAAAAAATAAAAAAAGCAAGAAATTTTATTTTGAAATCATTACTTGCTTTTTTAAAATTTCATTATATTTTTTGTTTAAATCATCTAAAAATTTAATTGAATTTTTTAACTCTTCTTCGGAGGTTTTAATAGTTGGATCGGAAACTTTTGATAATTCTTGCTCTAAAATCTTGGCAAATTCATTTTTTTCTGGAAGAATACCAGAATTTTTAAATTGCTCCAAAATTAGCTGAGCTTTTACTTTTGAAATATAATATTCACTTGTCAATTTGGCCTTATTGTATTTTATATTCAAAAAATTATTTGCTACATCGCTGAATTTTTTAGTCATTTCTTGAATAAATTGATCCATATTAAAATCAGGTGTTATATCCATTTTTTTTAATGAAATTATAATTTTATTAAATTCTACTTCTAAATTTCTAACATCAGGATCATCATCATTTTTAAAAAATGATTCAAATTTTTGTAAATAATTTAGCATTTGATTTTTTGCTATTGTGATCATATCCAATTTTATTTCTTCAATATCTTTTTTTGAACACGAAACCATAGTTGCTGGTACAAGGGCTACGGGTAATGCTAATGTTGATAAAAATAAAATTCTTTTGTGTTTCTTAGTCATTACAATCTCTTATTTAAGTTCTTCATTTTCTTTAATTGATGCAAAAAATTTAGTTTCTAAATATTGCCCATATTCATTTAAAAATTCATTCATTGGTTTTTCTAAAATTGTCTTGCCGTTATCAATGGTATAAATAACTGATGTATTTGTGTTATAAAATAGATCTTCAATATCAGAATCACGATATGTAAGTCATGTATTCTTTTGAGTTTGTTGATATGCAGGATCTTGTGATCTTTGCAAATAAACATATTCATCATATTTTTCTTGAAATTCTTTTTTAGACATGGTTATATTTTTATCTGCTTCTCTAATAATTTTAACCTTTTTATCCATATCATTCATTCAAGCAATTTCTTTTAAAATTAGAGAATTTTTTTGTGATTCAGGATCTTTATTATTTATGTTGTCTAGATATTTTTCAAGATTATCTTCCATTTCATTTTTTCCTTCAATTACTTCAAGAGATTCATTAAAATATCTAATTTTGAATGTTTGATTTAAATAATTCTTATAACGCTTAAATAATTCAATACTTGACATTTTGTTATAAAAATCAATAAATTTTGCTAACACTCTAGGAGCTAATGGGTTGTGTGATTCCATTGCTTTAATATCTAGTTTAATATTTTCAGGGGCATTTAAATCATTTAATTCTTTGGATTTTTTATACTTCAAAGAAATAAGCTCATCTTCTAAATTTTTTTTATTAACAAACTTAGCTTCTTTAAATGAAACAAAATAAATTGCTAATAGTGATAAATTAATTGATATTATTAAAACAATTGAAAGCGCAATTACTGCTATAAACAACGCTAGAAACGAAGACTTACCTAACGTTGAGCTTGCTGAAAAATGTTTAACTATTGATATTATAGAAATGATAATTGAAACTAAAGAAATTATGTTAGCTAATATAAAATTAAAAACTGCTGAGGATTTAATGTTAAAGCCTTGTATATAGGCACTAACAAGATCGTCTTTTAAAATAGATTTAGTTTTAGCAATGCTACGTTTAAAATTAACAAAAAATTTTATTGCTAGATATAGAGAAAATAAAATTAATATAATGCAAACTAATGCAGGAATTCATAATTTTTGATCACCATTTTTTATTGGACTAGCAGGAGAATTTTGTGAAAAAAAAGTAAAAATATGTTGTTTTAATGATGTTTGATTATTCATTGTTTTTTCCTTGTTAAATAGTAATTATAAAATTACAAAAAATTAATTGCTGGTTTGACTTCCATCGTTGTTGTCTTCATCGGAATTATCAGGTTTTGATTGTTGATTTTGAGACTTGGCTGATTGTTCAAAAATATCGCTAATTTTTGAAATCAATTGTTCTCTTGAAAATGTTTCAATTCCAAAAATATTTAATTTTTTAGCCATATTTTGCAATTGTTCATCATTTAATTGTTCTAATTTACTACGATATTCAATTGATTTTGAATCTTCTTCTTTGTTTAAATCTTCAGATTTGTTTTCATCGGTTTTTTGATTTGAATCAAATGTATTATTGGTATTTAGTGTTGGTTCAGGAGATTCTTGACCATAGAAATATGATCTTAAAATATCATCCATTGAACTTGAGTTATTTAATGCCTTAAATGCTAAATTTCTTTTTAAAATTAAAAATAATTTTGCAACATAAGAACATTTTAAAAACACAGCAAAATATGAAACTATATATAACAATGTTGCCACTAAATTTAAAATTTTATTTACTTGTCAAATTGCTAACGAAAATGATTGAAATCCAGAAAAGATTAATGTTATTATTTCATAAATAATTACAAATAAATATAATGTTGTTAAAATCCTTGAATAAGCAGAAAAATCTTTGTTTTTGGCAACCAATGCTATGGAAACAATATGTCAAACATAAACCGCAATTAAAATTACAAGTAAAACGCCTGACATTGCCAAAGATTTTACATATTCATTATTGGCTAGTGCGAATACATCTCCTTGAAAATTTGGATTTAATTTTTGGATTTGGCCAAAAAGTTCAGCATATTTATTCAAATAGTTTTGTTTTTCAACTGCAAATTGAATAAAAGAAGCAATTACAAATATTAAAATTGTTGCAAATAAAACGCTTCATGCAATGAATCAAGCCCAAAAAACTTTTTTGTTCTTTGTATATAATTCATTTGTAGAATTATATTCATTTATGTTTATTGATTTCATTAAAACTCCTTTTATATTTAATAATTATATTTTAAATTGCAATTTAATTTAGGTTTTTTTATTCGCCAGTTATTTCTTTTTTCATAATTTCAGGCATTTCTGCTTCAAAATGTTTATTGTTTCCATTTAAATCAACAAAATCTAAAGCAAATGCATGAAGCCTTTGATTGAAATCATCAATTTTGTGACCATAAATTGGATCGCCATAAACAGGATGTTTAATATATGCTAAGTGAACTCTAATTTGGTGAGTACGACCAGTTTTTAAATTACATTTAACCAATGAAAAATCTTTATTATTCATTTTAAAATATTTGACAACATTTACTATTGTATAAGCAGGTTTTGAATTTGTTTCACTAACAGCATATTTTTGGCGATTTTTAGTATCTCTGCCTATTGGAAGTTCAATATGTAATTCTTCATTTGCAATCTTGCCTTCAACAATAGCATAATAGCTCCTTTTAATTTCATGTGTTTTTAAAAGAGAAGCAAAGTAGTTATGCGCTTTATTATTTTTAGCAATTAATAATAAGCCACTAGTATCTTTATCGATTCTGTGAACAACCCCCATACGTAATAAGCCATTAACATCACTTAAATTATTTTTAAAATGATACATCAAAGCATTGACTAATGTATTATCATGATGTCCAGGAGCTGGGTGAACAACTAACCCTGATGGCTTATTAATTATTAAATAATCATCGCATTCATAAACTATATCTAAATGAATGTTTTGAGGTTCAACCTTTATTTGTTTATCTAATAATCTTTCAATTAAAATTTCATCGCCTTCTTTAACAACGAATTTAGGTTTATTTATCTTTATTGAATTTACAAATACTGCGCCATTTTCAATCAATTCCTTAATATCGTTTCTTGAAATCTCACTATTATTAGCAACATATTTATCTATTCTGTCTGAATAATTTGAAATAATTTTTAACATGTTAGTAATTATATACAATAATTTTTATTATAATAAAACTATGGCAACTTTAGAAATTAAAAAGTCTAAATTTATTTCTTATAAATTTAATATTAAAAGTAAAGATGATGTGAAACTTTTAAAAGAGCAATTAAAAAATCAACATCAAAAAGCAAGACATATAGTTTATGCTTATTTAGTTATTGAAAATGGCGTTCAAAGTGGTGGAATGAGTTATGATGGTGAACCATCAGGAACAGCAGGCAAACCTTTATATTTTTTACTAGAAAGAAATAAATTAAATAATTGTGTGTTGTTTGTAGTTAGATATTTTGGCGGAATAAAATTAGGCGCTAGCAAATTAATTAGAGCATATTCTAAAGTTGCAAATGATGAAATTAAAAGTAGCAATCAGTAATTTGCTACTTTTAATTTGATTAATTTTGATTGATAACGTTAACCATTGCTTGCTTTTGTTGTTTTTTGTGCTTAATATCAAAGTGTAATGTAACTCCAAATTGGAAAGCAAACATTCCTAATGCTAGTAATTGTCAAACTAGTCCCCCGATAAATCCTGGCATACTATTAAGAGCTGCTTGATCCACGCCAAACTTCGAATAAACAATATTTAATGAGAAATACAATATTCAAAAAGTATTATTTAGCATATAAACAAGAGCCATTCATGGGCTTAAACTTATTTCTTCTTTTTTAATTAAACTAACAATTAATCCAGGGAAAAATGCTGCACTTGTAAAGGCGGGACATATTAGTCCAAATGCAAGTTGTGCATTACCCGGAAGAACAGGAATAATTGAATTATCGGGATAAAATTTACCAAATTTCAACTTTTGATATACCGTAACAAAAAATAAGCACAAGAAAATTAATGAAATAACTTGATTAATGCTTATTCCAACAATAGCCCTTATTAACATTTTTTTAGTTAATTTTTCATAATATCAATACAAGTAAAATACTGTAAAGGATGTTATTGTAACACATGCAAAGTTTGATAGGAATAAATATCATGAATTTTCGCTAGAAGTAAATACTCCTAAAACTAGTCACGCTAAAATTCCATAATAAAAAACTCAAAATGCTGCAAAACTAACTTTGCCCGTGTTTTTTGTTTTTTTTAATCTAATTAATTGTGGAATTACTAAACAAATCGTTACAATTGAACCAAAAATTCCAAATAATTGAATTGCAATTTTTATACTATTAATATTCATAACATGTATTATTATACTTTACTTTTTTTATCTTTTATTAAACATAAAAAATAAAAAAACACCCTAAGGTGTTAGTCATCTCTGAAATGGTGGCTCCGACAGGAATCGAACCAGTGACACACGGAGCTTCAGTCCGTTGCTCTACCAACTGAGCTACAGAGCCATGGCGGTCCAGACGAGAATTGAACTCGCGATCTCTTCCGTGACAGGGAAGCGTATTAAACCACTTTACCACTGGACCATGGTTGCGGAGATTGGATTTGAACCAATGACCTTTGGGTTATGAGCCCAACGAGCTGCCGCCTGCTCTACTCCGCTATATAATGGCGGGCAATGAGGGATTTGAACCCCCGCGGGCCGTAAAGCCCCTGGCAGTTTTCAAGACTGCTCCCTTCAGCCTCTTGGGTAATTGCCCAATGGTGGACCCAACAGGACTCGAACCTGTAACCGACCGGTTATGAGCCGGTTGCTCTAACCATTGAGCTATGGGTCCGTAGCCCGTTAGGCTTGTTGCATTTGGTAGCACCGAAGAGAATCGAACTCTTGACCTTCCGGGTATGAACCGGACGCTCTAACCGACTGAGCTACAGTGCCATAATGGTGGAGAGGAAGGGACTCGAACCCTCTACCTCCTGCGTGCAAGGCAGGCGCTCTGGCCAGGTGAGCTACCCCCCCATAAATGGTGAGGAAGACAGGATTCGAACCTGCGACCGCTTGAGCCCAAGTCAAGTGCTCTACCAAGCTGAGCTACTTCCCCACAATTGTTGTTTATAAATAAATACTTATTGCTTTTGCTTAATGCTTAATTATTATATATTATTTTTTTAAAAGTTTTAAAATTAAAATTTTTTTTATTACATAGTAATATACAATTTTTAAAAAATAATAAAATCTTGACAAATTTTAAAATTCTTCAGCATTCCAAATAAATTCATAATCATGAATTTTTATTGTAGAACCATCTTTAATATTATTTTGTTTTATTAATTCAAATACACCTAATGCTTTTAATTTGGCATTAAATCTTCATAAATTATCTAATGAAATCACTGGTATCTTATTATATATATTATCTATATCATCACCAAACAATTCATATGTTTCATTATCAATTTTTTTAATTTGAATAGGTTTTTTATTTAATGTTATTTTTACAATGTTTTGACTTTCATGAATTTGTTGAACAGCGATTGAATCTTTAGCAGATTGCAATGTTTCAAACAAGTAGCCTTTTAATTCATCTAAATTTTCAGCCATTAATGCTGAATATTCAAATACATTTATATTTGGATATTTTTCTTTAAATTTTGATAAGTTTAGTGAAAAAGCCGGTAGATCTTTTTTGTTTGCTATTACTACTTGTGGTAATTTTTCAAGCAACAAATTATATGATTTTAATTCATTATTAATTATTTCATAATCATCTATTGGATTCTTTTCTTCGCTACCAAAATCAATAACATGAGCAATAATTTTACATCTTTCAATATGCTTTAAAAATTGAATTCCAAGGCCCTTGCCCAAATGAGCATTTTCAATAAGTCCTGGTAAATCGGCTACAACGTATGAGTTGTCAAAATATTTTACCAAACCTAGTTGAGGAACCAATGTAGTAAAATCATAATCTGCAATTTTAGGCTTTGCATTAGATATTTCGCCTAAAATAGTGCTATTGCCAGCACTAGGTTTTCCAACAAAGCCAACATCTGCTAAAACCTTTAAAACTAAGTGAAGTTCAAATTTTTGACCAGGTGTACCATTTTCACATATTCTAGGAGCAGTGTTAGTACTAGATTTAAATCTAGGATTTCCTTTGCCACCGTGTCCACCTTTTGCTATTAAGTATTTCTCTTGGCTAACTACATCGGCTATTAAATCATCGCCATTATAAACCATTGTTCCAAGTGGAACTTTTACAATTAAATCTTGGCCATCAGCCCCATATTGATTTTTTGGCCTTCCATTTTCTCCTGATTCAGCGACCAATTTATTTTGATAATAAAATGGTAGAAGTGTATTTTGGCCAGGATCACCTACAAAATAAACATCGCCACCATCGCCACCATCGCCACCATCAGGACCACCTTTGTCAACATTAGCTTCTCTTCTAAAACTAATTATGCCGTCGCCACCTTTGCCAGCTATTACTATTACATTTGTTTCATCTATAAATTTCATGAACTAATTTTACCAATAATTTAATTATTTGGTTTTATCCTTTCAAATAAAATATTAGGTTTAGAAAACTTTTTGTTATCAAATTTAAAATAATTAAACAACATTTTTTCAGAGAATTCAGACAATTGCAAATCATTTAATAAAATGCTACATTTTTCTTTTAAAACAACGCTTAACATCATATTAACTGCATAAATTCCATTCAACAATGTATTTAAAACCACATTTAATCTTGGCAAATTTTCTTTTAATTTTCAAGGTTCGTTTTTATCGATATATTCATTTAAAAACTTACTTAATTCAATTGCTCTTTTTAAAGCTTTATCAGCATTAAAATTGTCAAAATATTTTTTATAATCATTGTATGCATTTTCTATTTCTGAATAAACATTTTTATCTAATGAATTCAATTGATTTGGACAATAAGTTGTACCATTTTCAAAATTTAACATTACCATTTTAAAGGTTCTATTGGCTAAATTACCAAAATTATTTGCTAAATCAGCATTTAATACATTAATAAGTAATTCTTCACTAAAACTAAAATCATTGTCAATATTTATTTGCGATGCGAAAAAATACTTAACGGGTTCTGCCCCATATTTTTCAATTAAAGGAATTGGCTCAATAACATTGCCTTTTGATTTTGACATTTTTCCTTCAGGGGTAACAATTCATGAGTGAATTACTAATTTTGTTGGTAAATTAAGATCCAAAGATTTTAAAAATATAGGTCAATATATCGCATGAAATCTTGAAATTTCTTTAGCTAATAAATGAACTCTTTCATTACCATTTACCCAAAATTTATTATATAACTCTTGGCCTAGGTAATTATTGTATCCCAATGCTGATAAATAGTTAAATAAAGCATCTAATCAAACATAAATAATGTGTTGCTTTTCAGCATCTTTAGTTTCTATTTTAATTCCCCAGTCAAAAGAAACTCTTGTTATCGAAAGATCCTCTAATCCTTTATTAATAAAATTATTCATTAATTCTTTATATGTTGCTTTATTGGTAATGAAATCAGGATTTTGTTCGAAATATGACTTTATTCAAGGAGTAAATTTTGACATATTAAAGAAATAACTTTCTTCTTTTACTTCTTGAAGTTCATGTCCTGAAATTGGGTGGTAAAATTTTCCATCTTTCGATATTGCTTGAGTTTTAGTTAAAAATTCTTCATCGCTAATTGAATATAAGCCTTCATATTTAGATTTATAAATATAGCCTTTTTGTTCCATTAAATAAAAAACTTTTTGAATTGTTTCAATATGATAATCGTCAGTTGTACGAATATATTTGTCATAATCAATTTTTAATAATTTTCATAAATCAACGAACTTTTGAGATTGAATATCTACGTATTCTTTTGGAGTAATATTTTGTTCAAGAGCTTTTTTTTGAATCTTTTGACCATGTTCATCAATTCCAGTAATAAACAAGGTTTCATATCCTTGTTGTTTTTTGTAATTTCTATATACTGAAGCTAATGTAGTAGTCAATAAATGTCCTATGTGAAGATTACCACTTGGATAATAAATTGGTGTGGTAATATAAAATGTCTTTTTATTATTATTCATATTTTCCTTTCAATGTTTATATTTAAAAATTTGATTTTTTTGGTTTATATAATTCTTTTACTTTTTGGCTATAACTGTGATCATTTTTATCTTCATTATGTAAATAAATATTACTTTCAAAATATGTTCCTCAACCTGAATTAAATCTAGCTTCAACTAAACAGAATTTTGGTAAATCAGTGATTCTTGGATAAACTAATTGAATTCTTTTTGGTTCAAAATTGTATTTTCTTAGCAAACAAATTAAATCAATATATCTTGCCATTGGCAAAACAATTGCTAAGTATCCTTTTTGTTCAATAATTCTTGCACTATTAGCAACTAATTGTTCTAAATTTAAATTTATTTCATGTGTTGCTAGTTTTTGTTCAAGAGTTGAGTTTTTTCTTTGTTGATTATAATCTTCATTGTAGTAAGGCGGATTAGCAACAATTAAATCGTATTTTTTGGCTAATTTATTACCACAGTCGTATGCCTTTTGATTAGCCCACATCCGAAAATCGCCTTCAATAAGATTAATTTGATTTTCAAGTTTGTTTAAAATAATATTTTTTCTTGCAAGTTCAACAGCTTTGCTTTGGATTTCAATAGCATCAATGTTCAAACGTTTATCTCTTGCAGCAATAAAAATAGAAAGGGCTCCATTATTCGTGCCTACTTCCAAAATATTTCTTACTTTTCTGTTTATTGATACAAAATTGCCGAGTAAAATAGTATCAACAGAGTAATTAAACATTGATTTATCTTGATATACAAATAAATCTCCGCTATATCCTAAATTATTTTTAACAACTTCATTTTTCATTATTAGATATTATAAATTAATGTGTGAAATTGTTTCATTAAATAAAATATTTTATTTTATAAAATAACAATAAAAAATATTTGCACAGTGCAAATATTTTTAAATTATAAAATTGATTCAATTTTAACTTTATATTTTTTAGGAGCTTCAACTTCAATCACTTGTCCGACTTTTTTGCCATTTAATGCAATTGCAAGCGGTGAGGTATTTGAAATTTTATTGTTGAATGGATCGGCATCTAATGCACCAACAATTTTAACTTCGCTTATTTCGTTTGTGTTTATATTTATTAATTTTACAGTTGAACCAATTCTAATTGTATGAGTTGATGTTGATTTAATAATTTCAACATTTTCAAGAATATGTTGAATTTCTAAAATTTCATTTTCAATAGCAGCTTGTTTATCACGAGCTGAGTCATATTCAGCATTTTCTGACAAGTCACCTTGATTTCTTGCTTCTTTAATTTCTTCAATAACTTGAGGTCTTGCAACTTCTTGTAAATATTTTAATTTTTCTTGATATTGCTTTAAACTTTCTTCTGTTAAATAAATCTTATTATCATTATTAGCCATTATTGTTGCTCCTTAGAATTTTCATTGTTTGAATTCATATTGTTTTTTGCTAAAAGTATAACATTTTTATTACTAATTTTAACAGTTTCGTATCTTAAATTATTATCTAAAATAACATTTTTTTGATTTTTAAAGTCTTTTATAGTCTTAAACGAAACAATTAGCATACCTCTATCACTTAAATAAGGTAAATTTGAATTAATTTGTTGTTCTATTGAAAGATCATCACATAAAGATATTATCATATCTGAAGGATTATAAATTTCATCAGCATAATTTAATCTAGATAAATCTAAATCTTGATTTTCGTTTTGAATATTTGAACCTTGCTTTTGAATTAAATATTGATTTTTTGAATAAACATTAGCCATAGATAATGCTGCTATTGAAATTGAAGCATAGTCATTTTTTTCAATAAGACTAACGTTTAGAAAATTATTCAAATATATTGTATTAATTAAAAACGCAATCAAATGGTCGCCTAAAACATTATCATAATATTTTTTAATGCCACTCAAAACAATTCCATAATTTGGATTTTTTGTTTTTAAATTTTGTAGTTCTCGTTCTTCACTTGATGTTATTGTGCTTTTTAAGAAATGTCTACGTGCTAAAATAGTTATTAACAAAATTACACACATTAAAATAAATACAACGACGACAGAGATTATTAAACCTAATTTTGTATTAGCGCTAAATATTGAACCCTTATGCTTCATTTTCACCCTGATCGTTGCCAATTAATTTCTTCATTAAATCTGATTTTCCATCTTTATCTAAAACAAAATTATTTTCTGCAAATTCCATTGTCAAATCAACAAGAATGTCAATTTCACCTTCATCTGTTACTTCGATTAAATTTTGATCTTGTTCTTTAGCAAAAATAATCGCGTCATAATCTGTTAAAACAAGATAATGTTCGCCGTTTTCTTCAATATCAAAAATAACATAAAGTTTTTCGCCATCGCTTGTAGTCAATTGCCTATCAACTACATCTAAATTAATAATATTTTTATTCATATTTAATTCCTTTTAAATAATCTTCTAATATAAGTTGCGCTGCTAGTGAATCTTTCTTTGATTTAGATTTTTTAGTGTTTCATCCAGCGCTCTGCAATATTTCTTGAGCTCCAATAGTGCTTTGTCTTTCGTCTTGAAATACAACTGGAATATCAACAACTTTTTTTAATCTTTCTCCAAATCTTTCAACCATATATGTTCGTTGACTTTTTGATAAATCCATTCTTAAGGGATATCCTAAAACTATTGTACCAATTGAACCTTGATATTCACTTTTGTTTAAATAATGTAACACTTTTTCAATAACTAAGTTAAAATGGTTCAATTCAAATCTAAAATTTTCAAGTCCACTTGCAATTATATTATTAGGATCACTTATTGCAAAGCCACAACTTTTTGTGCCTAAATCCAATGCTAAAATTCGCATAAATTGCTCTTAATAATTTCAATAATTTCTTCTTGTTTCAAGTTTGAAGCCAATGAACCTTGAGAAATTATTGCATTTCCACCACCATGAATATTTAAAACCTTGCCCAAGTTTTTAAATATTGCATTTGAATCATATTTTTTAGATGCTACTGCAAAATAATATGAATCTTGTTTGCTCTTGTTTAAGATAATAATAATTGAATCAGGATTTGCTTCTCTTAATGAGATTGAAACTTTTTTAATTAATGATTGTTCTATGTTAATTAATAAGAATACTTTTTTATCGTTGATGGTTTCATAATTATACAAACTTAAATCAACATCTTCTGATTGTTTTTGTTTTAATAATGCTCGATAATCGTTTCTTAATTTTTCTTCGCACTTATCATATTCTTCAAGTAATTCTTCTAAATCAGATGTCTTATTAGAAATAATTTCCTTTGTATATTTAAAGTTATAGCCTTCATTTAGTTTTTGATTATTTTTAATTAATGTATCCAATATTTTTTGTTTTTCTTGAATTTCTGATAATAAATATTTTCTTACTAAATCATATGAAGTAACTACTCTAAGTCTATATATTCCTGTACCTTTTGAATCAACGGCAACTATTTTAAAATCTTCAATTATACCTGAATGAGGAACGTGTGTTCCACCACATAAATCTTTGGTAATACCTTCAAATTCAACAACTCTTATATAATTTGCATCATGATATTCTGATTCATCAATTGTCATGTATGCGCCCATTTCTTCTGCTTTTTTAAGCGAAGTTATTATGTAATTACGTTTTACATCTCTAGCAATATATTGCCTCATTTTATGTTCAATTAATTTTATCTCTTCTTTAGTTGGCCTATGATCAAGACCGAAATCAAATGTAAAATGTTCATATGTAATATTCGAACCTAATTGCTTGATAATTTCGTTTGGATATGTTTCTCTTAATGCACTAAACATCAAGTGAGTTGAAGAGTGATTTCTTGCAAAATTAATACGTTTATCTTCATCAACAAAACATTGAACTGGTTCATTTGAATTTATTTTGCCTTTTACAACATGAACATGATTTCAATATTTGTCTTTAAATACATCTAAAACTTCAATTCTGTTATTTCCTTGTAAAATGTAACCTTCATCATGATTTTGGCCACCACTTGTAGCATAGAAAGGAGTTTTATCTAATATTAAATAAGAAACTTCATCTTCGCCCGCATTATTTATTTTTTCTTCGCTATTTAATAAATATAAAATTTTTGAAGTTGTTTTAGTGTGATCATATCCCACAAATTCAGATATCTTATCAGTTATTAATGAAAGTGAATTAATAACTTTTTGCATTCCGGCTTCAATATTTCCTCTTGATTTTTCTTGGTGTTGCTTTAAAAATTCGTTAAATTCATTCATATCGATGTCAATGTTTTTTTCTTGTAGAATTTCTCTTGTTAGTTCAATAGGAAAGCCATATGTGTCAAACATTTTAAAGGCTATTTTAACATCGATAGTACCATTTTTTTCAATTTCTTGATTTAATAGTTTTTCGCCTTCATTAATAGTCTTAGCAAAAAGATTTTCTTCATCCAAAATAACTTTTTTAACTTCTTCAACATCAATGTCATAAATTAATGAATCTTTAACTATTTGAACAAGTTCATATAAAAATGCTTTTTGAGTTATGCCAAGAGAAATACCGGCCCTATATGCTCTTCTTATTAGACGTCTAATAATATAACCACGACCAATATTTGAAGGTTTAACACCGTCACTTATTGCATTAACTGAAGCTCTAATGTGATCAGCAATTATTTTAAATTGGGTGTTAATTTTCATTTGAATTGGTTCTTTTGTAAAATAGTTATTAATATCATAATGTTTGTTTGTTAATTTTTCTGTCGCATGAATTATTGGTAAAAATAAGTCAGTATCAAAATTAGTTGGAGCATCTTGCAAGATTGATGTTATTCTTTCAAGCCCTGCACCAGTATCAATATTCTTTGTTGCTAATTCGGTGTAATTGTTTTCACCATCATTATTAAATTGTGAAAATACGATATTTCAAATTTCAATATATCTATCATTTTCAATATCGTTTTCTAGCAATTCAATGCCACGGGTATCATACTTTGTCCCACGGTCATAAAAAATTTCGGTATCAGGGCCACATGGTCCTTGGCCAACATCTCAGAAGTTTGTATCTCTACTGCCTTTTATCATATGCGAAGGATCAATACCATTTGAAATTCAATAATTATAAGTGTCTTTATCTTCTGAATAATAAGTTATATAAATATTTTGTTTATTTAGTTTTAGAACATTAAAAATAAATTCATATCCAAAAGCAATTGCTTCTTTTTTAAAATAATCGCCTATTGAAAAGTTACCAAGCATTTCAAAAAATGTATGGTGTCTTGCTGTTATTCCAACATTTTCAATATCATTTGTTCTAATTGATTTTTGAGAATTGGTAATTCTTTTAGCAGGAGGTATTTTTTTACCACTAAAATAATCTTTTAATGTTGCAACTCCTGAGTTAATTCATAACAAAGAAGGGTCATTTTGTGGTATCAAAGATTTTGAAGGTACCACTAAATGTCCTTTAGATTTAAAGAAATCTAATCACATTTTTCTAATTTCTTTTGAAGTTAACATTCTATTTTCCTTTCCTTTATAAAAACGTTTTTAATTCATTATTTAAATAAATTTTGTCAATTATTGCTCCACCAACGACTTTATTTCCATCATATATTACAACTTGTTGGCCAGGGGTTACTGCTTCGGTATTTGGATAGCAAACCTCTATTTTATTGCCATCTAAAATTTTTAAAGTTATTTTGATATCCTTTTGTCTATAACGAAACTTAGCAGTTAAATTGGCAAAATTAAATTCTTTTGAAATTTGATTAAAATTTGTTGCAATTAATTTATTTGACATTAAATAGTCAATATGGTCATCGTTTGTTACATAAATTTCTTTTTTTGAAAGATTATGACCTACTACAAAATATGGTTTTTCATACCCGCCAAGATTCAAGCCTTTTCTTTGGCCTATAGTATAATACATCGCACCAATATGTTTTCCAACCACTTTCCCGCTAAATATATCAATAATATTACCCGGTTGAGCAGGAATATAATTTTCTAAAAATTTTGTGAAGTGTCTTTCACCTATAAAGCAAATTCCTGTTGAATCTTTTTTCATAGCGGTTGACAAGTTTAATTGTTTTGCAATTTCTCTTACTTCTGGTTTGGTAATATTAGCCAATGGAAAAATTACTTTTTTAAGTTGGTCAGGGCTTAATTGCGCTAAAAAGTAAGATTGGTCTTTATTATCATCTTGCGCCCGAAATAATTCTCCGTCAATAGCATTTGCATAATGCCCCATAGCAATATAATCGGCTTTTAATTCTTTAAAGGCATAATCAGAAAAAGCTTTAAATTTTATAAATTTATTACAAAAAATATCAGGGTTGGGAGTTCTACCTTTTTTATATTCATCAATTAGGTAATTGAATACATTTTCTCAATATTCCTTAACAAAATCAATTCTATATAATTGAATATTTAATTGGCTTGCAACCGCTTTTGCATCTAAATAATCTTGCTCTTGTGGGCAAATATTTTGAGTTATATTTTCATTTCCTAAAATATCATTGTTTAAAAATGAATCTCAATTTCTCATGAACAAACCAACAACGTCATATCCTTGTTTTTGTAGCAAATATCCACAAACACTAGAATCAACTCCACCGCTCATTCCTAATACCACTCTTTTTTTCATCTTCCTCCATTACGCAATATAAATAAAATTATAAAGAACTTAATTAATTTATTAATAAATTATTAATAAATATAATAAAAAATAAATCCATTACAGATTTATTTTTTTGCTAAAGCTGATTTTGCTTGATCTACTAATTTAGCAAATGATGTAGGATAATTAATTGCTAATTCAGATAACATTTTTCTATTTACTAACACGTTAGCTTCTTTAAGACCTTCAATTAATCTTGAATAGGTAATTCCTAGTGGTCTTGCAGCTGCGTTAATACGAGCAATTCATAATTTTCTGAATTCACGTTTAACTTGTTTTCTGTCTCTAAATGCATATGTCCATGATTTAACAACTGCTTGTTTAGCTACTTTATATCCTATTGATTTGTGTCCTCAATATCCTTTAGCTAATTTTATTCATTTTGCACGTCTTCTTCTTGTTACAATTCCGCCTCTAGTACGCATAATTTATCCTTTCTAAATTAATTCTTTATATCTTTTAAAATCTGAACTTGATAAAGTTGTTGCTTTACGAGCGTGACGTTTTTGTTTTGTTGTTTTGTTTTGTGCTAAATGTGATCTAAACGCTTGTCCACGTTTTACTTTTCCTGATTCAGTGATTGAAATTCTTTTTTTCAAACCGCTTTTGGTTTTCATTTTTGGCATTTTATTCTCCTTATGCTATTGAAGGTTTAGTTATCTTTTTTATTGGTTAATGTATCAACTTTTCGTTTATCTTTTTCTACATACATATCTAAAAATCTATCATTAACTAATGTTGCTTCTTTTGAAATTTTTGCAACATCTTCAATTAAGGCAAAGAACTTTTTTAATATTTCTTCCCCTAATTCGATTCTTGCTCTTTCTCTACCACGGAACTTAACTGAAACTTTAACTCTATTACCATCTAAAATAAATTCTCTAGTTTTGTTTGCCTTCGTTTTCAAATCATGATCACCAATCAATGGAGTTAAGCGAATTTCTCTGTTAACAGTAACTGCTTGTTTTTCTTTAACTTCTTTTTGGCGTTTTTTCTTATCATATTTAAATTTGCCATAATCTAATATTCTAACTATTGGCTTATTGTTTTCTATTGCAATTAAAACTAAATCCATATTATATTCAGATGCTTTTTCTAAAGCTTCTTCTTTGGTTAACACACCAATTTTTTCCCCACTAGGTCCTAGAACAAAAACTTTTTTGTATGGAATAGCATTGTTGATAACATGTTCTGACTTTGGTTTACGATTTGTTTGATTGTTATTTAAATCGTCTCCAATTTTTTGGTTATTGATAATAACTCCTCCTTCTTTTATAAATAAAAAAGTGGTATTAATCCACTTCCCAAAAACTACAAATTCTTTATTGTAGCAACCCAGCAAAAAATCACTAAGGTGAGAAATGAATCTACTTTATGCTAGTTAAAGCATATACATTATAACACATTTTATTTTAATAATAACTTATATATTTCTTTTTGCTTTTCATCAAAAATAATGCCTTTTTGTTCATTAAATTTAAGACCGCATATTCTAATTACTTCCTTAAAACCTTCTTCTAAATTATTTAAGGCAAGCTCTCTAATTTTTTGAATTCCCGGTCATTTTCTTCCTTCACAAATTTTGTCAGCAATATATAAAATTTTTGCCAATAAAGATATTTTAAAATCTAATGATGTATGAATTTTGATTGCTTGTAACGCTTCATCATTTTGATATTTATATACATCCCTCAACCAATAATAGGCCGTAGTTTGGTGTAGCATATATTCTGGCAAATTTTGTTCATTATACCCATATGAACTTAAAAATTTATATGCCTTGTTTATGTCTCACTCTTTAGTAATATCATGCATAAAACCAGTTTTATATGCTAATTCAACATCAAAATTATTTTTTTTAGCCAATTGTGCAGAAAATTCGGCAGTATATCTTAAATGTTTAAATCTAGGAATAGAAAGAGTATTTTTGGCAATATTTTCTAAATATAAATAATTCTTTCCTATGTATTCTTGAACCCTTTCATCTACTACATTTATATTTCCATTTTTATAAGAAGTTGAAGAAAAAGGATGAAAAGAATTTTTTAAAACTAAACAATTGTATTTTTTAATATTGATTTTTGAATAAATATTATTTCTATTAAATACAACAATTTTTACAATTTTTGAAATTTCTTCTATATCTTTTCATTTGTTTAAACTGCCAACGTTATCCGATCCAATTAAAAAATATAGCTCATCGTTTGGATACTTTTGAGCAAAATATTTTACAGTATCAATTGTGTATGAGGTGCCACCTCTTTTTGTTTCAAATTGTGAAACTTCCATATTACTCTTGTTTATAACAATATTAATCATATTTATTCTATGTTCATTAGATGCATAATCTTGCTTATCTTTAAAAGGATTTTTGTTAGCAGGAACAAAAATAACTTTATCTAGTTTTAATAATTCAATTGCATCATTAGCAATTAAAATATGTCCTTTATGAACAGGATCAAAACTTCCGCCAAATATTCCTATCTTCATTATTTTTTCTCCTCTAAATTTATTTTTTTATCATATGGTTGATTGTTTTTTCTTAAAAACTTTATATTATCAATATCGATTGAATTCTCTAACAAATATTGTTTCCCTGTTATTAAAATTTTACCCTCAAATTTTGCATTAACCTCATTTAATATTGAATTTACTATTGATTTTTGATTATTATCTTCAAACAAATCGATTTGTTTGTTTTCTTGAAATATCGACCTCAAATCGCAGATTCTAATTCCAAGACCCCTTAAACATTCTTTTTCATTTCATAAATTTAAAAAAAGTTTTAACGCAATTTTAAAAATAATGTCAATATCATTTGTAAAAAAATCAATTTTTTTTTGCTCTGACATTCATTTTTTGTCTTGTTTTCTTATTAAAACTTCAACACATCTGCATTCATAATTGTTGTTTACGGCCCTATTAGCAACATTTCTTGCCAATTTAAACAATTCATTTTTCAAAAAAACAATATCATCAGAATCTTTTTCCATAAAAGTTATCGTGTTACTTATTCCTTTTGTTTCAAGATTTAAGATGTGGTCGGTTGCATTGATTCCCTTTAGTTGTTCAATAAATAAGAAAAAATTTTTTTTAAACAATTTTCTTAAAAAAATTTCATTATTGCATTCTAGCAAATCTTTATAAGTAGAAATTTTATTTTTTATTAATTGTTGTGAAATATTTTTTCCTACCCCAAATATTTTTTCCACCGGCAATGAGTAAAAATTTCTTTCAATATCTTCCTTTTTTGTTATTAAAATTCCTGATGGTTTTGCTTTATTTGTACTCATTTTTGCCAAAAACTTTGTAAAGGAAATTCCTATTGAACAAGGAATCATAAATGTTTTTAAAATATCATCTTTAATTTGTTGGGCAAGATTTTTAGCTTCCTCCCAATTGCTAACAGTGTTGCTAAAATCAATATAGCATTCGTCTATTGAATATATTTCTAGTTGTGTACAATACTTATTTTTTAGATAATCAAAAATTTTTTTAGAAATTAGAGAATATAAATCATAGTGTGGTTCTACTATAAGCAAATTAGGAACCTTTTCTAAAACGGTGTATAAAGAACTTCCTACTCTATATCCAAGATTTTTTACCTCGTAAGACATTGCACTAATTATTGAACGTTTGTATCGTTTAGCAATTACAACAGGCTTGTCTATTAAGTTTGTATTAATAGAACGTTCGCAACTAACAAAGAAGGAGTCCATATCTATGTGAAAAATTATCTTATTCATTAGAAACAGCTTTTTTTATTAACCTAAAAATTATTGATGCACATTCTAACCTATTTAAATGAACTCTTACATTTTGATATACAACCAATTTTCCCAATATTTCTCCACCACGTTGTGAAATTGTAGATGTATCTATCATTGTTTTATATTCATTTAAAATTTCATTTATTTCTAATTTATTTTTATTCAAAATTTGCTGAATCATTAATTCAACAGATGACAAAAAAATTGAACACCCTTTAGCACAATATTCCACTTTTTTCAAAGTATTTTTTTCATCAAATAAAAAATTTAACTTAATATCGTCAACGCATACATTTGAATGTTCAAATAATGTCTTATCAGTTTTCTTAAAATCTTCATCATTTTTTATTTTAAATTTTGGGTTTTCGTATGCATCAAAAATTATTCTTTGTTTTTCAATATTACTATAAAAATTCAAGAAAATTAGCCCCCATTTCTTTTAAAAGTTTAATGAATTTATCAACATCATTATAATCATTATAAAATGAAATTGAAATTCTTACATAACTATTGCCATATTGTTTCAATTCATGAAATTTATGTGCACAAAAAACCCCAGATCTTACATAAATATTATTATGTCCTAAATATGATGCAATATCCTGAGAAGGAATATTTTTTATATTAAATAAAATAATTTTATCCCCTCTTTTTGAATCTATTTCTATTCCATCTATTGTTTTTAATTCATCATAGCAATAATTTGCAACAGCTGTTTCTAGTTTATTTATTAATTCATAACCTAAACTATTTATAAAATCGATTGCAGCGTTAAATTGAAAAATCCCGGCAAAATTAGGAGTTCCAGGTTCAAATTTTTTTATATCATTCTTGGCACTTCATTCGCAACCAGAACCAATAGATTGAACTTGACCACCACCTCATTTTTGAGGAACTATTTTTTTTAGTAAATCTTTTTCAATTACTAAAGCCCCCATACCAGTAGGACCATAAATTTTATTACTTGAAAAAACAATTACATCGCAGTCGTTCAATGAAACTTTTTCGTGAGCAATAGCTTGTGCGGCATCGTTTATCAAATATGCACCATATTTTTTAGATTTTTGATGAATTTTTTTTAAATCAAAAAATACATTAAAATTATTAGTTAATTGAGGTAATACAATTAACTTCGTTTTTTCATTTATTAAATTTAAAACTTCCTCGTTATCTTTTGCATATTTAAATGTTATATTATTGTTTTTAAGATTTTCAATGAATGGAACGATTGCTGAGCTGTGATTAAAATAGCTAAATATTATTTCGCCATCCTTTATTATATCTTTTAACATTAAAGATATTAAGTTTAATCCATCAGTCGTTCCTGAAGTAAATATGGTTTGATCGGCAGAAGCGTCAATCAAATCTGCAATTTTTTTTCTAGTTTCATGCATTACTTCTTCTGTTTGTATTCCTAAAACGCTATCAGCAGTCCTTGTAGAAATTGAATATTTTTCATAAAAATCAATACCTGAATTTATTACGGTTTGTGGTTTAAAAGTGAGTGCTGAATTATCGAAATATACAATACCGGGATTATTTTTAAACATAGGAAATAAATCCTTATAATTCATTAACTATCCTTTCTAAAAAAGCCTAAATATTCAATGTTTTTTGATTTTTCTCCTAAAATAGGGCTTTTTATTAAATTAATCAAAACAAAGCCATTATTTTTTGCATATGAAATTACTTTATCAATAATATATTTATGATTTTCTTGGTTAACATACCCTCCAGGTTCGACATATTTGCTAGAAGCTTCAAATTGGGGTTTAATTAAAAAAACTACATTTACATTATTATTTAATAATTTATTGCAAACCTCAAATACATATTTCAAGCTTATAAATGAAACATCGCAAGATACAAATTCAATATTTTCAAGGAACATTTCCTTTTTTAAATTTTTAAGATTAGTTTTTTCATAAACAACAACCTTATCATTTATCCTAAGTTCATATGCTAGTTGATTTGTGCCACAATCTACGGCATATACTTTTTTAGCACCATGCCTTAACATTACATCAACAAATCCCCCAGTAGACGATCCTATGTCAAGACATATTTTATCCGTTAAGTTTATATTAAATTTTTCTATTGCTTCTAATAATTTATAAGCGCCTCTTGAAACATAGGGCAATTTCATATTAATGAATCTTATATCTACATCGGTTTCTTCAAATTTTAATGATGGAATAATTATCTTTTCATTATTTACAATTACTCTTCCTTCTCTAATTAACGCTTCTGAAATTTTCAAATCGTATTTAAAAATATTGGTTATTATCTCGCTAATTTTCTTTTTCATCTTTAGTATTTTTTTTAATTACATTTTTAGAAACAAGATCTAGAACCTTATTGATAAATTTATAATCATTATTAGGACTGTATATTTTTGAAATATTAACCATCTCATTAATTACCACCCTTGGGTCATTAAATAATAATTCATATTCACCGTATATTATTATGGCTCTCGATAGTGGTAAAATTCTATTTCATTCTCAGTCTTCACTAATAAATTTTTTTGCTATTCTAGTAAAAACATCATATTTAGCTTCAATTATTTTTAAAGATTCTATTTCATTGGCATTCAATTGATTTTCTCCACAATTTTCCAAAATTTCTTGTATTGAAAGATTCTTATTAAATAGCTCGCTCTGATATATGCAATTAATAATATGCATCCTTGCCTTATATTTATTGAGTAGAAATAAAATTCGTTTATCCTTCTCACTGATTTTTGATGATGAATCGTTATTCATATTATTGCTCCTTTATATTTACTAACTCAATATGCTTTGCTGTTGGATCTTTAGTTAATGTAAAAATAACTCCATTTAATTGACATTTATTTTTTGATACTTTAAATGCAGAAAATGCTGCGTAACGCATTTTTTCATATACTTCTTGGAAGTCAGAACCAATAGCGCAATCTCTTGGACCACACATTCCGGCATCAGTTACAAAATATGTACCCTTAGGCAAAATTCTTGCATCGTTTGTTTGAACGTGCGTATGCGTTCCAAAAATTGCATCAACTTTACCATCAACGTATAGTGAAAATACTGCTTTTTCAGATGTTGTCTCAGCATGAAAATCTATTATGTAATAATCTGCGCCATTATTTTCATATAGCTCATCAAATTCGTCAAAGAAATTATTTGCACTTTGTTCTTTTCATGGTTCTAATAGAGGATTAAATGTTATGCCCATAAAAGACATAATTGCGACTTTATGGCCTTTAATATCAAATATTCTTATGCCTTTGCCAGGATATGAACTATTTATATTTGCTGGTCTTATTAAATCTCCGTTGTTTATTATTTGATGAATCTTTTCTTTAGCTCAAACGTGATTTCCTAATGTAAATGCATTTATTCCTGCTCTTTTTAATCTTTCATAATCCTTAGGCTCAAAGCCCTTTCTTCCTGAAACGTTTTCTGCTTGAGCGATTACAAAATCAATATTATTTTGTTTTATTATGTTTGGCAATTGTTGCTCAACAAATCTAATTCCTGGTAAACCAAATATGTCTCCCAAAAATAGAATTTTTATATTTTCATTTTTCATAGTTTAAATTATAAACATTTATATGTTTAAATTTCTATTTTAATTTATCGAATTTAATTTGTCTAAAACTTCTTGTTTTAATTTATCGAATAATTCTTTATTAGTTTGCAAAATAAATTGTAAATTTAACACTCCTTGTGCTATATTTTCACCATTGAAACTATATCACGAGCCCTTTTTTACTAAAATTCCTAATTCTTCTGCTAAATTAATTATTTCAAGCTCTTTTGAAATACCTTTTGAAAAAATAATATCAATTTGAGCAGTTTTATATGGAGCAGCTAATTTGTTCTTTACAACTTTACACTTAATTTGATTACCTGTAATGTCTCCGTTATTGGTTACATTTTGAATTTTTCTAACTTCAAGGCGAATACTTGAATAAAATTTCAATGCTCTTCCGCCGGTTGTTGTTTCAGGATTGCCAAAAATAACTCCAATTTTTTCTCTTATTT
Source organism: Metamycoplasma hominis ATCC 23114 (assembly GCF_000085865.1). NCBI lineage: Bacteria > Bacillati > Mycoplasmatota > Mycoplasmoidales > Metamycoplasmataceae > Metamycoplasma > Metamycoplasma hominis. Next base: position 148,289 of record NC_013511.1, on the reverse strand, counting down.
GATTAATAAATATTACTGTTGTCTTGTTTTTTGATAATGATCCAGTTATTTTTCTTAAGGCTTTAGACATAAGCCTTGCCTGTGCACCTACTACTTGGTCTTTCATTTCTCCATTCAACTCAGCCTCAGGAACCAATGCAGCAACCGAATCGACAACAATTAGTCCTATTGCCCCGGATTTAGACAATGTATCAACAATTTCTAATGCTTGTTCTCCTGAATCTGGTTGAGATAAAATTAAATTGTCAATATCAACCCCTAAATTTTTGGCATATATTGGATCTATAGAATGCTCAGCATCAATAAATGCTGCAATTCCACCAGTTTTTTGTATTTCGGCAATAGCGTGCAACGCTAATGTTGTTTTTCCACTACTTTCTGGACCATATATTTCAATAATTCTACCTTTTGGTCATCCATTTATTCCTAACGCTCTATCAATAGTCAACGAACCACTACTAAAAGTTTCGGGAATTATGCTTGGCTTTTCTCCTAAAATCATAACGGCTTCTTTGCCAAATTTCTTTTCTATTTCCTTTAATGTTTCAGCAATAATGCTCTTTTCTTTTTGAAGATTATCATTTGTTGTTTCTTTCATTCTCACTCCTGCAATTAAGTATATTCATAAAATATCCTAAAAATTTAAAATAGAGAAAAAATAAAGAAAAAATGGCTTTTTTTACCATTTTTTAATTTTATTTATTAAAAATTGAATCAAATTTCTTGGTTGCTCAATCTTCTAAAATTACTTCTAATGTAATATTTTTTGTGCCATTATCTTTATTATAAACATCCTTAATTGAAATTTTGTACACGCCAAAAATACTTTGTATTTTTTTAATTGTTTCTTCAATAGATTGTTTATCTAAAACAGATATAGTAACATCCCTAGATTTAAGAGGTGTGTGCTTGTAATTTTTATATTTAATTACGTTGCTATTAATTTTATCTAAAAAGACTTCGCTAAACACTGCATTATATTGACAATAGTGAGGGTCTAATTTTGCAACATATCCAATTAATTCGTTATTTAAATAAATTTCTTGTGCTGCATTTGGATTAAAAATTTTTAATTTACTTGGTTTAAATTCCAATGTTTCATTAGTTATTGAATAAATATCAGCTTTTATATCATCAATAGTTTTATTTAATGAAGCAATTCCTAATACATTCATTTTATTATTAATCATAGCAATTTCAAAATAAGAAGCAGCTGGCAAACCTTGTTTGATATTTGTATCCAAGACTTCTAATAATGAAGAAATCATTGAATTTCTAATTTGAGAATGATCATAATTCTTTGCTGCAATTGCATTGAAATTAGTTTTAAAATCAAATGGATTAAAAATGTTTTTTTCAGGATTAATTAACGTGTATGTTCTAACATTGAAATATCCTTTTGCACAGAAGTTTTCAATAAATTTAAATTCTTTGTTTTCTTTAATTAATAATCTAGTAATTTTTGGAGATTTAGCTGGGAAATTATCATATCCATAAAATCTAAACACTTCTTCAACAAAATCTTGCATATTTTTTAAATCGTATCTATAAGTCGGAAAAATTACTGATGATAAATCTTCCTTTATTTTAAAGCCCAAAAGAGTTAATTGATTTAAGACTTGAATATATTTTTTGGTTTTTGTAATATTAAAGCCCGCATATTTAGTAATATAATGACTATCAATTAATATATTTGTTTTTCTTTGCTTTGGTGCGTTTATTTGAACTGAATATTGATCTAAATATTTAGTTAAAAATTCATATGCCATAACAACTTGACCACATGATATTTCTTTTGAGCCCCGTAAAGATGCCAATGTTTCTAATTTGACTGTTTTTATACTTCTTCTAACTTCTTTTAACGAAAATGATGCTAATTCAAAGACGCAATGTCCACCATCGGGTCTATATTCATAATTTTCTAGTCCTATAACACTTGCTATTGAAACAGTTTGATCTCCATTTTTTACAACCAAATTGTTGTTTAATGTAACTTGTTTATTGCCTAAGACATTTAATGTTTCATTGCTCAATGATGTAGAAAACTCATTTGAACTTAAAGAATTTTTATTATATACATGACAAGGAACTCCCGCATACAATAAGACCAAATTAGTTATATCAACTGCATTTCTAAATGTTTTTATTCCATGTTTTCATAAAAGAAATTCATCTTGAAGAGAAATAGTAGGTTGTTTAGTAGTTGCTTCAACTAAACTAAAACAGTTTGTAGCAACTAAATTTTTACTTACAACAATATCGCTTTCCAAAGTAGGTTTTGGTTTTGAAAGAGGTTCAACATATGATTCAAAATATGCTGAAATTTCTTTAGCTAAAATTAAATAACACAATGCATCAGCTCTATTAGATAAAATCGTTACATCAATCAAATAATCATCAAGATCAAAATATTGAACAGGGTCTAAATTTAAATCTATTTTTCCAACTTGAAAAATACCATCTTTTGAATCTAAAGGATGAAATTCTTCTGGAATACCAATTTCATTCAAACTTACAAACATTCCTTCAGAGATGATTCCTTTTAGTTCCTTGGCAGCAAATATATTTTTTCCAGATCTTGATCCAGGAACATAAGCCATTACATAATCGCCTTCATGCATGTTTGTTGCATTGGTTTGAATTATTGAATGATCACCATTACCAAATTCAACCTCACAAACTGTTAAACGATCGGAATTAGGATTTTTGTATGCCTTTAATACATGACAGAACTTCATACCTTCGGCATCTAGAAACTTATGATATTCTTCAACTTCAAAGCCTATTGAATTAATTGCTCCAACAACCTCTTCTACACTTTTGTCAGTTATATTTGCCAATTTAACTATTTTTTTATAAGAAAATAACATTTTTGCTCCTTTTATTTAAATTGTTTTAAAAATCTTTGATCATTTCCATACAATTCTCTTATATCGTCAATGCCATACTTTATCATTGTTATTCTTTCAATACCAATTCCTGCAGCAATGCCATTCATATCATTGGTATATCCGGCCATTTTTAAAACGTTTTCATGCAACATACCAGCACCCAAAACTTCAACTCATTTTCCATTAAACAAAACATCAACTTCAACACTAGGTTCAGTAAATGGAAAATAAGAAGGACGTAGTCTAATTTTTACCTTTTGTTCTAAAACATAAGAAAATAATTCAGTCAATGTATAAATTAATGTTCCAAATGAATGGTTACCAACACTAACAAAATCTAATTGAGTAAATTGGTGAGTATGTGTTCTATCTTCTTCATCATTTCTATAAACTTTTCCAATAGCAAATTGTGAAAACTCTTGATTTTTATGTTCCTCTAATGCTCTTGCACTAAATCCTGTATTGTGAGTTCTAAGCAATTCTTTTTCTGATATATATAGTGAATCTTGCATCTCTCTTGCGGGGTGAGATTGAGGAATATTCAAACGTTCAAAGTTATATTCTTCATTTTCTATTTCGGGTCCCGTATATTCAAAATATCCATTTGCCAATAATCATTCTCTAAATCTATTTGCAACCAAATTAATTGGATGAATTCCTCCAGTTGTATTTATAGGATTTGCAAAATCTACATACTCTTGATTAATTAAATCTTGAATTTTTATATCTTCAAGTTTTTGCTTTGCTAAATCAAAAAAATCTTCTGCTTGCTTTTTTAGTAGTTGAATTTTTTTACCAAGTTCTGCTTTTTGCAATGGATCTGCTGTTTTAATTTGAGACATTAATTCTTTTAACTCATCTGAATTGTTGAAAGCATTTTTAGCTAACTTTAAATCTTCCAATGTATTTATTTTATTTAAATCAAATTCCATTTTATTTTTCTCCTTTGTTTTTTATTAAATCTCAGTATTGTTTAATTTTTTGTTCATAACCTTGCCCATTTAATTCAATATGAATTTTATCTTTTAATTCATTTGGTAGATATTGTTGATCAATATAATTATTTTTATAATCATGAGGATATTTATAATTTAATCCTCTTTTTAGTTTTGCTGCCGATTTATAATGAGCATCTTTTAAATGAATTGGCACTTCAAAAATATTTCCACTGTCAATTATAGATTTTATTAATGTTGATGAGCTATAAACAGTGTTTGATTTTGGACTTAAACAAATATTTAATATTGCTTGTGTTATTGGTAAATACCCCTCAGGCATTCCTATTCTTTCAAAACATTCAATTGCTGACAAAACCTCTGATCCCAATTTAGGATTTGCCATTCCAACATCTTCGTAACTTGCACACAACATTCTTCTAAACAAACCATCAAAATCTCCGGATTTAATAATGATAAATCCTCAATATAATGCTGCATCAATGTCCGAACCGCGTAGTGATTTATGAAAAGCACTTAAATAATCATAATGATTATCACCTGATTCATCTGAACTAAATTGAATTGAGGGAATAATCTTTTTAATTGCCTCCAATGAAAATTCTTGATCTTTAAAAATTAACATAATCAAATCAAGATTGTTTAATGCTGATCTAAAGTCGCCATTAGCCTGTAGGGCTAAATAATCAGCAATATCCTTATTAAGATCCACACCAAAAGTTTTAAGGCAGGCATTTTTTAAACAACTTGATAAATCTTGAATTGTTGGCTTAGTAATTTCAATTATTGAACATCTTGAACGTAATGCAGGATTAAGCTTAAAATATGGATTTTCCGTTGTAGTTGCATAAATTGTGATTAAATCGTTTTCTAGATATGGTAACAATATATCTTGTTTATCTTTGTTTAATCTATGAATCTCATCAATGATCAAAATCTTGTTCAACTTTAATTTATGTACAAGATCTTCTTTATTTTCAATAGCCGCATTAAAATATTCGTAATTTACTTTTAAGGCATTGGCAAGAATATAGGAAATAGTTGTTTTTCCGGTACCTGGCTTTCCATAAAAAATAAATGAACGATAATCATTATTTTCTATAATTTTTTGAAATAATTTTTTTTGTTCTTGTGGGCAAATAAAATCTTCTAAAATTTTCGGCCTTATTAAATTTGCTAAGTTAGAATCCATATGGTTAAATTATAAAATATTTAATTTTTTTATTTTATTAAAAAATAAAAGACTTTTAGCATTTGCTTGTTGAAAGTCTTTTATTTAAAAGCAGAATGATTCCACAAAAAATACCAATTATTCTTGAAACTAAAACGCTTGCCAATGAAAGTAAAAAGAGTTTTGCATGCTTGTTTTTAAATAAGATTATTGAAACATAAATATTCAGCGAAATAGAAGCAATAGTAAATAAAATATATAATACTAAAAAAGTCGTTAATACTCTATTGATCATATTAAATTTATTAGTTTCATAAACTGGAATTTGATTTTGAAAATTTTTTTCATATGTAAATTTAAAGGAAATATTAGCCACAATAGATCAAATAAGCACAATGAAACAAATAAATGCTACTAAATTTAAAACCATCTGGCTAAAACTTATTTTTTTATTCATATTAATTTAATTCTTACTCCTATTTTTTTTAATTTCTGGATAATTTAACGCTAAGCTTATTGCCCCAAAAAATCCTAAAGGTATTATTAAAAGGCTTATAAAAAAAACTCTTCAAGGTTTTTTAATATCATATTTTGTAGTGTAAATTAATCCAACTATATTTACACAAAAAGCAACCAATGTAAAGCCTAAACAAATATAACCAAATAATTTAAAATCTATTTTCTTTTCTAAAAAATAAGTTAAACATCAACATAAAAAAATTACGATTGTTAAAAAATTGACAACGCCAATAAATATTGCTAGTTTTTGCTTGGTTTTTATATTCATGATTACTAAAAATTATAATAAAAAAATCAAGTTATATAGCAAATACATACACTTGATTTTTTTATTATTTTATTCTGCTTTTTCTACTTTTTCAGTTTTAACAGTTTCTTTTTTAGATTCTCTTTTCACTAAACCGATGTATGGCAAAATACCAACAAATCTTGCTCTTTTAATTGCTAATGCAACTGCTCTTTGGTGTTTTGCACATGTTCCGGTAATACGTGATGATAAAATTTTTCCTTGTAAATTTACTAATTTTGATAAAACTTCTTCATTTTTGTAGTCAATGTAAACAACTGGTTCTTTACTTAAACAAAATTGACATGGACGTTTACGAATAAAAGGTTTCTTACGAACAATTCTTGCCATTTTAACTCCTATAAATCCCAATCAAGTTGATCAAAAGGATTATCATTTGATTCATTTGATTGATGATTATTTTCTAAATTATTATCGATAGTGTTTGATTCTTCTGTGGCAATATTAAATTCTTTACCATTGTTATTTTTTCGTCTATTTTCTGACATTTCACGTGTTTCTAGTGATTGAATTTTTTCTACACTAACAACATATGATGTTGAAATTTGACCATCGCCGTTATTGAAACGTGAAGATTGAAATGTACCCTCAACAAGAAGAAGCGAACCTTTATCTAAATATTTATTAATAAAAGTTGCGTTAGATCTTCAAGCAACACATGGGACAAAGTCTACTACAGGTTCAGAATTAGGGGCGGCGTATTCGCGTCTAATAGCCATAGTAAATCTTGAATATTCAACATTAGAAGGTGTAACATTTTTATAAGGTTTGGCCGACAAACGACCAATTAAAAATACTTTATTCATTTTTCCTACCGATCTTATTATTTTTTAACTATTTCTTTTCGTCTAAAACTTTTGAAGTTCTTGGTTTTCTTGCAACCTTCTTTTCTTCGCTAGCATCTTTAGAAGTTTCGTTGTTTTTTACATAAGGTTTTTTATTTTCACGGTTTAGAGGAATTCTCTTATTGAATTTCTTAGAAACTTTTCTTGGCTTTAAACCTTTTTCAGAATCTAAATTAATAATTAAAGATCTTAAAACTGATTTATCGATATTAAGCTTTCTTGTTAATTCAGACATTAGATGAGGTTCTGCCTTTGTTGTAATTAAAAAGTAATTTACATGAGTTAACTTTTTAATTGGATATGCAGTTTCGTTTCTTTCTAATCTTTCAAATTTTGATGAATTTTTATCTAATACTGAAAATACTAGATTTTGTAATTCTTCATCTGTTGTTTTTGGATTAGTTAGAATCATAATTTCGTAATTTGACATTATAATTTTTCTCCTTTTGGACATTTGGACCTAACGGTCAAGGAGTCATAAACCTTGTTAAAAATATTTTTAACTTCTACATTATATACACAAAATAGTTTTTTTGTATAAAATGAATGTTTATTTATAAAATAAATAATAAAGATATAAAAAACCCGTTAAGAAAAACAGGTTTTATTTACTTCAATCTATATCGATAATATCAAATTTTTGATCTTTATTTTTTAATGATATCACTTGAAAATCAATTTTATCTTCGTAAGTATATTTTGTATTAACATGTAGCTCGTGGCCAACACGGTTTTTTAGTCAATTTGATAAATTTAAATCCTCATCATTAGGAGCTTCTAAATTTAAAATTTCATCTCACTCAAAGCGCTTTCAAATTGTTGAAATTTTAACGTTTCCGCGGGCCTCACAGCGTTCCAAACTTATTTCATAAATTTGTTCATCATCATCATATTCGTCGTATATTTCGCCTACAACTTCTTCAATGATATCTTCGATTGTAATTATTCCTATGACACTGTCATCATTATTATTTTTAATGACGAAACCCATTTGTGCTCTAGCCTTCCTTAATTTTTCTAATGCAATAGAAAGTAAACTATTTGCGGAAATTTTTGGCACCGTTTTAACATAATTCATAATATTGCCACGCTTTAAAAAGAATATATCTTTTAAAAGCAATATGCCTATCATATCTCCATCTTTTTCAATTGGCAATCTTGAATAATTAGTTTCTTTAAACTTGTTTAATGCATCTTGCAAAGTTGCTTTATAATTCAAATAATCAATATCTTTTAACTTAACGTAATTTTGAGAAACCTTGCTTGAATCAAGATCCAAAACATTCTTTGCCATAGTTGATTCATTGATTTCTAAAACACCTTCATCTTGTGCAATATTAATCAGGTTTTTCATATCTTCTTCTGTATTTGTTATATAAATCTTTTTGCCAATTTTAGATATTGGATAAGTAATTGGAAAAAATATTCAATATAATGCTTCAATAAATCAACACGTTGATCTAATAACTCTTTCGGGATATGCTTTTGCAATTAGCTTTGGCAAAATTTCTGCAAACAAAACAATAAGTGGAGTCATAACAGCAGTTGAAATAATAGTAGCCTTGCCAGAAGACATTGTTGTTAATGATAAAACATATGAAAACAATGTTGCAGATGCAATATTTACCAAATTATTAGCTATTAAAATAGTCCCTAAAATTCTATTAAAAAACAAATGTTGTTTTTGAATTAATTTAGCGAACTTTTGCTTTTTTTCAATCATATTTTCAATCTTAGCCCTTGAAACAGTTGTATATGCTGTTTCTGAAGCTGAAAATATAGCACTAAATAATATTAGTAAAAAAAGAATGATTGAATATAAAATGTATTGTCATGGTGCACCGGTTGAAGTTAAAGCTCCTGATGCTGAATTTAAAGTATTATAGTTACCGGATAGAGGCTCTGGCATTAATTTCTCCTATATTTAAGATAATCTCTAATTATAATAAAATATTTTTAAAAAGTTCATTTAAATTCAATTAAATATGTAATAATTTAACTATGTTTAAATTTGAAGATGTTAAATTAGTTCAATTACCAGAAAAAGTATTGAGAAATAAATCAAAGAACGTTGAACTCCCATTGACCGCAGAAGATGATTTATTAATACAAAAAATGATTTTTCATGTTGATGATAGTCAAACTCCTCAAACAAAATTTAGACCTGCCGTTGGAGTTGCAGCAGTTCAATATGGAATATTGAAAAATATTTTTTATGTAATGGTAAAAGACGATCAAAATAATTATATTTTTAGAGATGCTTTAATAAATCCAATAATGCTTTCACATTCAAACCATAAAATATCATTGCAAGAAGGGGAGGGATGTTTAAGTGTTAAGGAAAGCGATGCAGGTCAAGAAGGTTTTGTATATAGATATTCAAGAGTTGTAATAAAAGCATATTCGTATTTTGAAAAAAAAGAAAAAATTTATGATGTTTCTGGCTATCCGGCAATTGTATTGCAACACGAATATGACCACTTGCAAGGAAAATTATTTATAGACAGAATCAATAAAAATCAACCTTGAAAGCAAGAAAAAAATTCTCATTTAATTTAGTTAAATAAAAAAACCGACTTAAACGGTTTTTTTATTTAAATTTTTTGTAATTACTATTAACAAATGTTATAGGACAACTATATTCAAAAACTCTAGGTTGATAAATTTCCTTGCCGTGTTTAATGGTCTTATCCTTATTTGTAAAAAATGGAACATAAATAGCATATTCATAACTAGATTTATTTTTTAAAATTAATTTATTCTTTACAATAGTATAAAAAGTTGACTTGAATTCTAAATTGAGCGTCTTAGTAAAAATATTATTTTCATTTTTTTCAATCTTTTTCAATTGAATTCCTTGACTTAAGAAATTAAAAGGAACAAACCAGTCTCTTACATCTGACTGAAACAACTTAAAATAATTTAATTCGGATTCATCGGTTCTTTTAGGATGAGATGTTAACCAAAGCGATTTATCAACGTAATTGTAATCACTATTATTCAAAATTTTATTATTAAAATTACTTATTTTGTTTCCAAGTTCTTCGAATGTTTTATCATTTTCAAAATTTAGGTTTGCATTTGTTTTAGTAACATAATAGAAATTTCAATTTTTAGTTAAAGCCGCCTTAGAAATATTAGGATCTTGCTCGTTTCACTTGGCAATTTGTGTTTCAGAAAACATTTCATTATCTAAAACATTCGTTGTTTCAATAGTAAAATTTCTTACCACATATGATTGATTTAAATTTTTCTTGTTTTCTAAATAAATATCAAAATGCAAATGCTTTCTATTTATTGCATCTAAAAAGAAGTTAGTTAATCTAGGATTTCATTGACTAGCATCATATTTAAAATTGAATTCTTTAAAGATTTCATTGTTTAAATTGGCACCCTCACTTAATATTTTTTTTAGAATTTCAAAAGGCTCACCTAAAATTGGTTTAGTGTTTACATTTCAAGTAATTGGGTAATTTTTTTTGTCAGGTTGTTTTCCATCGAGATACAATTCTTTAAATTTAGAATTTATTTGTGAATATAGAGAAACATCAATATAATCATCATAAGTTACTAATTCCATTTTTTTTCTGCTTGTAACTCCAATTGTTGCCCCTACGATTGTAACGATACCAGCAACAGAAAGAGTTATGAATAAAATTTTTTTAATCTTTTTTTGCTTTGCGATTTTAGTTCCAATATCCTTATGCAATAATTGATCTTCTATTGAAACTCTTCTTTTTATTTCTTGCTCTCATTGATCAAGAGGGTCGCTATTTTTTGACATTGTTGTCCTCCACGTTGAATTCCGTAGTTTTTTCATCTTCGATTAAATCAAAATTCAATATTTCTTCATCAGCAGTATTTTTAGTTATCTCTTTATTTTGTTCATCTTGTTCAATATCTTTATTTTTCATGTATTGATTATATTCTGCAGTATTCATGTCTATCATGTTTTTTACATCTGTAGAAGTTTCTTCGTTTTCATCAGCAAATAAACCTGCAAAATCATAGCTTTTTTGTTTATCGTTTACTTCTTTATTATTGTCAATATAAACTAATTGAGATTTTAATGTCTCATCTGGACTTTGAACATCATCATTCTTTTGTTGCTCTTCAATATTATTTTCTTCTAAATTAAAATATTCATCGTCTTGCTCATGCAACTTATCTTGAATAATGCCTGAATCATAATTAAGTTTAGCCTCAACTTGTTGTTCGCTTTCAGGCGCCATATTTATATCAAGATCATCGAACGTATTAGAAAATAAATTGCTAATATTTTCTTTGTTTATATCTTCAATTGAAAATCCTGATTCAATATCTTCACTTGTTGTTTTTGTAGAAATTTTTTGTTCATTAGAATTAGTTACTTTTAATTCATCGTTAGCCGATGATGAAGTGACATCTTCAATCTTTACCACATTACTATTATTTATTGCTGATTCAAATTCATTTTCAATGTGAAATTCCTGATCAATATGCGTTTTATCCAATTCAACATCATTATAATTAATCAAAAAATCTTTTTCATAGTCCTTTGAGTATTCGGCTCTTGATTCGGTTTGGTCATTAAATTCATGATTTATATTCTTATTATGGAATTCTTCAAATTGAGCAACCTCAGATTCATTTAATTCATAAATTTTATTATTAGAATCTTGATTAACTTCAAAAGTTTCGTCATCAACATTTTCAAAATCTATTTCTTTTAATTCAGAACCTTGTTTAATTTGGCTTGATTTTATGTTTTTTAAGGCATTATTTTCTATAATGTTTTCTTTAATTTCTTCTACATTTAAATTGTTATTTTCTTCGGGCAATAAAATTTGAGAATTTAACTCTTCTTCGTGTTTAATTAAAATTTTAATCTTATTTAAAATTTGTTTGTTTTCTACTATTCAACTTATTCTAGAAATATTAATTATTGGATATGATTTTGATAGTAAAAAATTAAAATCATCTTTAAATTTTAAATATTTTCTATAATCAGGCAAATATTTAAAATCGTCAATATTGATACCAATAATCATATTATTTGAAATTTTATTGATTAAGACTAAGTCTAATAATTTAGTTCCTATTGAATAATTCGAAATTATTTCGAAATTGTTAGCATTTAATTCCTTCAATAATTCGTTTAATTTTGCCAATACATCCATTTGAAGGTTGCTTACTTTTGGTAACAATATTGTTTGTGTTTTTTCATCATATTTTTTATTTTCATTATCTAAAAATAAATAGTTTTTTTGTTCAATTATTGATAAATCTAAAAATTTTAGCCATTCTTTGAATAAACGCATATCAGATGTTGAACGTTCATTAATTTCAACATCATCTGCATAAATTGATTTTACAACAATAATTTTTTCTCTTGCTCTTGATATGGCAACATTTAGGGCGTTTTTTCCACCCTTCCTTGCAACGTATGTTCCAAACAATGCTGTTTTTTTGTCATAAACAACAGACATAATGACTAAATCAGCTTCGTCACCTTGAATGTTTTCAATATTTTTTATTGTTATTTTATCGGAAAATAAGGCTTTTTCTAGTTCTGGTTCAACGCTAAATATTGCATTTGTCAAATATTCTTGTTGTTTAACATTAAAAACAAGAATAATTATTTTTTCATATTTTGTTAGATTTTCTTTTGCTATTCTTAATACTTCTTTAGCCTCAGCTTCATTGTAACTATTATTTCATTCGCCATCAACTTGAATTACATCAATTGGTTTTTCACTAGAAAATGCTAATTTAAAATCATCTATTACATCTAATTTGGAATCATAAAAATGTTTAGAACTGAATGTCATTAATGATGCCCTCTTTGAACGATAGTTCTTATCTAGCAATATTGAATAAGTTCCTCTAGCAGTAGCGTAATCTAGAAGAGATTCAATATCACCCAATTCTTCTTCATCTTCAAAATTATATGAAACCGAAAATCAACGTGTTGGTTGCATTTGCTTTGAATCTCCAGCAAGTATCTTTCTTTTAGCTAAGTATAAAATTGGAATTCCTTTTTCAATAAAGATTTGGCTTGATTCATCTAGGATTGCATAATCAAATTCTTCTTTACCTCACATTGACAAATCTAATTCAGGAGTAGTTACAATTATTGGAAATAATACTTTAATTATGTTTTTATATCTATGGAAAAACATATATGGCTTTAAGCTACCTGTTCTTATAGACATTGCAAATGATGTATATTCACGTTTTTGTTCATCATTGAAATTTGAAATTGTATTTATTAATTTAGCAAATAGCATGTTAGATAAAATGGTTGAATTACTTACATTTATTGTTTTTTTAATCAATAAATTTTTATATTTTTCAACAAAAGTTTCCAATTCGGCAAACTCTACTTTATCAATGTATTTTACCGCTTCATCTACATTGATTTTAAATAATTCAGGCGCATTAATAATTAATTCACTAGCTTCTTTTATTGACCTTGGATAAATTGAAAATATTGACGGTCTTCTTTTTAAATTTACTTCGTATAGATATTTTTTAAGTTCTTTCTTATCATTAAAAGTATGTCCTTCAACATCATATTTTATATCTTTTGTCAATAATCTTAGGGTATTAAAATCATTTATTGTTAAATTGGCATTCAATGTTGAGGCATAGAAATGAAGTAAGTTATTTAAGTTAGGCAGTGCTTCTATTTCATTCAATGTATCAACATAACCTTTATCTTCATCAGAAAAAATTTGAATTCCTTTTTCAACTTGAGAAATAGAAAAATTCTCAATTTTTTCTATAAATTTTTTTAATGGTTCGTAAAATACCTCTTGTCTTAAATTCTTATCATTTAAAGCAAATAAACAAAATAAGCTCAATTGTCCTAGTCTATTTCTCAATACATCAAGGGCGGCCTTCTTTTGAGACACAACTAGCGCAGTATATCCCCTTGCAATTATATTGACAATAATATTAGAAATAGTTTGAGATTTCCCGGTACCTGGAGGTCCTCAAATTATTGTATCTTGACATAGTGCGGACACTGTAGCAACATCTTGTGAAAAGTTTGTTTTTTGTACCTTAAATAACTTAAATTTATTATTAAAAATACTTGTGTTGATTTTTTCTCTATAAACATTTTTATTAATTTCGGGTACTAAAATACTTTCAAATTCATCGTTTTCAATAATTTTTTTCATTTGATTTCATAAATATCCAGAAGAAACGTTATAAAATCCAAAAATCATTCCGGGATGAAATTCGATAGATACGTTTTGAATATCACTTTGAGATACAAGCGGAATATTGCTTCTTAGTGATTGAGGCATATTGTATATAGGAGATCAAATTTTTTTTAAATGCTCAAATATAGATTCGATTGACAAATTAGAAAAATCTAAATTATCAATATTTAACAAAAAACCCTCTTGAGATAAAAATGTTACTAACTTACTATTTATTCTTACATCTGAATTCGATTTCAAATAAACCAAGGAATTTTTAACTTCTAATGTTACTTCTTTAAATAATAAAGGAGCAAAGATTGTCTTTTTATCCGTTTTTATTGAAATAAATAAAAAACCTACATGCAAAGGTCAGATATTTGTTTCAATGTTTATATTTTCAGCTTTATTTATTATTTTTTTTCAATTTACTATTGATTTTTGAAATTCTGATTCTAATTTAGTAATTAATAAGGTTTTAGCTTTTTCAAAATCAGTTGATAGCATCTTAAATATTGATTGTTCGATTCTGACATTATTATCTTTATAAATTGTTATTATTTCCTGCTTATTTTGTGCCTTTTCTAGCAATTGGCGCATTTCTTTATTTTTGACTTCGGTTAAAATACAATTAAATTTGTAATTTTTGAAAATTTGATCAAATATTTCTTGGCCAAAATTGTTATAAATATCAAAAAAATTTTCACTATTTATAGATGTATATAGTGAAGTATCATATGTATCAATATTCAATAAATTAGCCATTAATGTTTGATATTTAGAATCTTTGTTATTCATGATTGTTTAATTCCTTATTAAGTAATGTAGATAAATAATTTGCACAATTTCCAACAACTAATGATATATTTGAAGATTGAAATGCAATACCTGATATGCCATTAAGTTTTTTTATTTTTTCAATAGAAATATTTGCTTTATTTTTAAATGAAATTCTTACAATTTTTTGAGTTGCTGATGAAGAAACTATATTTGAAATTCCACCCAAATACAAAATTAAATCTTGCATTGAAAAGGTTATTTCATTGTCTGTTGTTAAATAATTCTTAGTTTTTAAAACCTTGTATTTTTTTCTTCAAAATATTAAGATTAACCCAAGAGTAATGATTATTAAAAATATGTATAAAAATTTATTTTTGTTTAGCATTTGTTTCTCCTATTATAGTTTTGCCTATGTAACTTATGCAAGTAATATAATTATATTTTAATAAAAATATATTAATATTAATTAATATTATTTAATTTATAAATGTAAAATAAAATTATTTTATAATCTTAGAAAGTTATAAAATTTTATTTGTATTAAACAATAAAAGAAAGGCTAATTATGCAAAATTCTGAAAAGAAGACGTTATTAAGCGGAATTACTGCAACTGGTAAATTAACGCTAGCAAATTATATTGGCGCTATAAAAAATATGGTTAAATTGCAAGAAGAATATAACAATTACATTTTTATAGCAGATTTACATGCTCTAACGTTGCCAATTGATCCTAAGCAATTATCAAAAAATAAAAAGGATATTTTTGCACTTTATATTGCATGTGGAATTGACCCTAAAAAGAGTGTGTTATTTTTTCAATCAGATGTCATTCAACATGGATTAATGAATTGATTAATTTTGACAAATACGACAATCGGAGAATTGTCAAGAATGACGCAATTTAAAGATAAATCAGCTAAAATAAAAACTGCAAATGGTATGGAAACAATTCCAACAGGAATTTTAATGTATCCTACTTTAATGGTTGGCGATATATTACTATATAATGCAGATATTATTCCTGTTGGCATCGACCAAAAGCAACATGTTGAATTGACTAGAAATTTAGCAATTAGATTAAATAATAAATTCAATACAACGTACAAAATACCTGAACCATATATACCAGAAGTTGGGGCCAAAATAATGTCTTTAACTGACCCAAGTAAGAAAATGTCAAAATCTGATACAAATCCTAAATCAGCAATTTATTTATTAGATGATCCAGAAGATGCATACAAAAAAATATTAAAAGCTGTTACAGATTCAGAAGGAAAAATATACTTGTCAGATGAAAAGCCGGGCATAAAAAACCTTTTGACTATATATAGTGCTTTAAATGATATTTCATTACAAGAAAGCGCTGAAAAATTTAAAAACAGCAATTACGGTGAATTTAAAAATGCTGTCGCTCAATGTGTAAAGGAATTTTTAATTAAGATCCAAGATAAGTATAAAAATGCCTTAAATCAAATTGAAACATTGAGTAAAGAGGGAGCAAAAAAGGCAAGTGAAGTTGCCCAAATTAACTTAGATATGTTATTAAAAGGAATAGGATTAAGATAATGGAAGCAAATAAAAAATTAAATCATTCAGCAAGCCATTTATTAGCGGCTGCTATATTAAAACTTTATCCAAATGCTAAATTGGCAATTGGACCAGCCATTGAAGAAGGGTTCTATTACGACTTTGAATTTGAAAATCCAATTTTAGAATCAGATCTTCCAAATATTGAAAAAGTAATGAAAGAATTAGCAAAAGAAGGTTACGAAATGCGAAAAGTTGGCATTGAACAATATTCTTTTGAAAATCAACCATATAAAAAAGAACTTTATGAAGAATTTAAAAAAGAAGGAAAAGAAATAACATTCTTTCAATATTGAAATCCAAAAACAAAAGAAATTCTATTTACAGACTTATGTGCAGGTGGCCATATTGAAAATTCTAGAGAAATTAAATACTTCAAATTGTTAGGAATAGCCGGTGCTTATTGAAGAGGTGATTCTAAAAACAAGATGTTAACAAGAATCTATGGTACTTGTTGGGAAACAAAAGATGAATTAGCAAAATATTTAGATATCTTAAGGGAAAGAAAAGAAAGAGATCATCGTAAAATAGGAAGAGATTTAAATTTATTCACTTTTAACCAATTAGGTGGACAAGGATTTCCATTTTGATTAGAAGACGGAATGAAGATTCATAATGCAATTAGAGATTATGTTTTAAAACTTGATAAAAAATTTGGTTTTAGAGAAGTGCTAACTCCACACTTTGGTGAAAAGAAGCTTTATGAAATAAGTGGACACTGAGCACATTACCAAGATACTATGTTTGCCCCAATTAAAATGGATAACGAAACATTAGTTGCTAGACCTATGACCTGCCCTCACCATATAATATTATTCAATTCAACAAGACGTTCATACAAAGACTTGCCAATTAGATATTCAGAACAATCAAGGTTATATCGTTACGAAGCATCGGGTGCTTTAAGCGGACTTGAAAGAGTTAGAGGAATGGATCTAACAGAAGGTCACATTTTTGTTAGACCAGATCAAATAAGATCAGAATTTAAGCACTTGTATAAAATGATATTACAAGCATTGAAAGATTTTAATATCGAAATAGACCATATTTCTTTATCATTAAGAGATCCACAAGATACTCAAAAATTCTTCCAAAATGATGAAATGTGAAATAAAGCAGAAAATGACTTGCGTGAAGTTTTGGGCGAATTAAATATTAAATATAAAGAATTTATTGGCGAAGCTGCTTTTTATGGACCTAAAGTTGATTTTCAAGTAAAAACTGCATTAAATAGAATTATTACTATGTCAACATTACAATTAGACTTCTTATTGCCTTCAAGGTTCGAAATGAAATTTGTTGATAGCAATGAACAATTTGTAACACCAGTATTAATTCATAGAGGTTTAATTGGAACCTATGAAAGATTTATTGCAACACTACTTGAACAAACAAAAGGTGTATTGCCATTTTGATTAAGTCCAAGACAAATAACAATTATTCCTATAAATGATGAATTAAACGAAAAAGCTCAAGACTTGTATAACGAATTTTTAGATGAAGATTTTAATGTTAATATTGATATAAGACCAGAAAGAATAAATAAAAAGATTCGTGATGCTCAAATTTTAAAGACCAAATTTATAGTAGTAATTGGAAAAAAAGAAATTGAAACAAATACCTTATCAGTTAGAGAATATGGAAAAGATGATTCTAAAACATACAGCAAAGAAGAATTTGTAAATTACTTAAAACAATTAAAAAAGAATTTAAAATAAATTAAAAAATAAAAACTGGAATTCCAGTTTTTATTTTTTAATTTATTGGATTAAATAACGTTTGTTGCTAACAAAATAATCAAAATCAAATTAATAATTGTTAGAAGCGATAAAAGCACTGTTAGAGTAATAAATAGTTTTTCTCCGCCTTTGTGGTCTTGTATACCTGAACAAACAATGTTATTTGAAGATTTCTTTGTTCAATATTCTTTTCAATGTTTGTTGTTTTCTATACCAGTTAAACAATCGCAAGAGCATGAGCATTCACATTCTTGTTTTGGTTCTTCAACTTTCTTAGCCTTTGATGCAGGTTTTTCAACCAATTCTTCTCTTTCGATAAATTCAATAGCTTCTTCGTTTTTAACTTGTTTTTCAGCAACTTTTTCAACAATAACACGGGCACCATCAATGTTTACGCATCCGCGGTAAGCGCCATCACGGTGGAATCAACATTTGGTTGGGTTTTGTGTATTTTCGCTAACTTTAATAAATTCTTCAACTGCGCTAGAAAAATTTAAAAAGTTTCCTGAAATGCCCTTATTTGCCTTTTTAAAGTTAAATGAAATATTTCTATCTTTATCAAAAGTTTCAGAAATATAGTATTTTTCTAATACTGTTTTTTGTTCTTTTGCCATATTTAAGATACTCCTTACGTAAGGTTATTTTTTAAAAAATTTTATAAATAAATTAAATATTAATATTTACAATTAAATTATTACACAAAAACACTAAAATAACAAAAAGATATTGTTGTTTTATTGAAAAATTATTGAAAATACTAAATTTTTACAATTATTTTGCCATTTTATTATTTAAAACATTGAAAATAGTTGAAACAGATTGGTTATACATTGAATTAACATTCGAATTATATACAGATTTTATTGAAGCACATAAATCTTTAATATTGCAAATTCCTTGAAACGATGGCAAATCTTCTATATTTAATTCCGTGCTTAAATTATGTACAAAAATTGAACATATACTCATTTCACTAGAAAACAATAGTCCAAAATTATTCATAGATTTTTTTAAACTAATTAATTGATTGGGTATCTTAGATTTTTTACCATTTGATTTAGTTAAAATTCATTCGTTGCTAAAATAGTCACCTTGAATAGATGAATCAGAATCATACATATAAGCCTTTAATACAAAAATAATTTTATCAGTAACAAATATATCATCTAAGTGTATTCTTCGATCATCATAAGAATAATCGTTAGCACCTATAAAATTGCAATTTTTTATAGATTCACTAATATTTTTTAATTGTGCATTGTATGAATCTAAAAATCCTTTTTGATCTTTTAAAAATCTTCTATTCTTTTTAGAAAGAACAATAGAAACTGAAATTAGAATTATAACTATCGTTAATAGCAAAACTAATCCTATAATAATTCCATTTATAAATTTTGTTTTATTTTCCATGAAATCTCCTAACTATATAAAAATTTTATCTTTTAATTCCTTTTTTATTTGTTTAAAGTCAGGAATATATTTTTTTACCATATTTCAAAATTCAGTTGAATGATTTTGATAAATAAAATGAACAACTTCATGACAAGCAACGTATTCCAAAACTTCTTTTCTATAAAAAATCAATCGATCTGAAAAAGTTATTGTTCTTTTTAAAAAATGATTTGTTCCCCAGGCATTATTTTTCTTCAAAATTCTTACTTTTATTGACTCAGATGGTATGCATAATAATTTACAAAATTTTTCTACATATAAAGTTGATAGTTCCAGTAATATTTTTTTTAAATATTTATTTAGAGTAAATTCTATACCTTGTTTTAAGATTTTCAAATTCTTATTTAATTCAAATAAATTTAATATATTTTTTTGAATTAAAAATTTTGATTCCTTGCCTCATAAATAAAATTTATTTTTTTCTATATCAATTGCAAGTATTTTCTTTTGCTCAATTTTTATTTTTATTTCTAGAAGTTTAGGAACCGATGATTTTAAAAAATTATCCAATATTATTGTATTCATATACTTATGTGGCACATAGGCTACGATTTCTTGTTCCTTGTTTAACTTTAAATAGATATTTTTATTATTAGTTAGATAATAATTTATCAACTCAGATTCATTATTTTTTGAATATTTAAGATATCCATCATATTTTTTCTTTGTTACCATATAGAATATTTTAATAAAAATATTATTTTTCTAAATAAAACGCTTTTTTATTGTAAAATACTATTGCTAATTATTAAGCATGAAAGGCAAAAAATGGCAAACATTAAATCAAAACAAAAAGCAATATTATCTAACGAAAAAGCAAACATCCGTAATTCAGCCGTTAAATCATCAGTTAAAACAGCTATTAAGAAAGCAAAAATTGCTGCTGTTAATAAAGATCCTAAAGCTGCTGAATTTCAAGCTAATGCTCACCATGAAATTGACAAAGCTGTTTCAAAGGGCGTTTTACATCAAAACAATGGTTCTAGAAAAGCTAGCCGTTTAGATGCATTTATTGCTAAAAATAACAACTAAATTTAAAAAATTAAATAATAAAAAGTTCGCGTCCGAACTTTTTTATTTTATTTCTTTTTTATATTTGTTAATTTTAAGTTTCTTTGGTTCTTTGAAACTAAATACAAGAGTATATTCACCGCGTTGATCTTCTTTGCTTAGTTGTGTTAGAACTTCTTGAGGTGTTCCTTCAAATGAGGTTTCAAACATTTTTGTCATTTCTTTAATTAAAAATAATTTAACTTGCTCTTGAAAAATAATCTCAAAATCCTTAATAGTTGAAAGCAATTTATGAGGTGAAACGTAAGCAACATATGTGCCAAATGTCAAAGATTTTAATTGATTTTGTCTTGCACCTGACTTATCTTTTAAAAAGCCTAGAAATGTGAAGCAATTATCCAAATTAGCCTTTATTATTGCATGTATTAGAGCAGTCGGGCCCCCAATTACATCAATGTCAATATTTGCTGCCTTAGCTGCTTTAATAACTTCAAAACCAGGATCAGAAATGCAAGGCATACCGGCATCAGAAATCAATGAAATAATCATCCCTTGTTGCAATAATTCAATAATTTTAGGTGTCATTTCTTTTTCATTAAATTTATGGTATGCAATTAGGCGCTTGTTATTAATTTCATAATGTTGCAATAATTTTTGACTAACTCTTATATCTTCACACAAAATTATATCGCTGGATTGTAAAACCTTAATTGCTCTATATGTTATATCTTCTAAATTTCCAATTGGAGTTCCAACTATATAAATTTTATTATTCATATTCTTCCTTTAATTTTAAAATTAACTTTGCTTTTTGAATATTGAAAATACAATTATTGTTATCAATTAATTCAACAAAATTATATAAATTATTAATAATATTTAATATTGAAATAGAATCA
Source organism: Metamycoplasma hominis ATCC 23114 (assembly GCF_000085865.1). Classification (NCBI taxonomy): domain Bacteria; kingdom Bacillati; phylum Mycoplasmatota; order Mycoplasmoidales; family Metamycoplasmataceae; genus Metamycoplasma; species Metamycoplasma hominis. The sequence continues at coordinate 126,941 of NC_013511.1, read as the reverse complement.
AATTTACTAATATTTTTATCTTTTTTTATGCTATTTTTTAATTCATAAATTTGTTTAAAAATAAAAATAGAAAAAAGAATAATATTTTTATAATTTTCTATATTTAATTGTTGAATATAAAACAAAATAAGATTAAATAGATTTGCTGGTGAATTGTATATTAAATCAGCAAGTTCCCTAAATTGTTTTTGCTTGCTTACGTCAATTTTATATGTAATAAAAAAACTTTCAACGCTAACAATAGCATTAAAATCATCACGAATGTCAATAATAAAACATCTTGATTTGATTGTTTTCAAAACGTTTTGGGGCTTTATTGTATGTAATAATATTATTGTATTGAATGGAGGATTTTCTAAAAATTTCAAAATACTATTTGCGGCCTTTAGTGTAATATTTTCAACACACTTAATAATTAAAAATTTATACTTATTAGCAAATAGAGAGCTTTTGGAAACACGATTTAAAAATTCCTGTAAATTTTCTTTCGATATTTCGCCTTGGCTCCCATCAATAATAAAACAATATTCTTTTTGCAAACATTGATGCCAGCTTATTTGTTTTTCATCATTAACTAATCTAACAAATTCTAAAATATCTAAATCAATATCTTGATTTGCACGTGAAAATAGTAAATAAACTTGTTGGAGCTTATTGTTTTTTATTGAATTTTCCAATACTTTACTCAAATTTTCGTTTATCATATTTTTACAACCTTAAATATAAAAAGACAAAATCAAATTAAATTATTTTATTTTCTTTTAATACATTTAATACTCTTTTAAATAATTCATCAATATTACAATCAGATTTTATAATCTCATATTTTTCATTACCTTGATTAATAACATATCAATAAGAATCTCTTAGTTTTTTGTAATATTCAACATTGGTAGATTCTAATCTATCAGTTTTTGTTTTTCGAATTTGCGTAATTCTTTCAACTGATAGTTCTGGCTCCATATCAAAGAATATAGTTAAATCAGGTGTTGTTTCTTCAGTTGCAATATTGTTGATATCTTTTACTTTTTTAAGTCCTAAACCACCTAAAACTCCTTGATAAACAAATGATGATGTTCAATACCTATCTGAAATAACTGTTTTATTTTTTTTCAATCCTGGTCAAACACATTTTTCAAGATTTAACCTTCTACTTGCTGCAAATAATAAGGCATCCACCATAACACTAAAAGAATTATCATTATCTAAAATTAGCTGTCTTATTTCTTCTGCTTCTTTTGAATGTGAGCTTCCTGGTTCTCTTGTAAATACGAAATCATCTAGTCTATTTTTAGACTCTAAATATTCTTTTAATTTCTTTATAATAGTTGTTTTTCCTGAACCATCCATCCCTTCAAATACTACAAATTTTCCCTTTGACATAAATGTTTCTCCTCCTACATTTTGATTTTATTCAATAATGATTCTTTTAATGTATCTTGATCAATATATTCAACTGATGAGCCCAAAGGAATACCAGTTGACAATTGAAAAACATTTGTAAAATTTATTTTGTTTTTCAAGAATTTTTTAATATAATGCATATTAAATTGACCCTCAATAGTTGGGGAAAGTGAAAGAATTAGTTCATTCTTATCTTTTAATATATCTATTAATTTTTCTAATAAACTTGAAACTATAAAATCTTCATTCTTTAAGCTTATATTTTGATCAAATACAAAATATTTTCCTTTATACAAACCAATATTTTCAAATTTATCAATATCTAACGAATTGCCAACTAACATAAGTTGTTTTGTTCGATTAGTGTCCAAGCAAATATTGCAAATTGTATTTTCGTTATATCTATTGCAAATATTACACTTCTTTATTGAATTTCTCAATGCTTTTATTTGATTGCAAATTTGATCTATATCTTCACTTGATGATTTAAAAATGTTGAATATAAATTTTTGAGATTGTTTTTTAGTAAAATCAAAAACTGTTTTTAAAAGTTCTTCTAGTTTTTGTATCTCAATATTATTCATTAGAATGAAAGGCCACTATCAGAATATTTAGCATTAATTTCATCAAAAGCCTTATCAACTGTTTCTATTGCTTCATTAACTGCAAGCATTAATAAATCTTCTAATAATTCTGGATCATCTGGATCGATTAATGCAGGATTAAATTTTATAGACACTAATTTTCTCAAACCATTCATAACAACGGTTATACCTTGCTTTTCAATAGTAAATTCTTTCTTTTGAATTTCTTGTTCATCTTTTTCCATTTCAGTTTGAATTCTACGTGCTTTTTTAAGCATTTCATTCATGTTCATACTCATATTACTCTCTCCTTATTTAATTTTTATTTGTTCAACTTGAACTTATCTCCAAAAATTTCTTGCGCTCAAGCAACATCTTTTTGAACTGTTTTATTGTATTTTAAATTTAAATCTTCCAAAGGTTTAACTTTTTTGGCTCTTATTTCGTTTATATTTGCCTTTCAATATTTCTTTGCTTCTAATATCTCATCTTTTGTAATGGCATAAGCATAAAGATATCTATCAAAAACTTTATTCAATGCAGCCATAATATTTTCATTATGTGAATTTATATTTAAATCGTAGACTTTTTCATCTATATCACACGTTAACAAAATAAAATCATTCGTTGAAAAAATAATTTTAAAGTCTGATAAGATATTAATTTCATTTTTGTCTGTTATTTTTTGACTTAACATACCATATTTAATAGCATCAATGTCTGTAAAATTACTACGACCATCATTTAACATATTGTTTTTCAAATATTGTTTTATTAATAAACAGTCGATTATTGTTTCTAAAGGAACATGTTTATTTTCTGAATTTTCTTTTGAAATTAAATCCTCATTTACTAAATCTTTTCAATTTTCCGATATTTGTAAATCGGTTGTTTCTTGGTTATCAACATTTGAATCTATGCTAATTTGATTATTGCTTATTATTTGATTAGAAATATCAGCAACTTCAAACTCTGATGTTTGATCTAATGAATATATTTCTGCAGTTTTTTCTAATAAGTCATCAATCTTTTTTGAATTATTAGCTAAGTCTTCTGTTGAATTATTATCACTTGAATTTTGTATTGTGGAATTGTTTGCATTGAATCCATTTGCTATTGAGGATAAATCCAATGATTTGTAAATATTATTTTTATTAATGGCCTGCTTTTCTTGACTATTAAAATTATTAAATTCCTCATTACTAATTTTTGGCATAACTGCAGAATTTTTATATTCTTCTTTTGGGCTTAAAAAGTTGCATAACTTTAATAACAAAATTTCAAAATAATCTTCTGGACTATCGCTTATAGCAATACTATGCAATTGATCTATCAATGTTTCAATGTAATAGTGTGCTTTAACATCATCAATTTTAATTTGCAATAAAATTTTAAAATCAGTTGAAACAAGACTTTGATCTCTTGTCTTATTAAAAATTATTCATTCTTTTAAAATGTTTATTAAATCGTTTATCAAGATGTTTATATCAATACCTTGACTAAATAATTCTCTTGCAAGATTCAATGTTTTATTAATATCATGCATTGACATGTAATTTAATAACTCTATTTTATTATCTATATTTACAATTCCAAATAATTGTTCAACAACTTCTTTCTTAATAACTTTATTGGCACAATATATTGCAACATGGTCTGCAATACTCAATGAATCTCTAAGACTACCATTTCCTAATTTAGCAATAACATTAATTGCATCATCTTCATATTCAATATTTTCTTTATTGAAAATATCCTTCAATTGAGAAACCAATGTTTCAATTGTCATAAGTTTAAAATTGAATCTTTGAACCCTACTTAAAATAGTTTCTGGTATTTTTTGGGGATCAGTTGTTGCTAGAATAAAAATTATGTGACTAGGTGGATCTTCAATTGTTTTTAATAAAGCGTTAAAGGCTGCTTTTGAAAGCATATGAACTTCATCAATAATATAAATTTTATATTTGCTTTGTGTTGGTAAATGTTTTATTTTTTCTTTTAATTCTCTAATGTCATCAATGCCGGTATTAGAAGCAGCATCTATTTCTATAATATCTAGATTTCTATCGACATTTTTGATACATTCTTCACATGGTTTTAATATATCGCTTTGATTATGTAAACAATTAATTGTGTTTGCAAAAACTTTAGCAGTTGAAGTTTTTCCATTTCCGTGGGGACCACAAAATAAATACGCATGACTCAATTTATTATTCAAAATAATATTTTTCAATGTTATTACAATGTGATCTTGGCCTTTTATATCATCAAAAATTTTTGGTCTATATTTTCTATACAATGCTAAATATTTATTAGTAAGTGCCACATTTTCTCCTTTTAATAATTTAATTTTACCAAATTCAAAAATAAGGTTATTATTATCATTTATAATATTTCAAAAGAGGCATAATGGATATTAACAATATTATAAAAAATAATATAAAAAGATTATTAATAACAACAGCGTTTGGCTTTTTAGCGATTTTGATTTCTTTTTTGATTACCGGGATATTTTCAATACAATCGCTTTCAAATAATGGCCGTCTTGCAATATCTTGCTTTGGACAAATAATTTGCGGTTTTTACGTTGTTTATTATATTTTGAATTTCTTTTTAGTATATAGATTTAAATCAGAAATTGCAAACAAAAAGATATTAAAAACTCTATTAATAATTAGCATTTTTATTTTGATATGTGGAATTTGTTTTATTGTTAATGGTTTAATTTTACCTTCAATTAGAAAAACATACATTCAAGCAGTAATGACTAAAAATAATAATTTATTACAAAGTATACTTTGACAAGGCAAAGTAATTAAAGTTGAAATGTGAATTTCAAGTACGATATTTTTAGTTACAATTGCTTCATCATTAATATTATGCAGTTTTATTTTTAAAAAGATGAATAATTAAGTTTTTGGCAAGATGCTCATTTTCTTTATTGTTATATAATTTATATAAATAAATTGTAGTTAAGAAAGGTAAGGGAAATTTCGCTAATGAAAAAAGAGAAGTCGTGTGGCGCTATTATTTTCAAAGAAGAAAATGATAATCTTTTTGTTTTATTAGTTGAACAAACAGCAGGCCATTGAGGGTTCCCAAAAGGCCATGTTGAAAAAAACGAAACAGAAGAGGAAACCGCGATTAGAGAAGTAAAAGAAGAAACTAACATAGATATAAAATTGCTCAAAGGTTTTAGAGAAGTCAATAAATATATTATTGGAAAATTAATATCTAAAGAAGTTGTTTATTTTATTGCTAAGCCAACATCTTTTGATTTAATTAAGCAAGATAGTGAAATTAAGGTAGTTGAATGGCAAGATACAACAAATGCATTGTTATATCGCATAACATACGAAAGTGATTGTGAAATATTGAAAAAGGCTGTTGAATTTTATTGCGAATATATAACAAAAAATAACGGGTTTTAAACAACTCGTTATTTTTTTTCTTCATTAGTTTGCAAAGAAGCAAGTTGGAATTGGAACTCTTTTAATATTGATCTTTCCACTTCCTTTAGTTTATCATCCACTTCTTGTTCGTTTAAACCTTCTTTAATCAAATGATCACGTTCTGACTTCAATAAATAATTGATAAATTCAAGAGCTTGCTGGTTCTTTGAAGTTGTTTGAGCCATATCTGTTTTTTCTTCAAAAGCATTTGTTAACCATGATAAATCAACATCAGTATTTGTTGAAGGTATTGCGTCGTAATTATTCATTAAATTAATTGTGCATTCCAAAGCAATTCTGCCTGTTAATTCTTTGAATTTCTTTGAACCCAATTGAGTGTAAACTTGATATGGGTTCTTTTGAGAATATTGAACTAAATTTGTACTTCTTCTTAATCTGTCCATTATATTAATATGATCTTGTCACGCAGCATCAAAAACGCTTAATATTATATTTCTTTCAGAATTTATTAATGAAGATATCCCATATTTATCAATGATATTTTGTCTTAGTTGGTCATAACATTTATTTCAGGTTTCAATTAAGTATTGAATTAATTCTTCACGATCATATTCAACTAATTCTTCAACACTAAATTCTTTGTTTGTTAAAATCATAAAATTGTTATTTAGATGCTTTACAAATTCTATTAAATCCAAACTATTGTTTTTTATAAAGAATGGGTTATTTACTGTTTTTTCTGCTGCAACTGATATCATTTTTCTAATTATTGTTCCAAGATCATCTCTATTTAAAATTAGATCACGTTGTTCATAAATTAAATCACGTTGTTGTCTAATTACGTCATCAAAATTTAGGACGCTTTTTCTATTATCAAAGTTAAACCCTTCAATCTTTTTTTGAGCCCTCAAAAAGGCCTTTCTAATTGCTTCACCAGGAATTGGATCTTCGCCATATTCTTTGAAAATTTCTTTTCAGTGATCTTGAACTGAAAAACGCAAAATTAATTGGTCATCTAATGATAAAAAGAATTTTGTATATCCTACATCTCCTTGACGGCCAGAACGTCCTTTTAGTTGATTATCAATTCTTCTTGATTCAGCTTTTTCAGTACCTAAAACATACAATCCACCTAATTCTAGTGCTTCTTTTGAAGGTTTGATATCTGTTCCACGTCCGGCCATGTTTGTGGCAATTGTAACTGCTCCTACTTGTCCTGCTTTAGAAATAATTTCTGCTTCTGAAGCATCTTGCTTTGCATTTAAAACTGTATGAGGTATGCCTTCAGATAGCAAATATTCATGCAATATTTCAGAATCTTCAACTTGAGCAGTTCCTATTAATATTGGTTGTTTCTTTTTATAAACACGTTTAACCTCTGCAGTAACTGCCTTTCATTTGCTGTGCATATCAACATAGATTTCATCTTTATCATCAAATCTAGCTATTGGTTTATTTGTTGGAACAACATTGACCCTCATATTATAAATATCAATAAATTCTTTTTCTTCTGTTTTTGCTGTTCCTGTCATACCACTTATTTTTTTAAATAGACGGAAAAAATTTTGATAAGTAATTGTTGCTAATGTTTTGGTTTCTGATTCAATTTCAACGCGTTCTTTTGCTTGAATTGCTTGTTGCAATCCTTCTGAATAAGCTCTTCCTTCCATTATTCTACCTGTGAAGGAATCAACTAATTCAATTTTGTCGTTTCTAACAATATATTCAACATCTAATTTCATTACTTTATGTGCTCTTAAAGCATTTTGAATTCTATGAACAAGTTCAGAATTTTCTATATCATAAAGATTTTTAAAATTGAAATATTTATTAGCTTTTTCAATTCCTTTATCTGTTAGATAAACAGATTTTGTTTCTTCATCAATAAAATAATCATCTTGACTTAATGTTCTTACAAACAAATCTGCAATTGTATACAAATTGCTTTCGTCATTATCACCGCCTGAAATAATTAAAGGAGTTTTTGCTTCATCAATCAATATTGAATCTACCTCATCTAGTAAAATAAAATCAAGCCCGCGTTGAACTTTTTCTTCTTTACTCATTGCCATATTGTCGCGTAAATAATCAAAACCCAATTCAGAATGAACAGAATAAACAATATCGCAAGCATATGCTTCTCTTTTCAACTCACTTGACATTTGAGATTTGTTTATTCCAACACTTAAACCTAAAAAGTTAAAAACTTGCCCCATTTCTTGAGCATCACGTTCTGCTAGATATTCATTAACTGTTGAAACAATAACAGATTGACCAGTAATTGCGTTTAAATAAATTGGTGCTATAGAAGTAATAGTTTTACCTTCACCGGTTTTCATTTCTGCTACAGAACCTAAATCTAAAATTATTCCGCCTATCATTTGAACATCAAATGGTCTTTTGCCTAAAATACGTTTTGTTGCTTCTCTACAAACAGCAAACGTTTCAGGTCTAATTTGTTCTGGCGTTTCTCCTGCTTTTAAACGCGACTTAAACTCTATAGTTTTTTGTTGCAATTCCTCGTTGCTTAATTTTGATATTTCTGGTTCTAAAGCATTTATCCTCTTAAGGGTTGCCTCTGCAATTCTCATTTCAGTTGATTTAAATTCAAATATTTTCATAGTTAATATTTTACAATATTATTTTATTTTTAATGATTGTTAAAAATAATAAATAAAAAATGCCAATTTTTATGGCACTTTTTAAATTATATTATTTTTGTTCGTCAATGTTTTCTTTTGATTCTTTAGCTATTTTTTCTGCTTCTTCTCTTTTACGTTTAGCTTCATCTACAATAGCTTGAGTTTGTTTAGCTTCATATTCTTCGACTTCTTTTAATAGTTTGTCAAAGTTTTCAAATGCTTTTGTGTCATTTTCTTTTAGTAAAATTTCGCTAATTCTTTCATTAATTAAATTATTTTCAACATTTTCAAATTTCAAAATTTGTTTTACATGTTCAGGAGCTAAGCCGTATGTTTTTGCCAATTTTTCAACTTCTTTTTCATAATCTTCTAATGTTACTTTTAAAGATTCAGCTTTGGCAATAGCACCTAATACAAACATTTGTTTTAAGTTTATTTGGGCTTGTTTTTTAAATACATTTAATGATTCTTCTTTTGTGCTCTTTGAAAATTCGTAATAATCTTTTTCAGTAATTTGTTGTTGTTTTAAATTGTTAAGGAAATTTTGATAGTATTTATCTGCCTCTTCTTCAACTAATGATTCTGATAAAGAAACTTCTGATTGTTCTGATAATTTTTTAACTGCTTCATTAATAAATTCATTTTTAACATTTGCTAATTTGTTCTTTAAAGCAATAAATTTTACATATTCTTCAAATTCAGCAACGTTTTTAACATTTGGCAAATTAATTTCCTTTACAAAATTATCATCGATTGTTGGATAATTTGGAGTTTTAACAAAATTTATTTTTACATGGAAAACAACAGATTTTCCTGCTAAATTCTTAGCATGATAATCTTCTGGAAATACTAAATCTAAATCTTTTTCTTCTCCTGCTTTTAGGCCAATCATTTTGTCTTCAAAGCCTGGAATAAATTGTTTAGATCCAATTACTAAATCAAAGTTTTCAGCTTCTCCGCCATCAAATGGTTTTCCGTCAATAAAGCCTTTGAAATTAAAGTTTACTTGATCTTTTTCTTTAATTGGTTCTTTAGAATCTAGCATAACTACATAGTTTGAAGCTATTTGTGATTTTGCATCATTTAAATCTTTTTTAGTTAATTCACATGATCCTAATTTAACACCCAATTTTTTGTAATCTCCCAATTTAACTTCTGGGAAAAGTGGAAATACAAATGAAATTTCTGCTTTTTCTTCATTTATATCTTTAATTCTTAAATTTGCATGTCCAACAATTTCGTCATCTTTGGTTATTTGGCTAATTATTTGTTCTTTATAAATATTATCTAAAATACTATCCAATGCTTTTTGATAAACTTCAATTGGATTTATTCTTTTATCAGCTTCAAAAGCGGGAACGTGGCCTTTTCTAAAACCATCGATTTGAACATTGGCTCTTAATGCTTTTCTTGCTTTTTCTTTAGCATTTTCTCATTGTTCACCTTGAATTGTATATTCAATAGTTAATTCTGATTCTTTTTTATTTAATGTTCTTGACATAAATGCTCCTTTAGTTTAATGTTATAAATTATACATAATAATTTATTTAAAAATGTTATATAACTCTTTTTCTTCTTTGGAAAGTGAATCTGACGTTTGATTACCTAAAATTACTTCAATTACGTGTGATATTTTTAAATAATCGTCTTTTGTTTCGTGCAATAAGATTGCAACTCAATTTTGAAATAAATACGCTGAAAACACTTGTCTTGCAACCTTGTTTTTTGAAATATCTTTATCAAAAGTTGCAATGATTTCATCTTGCATCTTTTGAATTTCAGCATTCTTTAATAATGATCCTAATTTTTTGGGATTAATTTTTTTATTTTGAATATCGTATTCAAAATCAATATTGCTATTGACTAATAAGTCATAAATCAATGTTTGAAATCCTTTACTATCAAAATCATTTCCTTTAAAAAAATCTTGAAATTCAATTGCATATTTTGCTATATCATCTCGTTTTTTAAGTTCGTTGTAGCTTAGCATAAATGCATAACCCATTTTTTTGTTTTTTAAACTATTTATTAAACTTAATGTATCAAGTTTTGTTGAGGTTATTAAATTTTGTTTCTTAAGTTGAAACTCAATGTTATCCCTCAATGCATCTAAATCATCCAAGTCCTCTTTTAGAGAGAATTGTTTTTTGTCTTCATCTAAAATATAAATTGCTTTAAGTGGGTCTTCTTTTGCAATTTTTTCAATTTTTTTAATTTCTTCTTCAATAAAAAATAAATTATTATCAATGTTATTCATAAATAAAATTTTACACTAATTTAAAATCGCAATTTTTCATTACGTAAAAATATTTTTAAAATTATGTTTCTTTTAGATTGAACACACAAAATAACAATTATTTTTTTACCTTTAAAAATTAATAATATAATTGTTATGTAAACTAACATAAATGATGTGCATTTATTTTTAGCTTTTATTTTAAATAATCATATAGGAGAATTATGTCAAAAATTATTAAGATTAATGCCTATGAAGTTTTAGATAGTAGAGGGAATCCAACAGTTAAAGTTGAATTAAATACTGAACTTGCATATTCCGAAGCATTAGTACCATCAGGAGCTTCAACAGGATCAAAAGAAGCACTTGAATTACGCGACAAAGGAACAAAATACGAAAATAATTGATTTGGCGGTAAAGGTGTGCAATTAGCATGCGATAATGTTAATAATATTATTGCTAAAGCTATTATTGGCAAGGAAGTTTCTAAGCAAGAAGAATTAGATAATTTAATGATTAATCTTGATGGAACTGAAACAAAATCAAAATTAGGGGCAAATGCAATATTAGCTGTTTCATTAGCAATTGCAAAAGCTGGTGCCATTGAAGCAAATCTTCCATTATATAAATACTTGGCAAAATTAAACAACCAAGTAGCATACAAAATGCCAGTGCCAATGTTAAACGTTATTAATGGTGGAGAACATGCTTCAAATACTATTGACTTCCAAGAATTTATGATAATGCCTATTGGGGCAAAAACATTTAAAGAATCATTGCAAATGGCAAACTTCGTATTTCATACATTGGCAAAATTATTGAAACAAGCAGGTCATGGAACACAAGTTGGAGACGAAGGTGGATTTGCACCAAACCTACACACTCATGAAGAAGCATTGGACTTTTTAGTAAATGCAATTAAAGTCGCAGGATATAATCCAGCTACTTCAGGAGAAAAAGCAGTAGCAATTTGTTTGGATGCTGCAAGTTCAGAACTTTATCATTCAGATACAAAATTATATGTATTTAAAAAATTCAAGAAAGCAATTGAAGAAAAACGCCCAGGATTTGAAAAATATCAAAATGTTAAATATTCATTTACTAGCGATGAATTTGTTGAATATTATGGCCATTTAATTGAAAAATACCCAATAATTTCTATTGAAGATTCACATGATGAAAACGATTGAGATGGCTTTATAAAAATGAATAAGAGATTTGGCAACAAAGTTCAACTAGTTGGAGATGACTTAATTGTAACAAATCCAAAATACATTCAAATGGCTATTGACAAACACGCAATCAATGCATCTTTAATAAAAATAAATCAAATAGGTTCATTAACTGAAACATTTAAGGCAATAACAATGTCACAAAAAGCTGGCTTTGTAGCAATAATTTCTCACCGTTCAGGTGAAACTGAAGATACATTTATCGCAGATTTGGCAGTAGCATTAAATACTGGAGAAATCAAAACCGGCTCTCTTTCAAGAACAGATAGAATTGCTAAATACAATCGCTTGTTAAAAATAGAATCAGAATTAGGCAATGAAGCTAAATTCGAAGGCAAAAACTCATTTTATAATCTAAAAAATTAACTAAATTTAAAAAATACCTCTAATTTTGAGGTATTTTTTATTTTAACAATTTTGTTTTTTTATTAAAAACAAATAAAAAAGCAGTGTTAAGACTGCTTTTTTTCAACATATTAATCAATTCTTACTTTAACAGATTGACCCATAGAAGTTGAAACGGTAATATTTAAAACATATGTACCCTTAACTGTTTGAGGTTTTAATCTCTTAATTGTTTGAATAATAGTATCAGCATTTTCTGCTAGAACATTTGTTTCCATTGATTTCTTACCAAATGAGGCGTGAACAATTCCACCCTTATCAGCACGATAATTTGCTTTACCTTTTTTAAGTTCTTCAACAGCTTTAGCAGGATTGATTGTAACTGTTCCTGTTTTTGGGTTTGGCATTAAACCTTTAGGTCCTAATTTTTTACCAAATTTTCCTAAAACTAACATCATTTTAGGATCGGCAACTATTACATCAAAATCATATTTATCTTGATTTAATACTTCTGGTAATTCAGCTGAACTGTAAACAAAATCTGCTCCAGCTTCTAATGAAGCTTTTTGGGCTGAAACTTCGTCAGTTGCTACTAAAACTTTAACTGATTTTCCTGTACCGTGTGGAAGTACAACTGATCCACGTAATTGTTGATCTGATTTTCTTGTATCAAGATTTAATCTAATTGCAATATCAACAGATTCATCAAATTTTGCAAATGAAGCTTTTTTTGCTAATTCAATAGCATCTGCAAGAGGGAATACGTCTTTTTTATTAACTAAGCTTTTAACATTTTTAATGTTTTTTGTAATTCTTTTAGCCATTAGTTAGCACTTCCTTTTAGTCATTCGTCATAACCTTCAACTGTAATTCCCATATTCTTTGCAGTACCAGCTACTTGTTTCATTGCTGAATCAATTTTAGTTGTATTTAAATCAGGTAATTTATATTCTGCAATTGCTCTTAATTGATCAATTGTTATAGAACCAACTTTTTCTTTGTTTGCAACTCCGCTACCTTTTTTAATTTTGGCAGCTTCGATTAACTTGTATGATGTTGGAGAAGTAAATAATTTAAATTCAAATGATTTATCTTCATAAACAGTAATTAAAACAGGAACTGGTTCATTTCCTCTTTCTCTTGTTTTGTCATTAAATGCCTTTGTAAATTCTGGCATGTTAATACCAACACCAGCCAATGCTGGGCCTGGTTTTGCTTGGCCGGCAGCAAATTGTAATTTTGCTTTCTTGACTACTTTTTTAGCCATAAATAAAATCCTTTCGATTATAGTGGTTCAAACGAATTTGTTTCAAATTCTTCCACTTTAATGTGGCAATAAAAATTGCATTTACATTATAACAAAAAATAATTAAAATATGCTTGCTTTTTTAATAATTTCTTTACTAATAGTTTCAACCATTTCATGAGGTTGCATTTTATTTAAAGGTTCAACTTTTGTGCCAGCTAATAAAATGCTTTCTGAAAGATTTGCACCTAAAAACTTTCACATTCCTTCAAGATAATTAATATGACTTGCTCATGGATATCAACCTAATGGAGCTCCTTGCGTTGCAATTATTTGAACTTTTAAATTATTCAATAAACCAATTGAAGAACCTTTGCTTGCGTATTTATATGAAAATGTTTTATTTGCAACTGCAATACGGTCAAAAAATGCCTTGATTATAGTTGGAATATTGAAGTTTATCATCGGCGCATTCATAACAACTTTATCAACAGACTTCAATAAATTTATATATTTGTCAGAGTTTTCTTCACTATAAAACAATTTAAAATTCTTGTCAGTTAATGAATACATATCTTCATTATTTAAATCAAGAATTTTTATTTCATCATTAATATTATTTCTTTTATATTCATCAACAAAAAGATCTAACATTTTTGTTGAAATTGAATTTTCTCTTGGTATAACTGAACCATATATTATTAATACTTTTGCCATAATTTTCCTTTATATTTTTAAGGTTAATATTTAGTCAATTAATGTATTTGCTAAATATTAAGTTAATTATAATAAATTAAACATCAATATGTTTTAAAAACAAAAAAGATGTATAGCCTTAAAATAGGACAAAAATTTAAACTCGTAATTAAATGCTTATTTCAATATAAAATAAAAATAATATCATAATGGTTTTAGTACGTCTTTGCATACTTTTTTTATTCATATTTCAAACTTTAATTTTTAATTTGAATTTTTTATTGCACCTTATTATTTAATAAAAAATAAAGAAAATAATAAAAAAAAGAGCCGATGTTTATTAACCATAATAACTGTCAGATTTAAGATTTTATGAAATATGGCAGTAACAGTATTCGCGCGATTTTATAAATAAAAATTGACACAAGCCTTAGCCTATGTCAATTTTGGTGAACTTTACTCAAATGGTGCGGATGATGGGAATCGGACCCACGTATTCAGATTGGCAACCTGATGTTCTACCATTGAACTACATCCGCAATGGTGCAAGTGATGGGAATCGGACCCACGTATTCAGCTTGGAAGGCTGATGTTCTACCATTAAACTACACTCGCGTATTTAATTGTATGCGTTAATAATTATATACATATTTTTTATTTTTTTAAAAAAATGAATAAAAAAAATGGCGATCGTGGCAGGATTCGAACCTGCGACCACATGCTTAGAAGGCACGTACTCTATCCCCTGAGCTACACGACCATTATTTTGTTGCTTTATTATTTTACACCATTTAAAAATTTTTTTAATATTTTTGAAAAATAATTTAATAAAACGATTCCCCTTTGTCTTCACAAATTAGCTTAGCAACTTTTTTGTTTGCTACCTTTGATATTTCATCAAAAGAAGCTTGTTGAATTTTTTTATAACTGCCAAAATAATTAATTAATTTTTCTATTGTCTTAAATCCAATACCTTTTATTTTTAATAGAGGATTAGATAACATTGATTTTCTTTGTTTTTGGTTATATCTATATTTTGCAAACCTATCAACCTCTGTTTGCATTCTTGAAAGCAAATTAAATACATCTTGGTCATCTATTTTAATTTCGTTGTTGTTTGAATCAATTAATTTTTGAGTTTCATGTTTACTATTTTTAACCAGCCCGAATAGAGGAATATTTAAATTTAAAAATGCCATTGATTTTTTAACTTCATTTATTTGACCAATTGAACCATCAACAATAACAACATCAACTTGATCTCCCAAATCTTTTAAATAATTAAAGGAAGTTTGTTGCATATATTCAACATCAGCATTTCTTAATAAATTCAATTTTAAATTATAGAAACGGTAGAATTTTTTAAAAGCTTGGCCATTTTTAAAATAGCAAGCTGCTCCTATTACTTCGTTAGTATTTGATAAAAATGAATTGTCAAATAAAACAATTCTCTCTGCATAAACATTCAAATATGAACATAATTTATTGAAAATTTCATTGTCTTTTGTTTGCTTACTCAAATAATTTTTTATTTTTTGTTCAATATTATTTGATGCATTCTCAATAGCAATATCAATCAAGTTTTTGTTTAATTTGTTCAATGGCGCGCTTACTTTGTCATTATAATCAAATCCACCTAATTCATAATATTTTAAAGGTATTATTATTTGAGCCGGTAATTGATTATTAACATAAAATTCATCAATAAATTGATTAACAAATTCATGTTCATTCAATATTATTTCAAAAATATAGTCGTAAGAATTTACTAATGATCCATTTTTATAAATCATAACATTAACCATCATATAGTTTTGATATTGATAAAAACCAAAGACATCAATATCTTTGATAGTTTTTATAAAAATATTTTGACTTTGTTTATTGTAATTTAATAAATCTAAAATTTGGTCATAAAATCTCGCCTGCTCAAACAGGTTCATTTCAATTGCCTCATTGATTTTTTGTTTTAAATTTCTTTTAAAATCAGGACCAAATTTCATGATTGATTTGGCTTGTTCAAATCTCTGCTTTGCAAATTCAGGACTTTGTTTTTCAATTATGATTCCATCCTTAGAAAGTAGTAAATGATTCAAATATCTAATTAATGGTTTGAAATTTTTATTGTCAGGAATAGGACCATAATATATAGAATTTGGTTCTTTTTTATAATGATTTTTTATATCAATTATTAATTTATTAGTACTTAGTAATTTAACTCTTATATAAGGGAAACTATCTCTAGTTGGAAAAAGAACATTGTAAAATGGCTTGTAAAAATCAATCAATTTTCTTTCTTCAATAAATGCTTCACGTTCCGAGCTTAAAATGATTGTAGAAAAATCGGCAATCTCTTGCCTCATTTTTTCTGTTTTAAAAGAATTTTGCATTTTTATATCAAAGTATTGCAACATTCTATTTTTCAAATCTTTTGCTTTGCCAACATAAATAATATTGCCATTTTTATTTTTTCATAAATAAACTCCGGGTTTATGTGGCACATTTTTTATAATTATTTCTTTATTTATCATTTTTTTGTTTTGTATCAAAAAATGCTTTTAACATTTTATTAAAGCGAATAAATGGATCAATGTCAAAATCTTTTTCAACTAATTCAAAGGCTTTATTTTCATATCAACCAACTTGAGTTTCATTGATTGTTTTGTCTTCTCTTGAGCTTAAATAATAAACAGGTTTTTTATTAATTAAAAAATCTATATTTGTATTATCATATAACGATTTTAACGTTATTTCTGGTTTGCTATTTAATAACTTTTCATTAAATGCTTGATAATAAAAAATACTATTTAAATTTGATTTTTGGCTAAACGAAGTTAAGGCTGCATACATTTTACCATCTTCTTTAATTGCAAAAATTGATCCGTGAATTGCAACATAATTTCTATTTTCCTTATCATCAATAATTAAAGCAGCATAAGGGTGAGTTAATTTATTAATTTCTTCAAATTCTTGTTCGTTTATGTCATATAAAAATATATAGTCAGTTAATGGAAAATCTTTTATTGCCTTTTCCATTTCAATAAAAGCATTTAAATTATTTTCATTGGCATTAGGATTTCTAGAAAATCCCATATCATCTGTTGCTAAATAATATTTTCCAACTTCTAATTTTGTATATACATAAACATTTTCTAAAATTTCATTTGTTTCGGTTAATAAAACATTGACTTGAAATCTTTGATATTGAGGAAATAATTCCCATCTATCAATTAAAAACAATTCTTCTTTATTAATTTCAAATACGCTTCCCTTAACTTGACTTGACAAATCTTTTTTTAATAAAAAATACATTGTTTCATCAACACATTTTGCATAACCGTTTAATATTGCAGGCATTGGCTTTGAGTTTGGTAATAATTCTTTATAAAATTGTGGATCTTGAATAGTTCCATAACTAAAAACATAAATTTTTTCTTAGTTTGACATAATTTCTCCTAAATACATAAATATTATATTATTTAAATTATTATAAAACGCTAAAATCAAATAAAACTCACATTGCAATATTATTTTGCAAAAATTAATATATATACGCTTAAATTCATTTTTAAATAAAAGAAAGTCATAATTTAATATAAAGTATAATTAAATTGTTCAATAATTTAGTTTTGTTAAAGTAGTTGAATAATAAGTATTATTTAAACTTTTTTGCCACTTAAAAATAAAGAAGTTTAGATGGACTATATTATAAAAATTATTTTGCCTTAATTAAATAAAATTTAAAATATATAACAAAAGCATATTTTAACTATTGAACAATAATTATTTTAGAAAGGAAAAATTCAAATATGGGAATAGAAGAATGGCAAGAATATATTTATCAAATTGAATATACAATAGGATATTTCTTCAAAAATAAATTTTTACTTTATCAAGCATTTACTAGAAGTTCTTATTCAAATCAATATGGAGTTTAAAATAATGAAGTTCTTGAATTTATAGGAGATTCAGTTTTGAGCTTTTGCGTAGTTCAACTAATGGCAGAAGAATTTGGCTTTTTAAAATCGGCTTCGCAATATTACAACAAATATGAAGATCTTGAAGAATATTGCCTTATAGCCAATAAAAATGAATCCGATTTTACTGATTTAAAAAATCAAATCGTAAGCAATAAAACACTAGCTAAAAAAATTAATAAATTAGGTTTTGCTAAGTATTTAGTTTTAGGAGATAATGATAAAAGAAATAATGTTGCTAATCAAGATAGTGTGAAAGCTGATTTATTTGAAGCTATAATTGGTGCAATAGCAATTGACAGTGGTTGAGATATTAAGCGTTTAAAAAACATCATTATAAAGATGTTAGATATTGAACATTTTTTTAAAGATGTTGATTGCAGAGAAAAAAGACCGGATAAATTTAAATTAGAAAATGCTATCAATACATTAAAAGAATTAGCAGAGCGTGGTGAATGCTCAATGCCAATATATCAAATATCAGAAAAACCTATAATTGATAATAACGGCAAACAATGATGACATTGCAGATGTAATGTTAATTTTAGAAATCTTCAATGAATGGGCTTATGGACTAAATACACAGAAGGATATGGCACATCAAAAAAACTTGCTAAAAAAATGGCAGCATACATTGTGCTTTGTGATCATTATGGATTGCCGAATGAATATAAAAATTAGGAGTAAATTATGAATGACAAAAATAATAAAGTAAGTGGAAACACACATACAAGACAACAAATGAATAATTATTCAAATCAAAATAATTCTAATAACTCAGCATACAGATCAAATTTAAACAATCATTCTAATCAATTGAACCCAAACAATAGCAACTACAAGGGCAATAAAAAATAAGAATTAAATTGTTAAATTAATCAAAATATTGAATAGTTTTTGTATTAATAGTTGTTTTTTAGTATAATTATTATGCCATGAGAATGATAACCTTGTAACTTGGTCAGGATAGAAATATAGCAGCCATATCGAGAAGTATTATGTCTTGTGGTTTTTTTATTAGATTGGAGAAAGTATATGATTTGTTCTAGATTACTATTACCTTTGAATGATGTTGATGAATATAAATTAATTCCGCTTGTTAGAACAATCGAATTTACAATTTATGCAAAGGCTTCAAAAATAAAACACGATAATGAAGTACTTCTAACTTCAATATCAAATAATTTAAGTCAATATGACATTGATAATTTTCAAGGTTTATATTGTGATATAAACCAAGCATTTGTTGCTGATAATCAATTATTTGATGAAGAAACAGAATACCAATTTAAATTCAGCAATTCAAATGATGAAGATAATTACCAAGCAAGTTATATTATTCAAAAACTAATAAAAAAACTATTAAATTTTGTCAATGATGAAGACCTTAATTATTGCTTTATTATTATGACAAAAATCCAAAATAATATTATTAAACCCTTTTATATATATTGCAACCCAGAAGATGCAAAAAAGGAACTTGAACAACTATTTAAAACATTGGATAATACAAAATACGAAGCATTACTATTAGAAGCAGCAAATACTTTTAGTTTCGAATTAAAAAAATTTAATGAAGAATATTTAAACAAATCTAGTTGATTTTACAATTACATTCATAACCAAATGAGTTTATGAATTGAAAAAGCAAATGATATTATATCCAAGAAACTAAAAAATAATTAGATATTAACAATAGCTAAAATAAAAATTAATTATCGCATATGGAGCTAAAACTATATATTCATTTATTTACCATGCATAGTGAAATGGAGAAATTTGTTAATGAAAAAAAATAAAAAACAATTACTACTATTTCTGCCATATTGAATATTGCTAGCAGGATTTGTAATTTATCTTTTAGTATCAGCAATAATGTTAAAAATAGATGGTCAAATCGACCAATTTAATCTATTTCCTTTAATAAATCAAATATTTTTAATTGCTCCTTCTTATACTACCCAGCTTCTTTTGGCATTATTATCAATAGGACTATTTTTAAACTTCTATTTTGTTAAACGATATTTATCAAAACGAAGTATAGAACTTGATCACAAAGAAAAAAGAAGAAACTATTTAATAATAATATTGACGACTGCAATATCATTGATTGTAATATTTTTAATTAACGTAATGATTTTGTTTATTAAACAAAATTTTTATGAAATCATCCACAGACATTGAAATACAAAAACTCCTGTATATTTAGAAAATACAAAAATTATTGAATATTTTTATGTTTATATTTTTAGATTAACCTATTGATTTTTATTAAGTTTTTTATTAATAAAAATCACCAATAACTTCAAAAAAGCAATATTGTTTACTTTTGTAATTATATTAATATATCTAATATCACTTATTTTGGGTACTCTTTTTTATCAAATTAGCCATGATAGACTCACAAACTATTTGATTATTGTTTTAAGTTCTATAGTTTTCCCTGAAATTTTAAATACGCTGTTTTCACTTTCAAGTATAACAATGACGCTTAATCCTTTATGCAATAATATTTATCTAATTAATTTAGTTTATATACCAACATTTATCTTATTTATTGTTTTGATTGCAAAAACAAAAGAAAAACAATTTATATTTTTTAAAAAAGCTAATTATGTTAAAAATAAATAATAAAAAACGAGGTTGTTCAAACTTCGTTTTTTGTTTATTAACGGTTGTAGTATTCAACGATTAATGATTCGTTAATATCTTTAGCAAATTCGTTTCTTTCTGGCAATCTTGTAAATGTTACTTTAAAGTTTTCTTTTGTTAATCATGGAGCAACTGTCATTACTTCAATAGCATCTTTAATAGCAACATTATTTTGTAATGCTTCTTTTAATTCAATAACTGAACCTACTTTAACAATCATTGAAGGAATGTTTGCTTTGCATCCATCAACTGTGAAGTGTCCATGATTTACTAATTGTCTTGCTTGAGCTCTTGTTCTTGCAAATCCTGCTCTAAATACTAGATTGTCTAATCTTGATTCAACAGTTTGTAGCAAGTTAATACCAGTAACTCCGGCTTTTTTAGAAACTTTAATAAATAAATTTTTAAATTGACGTTCATTTAAACCATACATATATCTAACTTTTTGCTTTTCATACATGTGTAGTTGATAGTCTGATGGTTTGCTTCTTTTTGCTCCGTGTTGTCCAGGGGCAGTTGTACGTTTTTTGCCTTTTGTGAATTCTTTATTATTTTCTAATAAAGAAATTCCATATCTACGGCTCTTTTTAAACATTGAGCCAACAAATTTTGACATTTTTTAGTTCCTTTCATATGCAAGGACTTTAAAAATTCTTTCCTAAGATTTTTGCTTAAATGATTTCGGATTACAGCTTTCTTACTCTCAATCCAATGTAGCAAAAATTATTTAAAAAATATTTTTATGCTGAGTCATTGCATGCTTATTTTACACTAATTTTTATAAAAAAATCTATTTTTTAAAAATAATGTAATAACAATATATTAATTTATTTTAACAAGCAAAAATTTAAAATTTAAATTTATATTTTTGGCTGAAAAAAAATAAAAATTTTTGAAACAAAAAATAAAAAATATATATATTTATATTACTAGCGTTTTTTAAACTAGTAAGAACATAACTGTACAACATGTTTGTATTTGTAGTTCGTTTTTTTATACACTTTTTTTAGGAGAAAAATAAATTATATGAAAAAAATTACCAAATTATTTACAGCAGTAGCAGCAGGATTATTTCCCGCAACTGCATTAATTTCAGCCTCGTGCTCAACGACAGAAAATTCAAAATATGGATTTGACCAAGATGATGATGGACAATTAGTATTAGCAACAGGATTTTCAAAAAGTAACTGGCAAGGATTTGCCATTCAAGGAATTGTTAATACATATAATAATTGAATAAATGATCCAAAATTCAAAGAAGAAAGAAAACAAGCAGGATATTTACCTTTAAAAATTTCTTGACTAGCAGCAGGTTACAACACTTCTTCTGTTGCATTGGACCTAGAAACAAAAAACAGAAAAGATTTTCACAATATTTTATTAAATTACGCATCAGCAGCTGCTTTATATGCAAATCATAAAATGAATTTAGCAGTTGATGACAAAGATTTTAAAAAATATAACATTGAACCTGTATTTAATAATGCAAACTCTTTAATTGCAAATAATAAAGATAACAAAAAATGAGCAATACCTCTATCTCGTTCAGGAGAAATTACAACAATAGCTAAAGCATTAGTTGGAAAATTCGTTAAAGAATTAATGGCTTTAGGAGTTAAATTAGATAGTCAAAATAGTAGCAAATTGCAATCTTATTTAGACTATTACAATAATAATAAGCAAGAAGCAGAAGGTGTTGATAGTATTTGAGCATATTCAAAAACAACACCAGAAAATTTAAAAAAATTAACACCTGAAATATTAAAAGAGTTACCAATAATGTCAGATAAATTATTTGACAACTATAGCGATTTAATTAACTTTGCAATTCAAGCAAAAAGATTATATAATGTTGACCCTACATTAAATGTTTTAGGAATAGATGAAATACCTTCAGCTATCAATGTTATGGCAACATCAATCATTGGTAGTGATATCAATAAAAACTATATAAACCCAGATGATAATTGCCCTGCAACTGGTGGCTACAATTATGACAATTTTATTGAAAATCCTAATAGTCCACAAGCAAAATTATTTAAAAAAGTTTCTTCTATTATTTTAAAAGGTATCTCAGAAAATGCTGTTTGAGTAGCTCAACCAGGCGTTTATGGATCAAGTATTTTTACTAGTTATAAAATGGCTATAAATATTGGTTCTACTGCTGGATATCGTCACACATTCGTTGGCAATAATGAAAAAAATAGTACTTATATAATTAAACAAGCCAACAGGGTATTAGATCCAACAACAACAATTGAAATATTAAATAATACTCCTAAAAATAATGAAAAATGATTATTGAAATTTAAACAATTGGGTGTAAAATATCCAAACACAATTTGAGCATCAGATGCTAGTGAAAAAGATATAAAAGACGCTAAACAAAATCCTACATACATTAAAAGAGTATCTCCTTTATCAATTAATGAAGCTAAAAAATTGCAAGGCAAGGCAGGCTATATAGTTTCCGGTTCTGAATATTCATACAATAAAGCCGAAGATAAAATTGAATTAAAAATAGGAAATAAAATAACTAAATTACAAGGAATTTATTTAGGTAAATTCTTTAATAATAATGAAAATGAATATTTCTTTATTAATCAAGAAGACGTGGATGTTAAAGTATTAAAGGCCAATAATTTTATTAACCAAGAAGATGCAGATTGAATAGCAGCACCTTATTCATATTCAAATAATGACAAATATAAGGGAATCATTCTTCAAGGTCCTTCTGTAATTCCAGTTCATGCAAACAAAAGAGAAGATAAAGCAACTAGATTATTTATCAATTGAATGTATACACAACCATTGAATAATTTAGAACTTTATAAAGTTGATAGCAATGGCAAAAAAACAAACATTCAAAAATTCCCTGATGGTACAAAAGCAATAGATGCTTTCAACGCCTTTGGTGGATATATTTCTCCTACAAATAAATATCTAAGTCAAGATGCAAAGAGTGCAACAAAAAATATTGCTGATGAAATAGCATTCACAAACTTTAAACATTTAATCAATGAAGGATCGATATACAAACCTGCTGATGATATTGCAACTAGAAAAGGCGACCAATTAAGGGATGCAATAAAGCAAGCAGCTAGATCAATATTGAGTGATGCCAATGTTTTAAAAGTTTTTGACTACAAAGATTTTATTAATAAAATTAAACTATTGTTCCAAGAATAATATTAAAAATTCGCTTAGTTGCGAATTTTTTAATTTAATAAGACATTTTTTTGTTTCTAAAAGTGCATAAAGAATTTCGTTTTCTAAAAATTAATGCAATAAAAATATATAATTTATTTCATTAGTTAAAATAAGAAATTTGGGTTTATATTTAAAATATATTTTATATTACTACATGGTTTTAAAACCAGTAGAGAACAACACGGTTATATGAATTTGTAGTTCATTTCTTATACATTTTTAAAGGAAACAGATTATATGAAAAGACTTGGCAAATTATTCACTTTAATGACTATAGGTTTACTTCCTACGACTACATTGATTTTATCCTCATGTTCAACAACAGAAAATTCGAAATACGGATTTGACCAAGAAGATGATGGCCAATTAGTATTAGCAATGGGATTTTTAAAAAATGATTGGCAAGGGCTTGCTATTCAAGGGATTGTTGATACATACAACAAATGAATCAAAGACAATAACAAGCAATCTGAAGGATACTTGCCTTTAAAAATTTCCTGACTAGCTTCAGGATATAATACATCTTCAATTGCACTTGATTTAAAAGTAAAAAATAGGAAAGATTTTCACAACATTTTATTAAATTACGCATCAGCAGCTGCTTTATATGCAAATCACAAAATGAATTTAGCAATTGAAGACAAAGATTTTAAAAAATATAACATTGAACCTGTATTTAATGTTGCAAACTCTTTAATTGCAAATAATAAAGATAACAAAAAATGAGCAATACCTCTATCTCGTTCAGGAGAAATGACTGCAGTAGCTAAAGCATTAATTGGAAAATTCGTTAAAGAATTAATGGCTTTAGGAGTTAAATTAGATAGTCAAAATAGCAGCAAATTGCAATCTTATTTAGACTATTACAATAATAATAAACAAGAAGCAGAAGGCGTTGATAGTATTTGAGCATATTCAAAAACAACACCAGAAAATTTAAAAAAATTAACACCTGAAATATTAAAAGAATTGCCAGAAATGTCAGATAAATTATTTGACAATTATAGTGATTTAATTAACTTTGCAATTCAAGCAAAAAGATTATATAATGCTGACCCTACATTAAATGTTTTGGGAATAGATGAAATACCTTCGGCTATCAATGTTATGGCAACATCAATCATTGGCGGTGATATCAATAAAAACTATATAAACCCAGATAATAATTGCCCAACAACTGGTGGCTACAATTATGACAATTTTATTGAAAATCCTGATAGCCAACAAGCGAAATTATTTAAAAAAGTTTCTTCTATTATTTTAAAAGGTATTCAAGAAGGTGCCGTTTGAGTAGCTAAACAAGGTGTTTGAGGAACAGGCATTTTTACCACCTATAAATTAGCAATGGTTATTACTTCAACAGCTGCATATCATTACACTTTTGTTAGTGAAAATGGAAAAAATAACAATTATACAATCAAACAAGCAAATAGAGTGTTAAATCCAAACACAACAATTGAAATATTAAACGATACTCCCAAAAATAATGAAAAATGATTATCGAAATTTAAACAATTGAATGATAAATATTCGAATACAATTTGAACAGCAGATGCTAGTGAAAAAGATATAAAAGATGCAGAACAAAATCCTAGATATATTAAAAAAATATCTTCTTTATCAACAAAAGAAGCTAAAAAATTACAAGGCAAGGCAGGATTTATTGTTTCTGGACCTGAATATTCATACAACAAAATTGAAGATAAAATCGAATTAAAAATCGGAAATAAAATAACTAAATTTCAAGGAATTTATTTAGGAAAATTCTTTAACAATGACAATAACGAATATTTCTTTATTGACAAAAAAGATGTAGAGGTCAATGTATTAAATGCTAATAATTTTATTAATCAAGAAGATGTAGATATAATATCGCCCCCTTATTCATATTCAGAAAATGAAAAATATAGAGGAATCATTCTTCAAGGTCCTTCTGTAATTCCGGTTCATGCAAATAAAAGAGAAGACAAAGCAACTAAATTATTTATTAATTGAATGTATACACAACCATTGAATAATTTAGAGCTTTATAAAGTTGATAGTAAGGGTAAAAAGATAAATGTTCAAAGATTCCCCGATGGTACAAAAGCAATAGACGCTTTTAATATCTTTAGTGGTTATATTTCTCCTACAACTAAATTTCTAAGCCAAGATGCAAAGAACGTAACAAAAAATATTGCCGAAGAAGTAGCATTCACAAACTTTAAACATTTAATCAATGAAGGATCAATATACAAACCTGCCGATGATGTTGCAACTAGAAGAAGTGGTCAATTAAGAGATGCAATAAAGCAAGCAGCTAGATCAATATTGAGTGATGCCAATGTTTTAAAAATTTTTGACTACGATGAATTTATTAATAAAATTAAGCTTTTGTTCCAGGAATAATATTAAAAAATTCGCTTAGTTGCGAATTTTTTTGTTTAATAAAAGAAATTTGTTAAAATACTCTTTGATTTTATTGAAAATTTTTGTAGTTTGCGAATAAAAAACAGAAAATTTCAACTTGCAAGAGATTTCATTATAACTAATAGATATAAAACATTGAGGATTGGTTTTTAATGCTATCTTAGCAATATATTTTATATATTTGTCTTGTTTGTTTTCAAAAACTGTTAATTGATCAATTTCAATACGAGATATTGATTTTTGAATACTTAATTTGTCTTTAAAATGAACTAAATTTGCAATACTACATTCAATTTCAAATTCTTTATAAGTTAAGAATTTTAATTTCAATTCTTTTTCAATGTCAAAAATATCAATTTGCTGAGTTTCAAAATAGTTTAACATTTCATTAATATAAAAAAATGTCTTAAATGAATCTCTATAATTATACTCAGCACTTAAAAATGAAATATCATTATTATCAACATACAAAACGTTTTCATTGTCGTTTAAAATAATGTCTTGTTGATGCAAAACAAAACTATATTCTATGTCAAACATTTCACAAACTTTTATTAAAATAGGAGTGGGATAAAGTTGGTTTATATAAATTTTATTTATTTTAAAAAAATTATCATTTATTAGCATTGAGCTAAAGAATGTGTTTTGAAATTTAATATATAATGCAACTAAATGTTCATTTAAAATTTGTTTAAAATCATAACTAAATATTTTTTTATGTGCTAAATAATATTTAACTTCTTGATTTATAAAAAATCTAGCGAAATAATTAAACTGCGTGCCTCTAGTTAACAAAGTTTTAGAAACTCTAAAAATTGTATCGTTAGTGAATTTTTGTTTATTAATAAATTTATATCCTAAATCGTCAAAACCCATAATCTTCTTAATTAATTCAAAATTATATTGATATTTGTTAATTATTAAATTAAGGATTGAATTATGATATTTAGTTACTCTATTTGAAGTAATTTGGTTTAAATAATCATTAAGCAACATCTTAGTATCTAAATATATTGGCTCATCATTTAAAAATTGATATTCATTTTCATTGAGGTTGAAATTATTAAAATCAAAAAAATTTATCTCTTGATGATTTTTAAAAATAGTTTGAATTTCACATGATTTACTGTCAAAAAAAGAAAAATATATTGCTAAGTCCAAGGTATTTAATTTTTTAAAAGCAAATTCCAGGAATGAAAACGGAACTCCTAAATGATTCTTATGTAAAAAATAAACATTTATACCTCTGGATTTTAAATAATAAGTTACGTATTGGCTCATTTTTTTTCAATACTCATTGTCATATGCCAATATAACACTTTTAATTTGTGGCATTTGTTTTAAAACATAAAAGCTTAATTTAAGTGCAAAAGATTTTAAATTTTGTTTATTTTGAATTAAATTATTCTTAAATATTAATAAATTTTTAGTTCCATAGGCCATATATCTCTCCTAATTTTTTATTGACTTTGTTTAAATATTATATTTGCAAACTAAAAAATATCAATAAAAAATACCGCAAATGCGATATTTTTTATTACAGTTTTTTATAAACCTTTTTTTATTAATCCGTCTAGACCACCAACTATACCGTATACACCCAATATCATTATAATAATCAAAGAAATTAATACAAATCCTATACCAATATAAATAAATACTTTTTTAATTTTACTTTTCTTTTGATATTTCGATAATTTTACTAATTGAACATTAATGTCTTTTTCCATAATTCTATCCTTTTGTTGCATTTCCTTGTCTTGAAATTGCATTCATAATTCTCTTCTTTAATATGAAGTAAATTATAAACATTGGGAGAATTGCAATTACAGTTGCAGCCATTCTTATTGATGTATAAACAATTTGAATTTCTGATTCTTGTGATTTACCAGTAGTAAATACTCATAGGTTTAAAGGTTTTCAAGGCGAACCTAAAGTTTTAAATATTAATGCAGGTCATGTATATGAGTTCCATGATGCAAATGCTGTAAGAATGCAAACTGTTCAGGTTGTTGCCGAAACCATTGGCATTGCTATTTTAAAGAAGTATTTGATTCCATTTGCGCCATCTAGCATTGATGATTCTTTAACACTGTTTGGTATTGCTTCAAATGCATTTTTATACATATATCCAAAGAATATTGAAGCGGCAAATGGCATAACTAATGCAAAGAATTGACCTCATCCAATAGTTCAACCCAATGCTACAACTAACCGGTATTGACCACTTAGTAAGGCGACTTCCGGCAATATCATTAGCGATATAAAGAAGATAAAGAACGAATTCTTCCCCCTTCAATTTCTTAATGATAGTGCATATCCTAATGTAATCGAAAATCCTAATCTAATTAATACCGAGAAAGTTGTGATACCAGCAGTAAATACTAGTGCTTCAAGGAATCCTGATTCAAAAGCATCTCTATAGTTTTCAGGGAAGAAACTCTTTCCACCTTCTACTATTGCCCTTGGAAATAGTATTGTGGTTCTTGAATCTGTACTTAATTGTTTTTCTACAAATGACATTTCAATCATAAAGTAGAATGGGAATATTATTACTAACGCGAAGAATACTAAAATTATTATTTTAAATGCTCAAGATGCTATTAATGAACTAGCCTTAGTTGAAGAGTAAGGTTTCGACATTAACTCTTGCTTAGATCTTAAATACGACTTTTCTCTTCAATGTTTTATTTTCAATTTTCCTAATGACATTTATTTCTCCAATCTTCTTGTTAGCAAAGAACACTAAGCTTACTAATTTTCTTAAACCAAATGATACTAATAAGCCTAATAGAAATAGTATCAATGATGCTGCTCCAGCAACGCCATTTACTCCACGTTGAACATATCAGAATATATATAGCATGATACTCATACCAGAGTTTGCAGCTGCTTCAGCAGGTTTGTTATCAAATAAAGCCAATGGGAATGTTTTAATTGATCCAATAATTCCTACTGTAAATAGGAAAGTAATTGTTTTTCTAATTGATGGCAAAGTAATTGCAAAAAATTGTTTTAAATTTGAACTTCCATCAATAGAAGCTGATTTATATAAATCAGGGTTAACTGATAGCATAGCAGTTGTTAAAATTAGAATTTGAAAGGCTAAATTTCCTCATACACCTCTAATTAAAATAACAACAAATGCATTTCAATTACCATCATTTGGGTTATCAAGCCATTGGATGTTTTTACCCGCTAGCATGTTAATAAATCCGCCTGATGTTCTAAATAAGAATGCAAAGGCGATTGAAACAGCAATTCCTGATGTTACATATGGTAGAAAGAATACTGTTTGTCAAAATCTACGGAAACTTTGTTTGATTACAAAGCTTATTGCAGATGAAATTAAAATGGAAATCGCCAAGCTAATTGGTAAAGCTAATATAGCATAAACCAATGTATTTCTAATAGCGATGTGGAATATTGGATCTTTTGACAACTTAATATAGTTTCTTAGTCCAAATCCCTTATCATAAACCGTTGCACCAACTTGATATGTTGATGAAAAGATTAAAACCAAAATAAATGGAATTATAGTAAATAAAGTTAATGTAATTAATGATGGCAACATCAATAAGAAGGGCTTTCAAAAACTAACCCTGTTATTTAATGTGCTTAAGGCAAGTCCAGTGTTTTTAACTCTATATTTTTTTCAAAAATAGGTTTTCATTATACACGTTCTTTGCTGTCTACATCAAATAAATGGAATAAGCCTTCACTTTTTGCATTTAACTTAACAACTTCACCTAATTCGTAATTGTGTTTTTTAGCTAAGAAAACGTTTGCAATTTTATTTAATTCTTTGATAAATATTTGAGCTTGAATTTCCTTACCTAAATGTTCAACTAATTTTATGCTTCCTTCAAATATTCCTTCTTCTTCTTCTATTAGAGATTCGCCTCTTATACCAACATCAATAGAAGATTTTTGATATCCTTCAGGAGCTTTAAGTAGTTTTTTATTGTTATAAATTATATATCCATCTTTAATTTGAGCTTCAAATATTGTCATTTCTGGCATACCTAAGAATTTGGCAACAAATTCATTTTTTGGTTTCAAATATAGTTCCATAGGAGAACCAATTTGTTGAATTTTAGCAGTTGACATACATACGATTTTATCGCTAATTGACATAGCTTCTTCTTGATCGTGTGTAACAAAAACGGTTGTAATTCCTAATTCTTGTTGAATTGAACGTATTCACTTTCTTGTTGAAATACGCAACTTAGCATCCAAGTTTGACAATGGTTCATCCAATAATAATATTTTTGGTTTTTTAACGATTGCTCTAGCTATGGCAACACGTTGTTGTTGACCACCAGACATTTGAGTAGGACGTTTTGCTAAGTTCTTTGTAATTTCAACTCTTTGTGCTACATCTAATACATCTTTTACGATTGCTTCGTCAATTGTCAAAACATCTTTAGAAATTTCTGAAATTTGATTTTGAGTTTCTTGATCCAAAGCAAATATTAAAGCCTTAAGTTTAGTATCAAAACTACCTTTTGTTATATTTTGAGAATTGAACAACGAACCAAAAACATTTTCAACTGCTTCTGTATATTCAACATTAGTTATTTTTGAAACTAAAACGTATCTATTCTTTATTTCTTTTATTTTATTAACTAATGGAGATTCTGCTTGTTCACGTTTCTTTTCCATTAGTTCTAGTTTTGCATCTTTAATTGCTTGAGTATTACGAGCTAACGCTTCGTTATATTTTTCAGAATATTCTTTTTTAGCATTAGCAATCTCTTCTGCACTTTTAGATTTAATTTTAGAAACAGTATCTGAAAATTCTGATTTTAATACTGATATATTTTTTAAAATATTTTTGTCATGAGTAAATTCAAATTCTCTATCAAGTTTTTGTTTTTCACCCAAAAATTTTTCTCTAGCTTCTGAAATTTCTGCTTGGCGTTGCAATCCTAGTTTTTTAATATATTGCAAAACATTTTTAGTTAGCGAAGTTCCTTCGGCTGTTTTTTTAGTTTTATAAAAGTTTAATTTGTTAATTTGTTCATCAATAATATCATTATATTGTGAAATTAATTCATTTAAATACTTTTTAGTTTCTTTAGGGTTGTCAATTGAATAGTAGCATTTTGTCTTTAAATCTTCAATTGCTTTTTCATCAACTTTATAAGCATTTAAAATGATTTCAAAAATTTTCAATTGTGATAATTTAGTTTTTTCTAGAGTCTCTTCACGTCAATGTTTGTCATTGTATAGAGGAAATGCAATATTTTCGTAAACTGACATGTGAGGATATAGTGCATAGTTTTGGAACACCAATCCTAATTCTCTTTGTTGAGGTGAGAATTTTGTTACATCAATTCCTGAAAAGAAAATTTTTCCCCCTGTTGGTCTTAAAAGTCCCGCAATGGCATTCAAGGTAGTTGTTTTACCAGAACCAGATGGTCCTAATAATGTTACTAATTCTCCTTTATTAATGCAAAATGAAGCATTATCGACTGCTAGTGATTCACCAAAGTCAATAACTAAATTTTTAATTTCAATTGCAGGCAATGTCTTTTTAATTTCATGACGTTGCTTAGAAAAACTATGAATATCTTTTAATAATTCTTCTCTTGATTTTGTTTCTTTCATAGAATTTCCTTTTATTTTTTATTTTGATTAATTTGTTCTAAATATCTATAGATATTATTCCTTTTAGTTGCCAATTCAGGCTTTTTTCAATAATTATAATGAAGTATTGAAAGTGAGAAATCAACCATGCCTTGTCCATGTTCCAAATATTTTGAACTTAGTTCATATGGAGAACGCATATTGGCAACTTCACCATAAAATCCTTTTCTATTTAAAATTCCATAATTAATTGCATATGCAGCATAAGGCAACAAGTAACTTCTTATTTCCTTTGCTTCAGTGCTTTCTTTTGATAAATCAGCAATAAATTCTGAAATAACTTTTGTTGTATCTAATCTAGCAAGAGTATATCCACCTGCTAACATTTCAATATCAAATTGTCTTTCAAAATTTTTGCCAAAGAAGACATATCCAACAAATCTATCATATGTTTTTTCACTTCAATTGCTTGAAATTACTCTAACTTTTGAACCAATAGGAATTAATTTTTCGGCATATGCATGATCTTTTTTTGCTAATTCCTTTTCTTCTTTTCCAACTTCTGGTGTATTTTCTTCTAATGTATCAATCATTGGAATTCTTAATCTCATTGTTGTAGGAACAGTAAGAACTTTACCACCAGGTTTAGGATTTGGTTGCTTTGTTACTTTTATTTCAATGGTGTCACCATCAAAAATTCTAGTAACTTCGCCTTCAATGTAATTATAATAATCCCATAATGATTGAGAAACTTCTCTAATAGTTTTTCCTTTTTCATCAGTGACATACATTCTATAATTTATTGATTTATTAAAAATTGTTCCCACTTTTGAAAATTCATATACTGGAATTTCATAATTTTTCTTTATTACATCAAATTTTGATAAATTTATTTTTTCTTTATTCACTGTCTTGCATGATACGGACAGTAACGGAGCCCCGACCACTAAGCTAGCAGATGAGGCTAAAATCAATAAAAATTTATTGTATTTTTTCATTTTATATTTCTCTAATTTCCGTATAAAAACAACCAAATTTGGTTGTTTTTATGTTTTTTAAATATTAATATTTAATAAAAATCTATTAAAGTTGGTTACTTAATTGACCTAAAATTTTTGAAACAAATTCCTTATATTCAAATACTTCGTTAACGTTTGCTTTTGATAACGCTGCTTTTCCAGCACTTGTTATTGCTTCTCTTAAAACATCTGATAATGAAGTTGCAATATCTTCTGATGGGATATAACCACTATCTTTATTGTCAAGTTGTTTAAAGTTGTCAAATGCTATTTTTGTTGCTGTATTTAATTTGCTTGCTTTATCTGATGAGAAGTATGACTTAGTTGGTGAAATATAGCTTCCGTATTCATTGAAAATATCAATAGGTTTTTGCTTGCCTTCAAATGTTTTAGTTGTAGTTTTTCCTTTAAATACTTCTTCAATTTTAAAGTTTTCTAAATCGTGTTGGAACATTCAGTTGATGAATAATTTAGTTGCCTTGTCTTCTTTTTCGTTAGCGTGAATTGGAAGAATTGAAGGTCCTTGAATAAATACTGCTTTTTTAGCAGTCTTATCAAATGCTAATGGTGATGAAATTCAATCAGCATCTTCTTTATTTAAAATTTTATTTGATGAAACTACTTCATTTTCAACTTGCGATTTCTTTAAGAAGAAATATTCTTTTTCATTTCCTTCATAAATTTTTCCTAAATAAACAGCATCTAATTCTTTATTGCCTTTCTTTAGAGAAATCTTATTATTTTTATATTCAAATGTTGAAGATAATTCTACTAAATATCCTTCTTGACCTTGGACTTGTTTCTTAATTATGTCAGCAGCTTCTTGAGTTATTTTCTTATCATATTTTGAAGCATTTGCTCAATTATCCTTGCCGTATACACTATTTTTATGTGTGCCTGATTTAATTTGAATAACTCATTTGTCTGATTCTTTAGGTTTTTGGCCTAAAACTTCCAATGTAGATTGATCTAATGAAGTAGTTGTGTCTTTTATTTTTAAGTTTGTTAATGATTGGGCAGTTGAGAATGTATGTGAGTATCCGGCATTTGATCCAAGGCTCATTGCTAATTGATATTTTAGTAAGTTATTTGAACCATAAGCACCTGCGCCACCAATTCAAACAGCGCCTTCCTTAACACCTTCTAGGATTAAGTCAACTATCTTTTTGAATAATTTTGATTGTTCACTATTTGCATCTTTTAGAAATGTTGAGTAGTCAAATCCGCCTGTTGTTATTTTATCTTCATCTGGTTTTATATATCCTTTATTAATATCTCCATTGGTTAATGAAGTTGTCATTGTATTAATAACATTTGGTAGTGAGTCAAAACCAATAACATTTAATAAAGGATCTTTGTTGTACATTCTCTTTGCTTGAATTGAGAAATTAATCATACTTGAATAATCTCTAAAGATTTGATCTGACATTTCCGGCAATGCTTTAACTATTTGTTTTTTAACTTCATCTCATTTTTCTGTTGTTTTAGCGTGTGCTCAAGTTTCATCAACACCTTTTGCTTCATTGGTATTAGTTGTGTAATAGTTTAGATATTCCTTAACTTTAGTATTGTCTGTGTCAGAAATTTTTACACCCAAGCCGTTTAATTCTTTAATGAATTTTCCTACTAATGCTTTAGCAACTGAAAGCATTTCTGATGAACGTGATAAAGGAACTACTCATTTTTCTTTTCTAGTGTTTCCACCAATTAAATCATTACCCAAATTAAATCCATTTTCAATACCGAATTTATCATAATCTTCTTTTGAAATGGCTAAATTCATTTTGTATTGAGACAATATCGAAGCAGCAGCTGGATAATTTAATGTCATGTTATAAAAGTCATTTGAGTTTTTAGCATCCAAGTCACTTCTTAAAGTATTGGTATTATATCCATTAGCCAATGTTTTAACTTCAACAGGTAAATATCCTTCTGATTGTTTATTATTGTCTTTTATTCATTTGTTGTATGCATCAACAACTGCTTTTAAGGCAATACCTTGTTTATTTGTGTTAGAAAATCCTGAAGCTAATACTAATTTTCCATCATCTGTTTGGTCAAATCCATAGCCAGTTCCTGTATGACCACAAGCAGCAGAAAGTCCTGATGCAGCAATAAGTGCTGCAGCAGGTGCTAGCCCTAAAAGAATTTTGTTTATCTTTTTCATATTTTTATAATTCCTTTCAATTTAATAATTAAAAATGTTCTTTAATTTAATATTTGTCAATTAAAATAAATTAAAAAATCTCAACCAAAAAATAACTAGCTTGTTACTAGGGTTGAGATTAATTTATAAAATTTAATAGCGTTAAATAAATCTTGTGTTTCCACAAAGATAATTTTAATATATTTAAATTAATATTGAGACAAAAAATTAACAATTTAGACCTAAATTGCTACAAAAATTCATTATTACTAATAAAACCATAAATTGTCCGTTTATAAGTCCTATTAAAACGTATAATTATAAAACTTTTAGGTAAAGTATTTCAAATAAAATAACATTTTTGTAATTTATTGTACTTTTGCTATCTTACTAAACTAGAATTTAAATACTTATATGAGTAATTATTAAATGAAAGTAAATATAAATTATTGAAATTTTGATAATTTTTTACTTTACTTAAAATAAATAGTTCATAAATTAAAATCGATAGGCTTAAAACAATTATTGCACTGACTAAAATAATTATTAACCTATAAATTGCCCTGATTGGTTGATCATCATTATTAAAAAGACATGCAATTAATACTATCAATGCAATAGAAATAAATAAAGGAATGATAATTTCAAAGATAATTAACCTAGTAAGTGTTGCTTTCTTTTGCTTTTTAAAATCTGGATCCAAAAATGAATGTTTAGCAAAATCACTGTTAATTTCATTAACTAAGTTTTTATATTCAATAGAAGGCATTGTATAGTTTAATTTTTCGGCAACAAAGCAAATAAATTCTTGTTTGGTTAGTTGATTTTTATTATTTATTATTTCTCTTAAATCATAATTTTTAAAAAATAAAAATTTATTTTTACTTTTTAATGAAGAAAGATAACAATAATATTCAAAGAAATTTTTGATTTTATTTCTTTTAAAAACATCTAATAATATAAAGGAAGCCAAGACTAATAATGCTCCTGAAAATATTCCTACTAAACAACTTACAAAAATATCATTAAAAATTTCAAGTTCAAAAGATTCTTCATATTTGTTTTTAAAGACTAATGTAATATAAATCAAAACAAGCAAACCAATTGCAGATATTAGCAATATTAAAATTCTAGGTCAATTTTCTTGCAACGGTATTTTTTTTAACTGTTTTAATTCTTGCTTCCTATTATCCATATTTTTAATTCCCCATATTTTTATAATTAACTATTTAAGTATAACATTGATAAATTGATTTTTTAGTAAAATACCTTGTTATGACTCACAAATTCTTTTTTTAGATATAAAAGATACAAAAAAACTAGCATTGCTGCTAGTTTAAATAGTCTCAAAAGATATGGTGCCCCGAACTGGACTTGAACCAGCATGGCTCTCACCGGTTGATTTTGAGTCAACTGCGTCTACCATTCCGCCATCGGGGCATACAAATAATTATAATAAAAAAAATAATTTATTATGGAATTATTTTTAACTTTTAAGTTTATAATTCAAAACATGAATTTAACAGAAGTTTTTGAAGCCCAAAAGAAATTAGACCTTGCATTTGCAAATAGTATTGAAAAAACAGAATTTTTGAATATTAAAATCAAAATGGTTATTGCTTTACTTGTTGAACTAGGAGAATTTGCAAACGAAGTAAAACTATTTAAATATTGAAAAAAAGATAAAAGTATAAACCAAATCTCAATGTTAGAAGAATATGCGGATGGAATTCATTTTATTACTAGCATTGCGCTAAAAAATAACATAACCTCATTTGATATAAAGCCAATAATTAAATATAATGACTTTACCTTGCAACTTGCTTATACATATCAATGCTTTACCAAATTGTTTTTGCACCATAATAAAAGATTAATAAAAAAAGCATATGGTGTTTATTTAGGACTAGGCGAAATTATGAATATTGATCGCGATATGATTTGCACGGCCTATGCCAAAAAAAATCATAAAAACTATGAAAGAATAAAAAATAATTATTAAAACTAGTCAAATCTAAAACAAATCTTTATTTAAAGTATATTAATAAAATAAACGGACCACTATTGTGAGTCCGTTTATTATTTATATAAATTTAAATATTATTATAAATATTTATAAATTATCACTTAACATCCTTACGTGATAGAGGCATTGACATGCAACGTGCATTTCCCATACCTAGAGATAATTGGTTTCCGTGGAATGGTAATACAGTAATACCAGCAGCTTTTAAAGCAGCATTTGTTTTTTCGTTACGGTCATAACCAATAACAAGTCCTGGTTTAATTGCTAGGTAGTTGGTTCCATCGAAGTTTGTTTCACGAGCAATTTCCATTTCAGTTGCTCCAGCACCACCAATAGGAATTAAAACTGGTTCTTTGTTAATGATTGAAGCTAATAATTTGTCTAGTGGCAATCCATTTAGTTGTGGTTGAGGTTCTGCTCCACCGTTAACTAAATCGTAGTCTCAGAATTTGAATACATCGTTAGCAATTGGTGAGTACAAGAATTTATTCTTGTCTAACATTGTTAGTCATGTATCTAGGTGCATTAAGTTTGTTCATTTAGGAACATTAATTGCAACAATACGTTTAAATTCAACTTCTTTGTTTGCCTTGATGTTTTTAGCTAATAAAGTAATAGTATCTAGGTCAGTTCTTTCTGAAACACCAACAACTAATGTTTCGTTGTTGTAGATAAATACGTCACCACCTTCAATTGACATTTTCATAGCTGGGTCGTAGTATCATGGAGTTTTAACTAGTTTAGGGTGATTTCTAAATACAAATCTTGCAAATAGTGTTTCACGGCGTCTTACGATGTAACGCATAAAGTGAATTGTAACACCATTACCTACTGATGCAAATGGGTCACGTGTAAAGTATAAGTTAGGCATTGGGTCAACGATTAGTTCGTTTTCTGATTCAACTCCTAATTCATATTTAGTAATACCTGACATCATGAATTCAACCATTTCATGAGTTGGTTTGCTTAATAAGAATGCTCTTACAGCTTTTTTGTTTGCTTCTGTTAAAACAGGAACTGTTTCTTCCAAGAATGTTTCAATGAATTCTTCTTTAGCTGCTTTTGATGCTAAATCATATGTTTCAGCAACTAGGTCAGTTAATTCAACAACGTTGATTCCTCTGTCCTTCATTATTTTAACAAATGATTGGTGTTCTTTTCTAGCATCGTGGCTTTCTAGAATAGCTGAGAATAGTAATTCGTCTAAACGAGCTGGTGTAATGTAGTCAATTTCACGTCCAGGTTCGTGAACTAGAACAGTTTCTAGTTCTCCGATTTCTGAATAAACGTGAATGCCATTAAATTTACTGTCAAATACAGACATTTTTTATTCCTTTCAAATATATATGTTATAGCGTATAAATACAAATGCACTTTTATTGCATTAATTATGATTTATACGTAATAAATTATACTATATTTTTTTGTTTATAAATTTGCAAAGAATTTAAAACATTTTTTATGCATAAAATGCATCATATTTTAAAATTAGTGCAGGCTAATGTTAAAAAAGTTAAAATATATAAAGATTCTGCATAAAATAATCTTTATTTTTATAATTTGAATTTGAAACAAAGTTCAAAATATTTTAACTGTTTATAGTAAATAAAATATACTTGCTTAAAAAAATCTAACTATAGTTAACTAAAATTTCGCCATTATGTACATTTTTTGTTATTATGAAAGTTATATCTATATAATATATAGAGAATTGCTTATTAGATATATTGTAAGAAAGTGTTATAATAAGAAACAAATTTTATGAGGTGATTATGGAATATAAATCGCAAGTTGATATAGCTAAAGAAATTTTAGATAGACACGATGCACTAGATTTTGAAACTTTATTTAATTATGTAAAAGACGAACTACTTGAACGTTGAAAAGAAGAATTAACATCTAGTATTTCTGATGAAGAGCTATTAATAAAAAAACGTGGTGAATTATATAAACTATTAACAATAGATGGGCGTTTTTTTAAAAAAGTAAATGGACTTTGAACTTCTAAAAGACCTGAATTTAAAAACTAGTGTATGCTAGTTTTTTATTTCTTTTATTGTTTTAAAATGACTATTGCAATGATAAAATTAAAGAGAAAAAATATGGAAATACAAAATTTAAATCAAACACTTAAAAAAATAAAAGAGGAAAATTATGCAATCTTGCATATAAATATAAACAATTTAGAATGAGCGAAATTCGTATTATTAGCAACAAAAGAAGCAAATTTAGATATCATACTCGGAGCTTCTCCTTCTGCAATTAAATACATGGGTGGCTATAAAACCGTTGTCAATTTGGTTAATGGTCTTATTCAAGATTTAGAAATTAAAACTAATGTCATATTGCACTTAGATCATGGTAATTATAACGATTGTATTAATGCTATAAATGCCGGCTTTAAGTCAATAATGTATGATGGTAGCAAAGAAGATTTTGAAACCAATATATTGAACACAAAAAAAATAGTTAACATTGCAAAAAAAATGGATATAACTGTTGAAGCAGAAGTAGGTAGAATTGGACTAGATATTAGTAAAAATAAATCACTTGATATTCAAAAAACAAACATTGAAGATGCTAAAAAATTAGCAAATACTGGAATTGATTTATTAGCAGTGGCAATTGGAAATATTCATGGTCAATATGAAAGTAATTGAAAGGGACTAGATTTTGAACTATTAGACAAATTAAATCAAGAAATAAAAATTCCATTAGTTTTACATGGAGCAAGTGGGATCAAAGAAGATGACATTAAAAAAGCAATTAAATTAGGCATTAAAAAAATCAATTTCAATACTGAGTTGCAAATCGCCAATGCAAAAGCCCTAAATGATTTTTTAAAAAATAATAATTTTTTAGAAAACAAAAATTACAATCCAAGAATCCTTTATGCAAATTCAAATCAAGCAATATATAAATGTACGTTGGACTTATTGAATAAATATGGAAAGAAAAACTAAAAAAATATTGAATCTTGCATTGGGCTCTATTGCTACAATTTTTCCAATTTCAATAGTTTCATATTCTTGCAAACTAGAAAAAATTAATGACGAAGAACAACAAAATTTTAAAGAAAAATATGACAAAAAAATAAAGGAAATTGAAAATAGCAACGAATGGCAA
The DNA here is from genome assembly GCF_000085865.1 of Metamycoplasma hominis ATCC 23114. Lineage (NCBI taxonomy): Bacteria > Bacillati > Mycoplasmatota > Mycoplasmoidales > Metamycoplasmataceae > Metamycoplasma > Metamycoplasma hominis. The sequence continues at coordinate 86,986 of NC_013511.1, read as the reverse complement.
AAAAATGATTATTATAAACAATTAATTGCTGATGCCAAAAAATTAATAAATTCAAACAATAAAAAAATTGATTGAATTAAAGAATTTGATATTTTGTTATTAAGAATAAAAAAATTTACTAGGATAGCTAAGCCAAATAATCAAAACGACACAAACAATGACAAATTCAACATCAATAATTTTCATGAAGCTAAATTTGATTTTGAAATACTAAAAAATAATAAATTTGAAGTAGGAAAAGCAACAGAAATAAATATTGCAAGAATTGCTGATGGTGATACAATCTCAGATTCCTATCGAAATAAATATCGCTTTAATGGAATTGATACACCAGAAACTCATAAAATAACTAATGGAAAATTTGAAGAAACATCTGGCATTCAATATAAATATGGAAAAATTGCCGAAAATTATACAAAGAATTTTCTAAACAATGCTGCTAAAATTTGAGTAGTCCCTCAAGAAACTAAATCAAGGGTTAATACAAAAGACGAAAATTTTTATGATAACTATAAAAGAATTGTTGCAATTATTTACTATCAAGACAAAATAACTAAAAAAATTTATAATTTAAATGAACAATTGGTTTTCTTTGGAATGGCAAGAATGTATTATATTAGTACAAATCCTCAAAGCATTTATTACACAAAGAACATTGAATACTACAAACAATTACAAGAAGCTTCTAATCATGCTAAAAATTTAAAATTAGGAATTTTTGATAGTGGCAATGATATCAATAAAATTTACCCTCAAAGATCAAGGAAAAATTAATTTCCTTGATTTATTTTTATTATTTTTTTAAATTATTTATATATAATTTTAATGCAATGGCGCAAATGGGTAAGTACTCAAGTGGTCGAAGAGGCGGTCCTGCTAAGACTGTAGGGGTGCTAAAACACCCGCGGAGGTTCAAATCCTCTCTTACCCGCCATTTTTTTATTATTTTTTTTATTAATTAAAAAAACAAAAACTCAAATTAAATTTATTCTATATAATATTGATATGACAAGTAAAGAATTAGAAGAAAAAAAGCATTATATTAAAAAGTCATATATAGATGCAAAAAAAATAGTTTCGCGTGGAAACATGTTCATGCTAGCAATTGGGCTTTTATTAGGAGCTTCATTTGGGGCACTAGTATCATCACTAGCAAATGATGTTATTATGTCAGCAATCACAAAGGCAGTCGGTATGAAAAATCTTGATGCTTGAGTGGTTTGACCAGGCATTCATGCAACAAAAGAAACTGGTGGAATTTTTATTGGTAAATTTTTGGGTGCTTTAATTCAATTTATTATTGTTTCAACATTTATTTTTATAGGATTAATGATTGTATTTACAATTAAGAATTCTATTCTATATGCAAAAGCTAAAAAGAACCCAATTGAAGAAGAAATAAAGGAAGAACCTATTCCAACAACAGAAGAATTAATTTTAAATGAATTAAAAAAATTAAATGAAAATTTATTAGAAACGAAAAATTCTGGGAATAAAAAAGATTTAAAAAACGATTTAAAATAAAACATTTTTAAAAGAAATAAAAGATAAGGTTATTGAAAAATAATCTTATTTTTTTTATAAAAATTATAATGAAAAATAAAAAATCTATATTTTTAAAACATTGTATAATTATAACGTGTTTTAAAAAACTTGAAAAATTCAAAACACACACTTATTTTTTATTAAATAAATTTATTTTAATTAAGGAGAAAATATGCCATTAAATTTAAAGGGTCGTAGTTTAGACAGCGCTCTAAACTTTACAACCGAAGAAATTAACTATTTACTAGATTTATCACTAGAACTAAAAAGAGCAAAATTTGCTGGTTTACACACAAATAATCGCCCATTAGTTGGAAAAAACATTGTTATAATGTTCCAAAAAGACTCAACAAGAACTCGTTGTTCATTTGAAGTTGCAGCTGCTGATTTAGGTGCAAGCTGTACATACATTGGCCCAACAGGATCAAACTTTGGTAAAAAAGAATCAGTTATTGACACAGCTAAAGTTTTAGGCCAAATTTATGATGGTATTGAATTCCGTGGATTCAAACAATCAGATGTTGATGCATTAGTAAAATACTCAGGAATTCCTGTATGAAATGGTTTAACCGATGCTGAACACCCAACACAAATGCTAGCTGACTACTTAACATTTAAAGAACACGTTGGAGACCTAAGAGGAAAGAAACTTGTTTTCTCAGGTGATATTAAAAACAACGTTGCTCGTTCATTAATGATCGGTGCTGCATTCTTTGGTGTTAATATTGTATTATGTGGACCAAAAGCTCAATGAGAAATTGTTAAAAATGGACCAGACCACAAAGCTGTTTATGAAGCATGTCAAGAACTATTCAAACGTAATGGTGGTTCTGTATCATTTTCAGATAACAAATTAGAAGCTGCTAAAAACGCAGATGCTATTTACACAGACGTATGAGTATCATTAGGAGAAGACTTCTCACTATTTGAACCACGTATTCAAGAATTACAATCATTCCAAGTTGATATGGCAATGATCAAAGCAGCAAAAGAAAATGTTATCTTCCTACACTGCTTACCAGCATTCCACGATGACCAAACTCAATTCTCAGCAACTATTAAAGAAACCTTAGGTGCAAAATACCCAGTTGTTTCAACCGGTGCTATGGAAGTTACTGATGAAGTATTCCAATCAAAATACAACAAATCAATCGAACAAGCTGGAAACCGTATGCACACAATTAAGGCTGTTATTCTAGCTACTTTAGGATACTAATATGAGTAGAATTGTTATTGCATTAGGCGGAAACGCTTTAGGAAATAACCCCGAAGAACAAAAAGAACTTGTTAAAGTTCCTGCAGCCAAAATTGCTGAATTAGTAAAAGCAGGACATGAAGTTATTGTCGGACACGGAAACGGACCACAAGTTGGAATGATTTTCAATGGTTTCGTTAGTGCTCACTCAGTTAATCCTAAGTCTCCTTTAGTTCCATTGCCTGAAGCAGGTGCAATGAGCCAAGGATACATTGGATATCATATGGTTAATGCTATTACAAATGCATTTAAAAACGAAGGATTAAAGAACAAAGAAGTTTTATACATTTTAACTCAAACTCTTGTAGATCCAAAAGACCCAGCATTCCAAAATCCTACAAAACCAATTGGCCCATTCTTTGCAACAGAAGCAGAAGCAGTTGCTGCAAACCCAAATAGCACAATTGTTGAAGATGCAGGCAGAGGCTACAGAAAAGTTGTAGCATCTCCAAAACCATTAAACTTTGTTGGTATTAATCAAATTAAAAAAGCTATTGAATCAGGTGCTACCGTTATCGTTGGTGGTGGTGGTGGAATTCCTACTGTTGAAGATGAAAATGGCTTTATTAAAGGTGTAGATGGTGTTATTGACAAAGATTTCGCTTTAGCAAAAATGGCTGCATTAGCAAAAGCTGATTACTTTATTGTTCTAACAGCAGTTGACTTTGTTAAAGTAAATTACAACAAGCCAGATCAAAAAGATCTAAAACACGCTACAAAAGCAGAACTTGAAAAATACATTGCTGAAAAACAATTTGCCCCAGGATCAATGTTACCAAAGGTACAAGCAGCTATTAAATTCGTTGAAGAAGGCGGAAAAGCAGCATTTATTGGTGATCTAAAAGATCTTGAAAACATTCTAGCAGAAAAAATCGGTACAAAAGTTACTTTAAATTAAGCGTATATTAAAAAAACTATATAAACAAAAAAACAGCGAGACCCGCTGTTTTTTTAAATTGTTATTTTTTTATTTCTTATTAAAAACTGTATATAACAAAATTCCTGTTGCCACTGAAACATTAAGAGATTGAACGGATTCCTTATCTTGCTCAATGTAAATAATTTCATCCGAATGTTTAAGCAATGTTTTTGAAACGCCACTCCCTTCGTTTCCAACAATAATTGCAATTTTCTCGTTAAATTTTGCGTCATTTAGTTTTTTTGCTTGTTGGTTTAAGGCCGATGCATATATTCAAAAACCTTTATTTTTTAATTCCTCAATTGCATCAAATAAGCTGTTAACTTTAATCACTTTAACGTTTTTAAAACCTCCCGAGCTAGTTTTTAAAACACTCGGAGTTACATCACATGCTCTATCCTTTGGAATGATTATATGTTTAAAACCAAACACATTGGCACTACGTATAATAGCACCAAAATTTTGGGGGTCTTGGATATGGTCTAAAATTAAAACCTTATCTGAGCCGTCTTTAAAAATACTGCCCAAATCATGATATTGAAAATCTTTTAATTTTGCAGCATATCCTTGGTGATTTCCATTTTCTGTTAATTTATCTAGGCTATTTCTATCTAAATAAACAACTTTCTTAAATTTTAAATTGTTGTTAACAAGTCCTTTTTGCAAGTAAATTTCTTCTATAGGAAATTCATATTCAATTGCTTCTAAGACTGAATTTTTTCCAAAAACTATCTTTTTCATTAAATCAACCTTTTTGTTTTTAAAATGTTTCTTATTTCATCTGCTTTATCGTATTGTTTTTGTTCTTTTAAAATATTTCACTTTCTATATAGTTCTTTATCATCATTGCTTACTTTATTTTCAACTAATTTAAAACCTAAAACCTTAAATACAAAAAATGCATTACCATAATTCAATGGTGATTTTAATTGCTCATTAAGTTGCTTAAAGGCTAATGAAAAATCAAGATTAGAAACATTTTTTAAAATTGAATCTATTATTTGTTTATCTAACGTATATTTAATATCTTCCAATTGACTTTTATTAAAATGCGCCTCAATATTATTAATTTGTTTTTGAAGCGATGCAAGTAATTCATCAGTAATATTAATTGGTTTGCTGTAACTTGTTGATAGCATTAACAATTTATAAGTATCAGCCGAATAATTTTTTAAAAATTCTTCAGCATAAATTATGTTTCCTATTGACTTAGACATCTTTTGATTCTTATAATTCAATGTACCAAAGTGAATCCAATCCTTGGCAATATCTTGGCGATTGATTGCAAAATGTTGAATGTTTTCGTTTTCGTGATGAGGAAATATTAAATCAATACCTCCTCCATGAATGTCAAGTTGTTTGCCTTCAAAATATTTATTTATAAAACAACTACATTCAGTATGTCAACCTGGTCTTCCAAGACCAAATGGACTTTGGAATTTTATACCTTCAGTTGTGTCTTTTCATAAAGCAAAATCATATGGCGAGCGCTTGTCAACTTCATTGCTTGAATCTGAAATTAAATTTGCCAATTTCTGGTTGCTTATTTTTCCATACACATCTTTAAATTTCAAAACGTCGAAATAGACATTGCCGTTCACTTGATATGCTGCGCCCTTTTCAATCAATGATTGAATATATTCATACATATCATTAAGGGAATCAGTAACTCTTACAATCTTATTTGGCATTTCAATTGAGAATAATTTAAATAAATTTAAATAATATGCTTCATAAAAACTTGAAATTTCTTTTTCTGTCTTGTTTTCTTGCTTTGCCTTAGCAATGATTTTGTCATCTATATCAGTGATATTGTGAAGAAAATAAACATCTTCTCCCAATTGCCTTTGAGCCCTAATCATTAAATCAAAACTAACTATTGGCCTTAAATTGCCTATATGAGGATAGTTATAAACAGTTGGGCCACATAAATAATATCTTTTCATACTCAATATTATAACTATAAATATAATGTTTTTAAATTTTATTATATTATAATTATGAATATGAAAACAACGAAAGACATTATTATTGCTTCATTAAATGAAGCACTTGAAAAATTAAATATTTCTAAGCCTATTGTACTTACCGAATCTAAAAATTACGGCGACTATTCAAGCAATATTGCCCTAACATTGCAAAAGGATTTAGGTAAGAAGGCAATAGATATTGCCCAAGAAATAGTAAGAAATATTGATTTAAATAAATTTAAAGAAATTAGTGAAATAAAGGTTGCCGAACCTGGTTTTATTAATTTTTGAGTTTCAAACTCGGTTATAGCCAACACAATAAATCAAATCAACAACGAAGGATCAACATACGGAAGTATTGATCCAAAAGGTAAAGGAGCAATTAATGTTGAATTTGTGTCTGCTAACCCAACAGGATATTTGCATATTGGACACGCAAGAAATGCTGCTATTGGTGCAACATTGTGCAATATTCTAGAAAAAGCAGGTCACCGCGTTGTTCGAGAATATTTAGTTAATGATTATGGAAACCAAATGAATAAAATGGCAGATTCAATATTTGCTAGATACCAACAAATATTTAATCCCGAATTTCCTATGCCAGAAGATTCATACCATGGCGGAGATATGATAGAATTCGCTCAAGCATTTTATAACATTCACAAAGATGAATACAAAAATGTAGAATACACTGATGAAATTAGAAAAATCTTTAGAAGTTTTGGAAGAGATTTTGCTTTAAAAAATATTATTGAAGATATGAAAAAATTTGGAGTAACATTCGATATTTTCACATCAGAGGCAGAACAATATGCCAAAAATAGAGTATGACCAGCAATTCATAGATTAAAGACAACATACAAAAAAGATGGCGCAACTTGACTCGAAACAACAAAGGGTGGTAAAGATGACAAGGACCGTGTTATTATCAAAAGCAATGGTGATTCAACATACTTCTGTGCGGACATTGCATACCACGAACAAAAACTTTTGGAATTAAATGATCCAAATGGAAAAATTGTTGACATTTGAGGAGCTGACCACTCAGGATACGTAGAACGTGTTAAATTCTCATTTGAAGATTTAGGACATAGAAGAGACCAAATTGAAATTCTTCTATTCCAACTAATTAGAATCATGAAGAATGGTAAAGAAGTTAAAATGTCAAAACGTTTAGGAACTTCTTTAACGTTAAGAGAACTAGCAGAAGAAGTTGGAAATGATGCAATTAGATACTTTCTAATTGATAGATCATATAATTCAAGAATTGACTTTGATATTAACAAAGTTACTGACAACAACGAAAATAACCCTATGTATATCATTAAATATGCTCATGCTCGTGCTTGCCAATTATTAGATAAAGTAGGAATTGAAAACCCTATTGCTTCTGATGAGTTGGATAATGAATATGCTCAAAAGCTTGTTGCAGAATTAAAAGAATACCCTGAATTAATTTCAACAATGGCCAAAACTTATAAAGTCAACTTGTTGCCTCCTTATCTATTGAAATTATCAAAGGCATTTAACTCATTTTATTCAAATACCAAAGTTTTAGGATCTCCTAATGAACAAAGCCTTGCAGCCTTAGTAAAGGCAACAAAAATTGTTTTAGCTGATGGTTTAAAATTAATGGACATTGAAGCACCTGAAAAAATGTAAAATTTTTAAAAAAACAAAGCCTTCAAGGCCTTGTTTTTTTAATTTTCAACTTAAAAATAAATGTTTTTATTAAAAATCTTGTGCTTTATTTAAGATTGAATAAGAATTAATTTTCATTATATCTTTCAACAAAATTTGTGAATAAATTTTTAATAAATTCTATTTGTTTATTACCCTTTTGTAATTGTTCTTGAGCCGATTCTGTTAATTGTGGTTCACTTAATTTTTCGTCACTAATAGATATTGCTCTAATTATAAAATTATTAATGTTTTCTTTATTTCAAGCATCAGAAGGGTTGTCTAAGTCAATTTCAATTTTATATTTATTTTTGCTATCGCTTGCATTAGAAATAACTATTAATCTCTTTTCATCTTTTGTAAATACATAGTCAATTGTTATCATTATTTATCTCCTTTGGTTTTATTAATTTTTTCTTCATGAACTTTTAATCTTTCATACAAAGCTTTCATACTGCCTTCCAAATAAAGCGATTGAGGTGTGTCAATTTCATTATCTTCGCGAATTATTTCATTAACAACAAATTTTTTGTTTAGATTAGTATTGAAAATATCTGTTGTTATTATGTTGCCTTTTATCAATGTTCCAATATTAGGGTTATGTGTAACGATAAAAATTTGTTTGCCTTTTTTAATTTGTTCTTGCAACATTGGAACTATTTTTTCGTATATTGTTTTATTATCTAGATTATCTTCAATTTGGTCTAGCAATAAGTATTGTTCATTAGGAACATTGTTCAATGTGTCAATCGCGTGTGTTATACCAAACAATGTCTTTTGGCCCATTGATAGATTTTTATATTCTTCATCCCCTGCATAGATTTTTATTTTATCTTTAATCAATGCCTTAATCATCTTTTTAATATCAAAGTTATCTTTAATATTACCATTAAGAACATCAGCAATTGTATTACTCTTATTTGTTGAACCGAGTCATTTATTCAAAATTAAATTTTTTTCTTCTTCACTTAAAGCAAAACTTTCTATTTTATATTTTATATTTTTATTTTTTTTATCAGTTTCTTCTAATGTTCAGTTTAAAATGATTTCTTTTTCAATTATTGAATTATATTGTCTATTGATTTTTTTCATTATTCTTCCTAAATTAGAGAAATGTTCCAATAATTGTTCATTATCATTTTGAATCTTCAAAGTGTTGCTTAATTCTTCAAGATATGCTCTTTTAGCATTTGTAAATGATAATTTAAAACATTCAAGAGCTTTTTTATCCTTGGATACAACTAAATTATATTGATTGTAATATTCTAGAAATAAGTTATTTTGTAGTATAACATTTTCTGTTCTTTGTTGAATATCTAATAATTGTTCTTTTGAAATTTGAAGTAGCGACGAAGATTGTTCAAATTGTGCTAAAAGATTATTGACAACCAAATTTGTACTATATATTTTTTCTTTTGTTTCTTCAATTGATTTCAATAATTCCTTAATTTTTTTTATTTCATTTGAAGAATCACAGTCAATGGTTGCAATGTTTTTAGTACTACCTTCATTTAAATTAAAAGATTGATTAAAAACATTTGAAAGTGCTATCTGTCTATCACGTTCGTGCCTATATTCATTTAACAAATCTTCTAGCGATCTAAAATCATTTAATTGTTTTAACATTTTTTGATCTTGATCATAGTAAATTTTTTCTGTGAAATTATCAATACAATTACTTTTTTGCTTTTCAACATATTCAGAAGAATCAAGAGAATTTTTCCTGCTATCATTTTGACTAATATAACCGCTTAGGTTTTTTTGAATTTCTAAAATACCTGCATCCTTTGAATTTTGCTTACTTTCTGAATCAAAAATATATGAAAAATCCTGAGTTTTAATTTCTGTATTATCAATATTTATTGAATCGACTAAAAATTTAGCCTTTTCATTGAATCATTCATATTCGTTTTTGAATAATTTTTTGTTTACTATTGCTTCTGCTAAAACCAAAAGCAAGGAGCTTTTACCAGAACCCTTTTCACCAACAATAACATTAACTTGACTATTTAAATTTATGTCATAAGTTTCGTTATTATTTTTAATTTTTAGGCTTTTTATCATATTATTCCTTTCTATACATTGTCATAATCAACTTTATTATTTCTTATATTGTTTTTTACTTCATTAAATGTAATTTGATCTTTATTTTCAACTTCCACATAAGAACAAAATTTACCATATTGAGGATATTTTCTTCATGTATGTGTGTCACTAAAATATAAAACCGGAATGTTTGGATCTTGTTTTAATATTTTCTTTTTATTGCTATTATTAAAATCTGTTATATCCAGCCCATCAACTTGGCTATTGCATATATCTTGTCATTCCATATTATCTTGACCTTTTCCAGCATGAGGGAAAACCATAAAATTGAAGTTACTTTTTTTAAATAGTTCAACAGCGTCTTTGTATGTGTATTTATTGCTATTGAATCTAAATTCTTTTTTAGTTACTTCATTTAATTCTTTTAAGTTGCTATCTGGATCAAATATAAATATAGCTTGTCCTATTTGACCATCATATTTTCTTAAATTAACTTCAATACCAGGCCATAATGTAATATCAATATTGTATTGTTTAATTATTTCAAGGCGTTTCAAATAACTTTCAATATAAAAATTATCATGGTCAGAAAAACTAGCAATTTTGACTCTTTTTTTAGTTAAAATTAACAATTTTTCTAAATCAGATTCTTGAGAAATATTACTTCCTGTATGGCTTGAATCCTGAGAATGTACATGCAAATCAATTTTTATTAAATTCATAATTGTTCCTTAAAATAGGTTGAAATTTAAAAGTTCGTTTCCTACAAATAACTTAATGTAATACCAAAAAATACTATATAGCAATATATATAGACTAATAAAATTTTTATGATGTAATGAAACTTTTAATGAGTATTAGTTTTGATAGTATATCAATAAACTTTTTAATCATGCAATTAACTTTAAAACCATAGCAAATAAATTTGGTCAAGTTTTATATTTCGTTAATTCATATCATATCATTATGATAAGTATCATTACTCTTTTATTATACGATTTTAAAAAAATACAACAAAAAAAATTAGGTATTTTCCCCTAATTTTAATTTTTATTTTGCCACTCTAAAAAAGCAAACATCACCATCTTGCATAATATAATTCTTGCCCTCAATTGCTATTTTTCCGGCTTCCCTGCAACCTTTTTCGCCATTTAAAGCAACATAATCTTCATATTTAATGACTTCTGCTTTTACAAATTTCTTTTCAAAATCAGTGTGAATAATTCCTGCACATTGAGCAGCATTCATTCCTTTTTTAAATACTCATGCCCTTGCTTCGATTTTACCCGCCGTAAAATATGTTGCTTGATTTAATAAATAAAAACTTTTCTTGATAATTAAATTTAATCCGGAGCATTCAATGTTATATTCATTTAAAAACATTTCTTTTTCTTCATCATTAAATTTACATAATTCATATTCTAATTTAATACAAATAGGTATTAAAATTTCTTTTTTGTCTTGCAAATATTTGTTTAATTCTTGATAATATTTAGCACTTTCTAGATTTTTAAAACTATCACTATCAAGGTTTGCAACATAGATTGTAGGTTTTGCAGTAAGCAATTGATATGATTTGATCACGGCTTGTTCTTCTGAACTTAAATCTAGATTTTTAACCATAATTTCATTTTCTAATGCATTACGTATTTTTAAGGCAACTTCAAATTCAAATTTCAATTCTTTATCACCTGAATTTTGAGCTTTTTTACCAATTCTATTAATTACATTTTCAATAGTTTGCAAATCTGCCAATATTAATTCAATATTAATAGTTTTTAAATCACTAATAGGATCAATTTTATTATTAACATGCATTATATCAGCATTTTCGAAGCATCTTATAACATGAACAATTGCATCAACTTCGCGAATGTTTGCTAAAAACTTATTGCCTAAGCCTTCGCCTTTTGAAGCACCAGCAACTAATCCAGCTATATCAACAAATTGAAAAGTAGCAGGAACAATTTTTTCTGTTTGAACTATTTTAGCTAATTCATAAAGCCTTGGATCTTCTAAATTAACTATTGCAACGTTAGGTTCAATTGTAGTAAAAGCATAATTTGCCATTTCAGCTTCATTTAATGTTAATGCAGAAAACAATGTACTTTTGCCAACATTAGGCAATCCAACTATACCAGCTTTTAAACTCATAAAAACTCCTTTAAAAAAGTAATAATTATATTATAATGTTAAAACATTATTATTTAAAAGTTTGAGGTATAAAAATGTATAAAACATTTAATGATGGAATGATAGAAGTTATAACTGGACCAATGTTTAGTGGAAAAAGTGAAGAATTATTAAGGAGAGTTAGAACCTTAGAATATGCTAAGATGCTACCGCTTTTAATAAAGCCTGAATATGACAATCGCTTTTCTGATGATGAAATAGTAAGCCGTTGTGGCGTAAGAAGAAAAACGCATTCATTAAAAAACATTAACGAAGTTTATGAATTACTTAAGCAAGATAAATATAAGGCAATAATAATTGACGAAGCCCATTTTTTTGGGAATTCATTAATTGAAGTCGCTGATGACTTAGCAAATAAGGGATATTTAGTAATTGTAGCTGGCCTAGACCAAGATTATCTAAGAAAACCCTTTGGGCCAATTCCTGCCTTAATGGCAATGGCTGAACGAGTAACTAAATTGCAAGCAATTTGTGTAGTATGTCAACATGCTGCTTCAACAAGTTTTAGAAAAGATTCTTCAAATGAGCAAAACTTAATTGGTGACTATAATGAATATGAAGCAAGATGCAGAAAGTGCCACATAATGGGTCAAAAACAAAAGGAATTACTAAAAAATAAGTAAATCAAAATTTTTATTAAAATAAAAATTACAAAAATTGCTTTCAAAAAATATTTCTTATAGACTTATATTTTCGGGTGAAACAAATCGAGAAAATATCTACTATAATTGACAATTTTATAAAGTTAAAAAAGACAATGAAGATAACATTGTTCCTATTGAAAAATTTCCTGAGTTTTATGAAAAAGAAATTTTTGCATCTCAATATATCCACGAATTAGATGATATTTTAAACGAACTAAAAGATGTTCAATAATCCAGACTAATTAAAAATAAGGCATTTCTTAAGCCTTATTTTTAATATACTTTTTTAACCCTAAAAGGTTTCTAATCCTTTAGTTTTTATTCAATATTGATAATTTTTGTTTCAATTCAACAAAAGTATTCTTTAATTCTTGGTTTGTAAATGAGCTTTCTTCAATTAAAGAAATCTTAGAATTTATATTATTCAAAATTTTTTCTTGTTCTTTTATATCATAACTTAAATTATTCATTCATAAATCAGGGTTATATGCATAATAACTTTCAAAATTCTTTTTGTCACTTAAATATTTTTCAATTTCTAGATTTTTTGCACTTAATTTTTCTTTAAAATCTTTAATTTCTTGTTTATCTAATTTACTATTGTTCAAATCAAATGATTCTAATTTATTTAATAAATCAACAACTTGATATGCAAGATTATTTTTCTTTGCTTCTTCAGTTATATAAACTTCTCTAAATTTATCGCGAATGTCAACAGTGAGAAGCTTTAACAATTGTGGATAATAAGTTACTCAAATATCCATTCATTTGGCATCTAGTGCATTAGCTCTTAGTTCTTCATTTTTTTGTTGAATTTCCTTTTTAAATGCTGCTAATTTTTCATTTGCACCAGTATATTTTGGCGAATAGCAGTATTTATCTCAAACATTTAGTTTTGAAATAAGCACATCAGATCAGTCTTCAAAAATTTCGTATAAATATGATTTAATTGCTTTATTAATTATTGGAATAAATTTTTTTAATTCTTCATTAGCTTTTCATATTACTTTATAATCAACACTGTCAAGAGAATTTAAATCTTTAAGATTTGAAACCCTTTCCAACTCGTTTTTTAATTTGAAAAATTCTGTTCCTGAATATTCATTAAATTCATTCTTTTGTCTAAATGGTTCACCATTTTGTGATTTTAAAAATCTTGCAATATATTCAGCATCAACCAACAATATTTTAGATCTTTGAATTTCTAAAACTTTTTTAATACCAACTCTATCTATCCAAGCTTTTTCTTTAATTGCTTTTTCTTTAGCATCTGCTAAAGTTTTTATGGCTGCTTGTAATTCTTTGATTGTTGAATTTTTTCCAACGCCTTTTACTTCTTTAATCTTTTCATTAATTTTATCTGCAATTTCTTTATATACAGGATTTTTTAAATCGTTTGCAATAAAGTTTGACAAATCATTTCTTGAAGATTCAAGATCAGATAATTTTGCTGATTTATAATTTTGAATTTTTTCATTTAAATCATTGTTTGCTCTTATTGCGGCATCAATCTTTTTATCAATATCTTCAAGTGTTGATTTTGCTTCAACATTTGAATCATTAAATATTTGCAATTCTCTAGAACTATCAACATTTTTAGAAGGTTCTGAATCAATAATTGCTTTTAATTTGTTCTTGGCTTCTGCAAGTCTAGACTTTTTAACTTCTTTAAGCTTTAACTTTAATTCATCAATATTATTTTTCAAAGTTAAAGATTCGCTCTTGACTTGTTCAATAGAATTAAAAGGCAATTTTTTAGCATTATTTAAAGCATTGATTGAATTTTTGGTATCTATACTTTTACTATCTTTATTATTAACTAATGATCTTAGTTGAAACATAGCCATGTTGAATTTTTCTAATTCTTGTTTAGCAAGATCTAACTTATTTTTAAGCAAAGCGATTGAACTATTTAAATATTCTGTATTCTTTGAAATTTCTTCGTCAGTAGACTTTTCATTTATTTTATTTGAATCGTTTAAAACTTTTTGTTCAATAGCGGTTTGGCATAGTTTGGCTATTGGAGAATTAATTAATTCTTTCAATTCACTTTGCGCATTATTAAATAAATTTAAAGAGGTTCGATCTTTTATTTGCTTATTAGGTTTCTTGCAAAATCTACACATTATTAAAACAAAAGCAGTAATGGCAATCCCCCAGCAATAAAGGTCAATCATCCTAATTTTCTTCTTCGTTTCTTTATCATATTTTCCTTTCCTTGCAATATAAATACTTAAAAATAAGCATTTAATTTATTATTATAACACATTAGAAAAATAAAGTTTTTTTAAAATAAAATCCGAAATTATTTTTTTGATTAACATTAAAATAAAAAATTAGCGCTTTTTGCACTAATTTTAAATTTAATTTAAAGACCTTACAAAACTAAACGTTTTTAAGAAGTTCGCGGACTTCATCCAACTTGTTTTTAATCCTTTGATCACTTATATTTTCATTTTGCCTATCAAATCATCTTAATGATTCTTTTAATTCACGGGATCTATCCACAAGCAATCTTATTTTTTCATTTAATTTGGCTATGTTATCACTATTTAATGTTTTATTTTCGTCTAGTATTTTCTTTACTTCTTTTAAATTCTTATCAATGTCTAACAATGTGGGTTTAAATTGTATTTCTGCTAGTGATCGCAAGTTATTGCTTCTAGTTGTTTGAGCAACTTTAATAAATTCAGGAACTGTTGACAATATTCTATTAATTGAATATTGGGCGTTTGAATTATTTATTATTACTTCTTTTAATAAAGAAACATTTTCTTTAATATTTAAGTTATCTAATGTATCTTTAATAGATTCTCATTTATTTTCGAAATTTATATTAGATCTTAATTCTACTTGTTTGTTTGTTAATTCACTAATATATTTATTAATTTCAACTTTTTCTCAAAGATAAAAATTGCTTCTTATAATATCTTCAAGTTCTTTTTTATTTTTTTCAATTTCTGATATTTTTGATACTGCTTTTTCTTTTATTATTGGAAGAAGATATTGATTTATTTCATTTAATTTATTTTCTAATAGAGAAATTTTAGGGGTTATATCTTTTGCAGTAAATTGATTTTTTTGATGATTTAGTGTAAAGTTACTTAAGTCATTTTTAGCATTTAATATTTCTTGTTTTAATCTTTTTGCTCTTTGGTCAAGGCTATTAATATTTTCATCAACAAATTTAATTGTTTTTTCTGCTCTTTTATCTAAGTCTTTTGCTTTATCTAATAAAATTTCATTTTCTCTTACTAGAATTAAATTTCTTAGATTTTGATAATTTTCTATGCTTCTATTTCTTTTATTAATAAATCACGATGAAACAGGAGGGTTTTTAGTGTAATCTCCAACTAATACTCTAAGTGCTTTGTTAAAGTCGTCTTTCAAACTATCATCTACACTCAACACACTATCGTCCATAAGATCTTGTCATTTTTGTAAGCTTTCTATACCAACTTTATCTCCATAACCTCTCTTCATATTGGCAATAAGCTTGTCAGCTTCTAATCTATATTGTGAGTTAAGGTTATTTCTTATATGTGCTTGAATATTTACTATAACTTTTTTAATTGTAGATTCTTGAGTGCTCATTTCTGTAGATAATTGGGTTAAATAATCTTTTGTTGATTGATTGCCTAGTTTTTGTTTCTTTGAAAGTAGAGTTTGTTTTTCTTCTCAAGCGTTCTTTAATTTATCAACATCACTGTTATTAAATTGTTCAGCTTGTGCCAATTTAAACAATCTATATCCGATGTTACTATTTTTAGTTTCAACCTTTCCAAATTCTTCGGTTATAGTCTTCAATAATTCATTTCCTAATTTTTGAACTTGTTGTGAAGAATCTTTCAATGCTTGTTTAGAACTTGATGGATTATTTTTAATTGCATCTGCTTTTGTTAATTCTTCTGCTAATTTATTTTTAGTAGTTTCTAACTTGCTAGATATTCATGAAAAATTAGTATTTCTTATAGGCCCAAACTCTTCAATTTTACTTTGCAAGTCATTCTTTAGAGGCCTTAATTCATTATCTATACTTGATTTTTTAGCCTTTGCGGTATTTAATGCTTGTTTTAATTCGGTGTTTGCTGATTCGATATCTGATTTGTTTGAAGAATCAGTTACTGAATTTTTAGAATCTCTTTTTGAAGTTAATTGTGAAATTAATTCTGAATAATTTGGATTGTTTTTATTTGTATTTATAAATTCTTGAATTTGATTTCTTGTTTGTTTTAATTCATTGAATTTAGCTTCTTTATCTTTATTGAATGTTTCTAATTTTTTAGTAATTTCAGCAACTTTTGCATCTAATGAAGATTTAGCTGATTGCATTGAAGCAGTATTATTAGATTTAATTGCTTGATTTGCTTTTTGAACTTCTTTTTCTAATTCAGTTTTTGCTTGTTGAATTGTATTATCTTTGTCAGTTAATTTTGCTGATAATGTATTTGCATTAGAAACTGAGTTGTTTAATTGTTCTTTAATTGATTTTGCTAAATTATCAGCTTGAACTTTGTCAGCATTTGCTTTTGCTAAAGCTTGTTTTAATTCGGTGTTTGCTGATTCGATATCTGATTTGTTTGAAGAATCAGTTACTGAATTTTTAGAATCTCTTTTTGAAGTTAATTGTGAAATTAATTCTGAATAATTTGGATTGTTTTTATTTGTATTTATAAATTCTTGAATTTGATTTCTTGTTTGTTTTAATTCATTGAATTTAGCTTCTTTATCTTTATTGAATGTTTCTAATTTTTTAGTAATTTCAGCAACTTTTGCATCTAATGAAGATTTAGCTGATTGCATTGAAGCAGTATTATTAGATTTAATTGCTTGATTTGCTTTTTGAACTTCTTTTTCTAATTCAGTTTTTGCTTGTTGAATTGTATTATCTTTGTCAGTTAATTTTGCTGATAATGTATTTGCATTAGAAACTGAGTTGTTTAATTGTTCTTTAATTGATTTTGCTAAATTATCAGCTTGAACTTTGTCAGCATTTGCTTTTGCTAAAGCTTGTTTTAATTCGGTGTTTGCTGATTCGATATCTGATTTGTTTGAAGAATCAGTTACTGAATTTTTAGAATCTCTTTTTGAAGTTAATTGTGAAATTAATTCTGAATAATTTGGATTGTTTTTATTTGTATTTATAAATTCTTGAATTTGATTTCTTGTTTGTTTTAATTCATTGAATTTAGCTTCTTTATCTTTATTGAATGTTTCTAATTTTTTAGTAATTTCAGCAACTTTTGCATCTAATCAAGATTTAGCTGATTGCATTGAAGCAGTATTATTAGATTTAATTGCTTGATCTGCTTTTTGAACTTCTTTTTCTAATTCAGTTTTTGCTTGTTGAATTGTATTATCTTTGTCAGTTAATTTTGCTGATAATGTATTTGCATTAGAAACTGAGTTGTTTAATTGTTCTTTAATTGATTTTGCTAAATTATCAGCTTGAACTTTGTCAGCATTTGCTTTTGCTAAAGCTTGTTTTAATTCGGTGTTTGCTGATTCAATATCTGATTTGTTTGAAGAATCAGTTACTGAATTTTTAGAATCTCTTTTTGAAGTTAATTGTGAAATTAATTCTGAATAATTTGGATTGTTTTTATTTGTATTTATAAATTCTTGAATTTGATTTCTTGTTTGTTTTAATTCATTGAATTTAGCTTCTTTATCTTTATTGAATGTTTCTAATTTTTTAGTAATTTCAGCAACTTTTGCATCTAATGAAGATTTAGCTGATTGCATTGAAGCAGTATTATTAGATTTAATTGCTTGATCTGCTTTTTGAACTTCTTTTTCTAATTCAGTTTTTGCTTGTTGAATTGTATTATCTTTGTCAGTTAATTTTGCTGATAATGTATTTGCATTAGAAACTGAGTTGTTTAATTGTTCTTTAATTGATTTTGCTAAATTATCAGCTTGAACTTTGTCAGCATTTGCTTTTGCTAAAGCTTGTTTTAATTCGGTGTTTGCTGATTCGATATCTGATTTGTTTGAAGAATCAGTTACTGAATTTTTAGAATCTCTTTTTGAAGTTAATTGTGAAATTAATTCTGAATAATTTGGATTGTTTTTATTTGTATTTATAAATTCTTGAATTTGATTTCTTGTTTGTTTTAATTCATTGAATTTAGCTTCTTTATCTTTATTGAATGTTTCTAATTTTTTAGTAATTTCAGCAACTTTTGCATCTAATGAAGATTTAGCTGATTGCATTGAAGCAGTATTGTTTGAGGCAACTGCTTGATTTGCATTTTTAATTTCAGCATCTAATGATTTTTTAGCTTTTGCAATTTCACTATCATTGTCACTTAATTGAGGCAATAATTGGTTTGCTTGAGAAATAGATGCTTTTAATTGTTCTTTGGCATTTAAATTATCAATGTTATCTTTTTCTTTGGTTGATTCATTTAACAATTTAATTAGATTATTTGTTGCATTTTGTATTTCGATTAAAGTTGATTCAAGACTAATTGGAGTATATTTATTTAATTCATTTTCGATATTTTGTTTAATATGTTCGTATTCTTGTTTCGATAACTCGTTTTTGATATATTCTTGCAATTTATCTTTTATTTCATTAAATTTAGCAAATTCCAATTCTTTTTGATTTATTTGATTTTTTATTTTTGATATTAATAAAGTAATAGCATCTTTTAACCTTAAAGTTTCTTCTTCAATTGCTTTGGTTTCAGATTTATTATTAATTTTTAGTGATCCTTGCAAAACTTCTTGTTCATGAAAAACATTTATTTCATTAACAATTTTATATCCTAGCAATTCATTTAATTGCTTTTGTAATTTTTTAAAATTTTGCAATAAATTTTCTTTTTGCGATTGATTTGCAATTTTATGACGGCGAGCCTTTATTGCAATAAGCGCTGTTGTAGCAATTGCTAAACCGCCGCACAAAATTGCCAATGGAATGGCAATTTTTTTCTTTTTTTCATTCATTCGTTCTCCTATATTAAAAATGGAAATTTAGTTATATTTTTAATTAATCAATTTTATTTTTATTAACTAAAAAGTTAATAAAATAATTAAAAAATAGGGGGGGGGGGGCATTTTTTAAAGAACAAATGGTTACTTTTTTTTTATTAACAATTAATAATAGAAGATAAAAGCGGCAATATTTACAATTTAAACATACTAAATAAAATATAAAAAAATTGGACTTGCTTTATACAAATCCAATTTTGTAATTCAAAATTTCTTTTAATAATTTTGATAATTATTTAAGAATTTTTGTAACTGATCCGGCACCAACAGTTCTTCCACCTTCACGAATAGAGAACTTGGTTCCTTCTTCAATAGCAATAGGAGCAATTAAAGTAACAGTTAATTCTACGTTGTCGCCAGGAACAACCATTTCACGTCCAGGTTTGAATTCAATTCCACCAGTAACGTCTGTTGTACGGAAGTAGAATTGTGGTTTATAGTTGTGGAAGAATGGTGTGTGACGTCCACCTTCTTCTTTTTTAAGAACATAAACAGTTGCTTCGAATTGTGTGTGAGGAACGATTGTCTTAGGCTTTGCTAAAACTTGTCCACGTTCAACTTCGCTTCTGTCAATTCCACGTAGCAATAATCCAGCGTTATCTCCGGCTTGTGCTTCTTTTAAGTTCTTACGGAACATTTCAATACCAGTAACAACTGTTTTCTTGGTTGGTTTTAATCCAACAATTTCAACTTCTTCGTTTAATTGTAAAACACCACGTTCAACTCTACCAGTTGCAACAGTTCCACGACCAGTGATTGTAAATACGTCTTCTACAGCCATTAAGAATGGTTTGTCTGTTTCACGTTTTGGTTCTTCGATGTATGTATCAACAGCATCCATTAATTCCAAAATACCTTTTTCGTATTCTGGATCTCCTTGTAATGCTTTAAGAGCTGAACCAGCAATAATAGGAGCATTGTCACCATCAAAACCATATTCTGATAGAAGGCTTCTTACGTCCATTTCTACTAGTCCAACCATTTCTTCTCTTTCATCATCTTTAAACATATCAATTTTGTTTAAAAATACAACTATCTTTGGAACACCAACTTGTCTTGCAAGTAAAATGTGTTCACGAGTTTGAGGCATAGGACCATCAGTAGCAGCAACAACTAAAATTGCTCCATCCATTTGGGCAGCACCGGTAATCATGTTTTTAACATAGTCGGCGTGTCCTGGACAGTCAACGTGTGCGTAGTGACGTTTTTCTGTTTGATATTCAATGTGTGATGTGTTAATTGTAATACCACGTGCTTTTTCTTCTGGTGCATTGTCAATAGAAGCGTAGTCTCTAGCTTCTGCTAGACCTTTTTTAGCCAATACTGTTGCAATAGCAGCAGTTAATGTAGTTTTACCGTGGTCAACGTGACCGATAGTACCAATATTAACGTGTGGTTTTGAACGGTCAAAATCTAATTTTGCCATAATAATTTCCTTTCAATAAATTACATTTTAATTTTTTTAATATTTATTAAATCTTTTGATTAAACGCGTTTAACCTACCTTAGCATAGCCTTTCAACTATGTCCTGTCCAAAAGCGCGCATTTATAGCAATGTAATTTTAACAAAAAAAATATTTTTTTAATGTAAATGATTTAATTTTGGCCATAAAATAGTGATATTTATGTACTTATATATTTTAAACAAAAATATTAAAAAATAGCAAACATTTTTGTTTACTATTTTGAAAGAAATATTTTTTAAAATAAGATTACTCTCGCTAAAAATCGAACAATATAAGCTTTTGATTATTTAATTTAATAATAAGTTGAACTTCAAGTTCTAAGTTAAGGAAATATAAAAAATAAGGGTTGTATGTATATGTGTATAAAATAAATAAGGGTTTATTATAAATATAAGAAAAGAGCGAGAGTATATTATATAACTATAATATTTATTTTTTTAAGCGGCAATTTGAGCAATTTAACGATCGCTTTTTTCAAATTGCGAAATACATTTTACCATACTTTTTTAATAATTTCAAAATTTTTATTTTTTTAATTATTATCCTTAAAAATATTGACTAATCTTTCTTGTAGATTTTCTAGTAAAACAGGGCTAAAAGTTCCGTTTTTAGCTATTGTAATTCCGCCATTTTCTTCACTAACAACTATAGTTGTAGCATCACAAATTTCTGAAATACCCATAGCAGCACGGTGTCTTGCACCATATTTATTATCAATTGATTTTTTTGTTATTTTATAATATGTGGCAGCATAATAAATTTTGTTATTTCTAATAATTATTGCACCATCGTGAAGTGGAGCGTGTTTATTAAAAATAGAAATAATTAAAGAAGCAGAAATGTTAGCATTTAATATTACGCCGTCAGTTCTTAGCAAATCAAGATTATCTTTATTTTCGATGGTGATAATTGCACCAGTCTTTGTCTTTGATAAAAATTCAAGGGCTTCTTTTAATTGATAAATAATTCTTATTTTTGTAGATTCACCCAAAACCTTTTTGTTACTTTTTTAATTTTTTTTGTTTTTAATTCAAGTAATTGAATAATTAGCAATTATGAAAATAATAACACCTGCTAGCAACACTAGTAAAACAATTAATAGTTTTATTTCCATGTCAATACCTCCGTTTTTATCACAATTTATTCAAGCCAATTACGATTAGCAACATGATAATTACTAAAATAATGAAAACCGAAATAATAATGATTCTATTTCATTTTGTAAGCGGTTTAGTTTTTGTTGCATATGGCGATTCAGACCATTTAGAATATTCAATGTAACTTTTATATTTGGCATTTAATTTTTTTTGCCTTTTTGAAAATTCTTGCACTTGATCTTGTAATTTTTCATCCATTGTTTTCATTCATCTAGATTCTTTAAAATAATGAAATTTTTCCATTTCTGAATAATCATTAATAAATTTGGTGTTTTTATTGTAAAGTTGAAACTCTGAAATTAGCAAAGTCAAGCTGTCTTTTTCAGGATCATAGCTAAGAGTTCTTGTGTCCTTTTGCTTTTGAGCATTTAAAATTTTTGCCATTTAATCTCCCAAGTTGATTTTAAAATAACTTTTTTTCTTTATAATTATATAAATTTAAACAAAATATTATTTTTATTTATATAAAACATACAAGACACACAAGGAGATAAAATGAAGAAAACCATTGAAGACCTTCAATTAGAAAACAAAAAGGTTATTTTAAGAGTTGATTTTAACGTTCCTATTTCAAACAATACTATTATGGACACAAAAAGAATTGATGAAGAATTGCCAACAATCAAATACATATTGAGTAAAAATGCTTCTTTAATCATTCTATCTCATTTAGGAAGAGTTAAAACAGAAGAAGACAAGAAAACTAAATCTTTAGAAATTGTAGCTAAAAAATTGGCGCAATTATTAAATAGAGACGTTAAATTTATTAACGAAAATAGAAGTGAAGCAGTTACAAATGCTGCTAAAAACTTAAAACCTGGAGAAATTTTGGTTTTAGAAAATACTCGTTTCCAAGATTTAAATAATAAAGCAGAGTCTAATAATGATGAAGATCTTGCAAAATATTGAGCAAGTCTAGGCGATGTGTATGTTAATGATGCTTTTGGAACCGCGCATAGAGCACATGCATCAACATATGGAATTTCACAATATTCTAAAGAATCAGCATTAGGATTTTTAATGAATAATGAAGTTGAACACCTTCAAAAATTATTAGTAGGATTTAAACGTCCTTTTGTTGCAATAATTGGTGGAGCAAAAGTAAGTGATAAAATCAAAGTTCTAGAAAAGTTATTTGAACTAGCAGATAAGGTTTTAATTGTTGGTGGTATGGCATATACATTCCAAAAAGCCTTAAATAGAGAAATTGGAACTTCTATTTTTGAAGAAGATAAAGTTGAAATGGCAAAAGAATATTTAAACAAATATAAAGATAAAATTGTTTTGCCAATTGACAATGCTTATGTAGATGAATTTGCTGACAAAACTCCTAAATTTACAAGTCCAGAAAATCCTGATATTCCTGACGGAAATATGGGATTAGATATTGGACCAGAAAGTATTAAATTATTCGCAAGTATTATTAAAAATGCTAAAACTATCTTTTGAAATGGCCCAGCAGGAGTGACTGAATTCAGTAACTTTGAAGCTGGAACAAAAGGAATTGCAACCGCTATTGCTCAAAATAGAGATTGCTATTCAGTAGTTGGCGGAGGCGACTCTGTTACAGCAATAAACAAATTAGGTTATCAAGATAAATTTAGTTTTATTTCAACTGGCGGTGGAGCATCAATAGAATTTGTCCAAGGAAAGAAATTACCTGGAATAGAAGCAATTCAAGACAAATAATAATTTTTAATGCAATTTTATAACAGTAAAAAATAAAACAAGATAATTGTTTATTAAAAAACTCTTATCTTGTTTTTAATTAATTTATTTTTTCTTGTTTTTCTTTAAGTTGGTTTTTATAAAACTCTAATTTTTCTTTATGCAATTTTAAATTTGCTAATTTTTCATTGATTGTATTTTTATTAGCCTTTTCCATAAATTTAGGATTATTGATTAATTTTTCATTAAATTCAATTTCTTTTTGACTAAATTCAATTAATTTATTTAATTCTAGAATTTCATTTTCTTTGTCTTGCTTGCTTTGAATTATAAATACTTCAAAACTTTCTGTTTTTAGTGAAAAATCGTGATTTTCTTTTCAAGAAAAATTGCTTAATTTGTTAATTATTTTTAAATCTATACTGCTGAATACAAGATTATTCAAATAGAAGAATAATTCAATAGATTTTGAAATCTTTTTATCTTCCCTATATTTTCTTAAGGCAGTAATTAAAGAAATAATTTTAGGAGTATTGTTTGAACTTTCTTTATTTAAGGCAAAAGTTTGAAGATTGCTGCATAGCAATTCTTCATGATATAATTTTTCAAAAACATAATCTGTTAGAAACGGCATAAATGGATGCAATAAAATCAATATTTGTTTGAATAAATAATGTATTAAATATGAATTTTCTTTAAATTTTAAAAATTCTAAATATCAATTTGAGAATTTGTCAACAACAAAATCTTGAATATGCTTATAAATAATAGTTAACTCATATTTATCCATGGCATCTTCAATATTTTTTTTGAATGTTAAATATTCATTCAAAATTCAATTATCATATTCATCCAACTTATTAAAATCAATCTTTTCAGTTATCGAAACAGGTATATTTTCAACAAATCTAGCTATATTTCAGAATTTATTAGCAAATAGTTTAGCACCTTGGATTTTTTCATCACTGTAATTAATATCAAGGCCAGGTGTACAATTAAAAATTAAAGACATTCTTAAAACATCAGAACCGTATTCATCAATTACTTGAATTGGATTAATTCCATTGCCAAGCGATTTAGACATTTTTCTTCCTTGTGAATCTCTAACTAATCCATGTAATAAAAGATGTTCAAAAGGTTTTTGATCCATAAAATATAAACTAAAGAAATACATTCTTGCTACTCAAAAGAAAATAATATCATATCCAGTTACTAATAAGCTTGTAGGAAAATAACGTTTTAATTTGCTCTTGTCTTGTGGCCATCCTAAAAACACAAATGGTGCAAGTCCCGAACTAAATCAAGTATCTAAAACATCATCGTCTTGTTTTCAATTTCCTTCAGGCTTTTGAATTTGAACTTTAATTTCATTTTGTTCATTGTACCAAGCGGGAATCCGATGCCCTCACCAAATTTGTCTTGAAATTGTTCAATCGTGAGCATTTTCCATTCAATTTTCTAGTGTACTTTCAAAACGTGGTGGAAAAATTTTTACTCCTTCGTCACTGCGTAAATCCTTCAAAAGCATCTTTGAAAATTCTGACATCTTAACAAATCATTGTGGCTGAACTAAAATTTCAATTGGGGCCTTTGATCTTTCACTATATCCAATATTAGAAACTACTTCTTCTTCTTTTATTAAAAGTCCTTTTTGACTTAATAAGTGTGCAATTTTTTCTCTAGCTTCAAAGCGATCTAATCCCTTAAATTCACCTGCTAAATCATTTAATTTCCCATCTTTATTGATACATTCATTTATTGGAAGTTTATTTTCAATAATAATTTCAATATCATCAACAGCATGGGCTGAAACTTTCATTATTCCACTACCAAAATTAGGATCTATTTTGTTTGATAAAATAATTGGAATTTCTTTGTTTGTTAATGGATGTATTATTATTTCTTTTATTAATTGGTTTGCTCTACTATCTTGCGGGTTTATTGCTAAAGCTACATCCGAGAACATTGTTTCGGGTCTCGTTGTGGCTACTTCAAGAAAGTTTTCTGAATTCTTAATTGGATATTTTATGTAGTACATCTTTTGCTTTGTTTCTTTTGGTACTACTTCTATATTAGAAAGAGCTGTTTCTAATACAGGATCTCAATTTATTGCTTTTTTGTCACGATATATTAAACCATTTTCATAAAGTTCAATAAATACCTTTAATACAGCTTCATTAGAATTATCATCTAAAGTGAATCTTTCAAAACCATAATCAAGGGCCAAACCTAATTTTTGTCATTGGTTATGAATATTTTTTGAATATTCATCTACTCATTCCCAAACCTTTTTAATAAATTCTTCTCTTCCTAATTGATATTTATTGATATTTTGGGAAGCTAGTTTCTTTTCAACTACTGCTTGAGTTGCTATACCTGCATGATCTGTTCCTGGTAGTCACAATACATCATATCCCTGTAACTTCTTAAACCTTATTATTGTATCAGAAATATAATTGTCTAGGGCATGGCCAATATGGAGATTGCCGGTTACATTTGGGGGTGGCAAAATAATGGTGAATGGTTTTTTAGATTCATCGTGAGTTTGAAAAATCTTCATATCATTTCATTTTTTGCATCTGTCTTTTTCAACTATTTTATGATTAAAAGTTTTTTCCATGTTCAAATTCCTTAGTTCGTTATCTTCGTCATCGATTAAATTTATAAGCGTTGTTTCTTCGAATGGTTCCTTATTGTCTATTGTTTTATTTCCTTTACTTTGAAAAGTATTTTGTGGAATAAATAAACTCATTAGCTCTTTGTTTTTAACATTATTTGCGTTTATTCATCTATTTAATTCACTTCATGTGCATCAAACAAAGTGGCATGGCTCTATTTCATATTTGTATATATTTTCCATATTGTCTTCTTGAGACATATAAAAGCTTAAATCCTCTTGAGTCTTCTCGTCTTTATAATTTAACATATTTTTGACTATAGGATTTATTGGGTTCCTTATTAATTGACTAGTTTTTCCTTGCTCAATAATTTTTGATGAATTTATAATATATAAATCTGTAGTTATTTTTTGAGCAATATTTATATTGTCTAAGAAATAAATTGCCATTTTGTGATTGTCTAAAACAAATTTATTCAATTGATTCAATGTTTCACATTGCTTTTCATATGGTAATTTAGAAATATTGGGTCCTATTATTATAAGTGAAGGATTATTAATTAAAATTTTTTCGCACTCTAATCTAATTTTTTCATCATCGCTTAAAGAGCCTAATTTCTCTACTAAAAAATTAACGTCAATATTTGCCTTTGCAATAATTTTGTAAATATTAATTTTTGAAACAAAAAGTTTTATTTGTTTTTTTGATGCCGTTTTAAAATCGCTTACAACATATTTATAAGAATCAAATTCATTTCTTAAAATTTTTAAAAATTGTAGATTTTCTTTTATTTTTTTTACTTGCTCATTTAGAACTGAATTATTAAATTCCTTAATTTTTATTAAATTAATCAAATTAAAAATTTTTAGTTTTAATTTGATTAATTTATGTGAGTTTATTTTTGAATATTTATTAAAATTTCTTAAAACTTTTTTTGTTTCCTTTAAAATGGCATTCCCTTCAGTTTTATAATTTCAAAAATATTCATTTTTTGCATCTTTATATTTTGATTCAACCGTTTTTAATTTTTCAAACGCTTTGTTTGCAAGGCCAAACTCGCCTATGTTTAAATCGTAGTTATTAGACGTTTGAATTTCTCTTGTAACATCATTAATAACTTCTTGAGTGTGTTCATAACTAGACGCCTTAATTCTTTCAATATATGGCATCACATCATTTAAAAAATTATTTTTTATTACAGCCTTTATTTCATTCTTTAATTCTTTTTGATTATCAATGTTTGAAATTACATTAACTTCATTTGTAATATTGTTTTTTAAATCAAAAATTTCATACAATAATTCAAACGATTTTGCTTCTTTTAGCCCTAATATGGCCTTTAAATTTTTATTTATAAATTTCAATAATAGACCATTAAAATATAGATTTTTATAAAAGTGAATAAACGAAGATTGTTTTATTGTTTTCTTTAACTCATATTTGTAATAATAGTTTTCAATATTTAAATCACGCCTTAATTTATTTACAAATTTTTTAATAGACGATTTTGAAGATTTTTTTGTTTCTAAAAGTTTAGAAAAAAATCTTACTCGATTTAAAAATCTATTGGGCTTTGAAAAAGGCTTATAAATTTTTTTTATTACCTCTTCGTATTCCTTTTTACTGTCTAAATATTCCTTGCGTTTTAAAAACGATAACCCCTTATTATATTTTGCTATAGTTGCATTAACAAATGCGAATAGTTTCATTTCATGGGTTCTATATAAAATTTCTATATCTTTAAATTTCTTAAAAAGAGTATCAAATTTTAAATTTTTAGCGTCGATATTTCGCAAATCAAATTGATTTAATTCACTGAATAAGTCATCTAATTTACTTCCGAGTTCAATTTCGACACCATATTGCAACTTTGCAAATTCGCTTTGAAGCAATAATTTATAATCTTGAAAAACTGGTTTTCATTGAGAAACAAACTCTTCCGTTAGTGCCCCTATAACTGCTCCGTGGTTAATATATTTTTTTATATTTCTATAGCTATTATCTTCATTTAAATCATTATTTAAAATATCATTATAAAAACCAAAAGCTATGTTATTTTGATAATTTGAGTTCTTATATATTGAAGAATATTCACCTAAGTTTGTTTGAAATTCAATGTAGCCTTGATATCTTTTAGGATTTATTGTATTATTAGTTAAATAATTAAATATTAAATTATTTGTTTCGCTATCTCCACCTACAAAACCCAATATATTGTTTGCATTAAGTGTAAAAGATAGATTATTAATTAAGTTTTTAAATTGTTCATTTACAACATTAATACTTTTTAAATTGGTAACTTTTAAAGAACTTATTGCTATTTTTTTCATTATAAATGTCCACCTTCTTTTGATTTAATTAAAGGTGCAACAACTTTATACGTTGCCAATATTATTGCTAAATTAAAAAATATTTTGACGGGGCTAAAGAGACTTTGAGCAGTAAAATTAACCCAGAAATCCGTCTTTAATGTAGAAGTATCTGCTCACGCCAATAAGATAACATTTACTATTTCTAAAACAGCGCTAAATGAAATTATTGCCATTATTTCTAAAAAGGTTTCAAATTTTTTCTTTAAAAATATTCTATATAGAGAAACAAAAATCATCATTCCTATAAATCCTATAGAAGTTAAGAACATATAGAATTTTTTGTTTTTAACAAATCTATTTTTTTCAAATATTGAAGGATCTAGGTTAGAAAAAATTGCAAGAATTATCAACACTTGAATACCCAATATTATCAATGTTGAAATAAATGAAAAATTAATCATGGCAATTGGCTTTTTCTTACATTCTAAAATTATGATCTTGACTTCATAAAAAGCAATTTTTTCTGAAAAATATTGCATATCTTCAGAGTTACCTATTGTAAGTGCAATATCATATTGTTCTTTAAAATAATCAATTGTTTCTTTGTATTTAAAAATTCTATACGTTCTTGAAAAAAACAATTCATTAATATTGAAAAAATAGTACGCAGCAAACCCGGGAACAAATCCTGATACCGCAACCGCTATTGTATACAAAACATTATAGTAAGTTGGAACTAGAGCAAATGAAATTATATCCGCCAATATCCCAGTTATCATACCTACAATTGGTCCAAAAATAAAACCAGTTATTTTTATTGGCAAACCAATGAAGCTAAATTTTATACTTGGTAAGGCACTTATGGGCATGATTCTAACACTTATTAGAAAAAAGACAACTGAAATAGCAATCAAAACACCCACAAACGCAATACGTTTTGAGTTTCATTTACGATATGAAATATTTGTCTGTGACCGAGCCCAATAAATATAGTGTCTTAACCCTCCGGGTAATTTATTCATATATTTCCTTTGCTTTATTAATTATTATAATAATTATATTTTAAATGTCGTTAATAACTATAAATAATGAAAAATTAGCGAAAAAATCAAATGACTTTAAATTGAGATTTTTTGTTTTTTTCAAAATGAATGTTTTTCTACAGTTGGTAAATTAATAAAAGTTTTATAAAAACTTGAATTAACAATAATTCCCATATAAATAAAATAAGAAGTAAAACTCAATAATAAAATAATATACATAAATGAAGCAACTATCCCAAATTTTTTATAAGGAATTAAGGATGTTAATGAACCAAAAATCAAAATAAATATTGCTGTTGGTATTGCTGCTATCAAAGCCCCAGGATGTGCTTGCGACATTTTCAATTTAAAATTTGGGGCATATACAAAATAAAATAGAAATCCTAAATAAGTAAATACAGGTAAAAACAAAATTGTTGTAAATCAATATATTAAATAAAATTCTGTAGTTAAATTAAAATCTGCTAATTTCATCTTTTTAATATCGGCATCAAATTTTCCAAGTCCTACTTTATCAATTAAAAATACCATAAAGGCTGTTAGCCCTAGTAAAATTAAAGACAATATCAAGCAGACAAAGACACTTACTATGAATCCTTTAATTCTCGATTTTCACACTCTGAATGGAGATTTGTGTTCATATAAAGCATCTATTGAAAAAATAAATTTTGAATATCCCTTAGATGCTAAAATTAATACTGATAGTGCAAATAAGATTAAAGCAATTGCATTGCCTGTAGAACCTCATAACGTACTAAATGATGGAATTACTTCTGAAATTCCGGGAATAATTTGTCCCAAAATTACATTCTTTAGCACCACTTCATACTTTTCATCAACCGATCCAATAATTCCAAGCATCAATATTGAGATTGGAATAAAAGACAAAAATAGATACATTGCATATCCAGCGGGGACAAAAGAAAATTCATTTGAATTTATTTTTTCATATGCAGAATTTACAATTTCTTTTCCTTTTGTCTTTGAACTTTTAATAAATTTAGGTATTGCTATAAAAATAATTCCGTAAATAATTCACTTAAGAATTTTTTCTAAAATATTGTTTCGTTTTTTTCTTGCAATAATTTGGGTTGAAGAAATAGTTATTGGTTTTCTATTTGCTTGATCTTCATCAACTTTTCAACCCGTAGGTAGCTTATTTGGATTTCATTTTTTACTCATTATTGAACCTATTTTTGATTATTTCATCAAGATTTTTTAGATTTGCCTTTCCCATTGTTTTTTTCATTATTTGACCTTGCATAAATTTTTGGGCACGGTTATAATTGTTTTTAAATTCAGTTTCCAAGTTTGGATTTTCATTTAATATTTCTTGAACTAGTTCGTTCAAATCAATTTCTTTTATTTCAATTAAAAAGCCATTGTCTTTAATAATAGATTCAATATTTAAATTTGGATTTTGATCTTTAATTTTGATAATTTCAACAATATTATTTTTATTAATCCTATTATCAATTAAATATTCGACAACCTTTCTTGCATCATCTGCTTTAAATGATAAATTTTCAATATTCTTATTGTTACTATTTAAATAGGTAACTATGTCAGAAAAGAAAACATTTGTGGCTTTTTTAAAATCTTTTGAGTTTATACTATCAATATATTTTGCATAAGAAATATTATTCAACAATTGAGATATTTGAACTTGATTTAAGCCATTTTTTAGATATCTTAGTTCTTTTTGATATGGTATTTCTTCTATTTTAATATCATCTATAAATTTTTGTTGCAATTGAATATAAGGTAAATTTGGATCTGGAAAATATTTGTAACTAATTGCATCACCTTTTGAACGCATTGAAACAGTCTTTTGCATTTTTTCATCAAAACGCTTTGTTTCTTGATTAAAAGTTAAATTGTTTTCATACATTTGAATTTGGAAATTAGATTCATATTCAATTGCTTTTTTAATATTCGAAAGAGAATTTAAATTTTTTATTTCCGTGCGAGTATTAAGGATGTTTTCTCCTTTTCTTCTTACTGATAAATTAACGTCAGTCCTTAAACTTCCTTCATTTAATTTTGCATCACTAATGTCTAAAACTAATGCTGTTTGTCTTATGGCTTCAACATAAGCCATCGCATCCTCTGCGCTGTGCATTACAGGATTAGAAACTATTTCAATTAAAGGAACTCCACATCTATTATAGTTTAAATATGTCAAACCATTTTCGTGAATTGATTTAGCAGTATCTTCTTCCATATGAATTCTTTCAATAGAAAAAGTTTTTCATGAATTTTGAACCTTTGCCCTTATCAAACCATTTTTACCAATCGGATGAAATTGTTGAGTAATTTGATATCCTTTTGTTAAATCGGGATAAAAATAATTTTTCCTGTCAAATCTAACTAATGGGTCTATTTCCATTTCTAGCGCCTTAGCTAATTTAATTGCCTTAATTATGGCACTAGAATTTAAAAGAGGCAAACTTCCAGGATAGGCAAGGTCTATATTTGAAACATTTGTATTGGCTTCATCTCCGTATTCATTTTGAACTGGAGAAAACATTTTTGTCTTGGTATTTAACTCAATATGAATTTCAATTCCTATAACTATTTCTCAATCATTATTCATTTTTTTCACCTTCCAATACTCTTTCAATAAATAATGCGTGGCTTAGCATCTTGCAATCTTTATATATTTCTCCGTCAATTGCCAAATTAAATGGAAGATTATTATTTTTGTCAATTCCTAATTTTAATGTCAAAGAAGGATTTCCTGTCAAATTAGAATTTGTTAAAATATAATCCATATAACTTGGTTCATATGATTTTCCAATAAGAGGAGCGGACATGTTAGATGCTGGATAGATAAATATATCTGCGCTTTTATGAACATTAGTGAAATAATTGCTTAAATACCTTCTCATTTTTTTAGCCTTAACAAAATACTTTATTTGATTATTATCTTCTAAAAAATAAGATCCTAAAATCATTCTTGATTGAACCATTTTTCCAATACCTTCTGTCCTTGATAAATTAAATGTTTCTTCTCAAGAATTGCCAGTAATTCTATTGCCAAATTCAACACCTACAAGATTTGCTAAATTAGATGAAGATTCTGAAAAAGCAATAACCTTATAAACAGTATCAATGGCTTGCAGTAACTTTTCATTTATTGAAATTTTTACAAGTTCAATATTCATTTTTTCTAGCTTATTCAATAATTTTTTATATGCATCAGCAACAGATATATCCAATTTGTCAAAACAATCCAAATAAGCAATTTTATGTGGTTTTGTTTCAATGACACTATCTGCATTAAACGACAAATCAACTGATGTCAAATCATGTTTTAAATCTTGCTTAAACAATACTGACGAAAGAATTATTGCATCTTGAACATTATGTGTAAAATATGCAACTGTATCTAATGACGAAGCAAAAGCAGACAATCCATAACGGCTTATAGCACCATAACTTGGTTTAAATCCAACCTCACCAATATTTGATGCAGGTTTTCTAACTGAATCGCCTGTATCCGATCCAATTGCAAACGAAATATTTTTAGAAAAAGTCGCAGCGGCGCCTGATGAAGAACCCCCAACTAAATAATTACTATTCAAAGGATTTTTTATTAATCCATTGCATGAATATTCTCCACTGCCGCCCATACAAAATTCATCCAAATTTGTTCTTGCGACGCACGTTGCTCCTGCTTCATTTAATAATTTTAAGATTGTAGATTGATATGAAGGTCTAAAATTAGAAAGAAATCTGCTTGAAGCGCTTTCAATAACATTCAAATCTGCATAATTGTCCTTAATTGTAAAAACACAATTTGCAAGCGGTCCTTGTTCTTTTAATTGAGCATCATTAAAAACAAATGATACCGCATTATTTTTATCAGCATTTAATTGTAAAATTGCTTCTTTTACATTACCTTTATTTATCATTTATTACCTTCTTCATAATTACGTAATTTTCATCATGTTCAGATGCATTATTTAATAAATCTTGTTTATTCAAATAAAAACTTTTATCCGGTTCATCACTTCTTAGTTGTTCAAAACAAATTGGTGATTCATTGATATGCGACATCGGTTTAATGTCTTGTAAGTCAAATTCCTCTAAATCTTTTAAACCTTTTTCTATTGAATTAAGCAAGTTATTAGTTAATTTAATAACTTCTTCACTTGGTTCAAATAAAAGATCATTAGCCAATTTTTTAATCTCTTCTTTTTCCATGTTAACTCCTTAATCATTTTTATCATTTTGGATAGCAAATGAATACTTGTTCATTATATTCTTTAAAATCATCAGAAAGATCATGAAATTTTATTGAATATGAATGTAAATACATTCTTTTAGCAAATTTTCCGCCGTATTTAATATCTCCTAAAATAGGTGTTTTTAAATATGCTAATGTCGCCCTAATTTGATGTTTTTTGCCTGTTATTATCTTGGCAAATTTTCTATTTCCTTCTTTATAAAATATTGTCTGTGCTTTAACTCCAAAATTATTATCGACAATCATTTTTTCGTTTTTAATATCTTTTTTTAGTCTTACTGTTATATCCAAAACATCTTCATCAAAATCACTTACAAATTGGTAAATTTTGTCAAATTTATTTTGTTTATTTTCGAATTCAACTAGAGTTTTGTAGTTTTTTGCATAAACAACCAAACCGCTAGTTTTTTTATCTATTCTGCCGATCGAAGCAGGTCTAAACGAAGAAACTTTTTTAAAATTTAAATATTTTAAAACTTGATCATCTAGACAATTTTCTTCAGAATGCATTGCAATATTTGGCGCTTTGTCTATAATTAAAAGATTTTTATCTTCGTAAATAACTTTAAAATTTATGTTTGTATTAGCTTTGTTGTCAATATGTTTGGAAGTTTCAATTAATCCATAAATTGAAATTAAATCTCCTTCTTTGACTTTGTATTGTTTATCGCTTACACGTATATTATTTACCTTGATATCCTTTTCTCTAAAAAGTCGTTCTATTCTAGATATTGGAACATTATCGCAAACCTTTACCAAGTATTTAAAAAGGATACGACCTTCGTCATCCTTTTTAGCCTTAAAATTTATCATATTCTGCCCCCTCATTAGAAATTAAAACTCCATCATTGTCCGTTTCTGGTCTTTGAGAATCAAACAAATTGAAGTCTTTATCAATTTCTTCCTCTTCTTCACTGCTATATTTATTAAATTCAGGAAAAGGAGGCAATTCTCCTAAGGTCTTTATTTTGAAATAATCATAGAATTTATTAGTAATTCCATATAAAATGGGGTTGCCTGGAGTTTGAGCTACTCCAACTTCTTCAATAATTCCTTTTTCTAATAAACTACTTACAATTCCATCGCTTACAACACCTCTTATGTTTGAAATCATGCCTCTTGTTATAGGTTGTTTATAAGCAACAATACCCGCAACTTCAATTGCAGCATTTGATAATCTTTGTTTTCTAGTAATAGTTACTAAATCGCTAATATAATCTTTGACACTTTCAATAGTTAAAAACTTGAATACATCATTGAATTCCAATACTTTTATTCCTCTTTCCAAGTTATTAAAGTATGTTTTAAAATCCCTTAATAATCGTCTTGCTTCTTGAATTGTATTCAATTTGAAAACTTGTTGTGCTTGTTCACTGCTTAACCCTTCAGAGCCTTGAATAAATAGCAAAGCTTCAATAATTTTATTCTTCATATAAAGCCCCTTTCTTAAAATGAATTTCGCCTTCATTTTCTTCTTGATAAATTTCAATAATTTGTTGTCTTACTAAATCCAATGCTGCCAATAAAGTAATAACAAAGTGCCCCAAACTTGGAACAGAAAAAACATCTTTAAAGGTTACTTGCAACTTTGTTTTAAATAATTTAATAATTCTTTCTTTTTGTTCTTCGGGACTCACTGCTATTGTTGAAATAGTAATATTTCTAATCAGTTCAGCATATGTTCTTTCAAACATTTTTCTTAAAGTTACAACTAATTTTGAACTATTGGAATGTCCATCAAGAATCGAACCATCAATATCTCTTACGAAATCTTGTGTGTCTTCTGGTTCTTTTGAAAACAATCTAGATCTTTTTTCTTCTTGTTCACGTAAAAGCAAAGAAATTTCTTTGAATTTTTCATATTCAGCAATCTGTTCAAGCAATCTCTTTTTTTCTTGTCTAATTTCTTCTTCAACTTCTGGATCTTGCAATACCATTCTAGCTTTCAATTGTAATAAATGTGCAGCCATAACTAGATATTCACTTGCTATATCAACTTCATAAGATTGAAGACTATGAATTATTTCAAGATATTGATTTGCTAATTCAGATAAATCAACATCAAAAATGCTTATATTTTTCTCTTTAATTAAAGAAACCAACAAATCAAGCGGACCATCAAAATTTTTTAATTTAAATACGTGTTTTTCTTTAAAAATTGACGAATTTGTTTGATTGTTTTGATCTTTGTTTGGTTCTTCTTTTATTGAAATTTCTCTAATAATTGGTTTTTCTAAATCGGACATATTTTATCTCTTAACTTCTTTTACATTGTCTCGTTTTGAATATTTGTTTTTGATTGTTTCGTTTGATGTAATTGTTTGATCAATATAATCTGATGCAACTATTGATTTAACTTGTTCTGCTAATACACGGCTATCAAGTGATTGAAATTGAATTGGCTTCATTGGCTTATGAAATGTCACCTTAACTTCTAATTTTTCTTTTCTATTTCAATCCAATGCATTTGCTGCATTATTTATTGTTGCTGGAACAATTGTTAAATATGAAGATTGAGCAAGTTTAAAGGCGCCACTATGAAATTCGCCTAATTTTCCATCTTTTGTTCTTGTTCCTTCAGCAAAAATAACGCCGCATGATTTATTTCTTTTAATAAATTGGCCAAAATCTTTCAAGGTTGCCAATGCTTCTCTAGGGTTTTGAGTATCAATATAATAAGTTTGACCCAAATCAGCTATTCTTTTAACCATTTTCTTTTTCGTTATTTCTTTTCTTGCAACGAAATTTACTAATTTGCTTTGTTTTGAACCATCTCTATGATTTCATAATGCTGATCACATTATTAGTGGATCTAAATATGTTGAATGATTTGGAATAATTAAACATGGTCCATTAGGGACGTTCTCAAACCCTTCAACATTAACAGAAATATTAAAATGGTTTAAAATGGCATTACTTTTTTGTTGCAAAAAGTCGTTTTTTTCTACTACTTTGTAATAATCAGGCATTTTAAAATCACGTCTTGATTTTGCACATAAAAACGACATGCAATGTAACAAACCAAAAAATCTAAAAAATATTCTTGTTCTTAAATTCATAAATAACTCCTACTATTTGTTCTATCTTTTAAAAACTACTGCAATTATGTATCTTCCTTCATTAGAGGTTGAAATTTCAAAATCTTTAAAAACGTAGCGTCCAACTTCATCTTTTGTTATATTTATTTGATTGAATGAATAATATTGATTGTCAGCTTTAAAGATTGCCTCTTTAATTGCTCATCTAGTTGCAAGAAAATCAGCACGTTTTATTATCGAAACCTTTTTAAATTGTTCAATTTCAATCGGATGTAAAAACTTAATCAAAAGCGTTTCACTATATTCTTTAAATCGTCTAATATCGGTTAAGTCCACACCTAACATTTTTCCTCTTTCTAATACATTAATGTATTAATTATAAATGTATTAAGTTAATAATTATATAAATTATTATTTTTAATAAAAAAAGAGGCACCGTATCTATTAGTGATTTAGATACAATTTCTCCTGTTTGCAAAACTGAATTACAAATCCATAGAGAAGATTCCTATAGTGCTGAGAGTGTACTTCATAAAATAAGAGATTTCTTCTTCGATGCAGAACGTGAATTCAATTGTTTAAAAGATGATGTTTATAATGGAATTAAACTCTTTTATCCTTCGTGGATTCTCTAATGGATACGAAAGAATGAATTCAACTTTAGACTTCGTTATGACAATTTCATATAGAAAATCCTACTTATCCACTCAAGGTAACCGATTGATTGGCAACTCAGAAGAGCGTGGCATTGTTCATATGCTTGTAAATGAAAGAAAGATAACCTGGATAAAGGATGGTGAATAAAAAGAAGATATTTAAGTTTCTATGCGAATTCTTATCCTATTGGATTGTGCTAATAATTGACTTAGCGATGATAAAATTATTTATTTAGACTTATTCCCCCTTTATTCCAAAACATACGAAATTCGGGATGAGAATTTAAATGGCGATTGCTCATTTATGATTAATGACTTAACCGTACAAAGAAATTTAAAAAAAGATCTCTGCAATCTTACAGGTATTAGTACTTCTACTTTAAACAAATTAAGTAAAGGTTTGTGGGAACCGATGTCCTATACAAGATTTGCAAAGCTCTTAATTGTGACTTTGGCGATATTATGGAATATATCCCAAAATAAAAAAGAAGGTGCCGACCTAGTTGTTGATTCAGCTAGATACACCTTTTTACTTTAATTCAATATAACGTTCGCCATTCACTCTTACATGGTATTGCTCACTAATTTTATCATCAGTAAATACCTCAAGCATTTGTCTAAACGTTTCAACAAGCTTATCACTACCTTTAAGTTCTTCTAAATTTAGCCAAAAGTTCTTACCTTCATCAGTAGAATTAAGCTCACCAGTATAATTATTTGTTTTATATAGGAAGCAGACATTTCTTCCTTTTTTTCATTGAACCATTGTTTAACACCACATAGTTCTAAGTTAAAAATATCTAATTCTGTCTCTTCTTTAATCTCCCTTATTACTGAATCTACGAAGGATTCCTTCAATTCAAGATGACCACCCAGAAACCATAGCCACACCAAAATTTAATTCTCTCTTGGACTAGCACATTCCCATTATCATCATAGATCATACACATATTTGTAAATTCAGCCAATTCTGGTTTATGTGACATATCTTAATTTCCAAAGCCTAGATACGATTCAAAAGCAAGCAAATATAATCCTTTTAATAAATCCGGGTTCTTAAGTTTTAGTTCTTCAATAACCGAATCATTTTCTACGGTAGGAACTTCGTTTCGCCAATTAATTTTTCAATTGTAATTGGTAATTGTTTGCATAATTTGTAAAATGCATCAGATTCTCCGGTAACAATTTCATAAAATTTATCTATTGATACCCTACGAATATTTTCTGCCTTGCAGTGATTTCCATTTACTGATAATTCCCAAGGAATATTTCTACTTTTAGGAGCAATAACCTCTACTAAAAAACACTCATCATTCGAATGATTAATAATATGATTTTGCATATTAATATATGTTTTTTGGGATGAACTAGAGTTCATTGTATTATGCTTGTTTTTCATCTCAACACAGATTTTATGATTATTGAAGTCCGTATAAATAACATCAAATCCTGTCTTTGGAACAATACAATTCTTAATATATTTAAACATATATTGGTGGAAGTAACCTATTGCATTTGTGTTAGATTTATCTCTTTGTCTTGCAATTTCAGATTCAACAACTTCTTCCCAAGTCTTTTTAAATAAATTTTTATCAAAGGTTAACTTGATAGGATCAATTACATTTGCATTGAACTTTCTTAAGTCGATTTTTTTTAAAGTTTCGTTGTAAGATTTAATTGTTTCTTTTACATGTTCTTCAAAATCATTTTGTTTAATAAAATCTAATAAATATTCATTTGACATTCTTATTCCCTCCAATACTTTTTTTATTTCTAAGCCTATTTCTTTTGCTAACAAAACAGGAACAGCGTTTCCAACTTGTTTGTATTTTTCACCCAGTTTACCTTCAAACTTCCAATCATCAGGAAAAGTCTGAATTCTAGCATTTTCTCTATAAGAAAATGGTCTTACTTCTATAGGATGACATCTATCTGTTTGCTTCATTCCAGGACTAGTTAAAACAGTTAAACACGGTTCATCTAATCCTATTCTACGAAGGATTCCAGTTCGTCCTCCGCCCATGTCCCAACAAGTTTTCATATATTCTTTTGCGACATTTGGGTCGATATCACGCCAATACCCGCCTGGAGGAACAAGAGAAAATATTTTTTCTTTGTAATCTGAATATCTTTGACATTCATCTTTGCTAGGATTAATATCTAACTTAACATCACGCATTGTAGGTTTATAGCTATGTTCCATAGGAAATTCAAAAGATATTTTACTTAATAAATCTTGTCTTACTCCAATAGTAATTAATCTTTCTCTTTTTTGTGGAACACCAAAATCCCATGCATTTAAAATTTTATGGTAAACAATATATCCTTGTTGTTCAAAAATGTCACAAATTGTTTTATAAGTTCTACCATCATCATGCGTAAGTAACCCCTTAACGTTTTCAAATAAAAACATTTTAGGTTGCAGTTTTTTTAAAAAAGTAGCGTAATGGTAAAACATTGTACCTCTAGTGTCTTCTAATCCTAGTCTTTTTCCAGCATAACTAAACGATTGGCAAGGTGCTCCACCAGATAATAAATCAAGACTACCTTTTTCAATATTAAATTCCTTTTTCAAATCTCGGGCTGCCACTTTTTCAATGTCTTCACATAAGACATTCCAATTTGGTCTATTAACTTTTAAAGTATCAGCTGCACTTTTATTAAATTCGACAAGACCAATATGCTCAAATCCTGCCATTTCCAAGCCTAAAGCTAATCCACCAGCTCCAGCAAATAACTCAATCGATTTCATTTTATTTAACCTCTTCTAATAAAATATTCGCTTCCTTAAGCAAATTATATATTTGTTTTTTAGTCTTCATGGTTGGAGCAAATTTTCCATTTTCCCATCTAACAACGGATAAAGGAGATACGCCTAAAATTTTAGCCAATTCAATTTGAGTAAGAAATTTTCTTTCTCTATATAACCTTATTGCTTTTGCGTAATCGAACATTATTAAATACCTCTAAAAAAACATCTTAACTATATCACAAAACTATCACTTTGTCGATTTAAATAAACTAAACTTTCACAAGTACATAATCACGTTAGAGTAGACAACAAACATGTTAGAACCTACATTAATCGTGTCTAGTTAAATTGTTAATTTAAATTATAACCTGTAAAGAAACAAAAAATGTGTAAATTCCAAATAGGAAATAATTCACGGTTTGCTGATGATTCATATCGTTTTCTAGTCAATGTAATTTAAAAGCATTTCTGGATGAAAAATCACTTCAAAAACGACACTAAATAAAAATTAGGTGATTTGAACCCCACATAAAAGCACAAAAAAAGGCTTGATAGTCCAGAAATCATTAAATTTCTTTGTATCAAACCTATAGTTATATAA
This sequence comes from Metamycoplasma hominis ATCC 23114, assembly GCF_000085865.1. Classification (NCBI taxonomy): domain Bacteria; kingdom Bacillati; phylum Mycoplasmatota; order Mycoplasmoidales; family Metamycoplasmataceae; genus Metamycoplasma; species Metamycoplasma hominis. Next base: position 46,171 of record NC_013511.1, on the reverse strand, counting down.
AGTCCCTAAAACTTTTTAGGGTTCTTTTATTGGATGATTAAGTTAATTGGATTGAGTGGATTGATAGAGTTTAATAAAATTTAATTAGAGTTATGTGCATGCGCATTAATTCAATAATGCTTAAAAAACCTATAATAAAGTAATGAAAGTAAATAAACAAATAATATGTAAAAAAAATAACCCTCAAAAATAAAATATATAAACAAGTAAAAGGAAGTTATTGATTTGGAAAATTACCGCTATTTTAGTAGATAAGTCTGGAACACCAAAAGCCCCTTCGGGACTTTAAAAAAGTCACAATGTGCAACTTTTTTTAAACTTATTATTCTTCACATAATGGGTCGTATGGAGAAATTTCTATAGCTTCTTTTGAAAGACCTTCAATTGCTTCTTTTGATAAAAATTCCTTGTCAACAATTAGCATGTAAACATATTCTTCAAATCAAGAATCGCTCATTGATCAATAGCCTTTTTTACCAACTTCAGTTCCTCAACTATTTTCAACTTTTCAATTAATTGGGTTTCCTTTTTCATCTAAATTAACACCAATTAAGTTCATGGCATGGCTAATAACTGAAGCACGAGATTCGAATTTTTCCTTCTTATTAAATTCTTTTGGAGTTTCTGTTAATGTTAAATCATAGTCATATAATTTAGTATCAAAAATTCCTTCTTTTGAATAAAAAGTTGTAACATCGCAACCAAATCAAATTGATTGACCAGATTGCAATTGTTTAATTGCTGCTGCCTTTAATTCATTCATTGGTATATTTAACATTTTATATTCAATACCACCAACCGAATTGAAAACCGAAGGAGCAACCAATTGTCTATAGTAAGGGTAAATTTCTCTTGGGTCGCTAATTACATCAACCTTATTTTCAACAAATTGTTTAATGTATGTTTCAAAAAACTTTATTGGTGTCATTTCTGGCAATCTTACAAATTTTTTATCTTTGTCATAGTATTCAAAAATAAATGTTTTTGGAGGCATACCTAGGGACTTAACTAAAATGTTGTAAACGTCTTCCAAAGCATGTTGTTGAATTGCTTCTACTTCACTCATATTATGATTCTTTTTATATGCTTCACGCATTCTGAATGTATATGCTTTAAGTCTTCAATTAATTTGTTCTACCATATCGTTTGTTGCTTCACTATGGAATGATTCTGGCATTGCAGATTTTGGAACAATTCCATATTTGCTAGCAATATTTAAAAAGAATTCAAAATATCCACCATCTGAAATAGGATTTTCGTTATATCTTCTAAATAATCTATCTTCATTATCTAATTCCAAACCAGTTGTTGCAATTCATGTTAAATATGCATTTGCTTTTTCTAATTTGTCATAAAAATGAATAAAATTTTGTGAAAATTCTAAATCTTCAATGTTTAAATCCTTCATAACCTTTGCTCTTGCCGCATTTAGTTCTGCAAAAATTCAACATCTACCTGAATGTTTTTGGTTAGTTATTGAACCAGGTTTTACTTCAACAGAAAATTGAAAATCGTGTTTTCTTACAACTTGATTATTAGTTGATGAAGCCTTAATACCATTTTTAAAAATAGCATTTTCAATAATTTTGTTATTTAAATTAGATTCATATTTTGCTTCTAATTTTTTAAGAAGCTCATTGTCTAAAATAGCCATTTAATCTCCTTTTTTAAATTGATAATATTTATAATTTTACTATATTTACAAATTAAAATTAAAAATAGCAAACTAGAAAAAATTTGCTATTTTTTTGTTCTTGTTTTAAGTTATTTTTCGTTCATTGCGCAAATTTCAATAACTTGAATAATATCTTCAATTTGGCCAATAAGAGTTATTAAATCATCTAATTTTATTTCAAAATCACCTTCAGGAATATATGAATGTTTATCTCTCTTAATCATAGTTACTAAAACATTGTATTTATTTCTGAAATTTAATTCACTAATTTTTTTGTTTGCAACAGCAGGGTTTTTAACATATATTGAAGCAGAAACGAATCCGTCTTGCAATTCAACCATGTTTTCTGAATATAATGCAAGCGCAGGGTTTGCAACTAACATTGCAGTTTTCTTTCCGGCTTCTTCTTCAGGACAAACAATTGAGCTAACACCAATTTGCTTTAAAACTTGGGCATGTCTTTTTGTTGAAGCTCTTGCTATTATAGTTTTTACACCACATTCAGTTAAGGCGGCAACTATTTCAATATTATTTGAAGCGCCAACAATAACGGCATCAAAATCTTTTATATTAAGACTTTCTAATGTTTTTTGTTCAGCACAATCTGCAACATAGATCATTTCTACTTCATCTTTAAAAGGCAACAAATGTTTTTCATCTTCATCAACTAAAACTATCCTTATATTATTATTTCTATCGGCCAATAATGTTCTTGCTACCGACGAACCATAACGACCTATACCAATAATACAAATTTCACGTATCTTTTTAAATAAACTCATAATAACCTCTTTTCATTTCAAAATTTTAATATTTTAAAAAATAATTTTGAATTTTAAATATATTAGCTTAAATATTATAGTTTTTTTACACAGAAGCGGTATGGTAAAGTATTATAAAATAACATTTTTTAACTTTGTGGTAAAATTCTTTCTATGATTAAAAAGGGAAATCCAAAAAAATCAAACGTCTTATTTGTGTTTTTAAAGAAACTTGGAACAATAAGATTTATCTTTTTGATTTATATACTTTTTACGATTCTAATGTCTTTGATGTTATATTGAGAAGTTAGTCATAATCCCTCAAAGCATATTAGTTATCTTGACGCTTTGCTATTAGCAGCCTCATCATTTACAACAACCGGTTTAAGTGGAGTTGCCGTTAGTGAAGTATTTAACATGTTTGGACAGATATTAATAGCTGTCTGTTTTATTCTTGGCGGAATTGGAATTTTTACATTTAAACTTTATATTTTTCAATCATTACTTGGATTAAGAACGAATTTATTTAGTGGCCAAATTCATCAAACTGAAAGAGGCGGTTCTAATATTTATGAAACAAAAAAAATGATAAAAATTTCAATAAGTTTTTTAATTATTATTTCTATATTATTTTCTTTAATATTTTCTTTAATATTTTATTATGATAATACAGCACTTTTTAGTGATGAAAAGATGTCTCAATTAAATGCATTAAGTAAAAATAATCCATGAACATTTAATCCTTATGAAGAATCAATAAGAAATCCTTATCATAACTTTGGTATGTCACTAAGATTTGGAATATTTCATACACTAAGTGCAATAAATAATGCTGGATTAGATATAATTGGCACAAAAAGTTTGCAACCTTATTATCATAATTATTACTTTTTATTTTTAACATCAATTTTATTTTTAATTGGTGGAATGGGATTCCCTGTATTCTATGATGTTTGACAAAAAATTAAAAGCATCAAGAAAGACAATCCTCGTCATTGCTTTACATTATTTACAAAATTTACAATTATTACATACATTTTTACATCACTAATTGGTTTATTATTAACATTTATCTTCGAAACAACTGCTAAGGGGGCAAATTATTTTTGGAACTCAAGCGAATATGGTTCAATAGGCGACAAAGTATTTGCAATATATTTTCAAACTATGTCAACAAGATCAGCAGGTTTTTCAACTGTAAATTATTATAATTTTACTCAACCTACAATTATGGTTCACGGTATTTTAATGTTTATTGGATTTTCTCCTGTTTCAACTGCTGGAGGTATTCGTAATATTACAGTGGCTATAATTTTCATGAGTATAATTACTTTAATTAAAAATCGCAAAAACATAAATGCCTTTCATAGACAAATAGGAAAAGAATCTTTAATTAAAGCAGTTAACATTTTTGCAATTGCAATTTTTATAACTCTAATAATGACAATAGTAATATATCATACACTTCCAAGCGATTTAAAAAATGTTTATAATGAGTCATATCCAATGGTATATGTAATGTTCGAAGTTTTCTCAGCATTCGGAAACTCAGGACTTAATATTGGATTAACACCAAATTTAGGTATTACTGGAAAAATACTTTTAATTATAACAATGATAGTAGGACAATTAGGAATATCACAATTTCTAAAAATTTTTACTTTTTCAAAATCAAAACCACAAAGATATCAATATATTTATGAAGATATTTCTATTGGTTAGGAGGTATTTATGAAAAAAAGTACAAAAATCCTCAAGGCGATTGTTGCTTTAGGAATTACATCTTCAATTGCTTCTAGTTCATTAGTTGCTATATCATGTAAAGACAAAACTAAAAAGCCGGATACAAAAATAACTCAAAGTGAAAATAAAGTTTCTAAAAAAATTAATTATGTTGCATTAGGCGACGGCTTTGCTGCAGGTTATAATAGCAGCTCAAATTACTATTTCAACAATGAATATGATAGCAAAAACGATTTAGTTTTAGGAACATCGTATCCTTCATACATTGCTAATTTTATAAAACTATTATCTGATAAACAAACAACATTATCAACTTATTATAACTACGGTTTGCCACTTTCAAATGTTAATGATTGAATTTCATTACTTTCACTAGATGACAAAAAGGAATCAGCTCACTTAAATCAAGTTATTTCCTATAACCAAAATTTACTTTCAAAATTTAATAGTGCCAAATTGAATAATCTATTTGGCGATTTTTCTAATAAAAAATTACAAGAGCTAATTAAAAATATAAAACAAGCAAACCTGATTACAATTTCTTTGGGATTTAATGACCTTTTTGAACAATCATCATTTTTTAAAGAAGCGTTTGATCTTTTAAGAGAAAACAAAAATAAAGAAGAAATTTTGAAATATTTTTCAAAAATTCTTCTTGAATTTAAAAGAAATTGTAAAAATTTTGAAGATTCATATTCAAAATTAATTTCAATCATTAAACAATATAATCCTAAGGCAAATATTAATCTTGTTGGTTATATATCGCCATATTTGAAATTAACAAAATTAATTGACAAACAATACAATATTTCATTGACTAATGATTGCATAGAAGAATTAAACAAATCATTAGCAAACATTGCCAAAACAAACAAGCTAAACTATTTAAACATTAATAATGACATTAAAAATCTCAAAGATAATGCCGATAAACTAAACAATAATTTCTTTGACTGCTTCCCATCTAATAATTTATACAAAAAATTAGCGCAAGATATTTTTATGAAAATGTCATTGCCTAATAATAAATATAAAGAATTAGTTGATAATAATTCTAATCTAAATGAATTTAGCCAATCTCTTGAATTTAGCAAAACTCCTTCCGAAATTTTTTCAATGATTTTAGGAATAAATGGCAATAGTGTAGATTCCTTTGAAAAAGAATATACATTCGAAGAAAATGCAGATATCAAAAATATTAATTCTTCATACAATTCAAACCATATAATCCTTCAATTAAAATCAATGTTAAATTCAAACAAAAACATTGAAGATAAAGAAATTTTGAATACATTTTCAATACTATTTGGATTAATTGGCTTAGACCCAAAAGATTTAAACAGCTTTAATAAGTGTTTATTAGAATCTTTAAAGAATAAAGAAAGTAAAAAATCTATTATTAATTTTTTGAATCTTTTTATTGATTCAAAAAATTTAAGCAAATCGTTTTTAGATATTAATAACGCATTAAATAATGCTATTAATAAAAAATCATATTCAGGTTTAAACTTTGAAGAAATTAAAAAAATTGTTTATTCAACAACTACTTCTAAACAAAATATTTATGAAATTTTAAAAGAAATTTTTTATAACAAATCTTTAAGTCAAGATCTTAAAAGAAGCGAATATGCAAAATTATTTAAGGCCATATTTTCAGATGTATTCATTAAAAAAATATTAAAGAGGTTATTACCTCAAACTACTGTTGATTTATTCAAAAATCTTTTCAATAACAAAGATATTGAAAAAGGTTTAGACAACATTTTTCAAAAAGTGTTGAATTTGTTAATTAATAATTCAGATAAATATTTTAAATTTGAAAAAATTGATGACTTTATTACTACATTGGTTCACGATTCAAGCAAAGATGTAAATGATTTAGTTAGCCTAATAATTAAAGAAATTTCAAAAGATAGCAAGCTTGCAAACTATTTGACCGGAAAAATTGTTGATTCTTTATACAAATCATATGATTTAGATTTACTTGAAAAACCAAATATTTCTTTATTTGTTTCAACATTTTTTGACAACATTTCAAACTTCGATGGTTTATCTCAAATATCAAACATTATTATTCAAATATTAATGAATTCTAAACTAGATGATGACCACCAAAATAGGGATTTAATTTCAGAAATTCTAAATGGAATTCTTTTTGATAAATACGACCTAAATAGGGATAACTCGCTTTTATTTAAAATCCTATCGTTTGAACCAAAAATACAAAATATTAACGACTACAAACAAGGATTAAAACATTTAGCCCTAAAATATGCAATTAAAAATAATGCATTAATGCCAAAAAACATAGGCAAATTAATTGATAAAGATTCAAGAGAAAACATATTAAGATTTTATAAAAATATAGCATTAAATGCAAAGAAGAATTTAAACGAATTTGGTAGCGAAATATTTAAAGATATTATCTCGCTTCTAGTAAATGAATTATTTAAGAATAATAGTTTGTTCAGTCAATTAATTGATCAAATTGGAAATTATGTTGTTATTCAACCTATCGTTGCTTTCATTAAATCAATTAATTATAAAAAAATATTCAACAATGAAGAAGAAATTCAAAAATTTGTTGAAAATGTTTGAGATCAACTAATTTCAACAATAAGAAGCGAGAAAGTTTTAGGTTGTTTAAAAAATATTTTAAATGATTTTATTAGTGGAAATAATGAATACGATTTCTCGTCTAGCTATAATTTTTTGGTTTCATTCTTAAAAAATTCTAAAAAGAATGGTTCAATTGATTTATTAAAAACGGTGATATCAGAAATTGCAACTAACACCAAATTTATTGATAAAGCAGTTGAATTGGGCGCAATTTGATTAAAAAAAGAAGCAAATACTGAACTAAATGATAAAGAAATTAAAGAAATAAGCAATTATTTAGTTAAATTAATCAATTCAATTACTAAAAGCAATTTAGTAACTAAACTTATTGAAAATTTTGATGAAAAAATTCAAATTTTAGATAATAAAAAAATTGACACATTTGATAAATTGAAAAACTATTTAAAATCAATATTTAGTGACTACTTCAACATTGAAAAAAATAAGGATTTAATTAATAATTTTGTTGATTTACTACTCGAAAAAGATAATAAATCAGAAGGAATAAAATTTTCCGAATTAATAAAAACACTTTCTGTTCTTGCTTCTAAATCTGAACTTGTTAACTACGTCTTTAAAAAATTTGACATTAAATCTATTATATTAAATTACTTGGATTCATTTAAAGACAACAAACTATCTAACGACACTGAATTAAATTCACTATTACAAACCTTAATCACCAAAACTAGAAATTACATAGATAGTCAATGAGAAAACGAACTACTTCCAAAAATTAAATCAATTATTGAACTTTCTGCAATAGATAATAAGGTTATAGAATCTAAAAACATTAATGAATTTGTTGCAAACGTAATTTCAAAAAATGTAGGAATAGTAAAAGAAATTTTAAATAATTTCTTAGATAAAGAAATAAAAAGCAACGAAGAAATTAAAAATGATTTATTTAAATTATTAAAGAAACAATATCCTCAATTTCTTGCCAAAATAGATAATGAAAACAATATTGAAAAATTAGTATCAAAATTGATTGATTTTGCCTTGCAAAAACAAAATGTTGACTTGCTAGTATCAACATTCGCTTCGTATATTTCTAAATACATTGAAAATAATGGTTTTAATTTAGACAAAATTAGTTGAAGCAATGCTTTAGATCTAAAAAATCTAATTAAGCATTTATTGAATTACGAACAATTAAATTCATTGATAGATACATTAAATGAAGAAAATGTAAAAACTCTATTTTTGATATTAATCAAGAATTTAAATGAATTTGCAAATGCTGTTTTAGCAAACAACAACACAACAATACAAAAACAAAATGAAGGTTCAAAACCAATTAAATTAGACAATGATTTAAATTTTGAGCAAATTTTCTTACTAATTAAAAAATTATGAAATAAACTAGCTTCATCTAAATCTACAATTATCAATGAGTTGAAACCAGAAGTTCAAAAGTTATTAAAAAATGAAAATTTAAAACAATATTTAACAAAAATAATTAATAATGAGTTAAAAAATGTTCATAATGAAGTTCTAAATAAAGTCAATACAAATGATAATAATCTTGCCAATTTTATTGTCGATAAATTCGATAAGATTATTGATAATAAATTAATTGACAAAGTTTTCGAATTTATTGAAAATTTAATTGAAAACGGCAGTGAATATGATGCTCAAACATTGCCTGAATTTATCAATAAAATATTGAAAAATCTTGCAGACAACAAGGGCTTTGATGCGTTAGAACAATTGCTAGAAAATGTTTTATCAAATAAAGATATAACCCAAAAATTAGTTGAATTTTTAGTTGCGTTTTTAGAAATTGAAGCAAAAACAAAATTGAATTCTGATGAAATTAACCAATTAACTAATTATTTCAACAAGATTTTACCTACTTCATTGAAATCTAATTTATATAAAAACTTAAAAATTAAATTAACAAATGAATTGAAGTCAATAAATAAATATTCTTGAGCTTCTATTCTTGAATCTATTACAAAAACGATTAAGAATTATTTTAGTTTTAATAATGGTGAATTAATTAAGGATGTTCAACAATTCTTAACAAAGAAATATGAAGAACAAGAAATTAACCAAATAAAAGATGTCGAACTAATTAAAATATTAAAGATCGTTTTAGAAAAAGAAACATTTATAAATTACATAGCAAGCAAAATAAATATTAAAGAAATCGTATTAAAATACATTGATGAAATAAATATTTCAAGCTTTAAGGGCGATGTACAAGAAAACCTTCAACAAATAATTTCATATATAAAATCTTTTGTTGAAACAAGTTACAATGAAGATCTTTTGCCTTTAATAAAAGAACTAATTAAAAAGTTATTTGATGATAATAATTTAAAAGATTTAAATAATATTTCTCAATGAATAAGCAAATTTATTTCAAATAATAAAGAATATGTCATTGAAAAAATAAAAGAAATATTCAATAAATTTATTAATAACAAAACCTTTGGTATTGATATTAAAAATTCAATAGCAAAATTATTAGTTTCATTGATGGAACAAAATCTAAAGAATGTTACATGACCTGTTAATGCAAAAGAAACATTGCTAAAATTAATTTCGCTAGGCATTGAAAAATTGCCAGAATTCAATATTCTAGATGGCTTAATTAAAAATGTTTTAGACTACTCTGTCAATAATCTAAACAAGAATCAATTTGAATTTAAAAAGTACGATTGAAATAATTTAATTAATATTGTAAGCATTATTAATAATTTAAACTACAACAAAATCATAGAATTTGTTAAATCTTTAAAATCTGAAGACATAAAAAATATTGCATTATTATTATTAAAAAATATCAAGAACTTTGAAAATATTATTCCAGATTATAGCAATGAATCTCCAGCGCTTCCTGAACATAAAAATTTAGATTCTTCAAACACAAATATAGTTGGATTCGATGGACAAATCAACGTAAATATTAATGTTTATTTTAATTTGTTTAAATGCGTATTTTCAATATTAGACAATAAGGCAAAAAAAGAAATTAAAGATGAATTAAAAAATTCAGTTGATATTTTCTTGCAAAGTAATAAATTTAAACAATATATCAAACACAATTTATTAAAAATAAAAGAAAAAATTCTAAAAATTGATTCAAAAGCTTCTGAATTAGGCAATGAAATAGTTGAAACATTAATGAAGGTAATTTTTGATTCAAATAATACAAAAGAATTTATACTAACATTATTAAATTCATTTATAGATTTAGGTGATAGCAATCAATGAGCTTCTATTAGTGATTTCAATGGTTTATTTAAACATTTATTGTCAGCAAATAAAGATAAATTTAAAGCATTTATTAAAAACGCAGTAAATGAAATGACTTCTAACAAAAACTTAATTAACAAATCTATTGAATATGCATTGAATTTATTCAACAAGAAATATTCAATTAGTTCAAGTAGTGCTCAAATTCAAGGAATTGCAAATCTTTTGACTAGATTAATTAACAAACTAGGTTCAATGAATGTATTTAGCAATATATTGGGAGATTTCATTGATTTGTTTGTTGATGTTGATTTCCTTGATAATAATGGTCATTTCAATGGAAATGCTTTGGCATCCAAACTTCTTGAATCTATTAAAAAGATTGAATACCATAAGTATTTAACAACAGAAAATTTAAGTGAATTATTTGAAACAATATTAGATAAAAATATTGATAAAAATGTCTTGTATAATGAATTGAATTTCGCTTATTCATATATAGTTGACAATCTTGATAAATTTAAACAAGCATTCTCTGCTAAAAGCAATTCCACAACGTTCAACGAAGTAGATAAAACTAAACAAGATAAGGAACACGAACAATTCCTAAAGAATTTAGAAAAATTAATTTACAATGCTTTAAAAGCTCTAAATGGATCAATAAAAGCAGATAATCAAAACGGAAAAGAAGCATTAGTTGATTTTGTATATGATGTTTTGAAGGATCAAATTAAGAAATTTAATTGAGATGACCTTAAACAAGATATTATTCCAAAAGATAAGTTGGAATTAATAAGTAAAAAATTCATTGATTTTCCAGAAATTAAAAGCTTAATTGAAGCCGTAGTTAATGATTTTCTAGCAGGATCAAAAATTGAATCGACCAACCTTGGGGACTTAATATCTAAAACAATTACTAGAATTCAAGATAATCTAATTAAAAACTCTTCTGAACTTATTAAGCATCTTGCAACTGATGATGAAATTACAAATCACATTGTTGAAAGTATTTTAAATTACCTAAAAATAGAAGGAAATGATGAAGATAAAAAATTCCTAAAAGACTTAATTGGAAAAATCGTACCAGCATTGTTAAATAATGATTTTATTAAAAGGAAATTTATTAAGCGTTCAATAGGATTGATAAGTAATTATGCTAAACAATTTGATATTTTAAATCCTGTTAAATGATTGAATGATGCAATTAAAAAAATTAAATCAGCATTTACCTTCAATGATGTTTTAGTATTATCTGAATTAGTAGGCGAAGATAAACCAATCAATGAAACTGCTTTGGTTAAATTAATCAATTTAGTATTTGGAAAAAGTAATTTTAATGACTCTGTAATTTATAATGCATTAAGAAATCTAAACAACAATTCAGATGAATCAAAACGTTCAAATATGAATACCTTAAATAGTTCTGTTTCAAATGCGTTAGGAAGTATTTTCAAATCTTCAAAAGCCACTGATAAAGATGACCCTGATAATATTGAATATTCCGCAGATGTTTTAAAATTGCTTGATACAATTTATAAATTGCTTGCAAAGGCATACAATAATGATAAAGATGCAATTTCATCAACATATAAAGTTAGGGCACAATCTGAAGCATGAAAAGCAGTATATCGTTTTAATGTAGCAGTAGATTTTGCTATATTTGAAATGTTTGGTAGAGAAACATTGGAAAAAGATAGGGAACCCGGTTCAAAATGAAATGCGCCAACATTGAGCCTATACCAAGGAACACGGGCAATACTTTGAGAATTTCAAGAAGGAACTAATCTTAAAGCAATTCCTGGAGTATCAAGTAAATTTACGGGAATGCAGGCTTATTTTAAAAACCCTGAAAGAAGAAGAGAATTTACTAACTATGTTTATAATGAAACTCGAGGCTGATTATTTAGTTCTTGAGAATACTATAAAGAAGAAAATTATGGCCCTGAATCAATTACTTATTTAATTACAACAAGTGGATATAATAAATCTGAAAATAGTAAATTAAAAAATGTAAACTTCAAAGTTGAAGAAAATGGAAAACCTAATGAAGTTTCTAAAAAAGAATATATTCTAATGACTATCAAAGAAGGTGGTTATAGAAAATTCATGAATATGAATAACAAAACTTCAAGTAACAAATGAAGCGGATTAAATAAAATTAAACAAGGTGATTATTAGCCTAAAAAAACTTGGAAGCATCCAAGTTTTTTTAGTTATCTTTGTAGTATTTAATTGGTTTTAAATAGCTTTGGCTTGAAACAAATTCAAAATTTTGACTATCATAAATCACTGCAACTTGTTCTTGTTGTGCTTTTCCAAACTTATTTGATTGTAAATATTCAGGCCTTATATTTGTATCCTTTTTATTTTGTAATACAAATTTATATCTTTCTTTTCCTGCATATTCATTTAAAAGATTAACTATATTTTGCACATAGTTTCCTCTTCCATCATTAATTTCAGTTAAGCCTATTATATCAAAACCAGACTTATAAATTGTAGTAGCAATAGCCATTGTTTTAGCATCTTGATTAGGACCGCCGAAATTCAGTATATTTCAATGAGCTATTCTTATAGTGTTTTGTTCTTTAGATAAAGTTTGGTTTTTTCTTAATGTTTCATTTACTTTTAGCGTTTCAATTGGATTTGAAAATACGACATCTGTAAATACTGGAGCATGGTCTGAAATTTGACTTCTAATTGTAGATTTATCGTTATTTTTTGATTTTCATCCTTTTAAGTTTTCAAGTTCTGCTTTTGAAATAACATCATTAAACGTTCTATAAATATCAACCTTATAAGGTAAAAGACCATTGGTAATTATTTTTGGTTTAAATGTATTGGGCAATTGATTAATAAAGAACATTTTGTCGTATTGTTCTGAATATTTTCCTCTTGTTCCTAACGATGTTAGAAATTTTTGATCATATTTTTTTAATTTTAAGCTTCTATCTAAAGTAAATTGAATATTTTCGGGATATTTTCTTGCTAAATAAAAATTTTCATTTTTTATATTAGTATCGCCACCGTAAATAACAAAATTAGCCAAATCTTTGTTTTCATTAATAACATCTATTAAGCCTAGGAATTCGCTTACTTCTTGGGCTCCTTGTTTATTCAAATCCGACTGTTTATTTGACCTATCAGCCAATAAAATCGACGGCTTTGGTTCAATGTATTCTCCTTTTTTTCTAGTACCAGGACTATCTAAATGGTTAAAAATTGTCGCTATTGAAAAATCAGTATTTTTAATTTTAAATTTAGCAATAAAAGGTGGCCTTACAAAATGAGTTTGATTATGATTGGCTTTATGATCATTTTCTTTTGGTTCAGGCGTTGGTTTGGGAGTTGGCTCAGGCGCTGGTTCAGGCTTTATTTCAGGCGCTGGCTTAGGCGCTGGTTCGGGCGTTGGGGTAATATTTGGTTTTGATTCAGGTTGAGGGATAGAATCATTTTCGGGCTTATTATTTGATTCAGGAACTATCAAATTTCTTGAATTATTATCTTCGGTGCCTAAATCATGTTGGTTGCTTTGACCGTTATTAGTGTTATTTTCAAAACTATTATCTTTATTTTCTGTATCATTTGATTTAAAAATACATGAATTTAAACTAAAAACGCCTCCGGCTAGAATAGTACCCATAGCAAATATTTTAAATAATACTTTTTTCTTAACCATTTTACCCACCTTTTGCTTTTTGTAATAATTTATTATAATATATAAATTTTATTTTATAAATAAAAAATAAAGTCCTTTCTTTTAATAGAATGAACTTTATTTTTGAACTTATTATTGTTCTATTTGAACATAGTAAGGTGTAAGTTCTGGATCATCTTTAAAAGCAAATACTATACATCATTTGCCGTTGTGTTGTGTAAATCTAACTCATTCGCCATGTCCAGAATCCTTAACAACATTAACTAATGTTTTACTTTTTATTGCTTCAAGAAAATCATTGTCAAATTTTAAATCTTTGAATGATTCTTTAGTTCTGTTATTATCTCCAAAATGCAATTTTAAATCACCTGATTTTCCTTTAATTTTAAATCTACCAGTTAATGCTGCACTTTGTTCTTTACCTTCATTATCTTTATAAGAATAGGTTTCTTTATTGCTTTTAAAGGCACTTATTTTTTTATTTCTTCTGGCGAAGCTCATTTATTATTAGTAATAATTTTTTTATCATTAATTTTTTGTATTAAAGAGGCATATTGTTTTTTATAATCAACTTTTTCTGCTTTTTTTAGATTTTCGAATACGACTTCTTTTCTATATGTTGAATTATCATATATATTTTTAAATTCATAAATTAAGGTTGCCTTACCTTCTAAATTCAATTTTTTTTCTGCCTCAGAAGATTTTGCTCTTTTTATTGAATTTAATTGAACAAAGTCTAAACCATTGACGAAGTCATTAATTTTTTTATTCAATTTTAAATTTTTATTAGAAAATTCATTTACGGGAATGGTATTTGAATCCCCATCAATTTCTTTTCCGACTTCATCTACCCATTCATCTAATTTTAATTCATGAGTTAATGTTGTTTCAACATTATATTCCTTGCCGTTTAATTTTAATGTTGCGGACAATTTCTTTGTATTTTCATCATATTTAACTTCATACTTAGGTTGACCAAATTCATTTTTATCAAATTCTGTGATTCCGTTTTTAATTAAATATTCAGAATCAAGTGTATTTTCGGGTTTAATTTTTCCATCATTGTCTTTAATATATAAAGGTAGTTCATTTAAAAATTCTTGATTAAAATCTTTTATTTTTTCAGGGAAATAAATATCACCAAAGGTCAATTTATCTACTATTTTTTTAACTTGTTCGTCATCTACTTTTTCAATGCCTTTAAATCCTGAAACTTCAATATTTGCATTGGCAAGTTTCTTATTTTTTAATGTTATTTGAAGATTAACATTGATTGTTTTCTTTTCAAGAGAAATTTCAGTTATGCTCTTAACTTCATATTTAATTCCATTGTCTTCTAAGAATTTTTTAGTTTCTTCTTCACTACTCTTTTCAAATTTGGCAATAAAATTATTTTTTAATGTTTGTTCAATATCGCCTTCATTAAAAGAATTTATTGAAGTCTTGTCAGCATCTTTATAATTTAAAGTTAACTTTTTATATTTAGTTAAATAATCATCTGAAACGCCTTCAGCAATTTTATTAGCGATTTTTACATTTTTTCTTGTAATAGTTTTGCTGTCCTTGGTCTTAACACTAACATCAAGTTCTACTTCACCATTGAATTTTTTATTTGTTTCGTTTTGTTCATTTCAAGTATATTCTAACATTAGACCTTCAGGAACATAAACATTTTTATTAGATGCCAATAAACTAATAGAACCTTGACCATCAACTAAATAATATGCATCTAACTGTTCAACTGTTGTTAAACTATCTTCATTAGAAGCATCACCTAAATTGAATACTGTATCCTTATCGTTCAATAATCCACTTAAATAGCTCTCATTGTTTGTTGAAAGTCCTGTCAATGAATATTTTTGATTTTCCAATTTAGCGTCTTTACTTCCGTCATTGAACGAAATGTTGTATGTAATTAACATTGAATTAATTTTTTTATCTACTTCTAATTTCAAAATTTCTACTTTGAATTTTTTATCAAAGTTGTTTGACAAGTTTTTTTTGTTTAATTTGTCAAACATTGAAATCTTATCAATATCCTTATATTGAAAATTAGCCTTTTTAACTGCCTCTGTTAAATCATTTAAATCACTGCTAGATTCTGGTTTAACTTCAGGAGTTGTGCCAGGTTTTTCACCTTCTGGTTTCTTTGGATCCTCTGGTTTAACTTCAGGAGTTGTGCCAGGTTTTTCACCTTCTGGTTTCTTTGGATCCTCTGGTTTAACTTCTGGTTTGTTTGGATCCTTGCATCCAGCAGCAACTAATGGCGCTGAAATAACCAAGGGAAGTATCCCTCCCATGGTCAACAAAATTTTTTTCGATTTCTTCATATTCTGTATTTCCTTTTTTTAATTTTAAAATAATTTTATTTGCTAAGGTGATTAAAAATGAGCATTCATCTTAAAAATTAACAAAAAACAAATATTTTAAACTTCTTGGTTAAAAATAAAAACTTTTAACTTTATTTTTTATGCTTTTACTATTTTGTTTCAATATAAAAGAGTAAGGGTACAATCCCCTACTCTTTAAATTTTTTTATTTCATTTATTATTGCAATAAAATTTTATAAGACTATTTTTCTATTTGAACATAATATGGCGTTGACTTTGTATCTTCAATGAATGTAAATAATATGCATCATTTTCCTTCATGTTTTGTAAGCCTTATTCAATTCTTTTGATTTTTATGTTTAGAATTTTCATCTGTTATTACATTAGATAATATTTTATTTTCGCTTTTATTATCATACGACTTCTTAACTGCTTCAACAAATTCTTCATCAAATATTATTTCTTCAAATTCCTTTTGTCTATTCAATGTATCGCCGAAGGTAATTTTATTTTTTTTAGTAATTACTCTTCCAACAAGTATTTCTGTATTGCCATTGTTTATATAATGTTCAATGTTTATTCTCTTACTTTTTTTAGATTTTTTTTCGCCTGGCAAAAAATTTTCTAATTTCTTTATTTCTTCGTCAGTAGCCCAACCACTTTTAATAATTTTTTTATCATTAATTTTTTGTATTAAAGAGGCGTGTTGTTTTTTATAATCAGCTTTTTCTACTTTTTTTAGATTTTCAAATACGACTTCTGTTGTATATATTGAATTATCATATATATTTCTAAATTCATAAATTAACGTTGCCTTGCCTTCTTCGTTTAGTTTTAATTCCTCTGAATTTTTTGATGGTCTTTTTATTGAAGACAATTTAATAAAATTTAAGCTATCAAGACTATCGCCAACATTCTTATTCAATTTTAAATTTGTAGCCGAGAAATCACTTGCCAAAATTTCATTTGGATTTCCTAAAAATTCCTTACCTACTTCATTGACCCATTCATCTGGTTTTGATTCATGCGTTAATTTTGTTTCAATTGTGTATTCTTTTTCATTCAATTTTAATGTTGTAATTAATTTCTTTTCGGCTTTATCATATTTAACTATATAATTTTTATCAAAATTGTTAATTCCGTTTTTGGCAAAATATTCCGCAAAATCTAGAGGGTTTTCTAGTCGAGCTTTTCCGTTTTCATCTTTAATATATAAATTTAATTTGTTTAAACGGCTTTGACTAAAGGTTTTAACTTTTTCAGGGAAATAAACATCACCAAAGGTCAATTTATCTACTATTTTTTTAGCTTGTTCATCGCTTACTTTTTCAACGCCTTTAAATCCCGCAACTTCAATATTTGCATTGACAAGTTTCTTATTTTTTAATGTTATTTGAAGATTAACATTGATTGTTTTCTTTTCAAGAGAAATTTCAGTTATGCTCTTAACTTCATATTTAATTCCATTGTCTTCTAGGAATTTTTTAGTTTCTTCTTCACTGCTATTTTCAAATTTGACAATAAAATTATTTTTTAACGTTTGTTCAATATCACCTTTGCTAAAAGAATCTATTGAAGTCTTGTCAGCGTCTTTATAATTTAAAGTTAACTTTTTATATTTAGTTAAATAATCATCCGAAACGCCTTCAGCAATTTTATTAGCAATTTTTACATTTTTTCTTGTAATAGTTTTATTGTCTTTAGTCTTAACACTAACATCAAGTTCTACTTCACCATTGAATTTTTTATTTGTTTCGTTTTGTTCATTTCAAGCATATTCTAAGATTAGATCTTTGGGAACATAAACATTTTTATTAGATGCCAATAAACTAATAGAGCCTTGGCTATTAGCTAAATAATATGTATCCAGTTGGCTTGCATCTATTTCATTGCCTTTTTTGAAATTAGTTGTTAAATTAAATATTGTGTCATTATCATTCAATAATCCATTTAAATAGCTTTCGTTATTTGTTGAAAGTCCTGTCAATGAATATTTTTGATTTTCTAATTTAATGATTTTACCTCCATCATTAAACGAAATATTATACGAGATCGATATTAAATTATTCTTCTTGTCTGCTTCTAATTTTAAAATTTCTATTTTAAATTTTTTATCAAGGTTATTTGATAAATTTTCTTTGTTTAATTTGTCAAACATTGAAATTTTATCAATATTCTTATATTGAAAATTAACTTTTTTAACTGCTTCTGCTAATTCACTGTTGGATTCTAACTTATTGGGGTTATTAGAATCATTTTCTTGTTTTTTAATAGGGGCCTGTCTATCTATAATTGTGTTTTCTTTGTTTGTTTCATGGTTTGTTGTTTTATTACATCCCGCCGATATTAATGGCATAGCAAAACTAGGTATTATAGTTGTGCATATTATTAATAAAGCTTTTGCTGTTTTTTTCATTTTATTATCTTCCTTCCTTATTTGTTTTTTGTTGTACTGTGGAATTATAATTCTAAAATTTATAAAAAGAATTACAAATTTTAAAAATTTTAAACATATAAAAAATGGCCCAAATATTTTAAAATTAAAAAATTGAAATCAGAAATTTTTCTTTTTAATCAAACTATTAATTTGATAAATTTTTCATTATAAAAATTTAGTTTAAAAATTAGCATAAAAAAAAGCAGGATTTTAAATTCCTACTTTTTTAAAATTAATTATTTATTGTTTGTTTGACTTTTCAAAATGCTCTTTTTCAAAGTAACTTCTTCAATAATTGTATATTTCTTTTGATCTTCAGGGCTAAATTTATGATCCAATTCAATTTCTTTAGTATCAATTTGATTAACTATTATTGATAAGACATTATTTTTAAATTGAACAATTCCCTTATCAATATAAAAAACTTTAGAATCAGGTGAATTTAAAAAATTAACCATTATTTTTGAAGGAACCAAGGCTGCCATAAACTCAGTTGCGCCTGCCATAATTCCAATTTGCCCTTCAGTAGTAGTAAATGTACAAATACTTGCTTCTTTATCAAAGTATATTCCTAATGGAGTACTAATAATAATATGTATCTTAGGAGTTTCCATTATTTTTCAACATTAACCCCAAGTCTTTTAGCTTTTTCTATAACATCGTCAATGGTACCCACATAAAGGAATGCTTCTTCTGGCAATTCATCATATTTTCCACTTAAAATTTCTTTAAATGATCTAATAGTATCTGACAATTTTATGTATTGTCCTTTAATACCAGAGAATTTTTCGGCAACAAAGAAAGGTTGAGATAAGAAGTTTCTTATTCTTCTTGCTCTTGCAACAACTTTCTTATCTTCTTCACTTAATTCATGCATACCTAATATAGCAATAATATCTTGTAATTCCTTAAATCTTTGAAGAATATTTTGAACTGCTCTAGCAGTGTTATAGTGTTCAAGACCAATTATATTTGGATCTACCATTCTTGATGATGAAGCCAAAGGATCGATAGCAGGGTAAATACCTAAAGCAGCAATATCACGGTCCAAAACAGTTTTTGCATCAAGGTGTGTAAATGTTGTTGCTGGTGCGGGGTCTGTTAAGTCATCGGCAGGAACATAAACAGCTTGAACAGAGGTAATTGATCCGTTATTGGTTGAGGTAATTCTTTCTTGTAATTGACCCATTTCAACAGCCAATGTTGGTTGATATCCAACAGCAGAAGGCATACGACCTAACAATGCAGAAACTTCAGAACCTGCTTGTGTAAATCTAAATATGTTATCAATAAACAATAGCACATCTTGATGCATAACATCTCTAAAGTATTCAGCGATAGTTAAAGCAGTAAATGGTGCTCTCATTCTGGCTCCAGGAGGTTCGTTCATTTGACCGAATACTAGAGCAGTTTTTTCTAGAACACCACTTGCTTGCATTTCGTGGTAAAGGTCATTACCTTCCCTTGTACGTTCTCCAACACCTGCAAACACAGAAAGACCGCCGTGTTGTTTTGCAATATTGTTAATTAATTCTTGAATTAAAACAGTTTTACCAACTCCGGCTCCTCCGAATAAACCTATCTTTCCACCTTTAATATATGGAACAAGTAAGTCAATAACTTTAATTCCTGTTTCAAATATTTCAAGTGTTGATTTTTGTTCTTCGTAGCTTGGCGCTGCTCTATGGATAGGCATTTTGTGTTTGAATACACCACCTTTTTGGTCTATAGGTTCACCAAGAACATTAAACATTCTAGATAGAACTTCTTTACCAACAGGCGCCTTTATTGGAGAACCCAAATCAAGAACCTTCATACCACGCTTTAAACCAATAGTCAAGTTCATTGCTATCGTTCTAACTGTATCATTTCCTACGTGTTGAGCAACTTCAAGAATTTGTTCATTGCTAAATTTTTTGTCTTCATCAATAATTTTTAAAGCATTTAAGATTTTTGGAGTATGTCCTTCTTCAAATCTAACGTCAATAACAGATCCCAAAATTTTGCTGATAACGCCATAATTTTCTGAATTTTTAGATTCATCAACTGGGTTTTGTTCTTCTTGAATTTCTTGATTTTCATTAGTTTTTTTATTTGCCATTTTTACTCCTTTCTTTTTAATTTGATCCATTAATTATTTCAGTAATTTCTTGTGTAATTTTTGCTTGACGAGAACTATTGTATTGAACATTTAATTCATTAATTAGATCTTGTGCATTATCACTTGCTTGTTCCATTGCTGTTCTTCTTTGACTCATTTCTGCAAGCTTAGCATTTGCTAAGGCATTGTATATAGAGGCTTCAAAGAATATTGAAAATGAATTTTGCAATATTACAGTAGGGTTTGGTTCAAAGCAAGAAGGATCAATACTTTTTGAACTTTCTTCCCCTGCTAAATTGTTATCATTATTTGATAGTGTATCAATAGAAATTGGAAAAATTTCTTTTACTATTGGTTCAGATTTTATTGGATTAATGTATTGAGTATAAATAAGTTTAATAGATTTTAGCCATGATATTTCTAAAACATGATAAATCTTATTTGACAATATTTGAGCGATTTCGTAACTTGGATTGTCACCAATTTGAGTTAATATTTGAATAATATGATGGCTATTATCTTTTTGAATTAAACTCAATAATTTGCTACCAACTACTATTAGGATATCTTCTTTTCCAACAGTTTGAGTAATTTTTTTATACATTTCTGAATTGTATGGGCCACATAGTCCTAAATCACTGCCAAATACAATATATAAATTTCTTTTGCTTTTGAATTTTCAAGAAGCACTGTTCAATAATTCATCAATATTTTGATCAGAATTTTTAATTAAGTTTAAAAAAACTCTTTCAACACTTTGATAATAATTATTGATATTTTCAAATTGATTTTTAATTTTAGCAAACTTAGCAGTTGCAACTAGCTCCATTGCTTTGGTAATTTTTTTAGTTGAATTAACCGAATTAATTCTATGTTTTATTTTTTGCAAACTTTCCATGGTAATTCAGGTACTGGTTGATATAAATCTTTATTATATAATGGAATAGTTTTAACAAATAATTCATTAAAGCTAATTATTTCATTATATAGTTTTTCAACTAATTCGTTAGTTCAATCATTTGCTTCAGAAACGGCTCTTAATGTATTAATAGCATTAGGATTAGTTCTAAAGTAATTTAAAATATCAGTTTTATATTTTAATATTTGTTCTTTTGGAATTACATTTATTAAACGATATTTTGTGCAAAATAGAATAATTATTTGTTCTATTGAAGAATATGGAGAATATTGAGGTTGTTTCAATAATTCATACACTTTAGCACCGTGATCCAAAACAGTTCTAGTTGCTTGGTCTAGATCACTACCAAATTGAGCAAATGCTAACATTTCATTGTATTGTGCTAATTCCAATTTTAGACTTGATACAACCTTTTTTGTTAATTTTGTTTGTGCTGCTGATCCAACACGGCTAACTGAATAACCAATATCAATAGCAGGACGTTGGCCAGAGTTAAACAATGCTTCCTTAGTAAAGATTTGACCATCAGTTATTGAAATAACATTTGTTGGAATATATGCTGCAATATCTTCAGCTTGAGTTTCAATAATTGGCAAAGCAGTAATTGAACCGCCTCCATAATCAGAATTTACTCTAGCTGCACGTTCTAGAAGTTGTGAGTGAATATAAAAGACGTCTCCAGGATAAGCTTCACGTCCAGGTGGTCTTCTTAATAGTAATGATAATGTACGATATGCAACAGCATGCTTTGACAAATCGTCATATATAATTAAAACATCTTTACCTCTTGCCATTCATTCTTCGGCAATAGTAATTCCTGTATATGGTGCAATATATTGTAAAGGAGCACTGTCTGATGCTGATGCAGAAATAATTGTTGTATATTTTAATGCATCATGTTTTGCTAATTGATCAACTATTTGTGCAATAGTTGAATTCTTTTGACCTACAGCAACATAAATACAATAAACGTTGCGACCTTTTTGATTTAAAATTGCATCAATGGCTATAGCGGTCTTACCTGTTTGTCTATCGCCAATAATCAATTCACGTTGACCTTTACCAATAGGAATCATAGCATCAATTGCTAAAATCCCGGTTTCAAGTGGTTGATTAACTTCTTTTCTAGTCATAACACCAGGTGCAATCTTAAAAATTGGTCTAGTATATTCATATTGAATTGGACCTTTTCCATCAATTGGGTTAGCAAGTGCATCTAACACACGGCCAGATAAATGGTTACCAACAGGTGTTGATATAACTTGTTTAGTACGATAAACTGTACTATTTTCAACAATGTTACGGTCATCACCCATGACAACTATACCAACTAAATCTTCTTCAAGATTCAAGGCCATTCCAATAACGCCGGATTCGAATTTTACCAATTCGCCATATTCTACATTGCTCAAGCCACTTACTAAGGCAATACCATCACCAACTGTTATTACACGGCCTATTTCTTGTTTAGATATGTCTTCATTAAAGTGTTTTATTTGCGCCTTAATGATTGCTGACAAATCATTTGGTTCTAATGACATATTCCTCCCTCCTTAATTATTTTCTACGACTTTTTTAAAGTCATTTAATTTGTTGACTATTGAATTATCGATTAAATAATCGTCAACTTTTATTTTGATTCCCGCTATTAATTTGGGATCAATTTCATTTGTTAAATGAATATTAGCCTTTAACTCGTTTGAAAGTTTTACTTCTAATCTTTTTAATTCTCTTTCAGATAAAGGCGATATTGTATAAACAAACCCGTATTTAATGTTTCTTTTTTCATTTGAAAGTTCAACAAATTTTGTTAATATTACAATAATGTATTTAATCACATGTTGCTTAGCTGCTAATTTAAGAGTATTTACTAAATAAAAATTGTATTTTGAAAATGCTTCATCAATTAGACGATATTTTTCATTTTCGTCAATATCATAAGAATTTAAAACATACAAATAATCTTTATTTTTCTTTAAAAGTCTTGTAATTTCAGCAGCTTCATTAGAAACTAATGCCAAATTTTTGTTTTCATTTGTAAGATCATATATTGCATATGCTCAGTTATAAATGATTTCATTAAAATCTTGCATATTAATCTTCTAAGACTTCATTAATTAATTTAATGTTATCTTCATTTCTAATTTCACGGCCAATAATTTTCTTGGCTAATTCAACAGCATTTTCTACTATTATTTTCTTTTGCGCTTGTTCTAGCTCAGATTGCTTTTTATTAATCAAAATTTGTGCTTGATCTAATAAGAGTTCAGATTGTTTTTTAGCAGCAATCGTGCTTGCGTTGACAATTCTTTCACTTTCTGATTTAGCATGATTAATTATTAAAGCTGCTTGATTATTAGCTTCAATAATTTTTTTATCATTTTCTTCTTGAACTTTTAAAGCATTTTCTTTTGCTAATATTGAAGTATCAATATTTTTTTGAATAAGTTCTTGGCGGTTTTTAATTAATTTCTTTATGGGTTTATAAACCAATAAAGTAATAATCAAAACAACTAGGCCTAAGCTTATTAATGAAAAAACAAAGAATGGTCAATTAAATGTTAAACCATTAAAAGTTTTGTTTAGTTCTTCTGCAATTTTAGCAGAAGCAGATGGCTTAGCTGCTGCAATTGCATTTTGCGATTGGCTTAATAAATTTGCAAAATTTTGAAACATATTTTTAAACGAAGATTAGCAATAATGAAATAACTAAACAATAAATAGATCCGGTTTCAACAATACCTAAACCCAAAATTAACAATGTACGAATTTTTGAAAGTGCTTCTGGATTTCTTCCAACAGCTTCACAGGCTTTAGCAACGGCTAAACCTTGACCAATAGAAACTAAACCTGAGCCAAGAACAGCAATACCTGCTCCTAACATTGTTAAACCATATGCTAGAGGGTAGTTCACTCCTGCTTCTTTACTATTAACACCTGCTGATGCTGTATTGAATGCATTAACAATATTTTCTAATTTATCCATTTTTTTTCCTTTCCTAAATAGTTGCCTCTACTACTGAGGTTTCATTATTTTTATTATCTATATTATTTTTATTTTGTTTATTTTTTAAGATTTCTTGTTTTCATTCTTTTATTTTGTCTTTATGTTTTTCTTTTATATCTTCTTCAGCAGATTGCATTCAATATGAAATTGTTAAAATCATAAATACAAATGCTTGAATGAAACTATCAAAAATATCAAAATATAAATTAAATGCTGGCAAGATCAATAACCCAATAGGGTTTAACTCAGCTGAAGGTGATTCTAAGTTAGCGCCAATAATTTTGGTTCAAATATTATTTAAGAATAAACTTACTAGTGCAACCAATACAACTCCTCCAAGTATGTTTCCATACATACGGAAAGTTAAACTTATTAATGGTGAAAAGTTTGATGATGCTTCTAAGGGATTAAGAATTTTAAATAAATACTTAAATTTTTTATATATGAATCCAATGATGTGTGTTCCAAGTCAACTTATAACAGTGGCAGCAAAAATTGCTGACAAACCAGTTCCAATTGGGGCTAAACCAACTAATGAAAGCATATTTCCTAAAATCAAGAAGGCAAATAATGAAATAAAATAAGGATTCATTTTGTCAAATTTATTGCCATGGGTTTCAGAAATAAATTCATCACTGTTTTTTATTATACTTTCAACCATTAATACAACTGTATTAGGTGCTTTATCAACTTTTTGTCTTTTTATTGCTACAAAAATTAGTATTGAAATAATAAAAATTAAAGCAACTAAAATAATTAAAGTAAATAATTGGTTGTCATTGAAGCTGCTTACTTCGCCAGGGTTAACTGGACCACCAAATCAATGAAGACGTAAAATTCTATCCATTTTCCTCCCTTCTCTTTAAATTCCTTTTAGTGGTAATTTTTTTAATTAATTCCATAACTATTATTTGTAAACTAAATAATGTATATGGAATAGCCATTGTGATTACGTTAAAAGGTACAAATGCAACATTTGCATTTGAATGTTTGTTTTTATAAAGTAAGTTAAAGATTACAAATAAGGCAATAATCAATAAAGCAAGAAAATTTAAAATTAAAAAAATAATAACTGCGAGGTTCTTGTTTTTTTTAATACTAGCGTTTTCTTTTCAATCATTCATTTTTTTAAATACTAAATGTAAGCCACTTAAAAAAATAAGAAAACTGATTACTCCTACCAAATATCCTGTTAGTAGAGCTCAGTTTAGATAAGCAATTCCTAAAAAAATGCAAAGCGTAGCAACATTTATAAATAAAAATAGAAATCAAAATCGTTTATTTATAATGTCTTTCATCTTAACTCAATCGGTTACGAAATAACCGGATTAATTATAGAATAAAAAAACATAATGTTTCACTAAAATATTTTTTTATAAAAAAATAAAATTATTTTAATAGCAAATTTTTTTATGGGCAACATATCAATTAAAAAATTAGCACTCTTTTTAACACAGTGCTAATTTTTGTAGTATAATTTTTTATTGTAAAAGGAGGACAATATATGGAAGCAAGTTATACACCTTATGAACAAGAAAAAGATCCCTTGAAGGAATTTGGTCGAAACTTAACTGAGTTAGCTACGCAGAACAAACTAGAACCTGTTATAAACCGTGATGAAGAAATAAGATCACTAGTTAGAATTTTGTCAAGAAAAACTAAAAATAATCCCGTTTTAGTTGGCGAACCCGGCGTAGGTAAAACAGCAATTGTTGAAGGCCTAGCAAGGAAAATTGTTGAAAATCAAGTTCCAGAAAACCTAAAAGGTAAACAATTAATTGAAATTGATTTACCTGCATTGGTTGCCGGAACACAATATCGTGGTCAATTTGAAGAAAGACTAAAAAAAGTATTGAAAAAGATTGATGAAGCAAATGGTGAAATCATTCTTTTCATTGATGAAATTCATATGATAATTGGCGCCGGAGGAACTGGCGATAGCAATATGGATGCGGCGAATATATTGAAACCTATGATGGCAAGAGGACAATTGCATCTAATTGGGGCAACAACATTGGATGAATATAGAAAATATATTGAAAAAGATCCGGCCCTTGAAAGAAGAATGCAAAAAATTTTAATTTCAGAACCTTCAATTGAAGATACCATTACTATATTGCGTGGTATAAAAGAAAGATTTGAAGCATATCATGAAGTTAAAATTGACGACTCTGCTATAGTTTCGGCAGCAAATTTATCAGCAAGATATATTGCAGATAGATTTTTGCCTGATAAAGCAATAGATTTAATTGATGAAGCAGCATCAAATATAAAAACTGAAATGAACTATTTGCCTGAACCTCTAGAAAAAATTAATTATCAAATTGCTAGATTAGAAATTGAAAAAGCTGCTCTAACAAATGATAGTGAAACAAAGCAAACAGCCATTAAAAATAAAGAAAGAATTTTAGAAATAGATAAAGAACTAAATACCTTAAAATTGCAAAAAGTTGACCTTGAAAAACGCTGGAAGCAAGAAAAAGAAGATATTCAAAAATTTTCTTCAATTAAAGAAAACATTGAAGAATTGAATAGAAAATTGCCTTTACTACAAAGTGAAGGAAAATATGTCGAAGCTTCTAAAATTATGTATGTTTTAGTTCCTGAATTAATTAAAACTAGAGATGAATTGGAACAAAAAATACAATCAAGGAAAAATCGTTTAATCAAGGAAGTTGTTGATGCTGAAGAAGTTGCAGATATTGTTTCAAAATGAACAAATATTCCAATTAATAGATTACTAGAAAACCAAAAACAAAAAATTTTGAATTTGTCTGAAACATTAAAAAAGAGAGTGAAAGGTCAAGATCAAGCAATTGAACTAATCTCTGATGCAATCAAGCGTTCTAAAGCAAACATCAATGACCCAAATAGACCAATTGGTTCGTTCCTATTTTTAGGACCAACTGGTGTTGGTAAAACTGAACTTGCAAAAAGTTTAGCAGAAGCCTTGTTTGATGATGAAAATCACATTGTAAGATTAGACATGTCTGAATATATGGAAAAACACAGCGTGTCAAAATTAATTGGATCGCCTCCAGGTTATATTGGTTATGATAACGGGGGACAACTAACTGAAAAAATTAGACAAAATCCTTACTCAATAGTTTTATTTGATGAAATTGAAAAAGCAAATTCAGATGTTTTAAATATATTGTTACAAATATTGGACAATGGTACCTTAACAGATAGTACAGGAAGGGTAGTAAACTTTAAAAACACAATAATTATCATGACTTCAAACATTGGAAGTAGTGAAATTATAAATAAGAGTTTAACCATTGATGGGGTAAGGGCATTATTATTAAGAAGTTTTAGACCAGAATTTATTAATAGAATCGATGAAATAGTACCATTCAACCCATTAAGCCCTGCCGTTGTTTGCGACATTGTAAAACTAGAATTATCAAAACTAAAGAAAAGAGTTATTAATAACCATAATTTAGTAATTAATTTTGATGATAAAATAGTTAAATTCGTTGCTGATAACGCTTACGATTCCGCTTTTGGCGCTCGTCCAATTAAAAGATATATTCAAAAAAACATTGAAAACAAATTAGCAATGGAAATCATAAAAGGAAATTTAGTTGAAGGTGACGTTGCCTTATTAACAGTTTCAAATAATAATGTTATTGAATTACAAACAAATAATTAATTCATAAATAAGAAGTTTGCAATAATATTTGCAAACTTTTTTTATGCTTTTAAAAAAAATGAATTTTAAAACACTAATTTTTAATATAATTAAAAAATATCTAAGCTATAAAATAGGAGAATGAAGTGAATAATAACTTAAAAACTAAAGAAAATGCAAAACTTCTAATAATATTTTCATCAATCTTATTAGGAATAGATGTTATTTATATTATTAGTGGTTCGCTTGTACCAATATTTGGATTATTATTAGCAATAGCAAGCATTGTGTTTTTTATTTTAACAGTTGTTTATGGATTTAAAACAGGATCACGTGAACCAAAAAATAGTAATCGAATGATAATAAGAAAATTATCCATTGCATTAATAGCATTGTTTGCAGCAGCAATTGCAATAGTTATTGTTGCAATAATAATAGCAATATCTTTATCACTTGGCGCATATAATTATGAATACCCAACAAATGAATATAATCCATTTTTATTAGAGTCATCAACATTTGCACTATATATTATTTGTTTAATTTTGATCCTTGCAGAATTAGGCGTTTTAATTGCATTATTATGTTTTGCAGTTAAGATCTATTGCGCTAAAAATAACAATAATGTTAATAATGAAACAAACAACTATGGTGGCGACTCTCAAAAGCCTCAAAATTGAAATTCCGACAATCAACAATAAAAGCTAAAAATTACAAAATTATTTAAAAACATCAAGCAGCAACACAAATTTAAAACGAAATTTAGTTTTGAAGCGCTTGATGTTTTATTTTTAAAATATTTAAAAATTATGAATTTTATATAATTTATTACGCTTTATATAAAACGAAAGGAAAATAAGTAATGGAAAATAATTCAAAAAACTTGAAAACCAAAGAAAATGCAAAACTTCTAATAATATTTTCAGCAATCTTATTAGGAATAGATGTTATTTATATTATTTGCGGTTCGCTTGTACCAGTATTTGGATTATTATTAGCAATAGCAAGCATCGTCTTTTTTATTTTAACAGTTGTTTATGGATTTAAAACAGGATCTCGCGGCTTAAGTAAAAATGAAATAACAACAAGAAAATTATCAATTTCATTGGTTGCCTTGTTTGTGATTTCATTTGTCTTAGCAATTATTGCTACAGCAATGTTTTTATCAGGTGCTGCTAAAACTGCTATAGCAATATATGGACTTTCAGTAATTGCTAATCTTGCACAATTAGGTATTTTAATTGCATTATTATGTTTTGCAGTAAAAACTTATAATAATAAAAACAATTCACACCCAGCCCAACAACAAAATTTAAGACAATAAAACTAAAGCAATTGTTTAACGATAAGAAATAAAAAACTTGCAAATTTGCAAGTTTTTTTATATAAATTCTTATTAGTTTTTATTGCTTTAAATTATTACTTTCATTAACTTGTTCTTGTTGCATTTGAGCATTGTATAGTTCTTCTTGTTTTTCTGCGTGTTCAAAAAACTTATGTTCAATTCTTCTACTTCAACTAACTTTTGCTTGATCGATATAAGGCATTTTCTTATAGACAAATCATCATGAATAAAGCATCAATATTGATGAAGCAAATACACAGTTGAAAACAAACACAGCAATAATGATTCAATTTGAAATTACTCTGTTGGCAGAATCATGATTAAATATTCCTCAAGCAATTCCATATCCAATAGGAACAATTATTACAAAGCAAATAAAGTTTTCAAATATTGAGGCAAAGATAGACTTTGCAATATCATTTGAACCTTGAAATGCTAACAATGAAACAACAACAAATGAAACGGCAATTATTCTAAGCGACATAACCTTAATAAATACACTAGTTCCCGCAATTCTATCTGGGTCTATGTTTAAAACTCATATTCACAAATTATTAGATGTTAAGGCAATAAATATATAAACAAGAACTGAATATAGAATAGCTATCAATATAGTTCATTTATATACTTGTTTACATCTATCCATGTTTCTTAGTGAATAATTATATGTAAATAAGCTTCTAGCGCCATCATTTATACCAAATATTGATGTCAAGAACAACATAATAATTGGTTGGGTTTTTGCTCAATAATATTGGAAATAATCAGGCATTGAAAATGAGGTCTTAGTAATTAAAATATTCATAATTAAAAATGAAAAACTTATTCCAAAAATTCTTAAAAATCCACTTGCACCAAGTAAGAATGTTGGTCCCAATAATTCTTTTTTAAATTTAAATTTGAATAGGTGCGAAAGAGATAACCAGGATTTATTTTGCTTAATCTTTATTGAAATATAAGCAAAATAAGTAATTGTGTTAAATGTTCAACCTACAATGGTTGCCATGACGCCGCCCAAAACTCCCATTTTAAAGCAAATAATAAATAATGCATCACAAGCAACATTTATTACGTTTGCAACTATAGCACAAATCATTACATAACTGTTATAGCCTTCTGCTCTTATAAAATAAGATAGATAAAGGGTTAATCCTTGTAATATTGTTCCTGATGCATAAATATATAGAAATTGCTTTGCTCATTTTATGCTTAATGAATATGCAGCACTGTAATAATCTTGCAAAGCATTAGGATCTATGCCGGCTATTCTAGCAATATTATAATCAATATGAGTTTCGCCTGC
This sequence comes from Metamycoplasma hominis ATCC 23114, assembly GCF_000085865.1. NCBI lineage: Bacteria > Bacillati > Mycoplasmatota > Mycoplasmoidales > Metamycoplasmataceae > Metamycoplasma > Metamycoplasma hominis. The sequence goes on along the minus strand of NC_013511.1, from coordinate 15,432 downwards.
TAATACATTTAGTAATCCACTTCATATAAACACAAAAGATACTAACGTGGCAAATAAGGAAAGCGCAACCGTAAACCAAAACATTGTCGCCCATAAATCTTGGCCAGCCCGTTTTAGTTGCTTACTTACACATTTAGTGTAATAAATTGAAGCTCCAACAGGTACTAAAAATACTATTGCATTAGAAAATAATATTAATGGGCCAAATACTGCCGACGCAGTTGAAACAATACTATTAGGAGTAATTTCAGCTAATTTCGTAATTGAATGTAAATTATATTGTTCAATCATTATCTTATAATCACTAAAAAATCCACCACTATGCAAGGCAGGATTTAAAAATTGAACAATTTCACTTTCATTATTTCCAAAGATGTTTCTATTTTTTGGAACCAAATTCAAAATAAAAATTTGGTCAATAAATCCATATAGTCCAGCCATAATTGCAGCAAGCAAACTTGGAATAGCAACAATTCAAATTGCTTTTTTTATTGGCGTTTGGCCAAATAATTTTTCTGCTCTTTCTTGTTTTGCTTGTTTAGCATCTATTTCTTTGTTTTTCATAATTATCCCCCTTTCTTTTTAGCAATAAAATAAAAATGCCATATATCGAAATATATGCGCATGTTTGCGTTTCTTTTTATTAATAATACTCTTTTATTAAAATGAAGTTCAATTTTTTTTATTTTTTTACAAATATATTTAAATTTAAGGTTAAAAAAATATGTTAAATATGTTAATTAAATTATTAAATTTAATTTTTTAACTAAAAAATAGTAAAGAAATAAGTCGGAAATTACAGAAATAGTAATCAAATAATTTAAAATTATTATATAAATCTTAAATTTAGGTATATCAAGGAGAACAACTCATGAAGGATTTAAAAAATTATATAGATGATATAGATAACTTGAATTCTTTTTTATTAAATCAAGACCAAAAGAAATTAATAAAAGAAATTTTAGTTAACACAAACAATTCAAATAAAGAAAACTTGGACAATGTTTTTCAACTTTTGATTCAAAGAGTTAAAACAGGCTTTGTTTTTGATGTTGCGCCTAGTGTTGATGCAAAACAAATTGCAATATTAAAAAAACAAGAAAAATTATCATTTACAAATGATTTATTGAATACTAATAAAAACACTTTAATTATTGGTGAAAACTATGATGCATTAAAAAACCTACTTGTAATAGAAAGACAAAAAGAACAAATAGGGGGGGGGGGATTATAATTACGATTTAATATATATTGATCCTCCTTATAATACCGACAGTGCAAAAGATGACGGCAACAATCTTTCTGAAAAAGATAATGTTGAGGCATCTAAATTTATTTATAGAGACAAATTTAGTCGTACAGGTTGACTAAATATGATGAATGAAAGATTAAAAATGGCTCGCCAACTTTTAAAAGAAGATGGTGTTATTTTTGTTTCAATTGATGATAATGAACAAGCATATTTAAAAGTATTAATGGACGAAATTTTTGGAGAAGAAAATTTTGTAACATGTTTTTCTTGAATAAAAAAGAGGGGACCCGGAGGTAACACTACTTTTAATTTTGGAATTGTTAAAAATACAGAATATATTCTTTGCTATTCAAAAAATATAAATGTTTTAAATTTAAATTATATTGTTCATAGCGATGAAAGGTTAAAGAAATTGGGTTATATAAATAAAGACGTTTTTTTTAATGAACGTGGATATTATAAAATGACCTTACTTTTCCATCCTAGTTCAACTGGTAGTTTTCAATATTTGAAATCTCTAGATTATCCAATTGAAGCACCAGATGGAACTACTTTTATGTTGCACGTAAATAAATATAAACCAGAGTCGGGCTGTTATACATGAAGCTATGATGCATATAAGGCGGGAAATAAATTAGGATTCATCGAATGTAAGAAAAATTCAAATGATGAATGAGTAGCCTTTAGAAAGCAATATCAATTTGTAAAATTTGATCCAAGAACAAAAAAAATTGTAAAAATTAGTGCTGGCCAACAATATGAAAATATTATAGATAACATTTATAGCCAAGGTGGTGGTGAAAATATGAAAAGTATTTTTTCAGATAAAAATATTTTTGATTTTCCTAAACCAATCGAACTAATTAAGTATTTAATTAACATTCATCCTAATCCTGATGCTCGCATTCTTGACTTTTTTGCAGGTTCGGGAACAACCGGACATGCAGTTTTAGATTTAAATAAAGAAGATGGTGGCAATAGAACATTCACATTAGTTACAAACAATGAAAATAACATTGGTATAAATGTTTGCTATGAAAGACTTTATAGAATTAACAATGGCAAAGGAAGTAAAGGTGAAACAGACTTCGATTGAATAAAGAAAAATGAACCATATAATCAAAACCTTGACGTCTTTGAGGTAAATTATTACAACACCGATGCGTTTGATAATAATAATGAAATAATTAAACAAGATTTTAAAAACATGTTGAATGATTTTGACTTATCGAATGTAAATAAAATTAACGAACAAGAAATATTACTAAATTTAACCGCTTTAAAACCAATTGAAGGAAAAGATAGCAATGAATCTAACTAGTGTACAAGAAAAAGCAGTTAAACAATTGCTTGAAGAATATAAAATTGCAATTCAATCTAGTGAACCTAAAATAGTTGATTTTCAAGCTCCAACTGGTAGCGGTAAAACCTTTATGTTGGCTAATACTATAAATGAAATAATAAAAGAAAATAATGCCAATGGTGAACCAAACAAATTAGTCTTTGTTATTGCCACGCTTTCATCAGCAGATTTGCCTTTTCAAATGGAATCAAACCTAAATGAATATAAAAGATATATTAATGGTTTGTATGAAGTAGAAAGAAAGGAATCTCCTTCCTTGAATTCTCAAAAAAATAAAGATTCAACTTATAATTTAATTCCTCAAAAAAATAAAGTAATAATCTTTGGTGTTTCATCATTTGGTAAAAATAGAATATTTACCGAACAAGGTTTGCTTGAAAGCTTTCTTGATCAAACTAAATATCAAAACTATACATTAGTTTATATTAGAGATGAAGCGCATCATGGTGGAAATATAAAAGGTAGAAGTAATTTTAAATTTGAAGATATTGATACAATCCATGATGAATCTAAATTAAAAAAAGAAGAAGTTAGATTTGAATATAAAATTCAAAAAGCAGCCAATTTAATAATAAAAATGACAGCAACTCCTAAAGGAACACATAAACTTGTCTATATTGATGAAAAGGATTTAGCCGAAGATGATATTAAATTGTTAAAAGATGAATTAATTTATAACAAGGGTATAGCTGACTCAAGTCAAGATTTAATTGATGATAATGAATTACTAAATAAAGCATGTCAAACATTTAAAGAAGTTCAAATCCAATATGCAAACAATAATAGTGATTTAAAAAATATAAGACCAGCAATGCTTATTCAAGTCGAAAATGAACCAAGTGAAAAATCAACAGCCAAAGAAAAAGATGATTTTAAAGAAAGCATTGAGAACATAATTAAAAAATTAAATGAATGTAATTTGAGTTATGTTAAATACTTTTCAAATGATAAAGTGGAATCTTCTTCTTTGATAAAGGAAGAAAATCATAAAATAAACTTAAAAGAAATTTCAAAAAATGACTCTAATGTTGATGCAATAATTTTTAAAATTGGTCCTTCAACTGGTTGAAATATTCCGAGGGCTTGCATGCTTGTGCAACTTAGAAAAGTGTCATCAAGTAGTTTGTCTATTCAAACAATAGGAAGAATTAAAAGATTCCCAAATCCAAGTTATAACAAAGATCAAATTTCTAGAGAAGGCAATAGATACTATATTTATTCAAATGCTCAAACCAAAGAAAATATAAGAAGAACATTGATTTTAAAACGAGAATTTGAAAATGAAAAATTTGTTTATGGCCAAATAAATAAAGTAAAAATCAAACAAGCAATAATAGGAGCAGATTTTATTAGAGAAGCTAAAAATTCTATTGTTAAAGAAAAGATTGATGAATATTTTAAAAAATACCATAAAGAATATATTAAAAACAACAAGAAATTAATAGGAGAACAAGGAAACATTGAAGATAAAATTAGAGTTTATTCATGAATAAATAATTCAATTGAATTAGAATTATTTATCAACAAATTTCTTCTTATGCATAAAAAAATATTCAACGAAGTTCTTATTGAAGCGTTAAATGAAAAATATGATTCTATTTATTCAAACAATAGTCCAATAACAAGAAATATTTTTTGATATATCTTAATAAAAGAATATTTCAATACATTTAAATTACAATATGCTCAATATATTGAAAAAATAGATTCAACAAACCAACTTTATAAAATATTAGCCAATAAAACATTGCCTGAAACTAATGAAATATTTATTGACCCTGATCAAATAGAAAAAAATAATGTTAAACTAAACAAAACAGAAAATTATGCATATAAAGATTTAAACGATAGACTTCATCATTTTGATTCGAATCCCGAAACATTATTCATTAACGAAGCAAAGAAAATAATTAGTGAATATAAAAATGAAATAAACGTCAAAGTTTATACAAAAAACCCTGTTTTTCATGGTTTAAAATTAGAATATTTTGATGAAGAAAGAGAAATTAAGTCTTCATATCCTGATTTTGTTTTTAAAATAAATAATGGTGAAATAACAAATTATTTATATATTGAAGTTAAAAGTGCAAAACACGATTATAATCAACAAAAAACTAAAAACATAGTTACTAGCTATAAAAAATATTTAGATAATAAAAAACCTGATAATGCTTTATTTGTTGATGACGTAGAAAAAAATAATAATTACACGTTTTTAATTTGTTATGTTGATGAAGAAAACCAAGACTTTTATTTTTTAGGGGCAAGTGATAATGCAGAACTTGATAAAGAGGTCAATATATCTATTCCTGACGGCATAAAAGAATTAATTATCAATAAACATAAATTTATTTCAGATATTGAATCATTATTCAAATATTTTCAAAACAATAAATAATTAAATCTAGCCCTAAAAATTAGACTTGTACAAAATTGTATGTCTAATTTTTTTGTTTTAATTTAATAAACTTTTCAATATAATTTCTATATGATCAAACCAATAAAATTAAGCAAGGAAAATAGCATTGCAATAGTAAGCTTATCTGCAGGAACTATTGGAGAAGAATTTGCTAGTCACCAATTAGATTTGGCAATAAAAAGACTCAATTTGGATTTTCAACTTAACGTTATGATTGCTAAAAACGCACTTAAAGGAATAAAAGTTTTAAAAGAAAATCCTATGTTAAAAGTTGAGGATTTAAATGAAGTTTTTAGCAATGTCAATATAAAAGCAATAATTTGTGCAATTGGTGGATTTGACACATACAAAACTATTCCATTTTTATTAGAAGACGAAAACTTTAAAAATTTAGTCTTAAATAATCCTAAAATTTTTATTGGATATTCCGATTCAACCGTTAACCATTTAATGTTTTATAGATTAGGACTAAAAACATTTTATGGGCACAACATTTTATGTGATATTGCTGAACTTGACAAAGAAATGTTGCCTTATACTAAAAACTCATTTAAATGATTATTTGATAATAAAACTAAATTTGAAATTAAGCCAAGTGCATATTGATATGAAGAACGAAATGATTTTTCAAAAAAAGCATTGAATATACCAAGAGAGAAACATAGAAACATTACAAAATATGAATTTTTAAATGAAAAGAAATCGTTTGAGGGATATTTATGAGGTGGTTGCATTGAAACTATTTATAGTGGGTTAGATGAAGAAAAAAACAAAGAAGAAGCCGAAATATTTAAAAAATATAATTTAATATTGAAACCTAATGAACTATGTGATATGGTTTTATTTCTTGAAACAAGTGAAGAAAAGCCAAGCCCGCAATTACTTAAAAAGATGTTGCTAAAATTCAAAGAAGTTGGCTTATTTAAAAATATTCAAGGAATATTAATCGGATGCCCTCAAAATCGTGTTTATTATAATGAATATAAAGAAGTTTGAAAAGAAGTTGTTCCTTTTGATATTCCAATAATTTACAATGTTAATTTCGGACATTGTTATCCAAAAACTATTATTGCTTATGGAGCTAAAATAAAATTCAATAGTCAAAACAATAAACTTCAATATTTAGAATCAATAGTTGAATAATTCAAAAATCAGGTTTAAAAATAAACTTGATTTTTTATAAATAAAAATAATAAAAAAGAGAGCAACGCTCTCTTGATCAATTTCTTGAAATGGTACGCCCTAGAGGATTCGAACCTCTGACCCAATGGTTAAAAGCCATTTGCTCTACCTGCTGAGCTAAGGGCGCATTTATGGTGCCCAGGACTGGACTTGAACCAGCACGGCCATTACAGCCAACGGATTTTAAGTCCGTAGCGTCTACCATTCCGCCACCTGGGCAGTGGCTCTTATTTAATAGCGTAATTATTATAAGCCATTTTTAAATATTTTTTTAAAAAAATAGTTTTTTTAATTCATTGTTAATTTTAGCAAATATAAACTTATATATATTTCTGTTTTTTATAAAAATAGAAATACAAAAAAGGTAGGATGGATTATATTAGACTGCACTTTTTATTTTTCTTTAGTTTTTGCTTTATGAATAATGCAACGATATATTGTGCTTAAAACTTCATCTAAATGGATTAAAAATATCTTTTCTTTAAAATATAACTTTTTTTCTTATCATTCGACTCATCATTTCTAAAATATATTTTATTTTTATTAACAAACACAATAATTGAGTAATAATTTATTGATTTAGAAAGTATACTATTTAATGCTTCAATATGGGCTTTTTTTGAAATATTGATCCTTAGATCATTTTCGCGCTTTGTCATCGCCATACTTAGCAACTGCCTTCAAATATTTTTTATTTTTTGAGCCGACAACACCCCTTTTCAGTTTTTTGTTTCTATTACAAAAATACCTTTAGAGAATACTACAATATATCTATTTGTTTTTGTTTACCTCATTCTCCTGTCAGCCTAATATTGTTTAAACTAAGTATTTTTTGTATTCATTGTTTGCAATATTTTTATTATTTCTTGTTCTCCCTTATCGCCTAATTCTTTTTTGAAGTTTTTTTCTTTTAAAATTGTGCGTTTTTTAATAAAAAATATACAAATAACGCCAATGAAAATTGGAATAATTAAAACACATAAAATAATGATTAACAATATTTTCATATATTTTAATTTTAAAATAAATTCTTTTTACAATTAAAAACTTTATCTAAAAGCAAAATTTATTTGCTAATTGCGTTTTAACAATAAAAATGTAAGTTATTTACTTATTTATGCATATAATAATAAAAATATATGGAAAAGAAATTTTATTTATTTATTTTTGCTGAACCACTAGAAACTGAACAATTAAGACTAAAATATAGCAAGCATTTAGAACAAATAAAAATTGATTTTGAAAATAATTTTCAGAATCTTTATGAATTAAATTGAAACAATAAACAAATTTTGTTAGCACATTGTGGAGTTGGAAAAACTAATTCTGCTTTAATGTTAAGTTATTTATTGACTAAGTTCAATATATTAAAAGTAATTAACATTGGACCTGCTATATCAATTTTCAATGGTAGCGTTGGAGATATTTATTGCATACAAAACTGCAAATATTATGATGTTAATTTAACTGCCTTACCTAATTATAAAATCGGGCAATTGCCTAGTTTGCAAGATGTATTTCATTGCAATCAAGATCTAAAAATTTGCAGCAATTTTAAAAAAGCCAATATTATAACCGGTGACAGTTTTATTAATAAAAGCATAATAAATTCAGATATATTAGATTGAAATACAAATAATTTATTAGGCGATATGGAATGTTGTTCATTGGCACATACATCATTTATTTTTGGCAAACCATTTTATTCATTCAAGGTGATTTCAGATTGTTTGGAATCTAATAATAACTTAGAATATAGGCAATCAAAAGCAATTTGGGAATTAAAAATAATTGATATTTTTAAAGATATATTAGGAGAACTATAATGAAATTTATCGATTTACACACCCACCCATCAACTGAATACTATTCAGATCCTCTTGAAATAGTTAATGAATGACATAGCCTAAATATGGAAAAACTTTTTGTATGTGGAACAAACGAAGATGATTCGATACAAGCAATAGAACTTGCTAAAAAGGTTAATTTTGTTTATCCTGTTATTGGAATACATCCAACATTATCAAACGGTTTGCAAGATAGAGAAATTTTAAACAAGATATATGAACCAAATGTTGTTGCAATTGGGGAAGTTGGTCTTGATTATCATTATGATGATTCACCTAGCAAAGAAATTCAAAAACAAGGATTTATTGCCCAAATAGATTTTGCAAAAGAACATAATTTACCAGTAATTATGCACATTAGAGATGCTTTAGATGATTCTTTAGATATAATAACCTTGCCTCAATATAAAGACATTAATTTTATATTTCACTCATTTAGTGGGGATCTTAGTTTTTTAAATAAATGCTTGACATATTCAAATATCTATTATTCAATAAGCGGGGTTGTTACTTTTAAAAATGCTAAGCCTTTACAAGAAGCAGTAAAAAATATTCCTTTAGATAGAATATTTTGTGAAACTGATACACCTTATTTAGCCCCAACTCCAATGAGAGGAAAACCCAACATTAGCCCTTTTGTTCAATACACATATGAATATATTGCTAATTTAAAACAAATTGATGTTGATGTTTTAGTTGAACAAATTAAAAAGAATGTTAGAAAGGTTTTTAAAATCTATGATTAAAGCATTAAAATCATTGGGCCAAAATTTCTTAAGCAATAAAAACATTCAAAAAGAGATTGTAAAGGCTGCAAACGTTGTAGGCAAAAATATTATTGAAATTGGCCCAGGAATGGGCGCAATAACTGATCAAATGGCAGATGTTGTAAATAGACTTGTATGTATTGAATTTGATAAAAGATTATACGAATTTTTATTACAAAAAAATTATTCAAGCAATGTTGAAATATTGAACCAAGACTTCTTACAAACAGATTTATTAAAATATACTGATTTTGAAGTAATCGGAAACATTCCTTATAATATAACAAGCGATATAATTTTTAAATTATTAGATAACGCTAAAAACATTAATAAAATAACATTAATGGTTCAAAAAGAAGTAGCAGATAGAATATGCTGTGGAGCAGGCAATTCTCAATATAGTAAATTAGCGGCATCAATACAACTTCTCTATGAACCTAAATATTTATTCACTGTTAAGGCAAAAGAATTTAATCCCGCTCCTAAAGTTGATTCGGCAGTTATTCAACTAAATCTAATAAAGAATAATGATTTTATTTGAAATAATCAAGTTGAGATTTTGAAATTTATTAAACAAATGTTTCAATACAAGCGTAAAACTTTATTAAATAATTTTCCAAGCAATTTAAAACAAAAAATTTCTGATTTTTTAAAAAGTAATGAACTAGATTTAAATATAAGAGCTGAAAAAATTACAAAAGAAATTTCTATTAATTTATTCAAATTTATAAACAATAAAAATTAAGCCAACTGCTTAATTTTTTTTAAAATAAAAAGTTGCCTAGGCAACTTCATATTATTTTTATAAAAAACTACTATGCAACTAGACCATATTTTTTTAGTGTTCTAGCATTTTTTGCAGTTACACGAACTGTTTTTTTACTTCCGGTTTCAGTTAAAACAGTAACTTTTTGAAGATTTAAGTCAAATGTTCTTTTTGCGGTGTTTAAAGCGTGTGATCTTTTGTTTCCACTTAGAGCTTTTTGACCTGTTAATTGATCTCTTCCTGGCATGATTTCTCCTTTATGTTATTGTTAAGCTTAATAATTATAATATTTTATAATATTTATAAAAAATATTTTTATTTTTGTCCTTTTATTAAATAAACATTGTCATCTATTCAAACGGTATCGCCGGGATAAATCTTAGCATTTCTTCCGTTTGCAAGGTTCCCGTTAATTAATATTCTATGAACCTGAACAAAATATTTTGCCATTCCACCCGTTGGACACACATCAATTTTCTTTAAAAATTGACTTAATTTAATAAATTCTCCAGTAATTTCTATTTCCATTAGAATCCTTTTTGTGGCGTAATCAATTGTAGCACATTCGGGTTAGAATCTGATTTTATGACTATTCTTAATTTATCTTTTGTGAATAAAATATTTAAATTATCTTCATATACAGAAATAGCATCCTTTAAAAATCTACTATTTAATGCAAGTTTCAATTCTTCACCGTTGTAAGAAAAATTATTTGTTTTAATTTCAGCATTAGCAATTTCTTCTCTAGCAGATGAAATGGTTAAAACATTATCAACAATGTGCAACTTAATTTTATTATAGTTTTCATTAATAATAACTGATGCCTTATTCAATAAGTTATTTAGTTCTTTTTTAGTTATTTTAAGTTCAGTGTCAAATTCTTGTGGAACAATTCTTGAAACATCTTGATACAATTGATCAACAACTTTTGACTCAATAGTTGTTGAGTCTAATTTAAATGAAATCTTTTGATCAGAAATATTTAAAATAACGTCGCCATTGTAATCAAAGTTGGTAATATCTCTTAAGTTTTTAGCTAATATTGAAATATTGAATGTTACATCTTCAGAAATATCTTGAACTGCTTGGGCATATCTAAATCTGTCAGTTGTTATAAACTTTATTTTCTTATTGGCTGCCGATATATTGACACAACACAAGATTAAACTAACTTCGTTTGTTGAAGCAGCAAAAATAACATCACGAACTAAAGATTTAAAGTCATTTCAGTTAATTTTTACTTGTTCCCCATAACATGCAAAATCAATTGCAATATATTCATTTACATCATATATATTTAAATTATAATTTTCGTTGTTTGTACTTATTTTAAGAATATTATTTACAACTTCTAATACTATTTCGCCATCTAACTTCTTAATAATATTTTTAAACAAGCTAAGTTCAACTAATACAATTCCGGGCAATTCAATTTGGGCATCAATTGATGTTTCTATTTCATGCTTTATGCTTGTTTCACCATTTGAACCAATTAATGTTATTTTGTTATCCTCTGCTTGAATTAGAATACCTTTCATGACTGGTAAAAACGGATTTGCATCCACGGATTTTGATACTCTTTCAATTGCATTATCCAATAACAATTTATCAATTTTTAATTTCATTTCTATACCTACCTATTACGAAATTTTTTTAAGATTGCTTTCTATTTTTTGCAATGCTAATTTAAGCGTTGGATTACTGTTAGCATTTTTTTCAATTCAATTAAGCGAAACAATAACGTTTGAATGTGATTGATTTCCTACAACCTTGCCTATTTCTTGCAATGTATAATTAAAATTTTTATTCACTAAATATGTTGCTATTCTACGGGCATTAACCACATCATTTGTTCTTACATTACTCAATATTTTTTTTCTGTCAATTTTATAGTATTTAGAAACAGCATCAATTATTTTATCGGGGGTAATATTCTCAGCAACTTGAGTCATGCTGTTAAATATTGATTTTATTGTATTAATATCATATGTAAAAAAGCCGTCGTCACCATCTTGAAATAATTTTATTCTGTTAATTGCACCCTCAATATTTCTTATTGATGAAGAGAAGTTTCTAGCAATAAATTTTAAGCTTTCCTCCTCTCAAAGTTCCGGATTTATACCGTTTTCTTGCAACTTAAATTTCAAGATATTAATTACATCATTTAACTCTGGTTTTAAAATTTCAACAGTTAATCCGCCATTAAATCTAGTTATAAATCTTTGTTCAAATCCACCTAAATCATCCGGCTTTTTATCACCACAAAAGATTATTTGCTTATCGTTCATTATCATATTATCAATAATATTAAATAAGACATTTAATGTAGAATCACGATTACCATATTGTTGAACATCATCAAACATTAGGCAATCATAAGACATTAATTCATCAATAATTTTATTAATTTGTTCTTGATTCTTTGATTTTAATTGTTCAACTAATCTTCTTGTCAATGAATCAGGATTTATATATAATGCACTTCTACCGTGTTTTAATAATTCATTTCCGATAGCATGTAATAGATGTGTTTTACCAAGCCCACTTGAAGCATGAATAAATAAAGGAGAGAACAATATCTTTTCACTATTGCAAATAGCCTTTGCTGCCTTTAAAGCCATATTATTAAATTTTCCTATTGCATAATCATCAAATGTTAAATTCTTCTTAATATTGCTAAAATTTTCTTTAGAATTATTAGTCAATGAATTAGTTGGAGATTCAATATTATTGCTATTTTGCAAACTTTTAATTTCATCTAAATTTCTAATATAAACCAAATTATATTCTTCACCATAAACGTTTTTAATTGCTCTTTTAATACTTTCATTATGACTATTCTTAATATATGTTAAAACATCTTCAGGTCCTTTAACTAATATGTAAATCATTTTATTATTTTCTTTTACAATTTCTAATGACGACAAGAATTGATCATATATTAAGGGATCACTTGCAGTATTAACTAATTCTTTTTGAAATGACATATTATGCGCTTTTAAATCTAATTCAGAGGGATTTGTAGTTTTCATACCTCTATTATATTTTAAAATTCAAAATTAATAAATTAATAAGCCCTTATAAATGCTAATTTACAAATTATTAACAAAATTATTAACATTTTTTTTAGGCCTTTTGTTTTTAAAATAAGAAGTTTTTTATACTAAAATAACATAATAAACATTTAAATAATTTCTTTGTTTATTTTGTTATTAACTTTAAATTTTGTGTTTCTTTTAATTTACATTAAAAACATAAAAAATATTAAATTTTTTTCTTAGGTATTTTATATACTTTTTTTGTCGTATTTTTGGTAAAATAAATTAAGTTATTTTATATATAAAAACGCAAAGGAGAATTGTTATGAAAAGAACATACCAACCAAAAAAACGCAAACACATTAAAGTTCATGGTTTTATGGCTAGAATGCAAACTAAAAATGGTAGAAAAGTTTTAGCAGCTAGACGTGCAAAAGGTAGATATACATTAACTGTATCAGACAATAAATAAGTCTAATACCTTGCATATTTTTAAATTATGATAAATAAAAATAACGTTGTTAAAAAAAATTGGGAATTTCAGAAAATTCTTGATTCTCACAATCAAGTGGTTTCAAAAAATTTAATAATTTATTTTAACAAATCCGATTTCTTTAAAGTGGGTATTTCAATCCCTAAGCAATTTGCAAATGCTGTTTTGAGAAATCATTACAAAAATCAAATCAGATCAATTCTAAGAAACATTGATTTTAGCACTTTAAATTACGAAACTGTGATTATTGCTCGCAAAGGCTTCTTGAGTCTTGACTGGAATCAAAAAGTTAAAGAAGTAAAAAAACTTTATGAAAGGATCGCTGATGGCAAATAAGGATGTCTCTAAATTCTATAAAGACTTTCGAGTTCGTCAACCAGAAAACAAAACACCGAAAAATATTTGGTTAAAAGTTTGAAAATGAATAAAAATTGTCATAGTTATATTATTTTTGGCTATCGGTTTAGTTGGTTGTGTACAATCATTTACTGTAAAATCAAGTAATAAAGTCGGTTCTGGACAAGAGCTATATTCTAAAAAGAGTGACATTTCACCAAATATTGTCACTTATAGATACGATAGCACTGGTAATTTCTTTACCTTACCAAACAAAATAAATGATAAAAATATTATCGCCAATACATATCTCGCTTTAAAAGAACCTAATGCTATTAATGAGTTAAGGAAAAGAGATCCTAATTATGGTGCATATGGTTCTCGTTCATTTGGGTTGCAATTGCAAATGCCAAAAAACGACAAAGCAAAAGTTTTATCTTCTCATGATGAAGATTGAACAAATATAACAGAAAAAGGAACATCTGATAAAAGTGGCTACATCTACAATGTAAATGGAAATTATGCTTACTTTAATTTGGGTGATGAAAAAGGAAATTACAAAACTAAAAATTACACTCCATTAACTAAATTCAGTGAAATTTTAATTCCTAATTCCTTATCATTTGACACTAAGCCAAAAGATAAAGATGGCATTATACCAACAGATTGAACAAAAATAAAAGAATTTAACTATGATATAGTAGAAGGAAAGTTAACTGGTGGTTCATCAGTTGATGAAATTGTTCTAAGAGATATTTTTCAAATTCTTGTTTCAAATACATTACAAAAATGAGCAAGTTTGAAAACCTTTAAAGATGATAAGGTTAACATCTTTAAAGAAGCATTAAAATTAAATGGTAGCGAAAATGCTAACCAAATAATTGAAAAATGAAATCAATTTATAAGAAGCTACGAACAAAAATCAAAAAATAAAACTCTTTTAGCCAACGAAGATGAAGGAAGAAAGTTACTTCAACTATTTACTTTTGTTAAAAGTGTTTTCCAACAATACTTGTCAAATGTAAATTATGTAAAATTACCTTCTAAAACAAATGACGGTAGTTTTGTATATAGAAAATCAAGTCTAAGTCCTGCTTCAAATTACAATTCAGAATATTGAACAAACACAATATTTAATAATAGCGCAATATTGAGTCAAAAACCTATTTCAACATACAAAGAATATTGAGCACAAGGACCATTTTATGGTATATTTGTTCAACCTATATACTTATTTATGGACTCAATTATAAAAGGACTTGGAACAACAGGATGAAGTATTATATTAGCATTAATAGTTGTTATTATAATTGTTCGTTTAGTAGTATTTGGTGTTTCATTCAAGTCTTTGTTTAGTCAAGCAAAAATGGAAGAATTCAACCAAAAGAAAGCCAAAATTGAATCCAAATATGCTGCTTACAAAGGCGACAGACAAATGATGCAACGTAAGCAAGCTGAAATTAGTGAATTATATAAGAAAGAAAAAATCTCTCCTTGATCACAGATTTGGCCTCAGTTTATTGCATTGCCAATATTAATTGTTGTATTTAGAGTTATAAATACCTCTCCTGAAATAAAACAAGCAACCTGATATTCAATTCAATTATCAGCAAACTCACTAAACCGGGTATTTTCTAACAAAGAATTCATATATCTACCAATAATTTTAATATCTGTCGGTATGCAAGCACTATCGCAATATATGCCAAAGATTCTAAATTGAAAGAAAAAGAAGTCATTACGTGTTGATGCTTATCAAAAAGCAGCAATGAAAAAACAAAATCGTATGTCAAATATTATTTCATTAGTATTTATAATCTTTGGAGCATTCTTTAGTGCCGGACTACAAATTTATTGAATTGTTGGAGCATTTATATTAATATTGCAACATATATTTGTTCACTATTTCCAAAGAACAAAATTCTTTAAACAAAAAGTTGAACCAAAGCTTACAGCAAAAGCAGCTTAA